>NZ_JBXAFT010000020.1:0-836 GCF_058793415.1 Rhodoferax sp. MLSD5-FHT05B10 | reverse complement strand
GCAATGATCTTGGCAACCACGCCGGCGCCCACGGTACGGCCACCTTCGCGGATCGCGAAGCGCAGACCTTCTTCCATGGCGATGGGGTTGATCAGCTTGACGGTGATCGACACGTTGTCGCCAGGCATGACCATTTCCTTGCCTTCGGGCAACTCGATCGCACCGGTCACGTCCGTGGTACGGAAGTAGAACTGGGGACGGTAGTTGTTGAAGAACGGGGTGTGACGGCCGCCTTCGTCCTTGGACAAAACGTAGATCTCACCGGTGAAGTGGGTGTGGGGCTTGATGGAGCCGGGCTTGCACAGCACTTGGCCGCGCTGCACGTCTTCGCGCTTGGTGCCGCGCAGCAGGATACCGACGTTGTCGCCAGCTTGACCCTGGTCCAGCAGCTTGCGGAACATTTCCACGCCAGTGCAGGTGGTCTTCTGGGTGTCAGCGATACCGACGATTTCGATTTCTTCGCCGACCTTGATGACGCCGCGCTCAACGCGACCGGTCACCACGGTACCACGACCGGAGATGGAGAACACGTCTTCCACGGGCATCAGGAAGGCACCGTCCACTGCGCGCTCGGGCAGGGGGATGTAGGTGTCCAGTGCATCGGCCAGCTTCATGATGGCTTGTTCGCCCAGGGGGCCCTTGTCGCCTTCCATGGCCAGCTTGGCGCTGCCGTGAATGATGGGGGTTGCGTCGCCGGGGAAATCGTATTTGTCCAGGAGTTCGCGCACTTCCATTTCAACGAGTTCGAGCAGTTCGGCGTCGTCGACCATGTCGCACTTGTTCAGGAACACGATGATGTAGGGAACACCCACCTGGCGGGCCAGCAGGATGTGCTC
>NZ_JBXAFT010000019.1:0-1688 GCF_058793415.1 Rhodoferax sp. MLSD5-FHT05B10 | reverse complement strand
ACCATGACCAACGAGGAAATTCTGGCCCAGTACGGCCCCCGTGAAGCGATGGAATACGACGTTGTCGTCGTCGGCGGCGGCCCCGGCGGGCTGTCCACCGCCATCCGCCTGAAGCAGCTGGCCGCTCAAAAAGGCCAGGACGTCTCCGTCGTCGTGCTGGAAAAAGGCTCCGAGCCCGGTGCCCACATCCTCTCGGGCGCCATCATGGACCCCCAGGCCCTGACCGAACTCTTTCCCGACTGGAAAGAGCGCGGCGCGCCCCTGAACCAGCCCGTCACCGACGACGCCTACACCTTCCTCAGCGAAAAGTCGGGCTTTCGCGTGCCCAACATGTTCCTGCCCCCGTTTGCGCACAACCACGGCAACTACATCATCAGCCTGGGCGCGCTGACCAAGTGGCTGGCCGAGCAGGCTGAAGCGCTGGGCGTGGAAATCTTCCCCGGCTTCACCGGCGCTGAAGTGCTCTACAACGACGACGGTTCCGTCAAGGGCGTGGCCACCGGCAACATGGGCATCGGCAAGGACGGCGAGCCCACCGAGAACTTCCAGCTCGGCATGGAACTGCTGGGCAAGTACACCGTGTTTGCCGAAGGCGCGCGCGGCCACCTGGGCAAGCAGCTCATCGCCAAATACAAACTCGACGAAGGCCGCGACCCGCAAAGCTTTGGCATCGGCATCAAGGAGCTGTGGGAGATCGACCCCAGCCGCCACCAGCCCGGCTTTGTGATGCACAGCGCCGGCTGGCCCATGGACGCCAAGACCTACGGTGGTGCCTTCCTGTACCACATGGAGGACAACAAGGTCGCCGTGGGCTTTGTCACCGGCCTGGGCTACGAGAACCCCTACCTGAGCCCGTTCGAAGAATTCCAGCGCTGGAAGACGCACCCGAACGTGCGCTACTACTTCGAGAACGCCCAGGGCGAGATCACCGCCAAGCGCCTGTCCTATGGTGCACGCGCCATCAACGCCAGCGGCATCAACTCCCTGCCCAAGACCGTGTTCCCCGGTGGCGCCCTGGTGGGCTGCAATGCCGGCTACCTCAATGTCAGCCGCATCAAGGGCAGCCACGCCGCCATCAAGACCGGCATGCTCTGCGCCGAAGCCACATATGACGCCGTGGTGGCCGGGCGCCAGCACGACGAGCTGCTCGCCTACCCCGAGGCCTTTGAGAAAAGCTGGCTGCACACCGAGCTCAACAAGGACCGCAACTTCAAGAACTGGTTCAAGTACGGCCTGACGGTGGGCACCCTGATGAACGGCCTGGAGCACTTCGTGCTGCGTGGGCACATCCCCTGGACGCTGCACCGCGACAAGGCTGACCACCAGTACCTGAAACCGGCGGCCCAGTGCAAACCCATCGTCTACCCCAAGCCCGATGGCAAGCTGACCTTTGACCGCCTCTCCAGTGTGTTTATCAGCAACACCAACCACGAGGAGAACCAGCCGGCGCACCTGACGCTCAAGGACGCCAGCGTGCCGGTGAAGATCAACCTGGCCCAGTACGCTGGTCCCGAGGCGCGCTACTGCCCGGCCGGGGTGTACGAGTTCGTGAAGAACGACGACAACACCGACCGCTTGCAGATCAACGCACAGAACTGCGTGCACTGCAAGACGTGCGACATCAAGGACCCGACGCAGAATATCGTGTGGGTCACGCCCGAGGGCGGCGGCGGGCCCAACTACGCGGG
>NZ_JBXAFT010000018.1:0-11565 GCF_058793415.1 Rhodoferax sp. MLSD5-FHT05B10 | reverse complement strand
GGCCGCGGCCAGCCACCCGGCGGACCGTGCCGTGTGGGCGCAAACGGCCCGGCACGGCGCCCTGCTGGGCATGGATGGCCCGGCACTGGCCCTGGAAGCCGCCGTGGCACGCGTTGCCGTGGAATGGGCGGCGGCGTCCGCATATGCCAGCGATGTACTGTTCGAGGACCCCGTGCGCGCGGGGTTGGACTGCCTGCTGGTTGTGCAGGGCTTCGCCGCCGACCCGCTGCCTGCGGCGCTGCAACCCTATTGGGGCGACAAACTGGCTGCGCTGGCCCTGCTGCCCCGGACGGACGTGCCGGCGTTGCCGGGTGCCGCTTCCCGCCTGGCCTGGCACGCCTGCCAGGATGCCGAAGACGAGGCCCAGCGCGCCGCGGCCTGCGCCCTGCAGCACATTGCCGCCGGGCGTTTCCCGCTGGCGCTGGTGTCTTCCGACCGGGCATTGACCCGGCGCGTGCGCGCCATGCTGGAAGACGGCGGCGTGCAGATCCGTGACGAAAACGGTTGGAAGCTGTCCACCAGCCAGGCGGCGGCGCAGGTGATGGCGCTGCTCAAGGCTGGTGTCTGGAATGCCTCGACGGACGCGGTGCTGGCCTGGCTCAAGGGGGCGCCGGCGTTTGCACCGGTGGTGGATGCGCTGGAAGCGGTGTTGCGCCGCGACCAGGTGCGCGACTGGCGCAGCGTCGTCGGCACACCCGGTCTGCAGCAGGCGCCCGATTTGTTGCAGGCACACGCCCGCATCGGCAGCGTGCGCGAACGGCTGCAAGGCAGCCGCACGCTGGCGCACTGGCTGGAGGCGCTGCGCGCCGCCCTGCAGGCCAGCGGCGTGTGGGACGCGCTGCAGGCCGATCTGGCGGGCACCAAGGTGCTGGCGGCACTGCGCCTGGCCGAATCGCCCCTGCCGGCGTGGAGCAGCCTGCTGGGGCAGGCCCTGTGGGCGCCCCGGCGCATGGACCTGACCGAGTTCACCGCCTGGGTGAACCAGTCGCTGGAGGGCGCGAGTTTTTCACCCCCATACCCCGAGCGCGAGCAGGTGGTGATCCTGCCCATGAGCCAGATGCTGGGCCGCCCCTTTGCCGCGGTGGTGCTGGCCGGTTGCGACGAGGTGCGCTTCAACCCCTCGCCCGAACCGGCCGGCGGCTGGACGCCGCCGCAGCGCGTGGTGCTGGGCCTGCCGTCGCGGGAGGCGCTGCAGGCCGAGATGGTGGCCGCCTGGAACCATGCCCTGCAAACCCCTTTTTGCGACGTGCTGTGGCGTTGCAGCGACGACGCTGGCGAGACCCTGCTGCCCAGCACGCTGGTGCAGATCCAGCAGCTGGATCGTGGCGACTCTGCTCAGGCGGATGATCCGCGCGTGGGCCGGCCCATCGCCCCCGCGCCCGTGCCGCGGCCGTTGCCCACGGGCGAGCGGGTGCCGGTGGGCCACCTGTCGGCCAGCGCCTACGATGATCTGCGCACCTGCCCCTACCGGTTTTTTGCCCTGCGCCAGTTGGGCCTGAAATCGGTGGATGAACTCGAAGGTGCCGTCGACAAACGCGACTTCGGCCTGTGGCTGCACGAGGTGCTCAAGCGCTTTCACGAAGAACTGCGTCTGCAACCCGCACTGGCGCCCGAGGCCCGGTGCGCCTTGCTGGATGCCGCCAGCCAGGCCACCACGCAGTCCATGGCACTGGCCGAGGGCGAGTTCCTGCCGTTTGCCGCTGCCTGGCCCGCTGTGCGGGACGGCTACCTGCGCTGGCTGGCGCAGCAGGAGGCCACCGGCGCGGTGTTTGCCAGCGCCGAGACGGCGCACACCCAGCGCCTTGGCGCGGTGACGCTGGTAGGGCGCATCGATCGCATCGACACGCTGCCCGACGGCACGCTGCAGGTGCTGGACTACAAGACCGAGCCCAGCGCCCGCACCAGCGCCCGCGTGAAAGAGCCGCTGGAAGACACGCAGATTGCCTTCTACGCCGCCCTGCTGCCGCACGACACCGTGCAGGCCGCCTACGTGAACGTGGGCGAGCGCGATGCCACCAAGGCCTACCCCCAGCCGGACGTGGTTGAGGCGCGCGACGCCCTGGTGGAGGGCATCCTGCACGACATGGAGCGCATCGCGCAGGGGGCGGCGTTGCCGGCCCTGGGCGACGGTCTGGCCTGTGACTACTGCCAGGCCCGTGGCCTGTGCCGCAAAGACTTTTGGGAGGCCACATGACTGCGCCCGTTGTATTGGCCGCCTTTGAACACAACGGCGCTACTGTGGAGCGCGCCCGCTTCTATGCCATTGCCTGCGACCCGCAGCGCAGCGTGGCGGTGGAGGCCTGTGCCGGCGCGGGTAAGACCTGGATGCTGGTCTCGCGCATCGTGCGCGCCTTGCTGGAGGGCAGCGCGCCGCATGAAATCCTGGCCATTACCTTCACCAAGAAAGCCGCCGGCGAAATGCGCCAGCGCCTGCACGAGTGGTTGCTGCAGTTTGCCCACCAGAGCGATGCCGACCTGCGCCAGGAGCTGCTGCACCGCGGCTTCACGCAGGAGCCCACCAGCGCGCAACTCGCCGCGCTGCGTGCGCTGCACCAGACCTTGCTGCACACCGGGCGCCCGGTGCAGATACGCACCTTCCACAGCTGGTTTGCCGCCCTGCTGCGCAGCGCGCCGCTGCAGGCCCTGAGCGACCTGGGGTTGCCCACCCAATACGAACTGCTGGAAAACGATGCCCAGGCCGTGGCGCAGGCCTGGCCGCGTTTCCAGACCCGCGTGGCCGGTGACGCGCAGGCGCGCCAGGACTATGTGGACGCCGTGGCCACGCATGGGCGCAGCCAGACGCAGAAGGCGTTGGAAGCAGCGCTGTCCAAGCGCGTGGAGTTTGCGCTGGCCGATGAACAGGGCATCGTGGATGCCTCGGTGCAGACCTTTGCCCAGCAGTACCCCGACTTTGCCGGCGTCGACACGCCCGAGGCGCTGCTGGCCACGCCGGTCGTGCAGGGTCTGCTGCGCGACGCCGCCCGCGTGCTGGGTGCCGCATCGCAGGCAACCTGCGTGGCGGCCGCCACTGCGCTGGAGCAGGCGGTGACGCAGGGCGACGGGGCCGCCGTGCTGGAGGCGCTGCTCACCAAGACCGGGGCGGCGCGCAAGTTCAGCGACAAGGTGGTTGGTATCGAAACCGTGCGCCAGGCGCAGGAGCAGGTGCTGCGCGTGGTGGCGGCCCAAGGGCAGCACCAGGCCTGGCTGCACCAGCAGCGCATGGCACGGCTGGCCCGGGTGCTGGTGGTGGAGTATGCGCAGCTCAAGCGCGAGCGCGGCTGGATCGACATGGGCGATCTGGAGCGCACGGCGCTGGTGCTGATGTCGGACCCCGTGCTCAGCGGCTGGGTGCAGGAGCGGCTGGACGCGCGGGTGCGCCATCTGCTCATCGACGAGTTCCAGGACACCAACCCCCTGCAGTGGCAGGCGCTGAGTGCCTGGCTTTCCGGCTATGCCGGCGCGGGCCAGGCGCCCAGCGTGTTTCTGGTGGGCGACCCCAAGCAGAGCATCTACCGCTTCCGCCGCGCCGAGCCGCAGGTGTTCAAGGCGGCGCAGCGTTTTGTGGCGCAGGGCCTGGGTGGCGATCTGCTGAGTTGCGACCACACCCGGCGCAACGCGCCGGCCATCATTGGGCTGGTCAACCAGGTCATGGAGCAGGCCCAGGCGGCGGGCGAGTTTGACGGCTACCGCGCCCACAGCACCGAGTCGACAGAGGCTGGACACCTCTTCAGGCTGCCGCGCATTGCGCGGGAAGCCGCTGCCGATGACGCCGCGGATGCGGCGGGCGAGGGCTCTGCAGGGGCTGGCGGCTGGCGCGACTCCCTCACCACCCCCCGCGTGGTGGCCGAGGAAACCCGCAAGACCCTGGAGTGCCGCCAGGCCGCGCGCTGGCTGGCCGAGCAGTTCCAGTCTGGCGCCGTGCGACCGAAGGACGTGATGGTGCTGGCGCGCAAGCGCGAGCGCCTGGGCCTGATGCAGGCCGAGCTGGCCGCCTTGCACATACCCGCCCAGCAGCCCGAAAAAAACGAGCTGGCCGACATGCCCGAGGTGCAGGACGTGATGGGCCTGCTGGACGCGCTGGTGTCGCCCCGGCACGACCTGTCCCTGGCGCGTGCGCTGAAGTCGCCGCTGTTTGGCGTGGGCGACGCCGACCTGGTGCAGCTGGTGCTGTGCCAGCGTGCCCTGCAGGCCGCGGCCCAGCCCGAAGACGGTGCGGCCGGAGACCGTGCCCCTGCCGTGCCGTGGCTGCAGGTGCTGCAGCAGGCGCCCGGCTTGCCCCCCGCGCTGGCCCCGGTGGGCGCGGTGCTTTCGCAGTGGAAAACCTGGGTCGACACCCTGCCGCCGCACGATGCGCTCAGCGCCATCTACCGCGACGGCGACGTGCTGGCCCGTTACGCCGCCGCCGCGCCGGCCAACCAGCGCGAAGGCGTGCTGGCCAACCTGCGCGCGCTCCTGTCGGCGGCTTTGCAGGTGGATGGCGGGCGCTACACCACGGCCTACGCCTTTGTGCGGGCACTGCGTGCCGGGGGCATCCAGGCGCCGGTGCGGGCCGACGCGCAGGCCGTGCGCCTGCTCACCATCCACGGCGCCAAGGGGCTGGAAGCGCCGCTGGTGCTCATGCTCGACACCGACGGCGAAGGCCTCAAGGCCCAGACCATGGGCGTGCTGGTGGACTGGCCCGGCGAGGCCACCCACCCGCAGCGCTTTGTGTTCCTGGCCAGCGAATCGAACCCGCCGGCCTGCGTGGCCGATGCCCTGGCCACCGAGCAGACCGCGCGCAACCGTGAGGAACTCAACGCCCTGTACGTGGCGCTGACGCGCACCCAGCGCACGCTGGTGGTCTCCAGTCTGGAGCCGCACCGCGGCAGCCCGACCAGCTGGTGGCAGCGCCTGCAGGAGCAGGCGCAGGACGCGCCGTGGCAGGCGCCTTCTCCGTCGGCTGCGCCCGTGGACGCTGGCACTATGGAAGTGCCGGGCACCTACACCCTGATTTCATTGCCAAATGGGGCTGCAGGCGCCGTATCCATTGCGCAGACAGCTAGCAAAACAATAGCAAAAGAGGGAGGCGCGTTGGCGGCAGCCGAGGACGCCGACAGCTTGGAGTCGCGCATCGGCCAGGCCATGCACCGTTTGCTGGAGTGGCTGCCGGTGCAGGGCGCCGTCCGTGCCGGGCAGCCGTGGCCGGCCGAGCAGCTGGACGCCGTGGCCCGTGAATTTGCGCTGGAGCCAGAGCAGGCCGGCATGGCCCACGGCATGGCGCAGGCCATTGTGCAAGGCGAGGGCGCCTGGGCGTGGGACGCTGGCCAGCTTGCCTGGGCGGGCAACGAAGTGGGGCTGGTGCACCAAGGGCGCATGCTGCGCATCGACCGGCTGGTGCAGCGCCGGGGTGAAGCCGGCGGTGGTGAGGGACAATGGTGGGTGCTGGACTACAAATCGGCCGCCCAGCCGCAGCTGCAGCCCGCGCTGTGCGCGCAACTGCTGGCCTACCGCACGGCGGTGGCGCAGACCCAGCCCGGACAACCCGTACGTGCCGCGTTTTTGACCGCCCAAGGCACCTTGATAGAACTACCCACTCCATGAACTCTGAACTTCCCGTTGTCGTCATTGGCGGCGGCCCCGCCGGCCTGATGGCCGCCCAGGTCCTGTCCGACGCCGGTCTGCCCGTGCATCTGTATGACGCCATGCCCTCCATCGGCCGCAAGTTTTTGCTGGCCGGCAAGGGCGGGCTCAACCTGACCCACTCCGAGGGGGCCGACACGTTTGCGGAACGCTATGGCGCCCGCCGCTCGGCCATCGAAGACCTGCTGCGCGACTTTGACGCCGGTGCCGTGCGCGCCTGGGCGCAGGGCCTGGGGGTGGAGACTTTTGTCGGCTCCTCCGGGCGGGTGTTTCCCAAGGACATGAAGGCCGCCCCCCTGTTGCGTGCCTGGTTGCAGCGGCTGCGTCGCCCCGCCCAGGGCCCCGGCGTGCAGTTCCACATGCGCCACCGCTGGACCGGCTGGGCCGAGTCCGCCGGGGCCGCCAACAACACCCTGTGCTTCGACACGCCGCAGGGCCCGGTGCAGGTTGCGGCCCGCGCCGTGGTGCTGGCGCTGGGCGGTGGCAGCTGGGCGCGCCTGGGCTCCAATGGCGCCTGGGTGCCCCTGCTGGCGGCCCGTGGCGTGGCTGTTGCGCCCCTGCTGCCGGCCAATTGCGGCTTTGATGTGCAGGGCGGCTGGAGCGAGCACTTCGCCAGCCGCTTTGCCGGCCAACCCTTCAAGTCGGTGGCGCTGGCACTGACCAACGCGCAGGGCGTGCATTTTGGGCGCAAGGGCGAGTTCGTGGCCACGGCCACAGGCGTCGAGGGCAGCCTGATCTATGCAGCGTCTGCCTTGCTGCGCGACGAGATCATCCGCACCGGCAGCGCCACATTCCAGCTCGACCTGTTGCCCGACATGGCACCCGAGCGCGTGCTGGCCGAGGTGAGCCACCCGCGCGGCACGCGCTCGCTTTCCAGCCATCTGAAGAGCCGTCTGCACCTGGAAGGCATCAAGACCGGCATCCTGTACGAGCTGCTGTCCAAGGAAGCCATGGCCGACCCCGCGCAGCTGGCAGCGGCCATCAAGGCGCTGCCCATTACGCTGGTGGCGGCGCGGCCCATTGACGAAGCCATCAGCACGGCCGGTGGCGTGTTGTTTGAAGTGCTCACGCCCCAGCTGATGCTGGAGGCGCTGCCCGGCGTGTTCTGCGCCGGCGAAATGCTGGACTGGGAAGCCCCGACCGGCGGCTATTTGCTCACCGCCTGCTTTGCCAGTGGCCGGCGTGCTGGGCAGGGCGTCTTGCAGTATTTGCAAGGAAAATAGGCTGCAATAGCCGTATTCATTGCGCAGACAGCTATTGAAATCATAGCGCTGCAACCCCTTGCGGGGTTGCAGGCGAGCCTCAAGCCTTGCCGGGCAGCATGTGCTGCAGGGTGTTGTCGCGCTGCACGTAGTGGTGGTACAGCCCGGCGGCCGCATGCAGGCCCACCAGCACGTAGCCGATGGTGGCGCCGGCTTCATGCAGCTCCTTGATCCACTCCGCAGCACTCTTGTTTTCGGCAATCAGCGGGGGCAGCTCCAGGCCGAAGAAGAAGGGCACGGGCTTGCCCTTGGCGCTGAGAATCAGCCAGCCCACCAGCGGCAGGCCAATCATCAGGGCGTAAAGCCCCAGGTGCATCAGCTTGGCCAGGGCGTTTTGCCAGGCTGGCGGTGCGGGCTGGATCAGCGGTGTCGGGCCCACCCAGCGCAGCAACAGGCGCAGCCACACCAGTGCAAAGACCGAGATGCCCAGCATGTAGTGCCAGGTCTTGAAGGCCTCGCGCATCGGGTCGCCCTTGGGGAACATGCCGCGCAGCTCCATGCTGGCGGCCACGGCCACCAGCAGCACGAGCATGAGCCAGTGCAGGGTGATGGATGGGCCGCTAAAGCGTTTGGGTGTCTGGATGGCGTTCATATAAGGCTCCTGATAAGTTGTCCGTATGGTGCCGTCTTCAGCTTAAGGTGGGCTGAAGGCCGCTACTGCGCGGGGAATCTGCTGGCTGCAAGGGGTCCAAAACGACCGATCATCTCATCCGCTTGTGAATGGCATATATCAGCATAAAGCAGGCATCTCAAAACAGCTCATGCGGTCAGCTTCTTGGCCAAAGCGGACTTTTGCGGGCACTTTGTGCTTTGGGTCGAAGCAGACACTTGACCGCAATCTTCGGATTTGATGAAATCCGGCATCTCAATCAACTCCGCTCTTGGAAATTAAGTGACCCGCAGCCCCACAGATACGGGCAGTATGACAAGTCATGCATCTGGTCGACGGTCTTCAAACCCTCGACGGCACACGACTGAAATTGGGACACGCCTTCCGATGCCTCCATTGCAACAAAGACTGCGGTAAGCTTCACCCGTCTTCCAGACGGCTGTCATGCACTCCACGCGGCCAAATGCTCCTTTATTTACTTGGAATTTCAATGGCTCGTCTCCTTGGCATTCATATCAAAAACTATCGGGCTCTAGCAAACGTTGAGCTGGGGCAAGTTCAGTATGGCAAAGGGACACCTCTTCCTCGATTGGCGTGTCTCATTGGCCCAAATGGCTCCGGCAAGTCTACAGTGCTCGACGCGTTCGGCTTCGTGGCCGACTGCCTGCTGGACGGTGTCGAGGCCGCATGCGACAAACCTTGGCGCGGCGGGTTTGATCGGCTGCGCACCCAAGGAGAAAAAGGCCCCATATCTTTTGAGATATTCTTTGAGGTTGACGACCCAGACCGGCCCATCGTCTACCAGCTTGTTGTCGACAATGTGGCTGGCGTTCCTGCTGCAGTAGCAGAAACATGCCGACAGCGTCGCGAAGGCCATACTCTTGGAAAGCCATACTATTTTCTTAAACTGAATAGGGGGAAAGGGAAGGTATGGGCCGGCCAAGCAGTAGGGGAGGCTACAGAATCCCGGATTTCACAAAAAGTTGACTTGGTGAATCTCGACAGGTTGGGCATTGCCACCCTGGGTAACCTGTCTGAACACCCGCGGATCGTAGCTCTAAGAACTTATGTCGAGCAATGGTACTTGTCGTATTTCGTGCCAAGTGCTGCACGTGTGCTACCTGCCGCCGGAGCGCAAAGGTGGCTCGACCGCGAAGGCGCCAACATTGGCAACGTTTTGCAGTACTACCAGAGGCAGAACCCCAAGGAATTCCGCGCTATCCTCAAGCGCTTGGCAAAAGCCATTCCTGGCCTGAAGAAAATTACGCCTGAAGTCAGCAAGGACAAGAGGCTCCTGCTGAAGTTCGATGAGGAAGGCTACCAGGATCCGTTTTTCCAGCATGGCATGTCGGACGGCACACTCAAGATGTTGGCCTATGCCGTGTTACTAGAAGACCCTCATCCACGGCCCTTCATCGGCATAGAGGAGCCCGAAAACGGTTTGTATGTGAGGCTGGTAGAGCGCCTTGCAAGTCAGTTCAGCAGCCGCACTGCAAATGCTGCGCTTTCCACGCAAATGCTCGTGACAACCCATTCGCCCTATTTTGTCGATGCACTAAAACCGTCGCAGGTGTGGCTAATTCGAAAGGGGCCAGATGGGCATGCCCAAGCCATCAACGCTGCTGATGTTGCCACTGTTGCGGCGATGAACAACAATGGCATTCCGCTCGGGTCATTGTGGTACAGCAATCACTTTGATGATGGGGCACCGGAATGACGCTGCACATCATGGTGGAAGGTCCGTCGGAGGTGGCTTTTTTCGATGGTTGGGTGAGTAAACTGAAGTCAACTCAGACCATCCGAGTTCACGCGCATCAAGGAAAAGGCGCTCTTCCCGCCAAGAATGCCAGGGCAAATGCCAAACTTAGGGGGCTGTTGGATCAGCTTCCTTTTAAGTTGAAGGCTTTTGCAGATACGCTAAACAAACACTCCGACGGGATACTCATTCTGGTGGATGCAGATGACGATGATCCTTCTGAGCTCCTCACAAGGATTTCTCAAACGGTAGTAATGTGCGCGCCCGACTTGAAAGTGGAAATCAGCGTCGCCACGGAAGAGATGGAAGCTTTTTATCTTGGGGATTTAAAGGCTGTCAAACGCGCCTACCCGAACGCCGATATGGTAGCTGCTAGAGCCTTTGTGCCAGACTCTATTTGCGGAACTTGGGAAAAGTTTGGAGAGATCATTGGTGACGATGGTGGCAACAAAGTCGCATGGGCGGAAAAGATGGGGCCTTGCGTAACAACTAAAGCTGCACAAAGCCGCTCCCCGTCATTCAAGGCTATGCTTGGAAAAATATCCGCGCTTAGTCTGCAACCTGCATTACCGCCCATCAAGAAGAAAAAGTTCCACTTCCGGGCGAAAGTCTAGTAACGGGTCGGAAGCAGTCTTGAAGTGGAGCAGCTTTAGATGACCGCTATGACCCAGTGACACGCATTGGGTAATTGACTGATGTCGATCGATAGTCCCCGTTGGGTCTGCAAGTCAACGCCAGCGACGGTGAAGAGCAGCAATTCCCGGCAGGGCTGCCAACAACGAAGAGTGGGGATTTAAGTTCGCCCTGTTTCGGGCGAATTTGCAAGCCAAACGGGGTGTGGAACCCGCGTCAATATTGGCTTTGTGAATAAGGTGACGGACCCCGACCCCGGCACTGGCTCCGCGGTTAGGGCTGCTTGGTTCCCCACCTGACCCGGTTGGCCGCCTCACCATGCGGGAGGGCCCGTCGGGGTCTATTCTAGGCGAATTCGGGGTTCGCCGTCCGGACGGCGGCGGTGCCGGACGCGGAAGATTTCCGTCGGCAGGCCGGGGGCGGTCCTGCCACCACATAGAATCTCCTCCCATGTCCTATCTCGTGCTCGCCCGCAAGTACCGTCCGCGCAACTTCACCGAAATGGTGGGGCAGGACCACGTGGTGCAGGCGCTGACCAACGCGCTCACCACCCAGCGGCTGCACCACGCCTACCTGTTCACTGGAACCCGCGGCGTGGGCAAGACCACGGTGTCGCGCATTCTGGCCAAGTCGCTCAACTGCCAGGGCGCAGATGGTACGGGCGGCATCACCGCCACGCCCTGCGGCGTGTGCCAGGCCTGCACCGACATCGATAGCGGGCGCTTTGTGGACTACACCGAGCTCGACGCCGCCTCCAACCGCGGCGTAGACGAGGTGCAGGCCCTGCTGGAGCAGGCGGTCTACAAGCCGGTGCAGGGGCGCTTCAAGGTCTTCATGATCGACGAGGTGCACATGCTCACCAACACGGCGTTCAACGCCATGCTGAAGACGCTGGAAGAGCCGCCCGAGTATTTGAAATTTGTGCTGGCCACCACCGACCCGCAGAAGGTGCCGGTCACCGTGCTGAGCCGCTGCCTGCAGTTCAACCTGCGGCCCATGGCGCCCGAGACCATCCGCGAACACCTGACCAAGGTGCTGGAGGTGGAGCAGGTCAGCGCCGAGGCACAGGCCCTGCGCCTGCTGGCCCGCGCCGCGCGCGGCTCCATGCGCGACGCCCTCAGCCTTACCGACCAGGCCATTGCCTTTGGTTCTGGCCAGCTGCAGGAGGCCACGGTGCGCCAGATGCTGGGCAGCGTGGACCGTTCCTACGTGTTCCGCCTGATCGAGGCGCTGGCTGTGGGCGACGGCAAAACCGTGGTGGAAACCGCGGAGGCCTTGCGCCTCAACGGCCTGAGCGCCGCCTCCACGCTGGAAGAAATGTCCACCGTGCTGCAACGTATGGCCGTGGTGCAGACCCTGGCGCAGAGTGCCGGTTCTGCGGCTGGTGCGCCGTCGGATGACGACAGCGACCCCGAGGCCACCGAGACCGCCCGCCTTGCGGCCCTGATGCCGGCGGACGAAACACAGTTGCTCTACAGCATCTGCCTGCACGGCCGTGCGGACCTGGGCCTGGCGCCCGACGAATACGCCGCGCTGACCATGGTGCTGCTGCGCATGCTGGCGTTCAAGCCCCAAGGCGCAACGCCAACGGCTGAAAAAAAAACTCTAATTAGCCCCCCGGTTCGTGTGCCCGTGGCCGCAGCGCCCGTGGCAGCTCCCGCCCGCCCGCCCGCGGCGCCCGCGCC
>NZ_JBXAFT010000017.1:0-20273 GCF_058793415.1 Rhodoferax sp. MLSD5-FHT05B10 | reverse complement strand
AGGTCGTTGTTGCCTTGGGCGATTTCGGCGCTGGCCGTGGCCACGCCGTCGGAGCCCTGGCGCACGGAGCTGACGACGCGCGACAGGCTGGTCTGCATGGCGACCATGGACGACAGCAGGCTGGCGATCTCGTCCTTGCCTTGCGGGCAAATCTCCACGGTTAGGTCGCCGTGCGCAACCGAGTCCGCCACTTTCACGGCGGCCCGCAGCCCCTGCCCGATGGAGTGGGAGATCACAAACGCGAGCCAGCCAAAAATCACGATGCCGGCCAGCACTACCAGTGACAGGCGCACGACCAGGGAGATGAATGCGCGGTGCAGGTCATCGGTGTACAGGCCGGAGCCCACGATCCAGCCCCAGGGCTCAAACCCCTGCACGTAGGAGATCTTTTCCACGGCGGCATCCTGCCCCGGCTTGGGCCACAGGTATTGCACGAATCCGGCCTTGTCCTTGCGCACTTTGGCGGCGAAGGTCTCGAAAATGGCCACGCCATTGGCGTCGCGCATGGCGCTGGCGTTCTTGCCATCGAGTTCCGGCTTGATCGGGTGCATGACGACGTTGGCCTGCATGTCGCTGACGAAGAAATACTCTTCCTTGTTGTAGCGCATCTGTGCAATGGCCTGTTTGGCCAGGGCCTGCGCCTGCTCGCGCGGCATCTTGCCGGAGGTCTCCTGCTGGTAGGCCCACTGCAGAACGCCCGAAACCGACTCGACGGTCTGGCGCACCGTGTTTTCACGGTCCTCGCGCGCCAGGTTGCTCTCCTCCCAGGCCATGTAGCCCGATATCCAGATCAAACCCAGTATGCCGACCAGACTCAGGAGCCCGAGCTTGGCCATGATGGAAAGTTGGTTCAGAAAATGTCTCATAGGCGTTTCTTTTCTTATTGGAGGCCAGCGGCGTGCTGCCACTGTTTTGCCAGTGTACTGAGCCAAGCCCGGTGCGGTGGGCTAGCGCATGCATGTTTGAGCCATGTCAATTGGCAAGCCGGCCACGCCGAGCCGACTGCGGGTGCGGGGCTGCCTGTTAGGGCTGCTGCGGGGTTTCCAGGCGCAGCGGGCTGCGAACCCGGTAGGCTGCATCGGTGATGCGCGGGGCGGCGTCGTTGCCGCCGAGCTTGAACACTGCCACCGTCTGCACCAGTTCCTGGGCCTGGCTCTTGAGGCTGGAAGCTGCTGCCGCCATCTCCTCCACCAGCGCCGCATTCTGCTGCGTGGCCTGGTCCATCTGCGTCACCGCCTCGCCTACCTGCGTCACGCCCAGGGCCTGCTCGTTGCTGGCCGCGCTGATCTCGCCCATGATGTCGGTGACCCGCTTGATGCTGCTGACCACCTCGGTCATGGTGATACCGGCCTGGTCGACCAACGCCGTGCCGTGCTCCACCCGCTCCACGCTGGCGCCAATGAGGTTCTTGATCTCCTTGGCGGCCTCGGCACTGCGTCCGGCCAGGCTACGCACTTCCGATGCCACCACGGCAAAGCCGCGGCCCTGCTCGCCGGCACGGGCCGCTTCCACGGCCGCGTTCAGGGCCAGGATGTTGGTCTGAAAGGCAATGCCGTCGATCACGCTGATGATGTCGGAGATCTTGCGGCTGGACTCGTTGATGCCCTTCATGGTGTCGACCACCTGGCCGACGACCTCGCCGCCCTTGACGGCGACGGTGGAGGCGTTCATGGCCAGCTGGTTGGCCTGGCGGGCGCTGTCGGCGTTTTGCTTGACGGTGGAGCCCAGCTCCTCCATGGAGGCGGCGGTCTGTTCCAGGGCGCTGGCCTGCTGCTCGGTGCGGGCCGAGAGGTCGTTGTTGCCTTGGGCGATTTCGGCGCTGGCTGTGGCCACGCCTTCAGAGCCCTCGCGCACGCTGGAGACGACCTTGACCAGGGACTGCGTCATGACAGACAGGGCCGTCATCAGACGGGCGACTTCGTCCTTGCCTTCGCTTTCGATGCTCTGGGTCAGATCCCCGTGTGCGACGGCATGGGCCACGTCCACGGCATCGTTGATTGAGCGCGAGAGGCTGCGGATCAGGGCAATGCCAAACAGCCAGGCCAGTACCAGCCCGGCCACGATGGCGGACACCGCCACCACGCGGATGATCTCGTAGCGCGCAGCGGCAGCGTCATATTCCTTCTTGGCCTCGGCCATCTGGAGCTTGAGCAGCGGCTCCATGCTGGCGCGCAGCTTGTTGTACAGGGGGCTGACGTGTTCCACGTTGATGCGGGAGCCTTCCGCCCAGTCGTTGGCGCGCAACGCGACCACGGCGGGCTTGAGGCCTTGCTGCACGAAGGCGGTGCGGACTTCAATGAAGGCCTTGGCCAGCGCCCGTTCCTCGGGTGTCAGGGGGGCTGCCATGTAGGTGTCCCACAGCTTGCCGATCTCCACAATGTTGGCCTCGATCTCGGCGGTGTTGCGGGCATAGGTCTCCACCGTCGGGTCCAGCAGGGCATCGGAGATCAGTTGCCGGTTGCGCGTGAACAGGCGCTGGATGTCCGAGAAATTGCCCATGGGCAAGGTGCGCTCCACATACACGGTGTGCAAGGCATCATTGCTTCGGACAATGCCGAAAAGACCCATGCCGCCGATGGATACCAGCAGAACCGAGAAGAGGCCCATCAGCAGCAGCAGGCGCGTCGAAATTTTGAACTTGTTCATGGGGAGAGCCAGTGGTTGCCAGGAAATGGGCGCAAGCCCGGATTGATTACTCTACGTGCAAATGCCGGGCTGCGACCGATTGCGTGGGAAGCCTGGGGTTTCCATTGGAGAAACCTTGTCATAAGTCAAGAAATTGTATCTGGCAGACCTAAGGCCGATCTGGGGGAATAATCGGACGGGGTCGAGGCGGGGTGGATGTAATCGGGAGAAATAGCGTGCGCGTACTGCTGAAAATGGGATTGCTGGTGGCGTGGCTGGCGGGTGTGGGGCAGGCCAGCGGACAAGTCGTGGAGCAGGTGGTCGACATCCCCACCCGGCCAGGTGTTACGCAGCGGCTGCTGGTGCTGCCCGTGCCCCAGCCCCGGGCGGCCGTGCTGCTGTTTGCCGGCGGCAATGGCGGACTGCAGATTTCTCCTGCCGGGGCGATTACCCAGCTCGAAGGCAATTTCCTGGTGCGTACCCGCCAGCAGTTTGCCCAGCAGGGGGTGTGGGTGGCGGTGGTGGACGCCCCTTCGGACCGCCAGAGCCCGCCCTACTTGTCGGGCTTTCGCCAGACCGCCGAGCACGTGGCCGATGCCAAAGCCACCCTGGCCTGGGTGCGCGAACAGATCAAGGTGCCGGTGTGGCTGGTGGGCACCAGCCGGGGCACGCAGTCGGTGGCCTACATCGCCACCCAACTGCCAGGCGCCCAAGGCCCCGATGGTCTGGTGCTGACTTCCACCATCTTCACCGAGGACAAGGGGCGCGCAGTGCCGGCCATGGCGCTGGAGAGCCTGCGCATTCCGGTGCTGGTGGTACACCATGAACAGGACGGCTGCCGCCTGTGCCCCTTCAGTGCCGCTCCGGCAATGCTGGACCAGCTCACCCACGCGCCCGCCAGGCAGCTGCTGGCCTTCACCGGCGGCCGGGACCGGGGCGATCCGTGCGAGGCGGCGGCCCACCACGGCTTCAACGGCATCGAGCGCGATGTGGTGACCCAAAGCGTTGCGTGGATACTCTCGCACTAGCGCAAAAGCCCGTCGGGGCCTTGCACCTTATTTATATGCCCGCTGGGCCGCATTCCGCGGCTCCGTGTTTGACGGTAACCCACCATGATCCAAGACCCTGCTCTCACCCCTGCCGTATCCGTGCCTGCGCCACTGGCGCCGGAGGCGTTCGACGAAATCGATGCCATCCTGGACGATTTGCGCACCCGCTACGACGAAACACCCCAGTGGGAATTCTGCGAAGGATTCATGGCGGCGCTGATCTGCTGCCGCCGCGCCATCTCGGCCGAGGAATACCTGGACGTGCTGCTGGCCATTGCGCCGGAAGGCGAGCGCATCACTTCAGACGGTGGCGAAGGCGCGTTTGCCGATGCAGCGCAGCGCGAGCGTTTCCTGCACATCTGGAACCAGCGCTGGGCCGAAGTGGCCAAGGCGCTGGACACGCCGGTGCAGTCACTCGACGAGGAGGGCGTGTACCAGCCCGAGGTGATGGACGTGCGCGGCGCCATTGCCGCCTTGCCCGAGGCCGAGCGCCCGGACCTGGGGGACGAGGCCCTGCCGGCGTTTGGCCAGGTGTGGGCGCTGGGCTTCATGTACGCCGTGGAAGCCTGGCCCGAGGAATGGGCGCCCCCGCGCGACAAGGACGCCGCCAAGTGGCTGGACGCGTCCCTGCAGGCCATCGTCGCGATGACCGAGGACGATACGGGCGAACCCGAGGTGTCGCCGTTTGACGACGACGGGGTGCCCAGCATGAGCGTGGCCCGCCTCAACGCCTTTGCCGATGCGGTGTGGGCCGTGTATGACCTGCGCGAAATCTGGCGCGGCATCGGCCCGCGCGTGGAAACCGTGCACCGCGCCGACACGCCGGGCCGTAACGACCTGTGCTTCTGCGGCAGCGGCAAGAAATACAAGAAATGCCACGGCGCGTGAGGTGCCGTAGCCGGCAATAAAAAACCCGCCTATGGGCGGGTTTTTTATTGTCCGAAGGGACTGAAGAATCAGAACTTGTAGCCCACGCCGAAGGAGAGGCCGCCGGTGCTGGTTTTCCAGGTTTTGCCACCGTAGTCTTTATCGGCAAAGTTGTTTTGCAGGAATTCCACCTGGTAGTACAAGTTGTTGCCGCTCTTGAACTGGGCGCCAATGCCATAGCCGACACCCGTCACGCTGAACGAGCCGGAATTGTCATAGACGGTACCGGACGTGGAGGCAATCTTGCCGTACACCAAGGTGGAGTTGCTCACGGCAAACCCCGGTGCGATGAACACGGCGGCGTTGTCCTTCAGCTTGATGTCGCCGGCCAGGCCGGCAGCGAACGTCAAATCGCCGGCACCTGCCGCAGCTCCCACACCCAGAACGAACTGGTCACCCAGGGCCCAGGCGTATTGCGCCTGCAGGGTTACGTTGGTAGAGGTGCTGGTAGCGGAGCTTGTGGTGTTGTTTTCGATCTTCGAGTTGGCGACGTTGAGGCCACCGAAAACGCTGAAACCTTCAAAATTCTTGGCTTGGGCAAAGGCCTGGGGTGCGGCAAAGGCGGCGATGAGCGCGGTTGCGAGCATGATTTTTTTCATGGGAATCCTCTCTGGGTACAAAGTTGACTGATGGAATACGCGGTGGACGGTGTTTTCACGACGGGGCCACTGTATGCAATTCTATCGGTGGAAACACTGGCTTGCGTTGCTAAAAAGTATCACGTTGTGTGGTAGATGCGGCAGCTTGCAGCCGAACTAGCAGCCCGCGCAGAGCGTGCAACACCGTGGCGGCCCGCACCTGGGCGCGGTCGCCTTCGAAGTGGCATCGTTCGCTCGCGACGCCGGCCGGCGTGACCCAACCGAACCACACGGTGCCTACCGGTTTCTCGCGGCTGCCGCCTGCAGGGCCGGCCACGCCCGTGACGGCCACGGCCACCTGGGCGCGGGAGTGTCGCACGGCGCCTTGCACCATGGCGCGTACCACGCTTTCACTGACGGCACCCTCGTGGGTGATCAGCGCGGCGTCCACCTCCAGCAGCTCGGTCTTGGCATCATTGGAGTAGGTGACGAAGCCGCGCTCGAACCAGGTGCTCGATCCCGCCAGATCGGTGCAGGCGGCGGCAATGAGGCCGCCAGTGCAGCTTTCCGCAGTGGCCAGTAGCCATTGGTTTTCCAGCAGCAAATCGGCAATGGAGGCGCATAGAATCTGCGTCGATAGCTCCTGATTTAATAGCGCATTGCGGGCGCTGGCTGGCATCAGAAGAACCTCCAGGCGGCGATGACCAGCACCGTGCAGCCGGTGGCGACCAGATCGTCGAACAGGATACCAAAACCGGCCTTGCGCCAGGCGGCCGTGTCCGTGGCGGGGTCCAAGTGGTGGTACAGCGCATCGGCCCAGCCGACGGGGCCGGGTTTGACGGCGTCAAAGAAGCGGAACAGGCCAAAGGCCAGCACCTGGCCCACCAGCCCCGTGGGCATGATCAGCCACAGCACCAGCCAGAAAGCCACCACCTCGTCCCACACGATGCTGCCGGGGTCCAGCACGCCCATGTTGCGGGCCGTGACGCTGCAGGCCCACCAGCCAACAGGCAGGCTCAGGCCGATCAGCAGGGCCCAGCGGGCGTCGTTCATCCAGGGAGTCAGTGCGATGAAGGCAATCCAGGCCCACAGCGTGCCAGCCGTGCCGGGTGCAATGCGGGATAAGCCGGAGCCGAATCCTAGTGCCAGCCAGTGCGCGGGGTGCGACAGCAGAAAACGTACGCTGGGGCGTGCCACCGGCGCGGGCTGGCCGGGGTCGGCGGGGAACACGGTGACGGGGGAGGCGTACGGGTCGGTCATGGCCGGCATTATCGGCCAGCGGCCGGCGTTGCCGCGCAGGAGGCCCAGCGGGGCCGGCGTGTCAGGCAAAGTGGTCGAAGGCGGCAAAATTCCCGGTTACCGGCGCGCCCTGGGCATCGACCAGCCGCAGGCCGGGCGCGGCGTCGATCTGCCCGATGCGGGTGACCGGGGTGGCACTGGCGCTGCTGGCGGCCTGCACGGCCGCGCGCTGCCCGGGGGGGGCGGTGAACACCAGCTCGTAGTCGTCACCGCCGCCAAGCACGCACTGCAGTGCCCGGGCGGTGCCAATATCCTGCTCAAACGGGCCTGCAGCACCCGCGTAATGGGCGCTGGCAGCTAGCAAATGCATAGCAAGTGATGTGTCCACGGTGGCGCCCACGCCGGAGCGGGTCAGGATGTGGCCCAGGTCGCCCAGCAGGCCATCGCTCACGTCGGCGGCGGCGGATGCAATGCCGCGCAAGGCCAGCCCCAGTGCCACGCGCGGGGTGGGTTGCTCCAGGCGTTGCCGGGCGGGGGTAAACACCGCTTCGGGCAGCGATAGTTTGCCTTGCAGCATCTCCAGGGCCAAGCGGGCATCGCCCAGCGTGCCGCTGACGTACAGGTCGTCACCGGCACGCGCGCCGCTGCGCAACAGGGCCTGCGTGCCGGGTTGTCCGGGGCGGCGGGCCGCGGCGGCGGGCACTTCGCCAAAGACCGTGATACAGATGGTGAGTGGGCCCTGTGTGGTGTCGCCGCCCACCAGTTCGCAGCCATGGGCATCGGCCAGCGCCAGCAGCCCCTGCGCAAACGGCTCCAGCCACGCCGCGTCTGCGGTGGGCAGGGCCAGCGCCAGGGTGAAGGCCAGTGGCCGTGCGCCGCAGGCGGCCAGATCGCTCAGGTTGACCGCCAGGGCCTTGTGGCCCAGGGTGCGGGGGTCCACATCGGCAAAGAAATGCCGACCCGCCACCAGCATGTCGGTGGAGATGGCCAGCTGCATGCCGGCTGCGGGCTGCAGCAGTGCGCAGTCGTCCCCCACGCCCAGCACGGCCTGGGGTGTGGGGCGGGTGAAGTAACGCGCAATCAGCTCGAACTCGCCCATCAGGCTTCGTCCTTGGCCGGCCACAGGAAACTGCGCGGCGCGTGACGCAGGCGTTGCAGCACCGCCTTGCGGATGCGCACGCGCCCGCCGCCGGAAACGTTGTGGGCCTGCAGGGCGACGCGAAAAGCCAGGTAAAAACTGACGCCCACATTCAGCGCGCCGATCACCGGCAGGCTGGCGACCGCCCACCACAGGGCGGGGTTGCGCCACACCTCCCAGCCCAGGCTGGCGCAGGCCGCGCCCAGCTGACCGGTCGACAGCGTAACGTGGCGCACTTCTGCGGCGAGGCCCAGAAAACCGAGGATGGCGGGCAGCAGGCCCAGCATGAAGCCCAGCGAGATGTTGGACGCAAAGCCGGAGATATGGCGGCGCATGAAGTGGGCCCAGCGGTCGGCCCGGGCCACGCCCAGGCGGCGGGTGATGTGGGGGTTGTAGCGCAGGGCCGAGTCCAGCCGGTGCAGCACGAACCAGTTCTCCACCCAGCCCGCGATGATGCTGGAGGCAAACAGCAGCACGCCGGTCAGGGCCGCGAACAGGGCCGAGGGGCCCCACAGCGCCAGGGAATGGAAGACATGGTCGGCCGTGGCGGCGTCAATCACGGGCCGCCCGGTGAACCACTGCAGCAGCAGCGACAGCAGGACGGCGACCGGAAACACCACCGCCACATTGCCCAGCACGGCCGCCACCTGCGAGCGCACCAGGTGGGTGACTTCGTCCACAAAGGCGTCTAGGTGGGCTGGGTCGGCGATGTCGCGCAGCTTGGCGGCCATGGCCGGCGCGGTCATGGCCGGCTGCTTGGTGGCCACCGTGTAGTGCAGCAGCTGGATGACAACAAAGCTGACGGCATACACCACACCCGACCAGAAGCCGTACCAGAACGCCGACAGGCCCAGCGCCAGCACCGAGAACTTCAGCAGGGTGGTGATGGACATCAGGGCGCCGCCGCCGGCCGCATGGCCCAGCATGGCGCGGTACTCGCCGCGGGTGCGGGTGATGTAGTGTTCGCCCGTTTCCGAACTGCGCTCGGCGACCTTGGCCGCCAGTAGCGAGGAGCTGGCGCTGACCAGTGCGCCCAGGCTGCGTTGCGCCTGGCCCACCGCGGCCAGGTTGGACAGCAGTCGCACGCAGTGGGCGTGGGCCGGGTCGTTCAGCAGGCAGTCCAGCAGCGCGCGGATGCGCAACACCCGCTCGCGCAGCTGCCGCAGGCGAAACACCAGATCCAGCGAAATGCCGTGCGCGTCCAGGTGGGTGTAGACCGAGGCGGCGGCCTGGCGGCAGGCGTCGAGTTGCGCGCGGAAATGCTGCACCGCTTCTTCCAGGCCGTCGCCGCGCAGCCAGGCGTTGCGCACGGCGTCGAGGTCGGCCGAGAGCGAGTGAAACGGCGTGCTGTCCCGGGCCGGCGTGTGCATGCGCAGGCGAATTTCGGGCGAGAAGCCCGCGGCACGAATCTGGCTGGTGCAGAAGGTGATGGCTTCAAGCAGCGTGCTTTGCCAATAGGTGGGTGGTGTGGCCGCGCCAGCCGGCACATTGGCGCTGGGTACGGTCAGCAGCGCGGCCAGGCGTTGCAGCGTGGCGGGCGACAGGGCGCTGAGCCATTGCGCATCCTGCTCGGACGACAGAACCAGGGCAAACAGTTCGCCGGCATCGGCCGTTTCGGGCGACGCGGGCAGCAGCTTGCGGTGCAACCGCTCCACGAATTCGCTGACGAAGGCATTGCGCGAGGCAAACCCATAGTCGGACAGCAGGACCGAGCCGTCCACCGTGCCAATGAGCTGGCGCCACCAGGCTTGCAGGCGTTCGGTGGTGTGGGGCCGGGCGTCCAGCACGTCGAGCAGCATGTCCACCCGGGCGGCGGCGGCCTCTGCCGATGCCCCGTTGCCCCGGATCCAGTCCAGGAGGGCGATCAGCCACAGGTGGCGGTGCACCTGACCGGCGTGTGGGTCCAGCTCGTCGAGCAGGTCGGCGAGGTCGGGTCCGGATGTGGAAAGGGTTCCCATCAGTGCAGTGTGCGCCTTTCGCCGGTGCCGGTGTCGCCGCTCAGGGCGTCGAGCACGAACATGGGCACATCGACGTCAAACTTTTCGCCGTCTTCGGCCACGCAGAAAAAGCTGCCATGCATGGTGCCGGTGGCGGTGCGCAGCCGGGTGCCGCTGGTGTACTCGAACGACTGGCCCGGCTTGAGCAGCGGCTGCTGGCCGATGACGCCCAGCCCCTTGACCTTTTCGGTGTGGCCGTTGGCGTCGTTGACGTTCCAGGTGCGCGCAATCAGCTGCGCGGTCACATCGCCCGTGTTGGTGATGGTGATGGTGTAGGCAAACACGTACAGGTCTTCGTCCGGGGTGGACTGGTCGGGCAAATACTGGGGCGCGACTTCCACTAAAAATTGGTACTTGGGCATGGTGCAATGCTACCTGCGAAAATAATGACCCTGAAACCCTGCGGGACAGCGGCCCCGCCCTGTCTCCAACTGTACCTAGACGGACTCCCATGACCTACCGAATTGCCCCTTCCATTTTGTCTGCCGACTTTGCCTGCCTGGGCGACGAGGTGAAAAACGTCATTGCGGCCGGGGCCGACTGGATCCATTTCGACGTGATGGACAACCACTATGTGCCCAATCTCACGTTCGGCCCCATGGTGTGTCAGGCCCTGAAACCCCATGCCAAGACGGCTACCGGCGTGGCGGTGCCCATTGACGTGCACCTGATGATCTCCCCGGTGGACGCGCTGGCCGCGGCTTTTGCCGACGCCGGGGCCGACCTCATCAGCTTCCACCCCGATGCGTCGGGCCACGTGCACCGCAGCATCCAGGCCATCAAGTCCAAGGGCGTCAAGGCCGGCCTGGTGTTCAACCCGGCTGAACCGCTGGACGTGCTGGACTGGGTGATCGACGACATCGACCTGGTGCTCATCATGAGCGTCAACCCGGGCTTTGGCGGCCAGAGCTTTATCGACTCGGCCTTGCGCAAGATCGAAGACGTGCGCCGCCGCATCACGGCGAGCGGCAAGGACATCCGCCTGGAGGTGGACGGCGGCATCAAGACCGACAACATCCGCCGCGTGGCCGATGCCGGTGCTGACACCTTCGTGGCCGGTAGTGCCATTTTCGGCAAGCCCGACTACAAGAGCGTGGTGGATGCCATGCGCGCGGCCCTGCGCGGCTAAGCGGACATGGCCGTGGACGCAATGGCGCTCAATCCCCGGGATTTTTCCGCGGCAATCGTGGACCTGGACGGTACGCTGGTCGACACCCTGGATGACTTTGTGCTGGCCTTGCAGCGCATGCTGGCTGACCTGCCGCCGCCGTTTGCCACCTATGTGGTCCGGCGCGAGGTGGTGGGGCAACTGGTGGGCAAGGGGTCGGAAAACCTGATCCACAGCCTGCTGGCGCGCATTGAACCGGCCGCCGCAACGAATGAACCACTCTTTGCGCAGGCCCTGCAAGGCTACCAGCGGCATTACGGCGCCATCAACGGCCAGCACGCCCGGGTGTACGACGGGGCGGTGCAGGGGCTGCGCCAGCTGCAGTCGTTCGGGCTCAAACTGGCCTGTGTGACCAACAAGCCCACGGCGTTTGCCCGGGAGTTGTTGTGTCGCATGGGTCTGGATGGATTTTTTGCCCTGACGCTGGGGGGTGACGCGGTGGAGCGCAAGAAGCCTGACCCTCTGCCGCTGCTCAAGGCGTGCGAACTGCTGGGCAGCGTGCCCAGCCAGACCCTGATGGTGGGTGATTCCAGCAACGACGCGCAGGCCGCCCGTGCGGCGGGCTGTCCGGTGCTGCTGGTGAGCTACGGCTACAACCACGGCCAGCCCGTGCGCGCCGTGGACGCGGACGCCTTTACTGATTCGCTGGCCGATATTCCCTGGGGCCGATAGACGCCCAGAGACCCGGTCCAGCGGGGCGAACGTCCGTTTACTTGATGCCCAACAGGGCGTCCTTCAGTTTGAAGTCGGCGGGAACGGGGCCCAGCCAGATGGCCATCAGGGCCTTGTAGAACTCGGGTTCCTTGAAGGGCTCGCCCTGAACCTTGCCACGCGCAAAAATGACCAACCCGGTGCCGGGGATCCAGTCCAGCAGAATGGTTTCACCGGGCAGGAACACCTTGTTGGCGGAGAAGATTTCACTCATCTTCATCAAGCCGGGAATCAGCTTCGACATTTCCGCCTTGGGGTTGTTGTCTTCCATGCCACGGGTCAGCAGCTTGCCGAAGGGGCCCGCCTCGATTTCACGCATCATGGTCAGGGTCATGCGCTTGGGCCCGGGGGCGGCAACCAACTCCTCCAGGCTGTTGATTTTCTTGGTGGTGTACAGGTCGGCAACGTACACCTTGAACGGGCCCTTGAAGCGGGTGCCGGCGCCATTGAGCTGCAGCTTGGTTCCGGCAACGGTGGCGCTGTCTTCGATCTTGACGCCGTAGATTTCGGTGGTGGCGGCCATGGCGGTCGCTCCCATGAACAAAGCCGCGGCACCAGCCAGCAAGTGATGTGTCAGACGCATGGGTTTATCCAGTCAAAAAGGTGAACGTTTGTTCGTTTGTATGCGGTCATTCTGCGCGTGCCGATGGCCGCCACGCATCAGGGTTTTCGCGCATCGAAGCGCGTGGCTTAGCTTGGTCAGGAATCCTTGCCCAGCAGGGCATCCTTGAGTTTCCAGTCGGCGGGCTGGGCGCCCAGCCAGATGCGCATCATGGCAATGAAGAACTCAGGCTCCTTGGTGGGTTCACCCTGGGGCACGCCCTTGACGGAAATGACGGTGCCGGTGCCCGGAATCCAGTCCACGGTGAAGCCGTCACCCGCGACCATTTTTTTCTGGGCGGAGAAAATCTCGCCCTGGTTGATCAGGCCCGGAATCAGCTTGGACATCTGGGCCTTGGGGGTGTTTTCTTCAAACGCCTTGGTAAAGCTCTTGCCCAGTTCATGGGAGTCAATCTCGCGCAGCATGGTGATGCTGATGCGCTTGGGCCCGGGCGCGGCATAGGCCTCTTCCGGTGTGCTCACCTTTTTGCTCAGGTACATGCCTGCGGCATACACCTTGAAGATGGCCTTGTAGCGGGTGCCCGCGCCGTTGAGTTGCAGTTTGGTGCCGCCGACGGTTGCGCTGTCGTCAAACCGGACGCCATTGACTTCCTTGGGGGCTGCGACAACGGTGGCAGCCATCGCCAGGGCGGTGGCGCCGACCAGAAAATGCTTGAAGAGGTGCATGGAAAATTTCCTAAAAAGTGAACGATCGTTCTTTTTTACAAACCCATTGTGCGCCGTTACAAGCTTGTAACAACCTAGGGTTTTTACCAATAACGGGCTGGAGTGTATTTCCGGAGCGGGCGGGCGCAGCGCGGCGGTTTGCTACACTGGGGGCATGTTCATTCATCGCGTCTTCATTGCGGGTTGTAGCGACCGGGGAGCCTGGCCCTGGCGTACGCTGACCGTAAGCCCTGAGCGCTGCGCACGGCACACTGCCTGATTCCCCTTGCGGGATGGCGCGCACACGCTCACCCGTTTTCCCCCGCTCTCCGGGGGCCCTGAAGACAGGCACTGCTCCGGGCGGTGCTGGCGGTATGGCTGCAATCGGCCCCGCCCAGACATTGAGAGGCATTCACCGTGATTTCCGAACTTGAGTTCCAGGCCTTGAGCGCGCAAGGCTATAACCGCATTCCCCTGACGGCCCAGGCCTTTGCCGATCTGGAAACGCCGCTGTCGCTCTACCTGAAGCTGGCCCATGCGCCGGGCGCCGTGGCGGCCCAGGACGCAGACACCGGCAAGTACAGCTTTCTGCTGGAGTCGGTGGTGGGGGGCGAGCGCTTCGGGCGCTACAGCTTCATTGGCCTGCCCGCCCGCACGCTGGTGCGCGCCAGCGGCTTTGGCAAGGACGCCTGCACCGAGGTGGTGACTGACGGCGTGGTGGTGGAGCGTGCCAGCGGCAACCCGCTGGACTTCATCGCCGCCTACCAGCAGCGCTTCAAGGTGGCACTGCGCCCGGGTTTGCCGCGTTTCTGCGGTGGCCTGGCGGGCTACTTCGGTTATGACGCCGTGCGCTACATCGAGAAAAAACTCGAAGCCACCTGCCCGCCCGACGAGCTGGGCTGCCCCGACATCCTGCTGCTGCAGTGCGAGGAGCTGGCCGTCATCGACAACCTCTCGGGCAAGCTGCACCTGATCGTGTACGCCGACCCTGACCAGCCCGAGGCCTATGCCCGTGGCCAGCGCCGGCTGCGTGAGCTCAAAGACCGGCTGGCGCAGGCCGTGAGCATTCCGGCCGTCAAGCCCACGTCCAGCCACCCGGCCCAGCGGGACTTTGCCAAGGCCGATTACATCGCCGCCGTGGAGCGCGCCAAGGAGCTGATCGCCGGCGGCGACTTCATGCAGGTGCAGGTGGGCCAGCGCATCAAGAAGCGCTACACCGAGTCGCCGCTGAGCCTGTACCGGGCCCTGCGTTCGCTCAACCCCAGCCCCTACATGTACTACTACCACTTTGGCGACTTCCATGTGGTGGGCGCCTCGCCGGAAATTCTGGTGCGCCAGGAGCAGGTGAGCGTGGAGGGCGTGCCGGCCACCAAGGTCACCATCCGCCCCCTGGCCGGCACCCGCCCGCGCGGCGCCACGCCGGAGCTGGACAAGGCGGCCGAGGTGGAGCTGGTGAACGACCCCAAGGAGCGCGCCGAGCACGTGATGCTGATCGACCTGGCGCGCAACGACATCGGCCGCATCGCCCAGATCGGCAGCGTCAAGGTGTCCGACGCCTTCTGCGTGGAACGCTACAGCCACGTCATGCACATCGTGAGCAATGTGGAGGGCACGCTCAAGGAGGGCATGACCAGTATGGACGTGCTCAAGGCCACCTTCCCGGCCGGCACCCTCACCGGCGCGCCCAAGGTACACGCCATGGAGTTGATCGACCAGCTGGAGCCCACCAAGCGCGGCCTGTACGGCGGTGCCTGCGGTTACCTGAGCTATGCCGGCGACATGGACGTGGCCATTGCCATCCGTACCGGCATCATCAAGAACCAGACGCTGTACGTGCAGGCCGCCGCCGGCGTGGTGGCCGACAGCGTGCCCGAACTGGAGTGGAAGGAAACCGAAGCCAAGGCCCGCGCCTTGCTGCGCGCCAGCGAACTGGTGGAAGAAGGGCTGGAGTAACACCATGAGCGCAAAAATCAAACTGTTGATGATCGACAACTACGACAGCTTCACGTACAACATCGTTCAGTACTTTGGTGAACTGGGCGCCGAGGTGGAAGTGTTCCGCAACGATGAGATCACCGTGGAAGGGATTGCCCAGCGCAACCCCGACCGCCTGGTGGTTTCGCCTGGTCCGTGCTCGCCGGCTGAAGCCGGCATTTCGGTGGCGGCCATCCAGCATTTCATGGGCAAGCTGCCGATCCTGGGCGTGTGCCTGGGCCACCAGAGCATTGGCGCCGCCCTGGGCGGCAAGATCGTGCGGGCCCGGGAGCTGATGCACGGCAAGACCAGCGTCATCACCACCACGCAGGAGGGCGTGTTTGCCGGCCTGCCCAGGCAGTTCACGGTGAACCGCTACCACTCGCTGGCCATCGAGCGCGCCACCTGCCCGAAGGAGCTGGCTATCACCGCCTGGACCGACGACGGCGAGATCATGGGTATCCGGCACACGGGTCTGGCGGAGGCGGTGCGCATGGAAGGGGTGCAGTTCCACCCCGAGTCCATCCTGACCGAGCACGGCCATGCCATGCTGCAGAACTTCCTGCGCTGAAAGGCGTTGTTTGCGCTATGAATTTCATAGCTGTTTGCGCAATGTTTACGGGGATTGGAGGCCAGTATGAGCACAATTGTTGATCTGCGCAGCGACACGGTGACGCAACCCACGCCGGCCATGCGCGCCGCCATGATGGCCGCCCCATTGGGCGACGACGTGTTTGCCGACGACCCCAGCGTCAACGCGCTGCAGGAACGCATCGCGCAGATGCTGGGTTTTGAGGCTGCGTTGTTTGTGCCCACCGGGACCCAGAGCAACCTGTGCGCCATCCTGGCGCATTGCCAGCGCGGCGATGAATACATCGTTGGCCAATTTGCGCATTGCTACCGCTGGGAGGGCGGTGGCGCCGCGGTGTTGGGCAGCGTGCAGCCACAGCCGCTGGCGCACCAGAGCGACGGCACGCTGGCGCTGGCCGACATCGAGTCATCCATCAAGCCCGATGACGCCCACTTCGCCCGCACCCGGCTGCTGGCGCTGGAGAACACGCTGGGCGGCAAGCTGCTGCCGTTTGCCTATGTGCAGGCAGCGACCGACCTGGCCCGGCGCAAGGGGCTGGCCCGCCACCTCGACGGTGCGCGCCTGTTCAATGCCGCCACTGCCCAGGCGGCGCACACGGGCGGCGATGTCCGCGCCGAGGCGCGCGCCATTGCCCAGTGCTTTGACAGCGTTTCGGTCTGCTTCAGCAAGGGGCTGGGGGCGCCGGTGGGGTCAGCCCTGTGTGGCAGCCGCGACTTCATCGCCCGTGCCCACCGCATCCGCAAGATGGCCGGCGGCGGCATGCGCCAGTCCGGCATGCTGGCGGCCGCCGCGTCCCACGCACTGGAGCACCATGTGGAGCGCCTGGCGCAGGACCACGCCCTGGCGCGGCGCCTGGCCGATGGCCTGGCCGGTATCGACGGCCTACAGGTCGAGGCCCCGCAGACCAACATCGTGTTCGTGGACCTGACGGGCGCGGCGCGCGACCAGTCAGCCGGACTGCTGGCGCACCTGGAGATCCAGGGCATCCGGGCCACCGGCCTGTACCGCCTACGGTTTGTTACGCATCTGGACGTGGACACCGCCGGCGTGGACCGGGCGGTGGCCGCCGTGCGGCAGTATTTCAAGACCTGAGGCATGGCCACCGATCAACTCCTGTTATTCGTGGCGGCAGGCCTGCTGCTCAACCTGACGCCGGGGCCGGACGTGCTGTACGTGGTGGCCAATGCCCTGCGCGCGGGTACCCGCGCCGGCGTGGTGGCGGCGCTGGGCATTGCGGCGGGCTGCTTTGTGCACATCTTCGCCGCCGCCCTGGGGGTGAGCGCGCTGATGGCCGTATCGGCGACGGCGTTCATGCTGCTCAAGTGGGCGGGAGCGGCCTACCTGGTCTACGTGGGGCTGCGCATGCTTGGGTCGTGCGCGCCATCTGCTATGAATTTGGAAGCTGGTCGCGCAGGTTCCATGCCGGCCGGTGGCCTGAAAGACATCTTTTTCCGCGGCTTCTGGACGAATGCGCTCAACCCCAAGGTGGCCCTGTTCTTCCTGGCCTTTGTGCCGCAGTTCATTGCGCCGGCCGTCGAGCACAAGGCGCTGGCCTTTCTGCTGCTGGGGCTGCTGTTCAACTTCAACGGCCTGTGGGTCAACATCGGCTGGGCCGTCGCGGCGGCGTGGCTGGCCGCGCGTGCCGGTGCGGTGCAGCGCAGCCTGCACCGGCTGGAGCGCGTCGCCGGCGTGCTCTTCATTGGTTTTGGCCTGAAGCTGGCCCTCACAGACAACCCGAATCCTTAAGGAAACCTCGCTATGCCCGAATCCATCAAAATCACGCCCCAGGAAGCGCTGCAGCGCACCATCGAACACCGCGAGATTTTTCACGACGAGATGCTGTACCTCATGCGCCAGATCATGTCGGGGGAAATGTCGCCGGTCATGATCGCGGCCCTCATTACCGGCCTGCGCGTCAAGAAGGAAACCATTGGTGAAATCACCGCGGCCGCGCAGGTGATGCGCGAGTTCTCCACCAAGGTGGAGGTGGCGGACAAGACTCATCTGGTGGACATCGTGGGAACCGGTGGCGACGGTTCGCACACCTTCAACATTTCCACCTGCTCCATGTTCGTGGCCGCAGCGGCGGGCGCCAAGGTGAGCAAGCACGGGGGCCGAAGCGTCAGCAGCAAGAGCGGCAGCGCTGATGTCATCGAGGCCCTGGGCCTGAACCTGAACCTGACGCCCGCGCAGATTGCCCGCTGCATCGCGGAGCAGGGGGCAGGCTTCATGTTCGCGCCCAACCACCATCCGGCCATGAAGAACGTGGCGCCGGTGCGCCGCGAACTCGGCATCCGCACCATCTTCAACATTCTGGGGCCGCTGACCAATCCGGCCGGTGCCCCCAACATCCTGATGGGGGTGTTCCATGCGGACCTGGTGGGTATCCAGGTGCGAGCCCTGCAGCGCCTGGGCGCCGAGCACGCCCTAGTGGTGTATGGCAAGGACGGCATGGACGAGGTGAGTCTGGGTGCCGCCACTCTTGTGGGCGAGCTGAAGAACGGCGCAATCACCGAGTACGAAATCCACCCCGAAGACTTTGGCATGGTCATGTCCAGCAACCGGGCCCTCAAGGTGGAGACGCCCGAGGCCTCCAAGGCCATGTTGCTGGGCGTGCTGGACAACCAGGCGGGGCCCGCCAAGGACATCGTCATTCTCAATGCCGGCGCGGCCCTGTATGCGGCCAATGTGGCCGCCAGCCTGGAAGCCGGCATGCAGCTGGCGCGCACGGCGATCGAATCCGGCGCGGCCAAGGCCAAGCTGGACGCACTGGCCGCACTGACACGCCAACTGGCCAACAAGGATCAAGCATGAGCAATATTCTGGACAAGATCGTCGCCGTCAAACGCGAGGAGGTGGCTGCCGCCATCCAGCGCAAATCACTGGAGGCGATGCGCGCCGACGCGGAGTCGCGCCTGCTGACGCGCGACTTCGTGGGCGCCATGCGCGCCAAGATTGCAGCTGGACGTCCGGCCGTGATTGCCGAGGTCAAGAAAGCCAGCCCTAGCAAAGGCGTGCTGCGCGAAGATTTCATTGCAGCCGACATCGCGCAGTCCTATGCCGAACACGGTGCCGCCTGTCTGTCGGTGCTGACCGACCGGCAGTTCTTCCAGGGCAGCGTGGACTATCTCAAGCAGGCCCGGGCCTCCTGCCAGCTTCCGGTGCTGCGCAAGGACTTCCTGGTGGACGCCTACCAGGTGTACGAGTCGCGCGCCATGGGGGCCGACTGCATCCTGCTGATTGCCGCCTGCCTGGACGATGCGCAGATGAAGGACATGGAAGCCATGGCCCGCAGCCTGGACATGGCCGTGCTGGTGGAAGTGCACGATCGGGCGGAACTGGAGCGGGCACTCAAGCTCAAGACGCCGTTGATTGGCGTCAACAACCGCAACCTGCAGACCTTCGAGGTGTCGCTGGACACCACGCTGACCCTGCGTGCCGCAGTGCCGGCCGACCGCCTGCTGGTGACGGAAAGCGGCATCCAGACCCGTGAGGATGTGCTGCGCCTGGGCGCCGCCGGCGTCAACGCGTTCCTGGTCGGTGAGGCCTTTATGCGCGCGCCCGATCCGGGTGAAGCGTTGGCTGCGCTGTTCGGCTGAGTCCGGGAGCTGGCGCATGGCGGTCGGTCGCGGGCTGCAAGAGGACTTTTTTTCGGCCGATGCGGATGGGGCAGAGCCGTCCGCTCCCGCTTTGGATGTCTGGGAGCCCCGGCACTGGTTGGTGGCGCCGGACTGGCAGGCCACGGTGGAGCGCTTTCTGGGCAGCCCGGCGGGGCAGCGCCTGGAGGCCTTCATTCGTCAGCGGCTGCAGGCTGGCGCGGTCATTTATCCGCCACACCCCTTGCGCGCACTGGAGCTGACGCCACTGGCGGACGTCAAGGTGGTGATCGTGGGGCAAGACCCCTACCATGGCCCGGGGCAGGCGCAAGGGTTGGCATTTTCCGTCGCGCAGGGCATTGCGCTGCCACCTTCGTTGCGCAACGTGTTCAAGGAGCTGGCCTGGGAAGCGGCCCAGGCCAACCCCGCTGCGCCGCCGCGGCCCCAGCCGTCCAGCGGTTCGCTGGTGCGCTGGGCGCAGCAGGGGGTGCTATTGCTCAATACCTGCCTCACCGTGGAGCAGGGGCAGCCGGCCAGCCATGCCGACCAGGGCTGGGAGGTGCTGACAGACGCCATCCTGCAGGCCGTGTTGGCCAATGGCAAGCCGGTGGTTTTCCTGCTGTGGGGCGCACACGCGCAAAAACTGGCCGGGCAGGTGCTGGCTGCGCCCGGCAATCACCAGGTCCTGACCGCGAATCACCCGTCGCCCTTGTCGGCGCTACGGCCGCCACAGCCTTTCATTGGCTGCGGGCACTTCCGCCAGGCCAATGAATTCCTGGTGCGGGCAGGAGAAACGCCGATAGATTGGTAATTGTTTGCGGCCGAATGTTGTGGAGACACAAATTAATGGCATAATCCGGAGTTCACCGAGGAGAGGTGGCCGAGTGGTTAATGGCAGCAGACTGTAAATCTGCCCTCTTACGAGTACGCTGGTTCGAATCCAGCCCTCTCCACCAGTGACAAGCTGACTGTTAGATTTGCAAGGCGGGCCTGTGCGGGGTTCGTATAGTGGTAATACCTTAGCCTTCCAAGCTAAAGCGAGGAGTTCGATTCTCCTACCCCGCTCCACAGTCGGTGTGTTGTTGGTTGTGTGTAAAAGTTTTAAAGCCCTTTTGGCTCAGTGGTAGAGCACTCCCTTGGTAAGGGAGAGGTCGCGGGTCCGATTCCCGCAAAGGGCACCAGTTTTGTGCGTGGCCGCTGGCGTGTTGGTTTTGGCGGTTGTACGGCGTTTTTAATGGTTTGAACTCATTACTTTTCGGAGTTAAATATGGGAAAAGAAAAATTCACGCGTACCAAGCCCCACGTCAACGTGGGCACCATTGGTCACGTTGACCATGGCAAGACCACGCTGACGGCAGCCATCACCACCGTGCTGGCAACCAAGTTCGGCGGCGAAGCCAAGGGCTACGACCA
>NZ_JBXAFT010000016.1:0-20832 GCF_058793415.1 Rhodoferax sp. MLSD5-FHT05B10 | reverse complement strand
GCGCAAGACGGCGGGCGACGACGCGTCCTGCGCCTGCTGCGGGCGCAGCACAAACAGCAGCTTGGCGTATTCGGCCGCCGCCATTTGCAGGCGGCGCAGCTGGTCGGGACGCACCTGCACCAGCCAAGCCAGCACGGCATCCACCCCGGCGCAGCGCAGGGCCTGCTCGGCCGCCCACAGGCGCTGCGGCGCCGCGGACGCGGCCACCCACAACAGCCGGTTCGGCGGCAAGCCCTGGGCCGCCAGCGCCGGCGCAAACGGTACCTGCGGCGCGCCCACCAGCACCACCGCCTCCGTGCCGCAGCGGGCCAGGGCGGGCATCAGCAGGCGCCACTCGCCGTGCACGCCGGGCGGCTGCAGGATTTCCGTCAGCGCCCCCAGCGGCCAGCCGCCGCCGGGCAGCTGGGCGTCCAGCGCGGCGTGGCCCGTGGCCAGCACCCGCCCCGGCGCATGGGCCAGCGCATCGGCATGCCAGACGTCCGCATGGACGCTGGCCAGAGAGGGGGAACGCGAAGGCACAGGCATGGCAAGGAAACACCAAAATACTGTATAAATAGACAGTATAAACAGCTTACCGGACTGGCGGCGTTCCTAACGCCATCCTGATACCGCCGGTGGTACGCTGGGGTCACCATGCACGCCGCACCCGCCCCCGAGGACGCCCTGCCTTCCCCCCGCAGCTGGATGGCCGTGGCGGCGCTGCTGACCGCGGCCACGGCAGGCGGGTTCCTGCTGGACCACCACGTGTCGCTCACCAGCCAGGCCATGCTGTATGTGCTGGCGGTAGTCATTGCGTCCTACACCCTGCACTGGCTGCCCTCCGTGGTGTGCGCAGTGGCAGCCGTCACGGCATTCAACTTCTTCTTTGTTCCGCCCCGCTGGACTTTTGCCGTCGACAACCAGGAGAACCTGATCGCCCTGTTCACCATGCTGCTGGTCGCCCTGGTGATCAGCCGCCTGGCTGCCGCCCTGCGGCGCGAGACCAACAACGCGCACCGCAACGAGCAGCGAGCGCGGCAACTACAGACCCTGGCGGCCGACCTGTCGGGCATTGGCACCCCGCAGGAAGTGCAGGCGCTGGGCCAGCGCGCCTTGGATGCCGCCTTCGACGGGCCGTGCATCCTGACCTTGCAACAAGCGGACGGTACGCTGGATCTGGCCACGGACACGCCCGCCACCGTGGGCGATGGGCTGGCGTGCGCCATGCGCGAAGCCGCCGTGCTGGGCCCCGGAACCGGACGCTGGCCAGGACTGGGCGCCTGGTATGTGCCCCTGGGCGACCAGGGGCAGATGCACGGCGCAGCATGCATCCAGAACGTGCTGGCGAGTGATACCGACGGGCGGGAACACGCCCAGGCCCTGTGCGCCCTGCTGGCGCAGGCCTTGTGGCGCCTGCGTCTGGCGGCGTCGGTGCAGACCGCGCAGGACGAGTCCCACCGCCAGCAGGTGCAAAGCACGTACCTGGCCGCCATTTCGCACGATCTGCGCACGCCGCTGGCGGCCGTGGTGGGCGCCGCCACCTCCCTGCAGACGCAGCGCGACAAGCTCAGCGTGCCGGAGCAGGAGCGCCTGCTGGACAGCATCGTCAGCGAAGCGCGCTACCTGTCGACCGTGACCGAAAACACCCTGCAACTGGTGCAGCTCACCAACGCTGCACAGCCGCTCCAACGGGACTGGGAGTCCATGGAGGAAATCGTGGGCGCCGTGCTGGCACGGGTACGCCAGCGCGATCCCGCCCGGCGCATCCAGTCCCGCATCGCCACCGGGCTGCCCTTGATCCGGGTGGACCCGGTGCTGGTGGCGCAACTGATCGGCAACCTGCTGGACAACGCGCTGAAGTACAGCGACGGGGCCATTGACCTGGCCGTCAGCACCGGCGACGGCACCATGCAGGTTGCCGTCAAGGACCGGGGGACGGAGATTGCGCCGGAAAAGTACCAGGCCATTTTCGAGCCCTACTCCCGCAGCGACCAGTCCGGCCAGCGCGGGGCGGGTCTGGGGCTGGCCCTGTGCCGGACCATTGCCACCGCCCACGGCGGCAGTTTGCTGCTGCGCCGGCGCGCCGGCGGCGGCAACTGCTTCACGCTCACCTTGCCACTGGAGCCGCAGCAGCCCCCGGGAGACACACCATGACCTTGCGCGTGCTGGTCGTGGAAGACGACCGCGAGATCCGGGCCATGATGCAGTCCGCCCTTGCCGTGGAGGGCTTTACGGTGCAGACCGCGGTATCGATCAACGAAGCCCAGGCCCTGCTGCACCATGCCCTTCCCGATGTGCTGGTGCTGGACCTGGGCCTGCCCGACGGCGACGGCCTCGAACTGGTTCGCGCGGTGCGCAAGCAGCACACCCTGCCCATCCTGATTGTCTCGGCCCGCCACCAGGAGGCGCAGAAAATACAGCTACTCGACGCCGGCGCCGACGACTACCTGGTCAAGCCGTTCAGCGTGGGGGAGCTGCTGGCCCGCATCCGTGTCGCCCTGCGCCACCGCGGCACGGCGCTGGCCGCCGCCGTCACGGTGCATGTGCTGGACGACCTCACGATCGACCTGAACACCCGCGTCGTGCAGTGCCGGGGCGAGCCCGTGCACCTGACTCCCACCGAGTTCAAGCTGCTGGCCCGGCTGGTGCGCAGCGCCGGCCGCGTGGTCACCCACCGGCAGCTGCTGCGGGATGTGTGGGGGCCCGAGTTCACGGAGCAGACGCACTACCTGCGGCTCTACATGGGACAGTTGCGCGCCAAGATCGAACGCGAGCCGTCCGAGCCCCGCCACCTGCTGACCGAGACCGGCGTGGGCTATCGCCTGGCCGTCGTCTGACACGGGCTCCGGCCCGCCCCGCTCCATTGCGCATCCTTATGCGTTCCTGATGCGCCTGCCGCGACAGTACGGGCAGCTTCTTTGCCAAGGCCATTCATGCGTAAAACCGCCAACCGGGACAATCTTGCCGCGCTCACGCTGGGGGCCCTGGGTGTGGTGTACGGCGACATCGGGACCAGCCCGCTGTACACCATGAAGGAAGTCTTCGGCCCGGCCACCGGCATTCCGCTGGACCAGCCCCACCTGGTGGGCGCGGTGTCCGTGATCTTCTGGGGCCTGATGATGGTGGTGACGCTCAAGTACGTGCTGCTCATCCTGCGGGCAGACAACCGGGGCGAAGGCGGCATCATGGCCCTGACGGCACTCGCAGCCAAGGCGGCGGGCAGCAGCCCGGAGAAACGTCTCGTCCTGCTGCTGATCGGCGTGTTTGGCGCCGCCCTCTTTTACGGCGACAGCGTCATCACCCCGGCCATCTCGGTCCTCAGCGCCGTGGAGGGACTGGAGGTGGTCACGCCGGCGTTCAAGTCCTTCGTGCTGCCCCTCTGTGCCGCCGTCCTAGTGGGGTTGTTCGCGGTACAGCGCTTTGGCACCAGCCTGGTGGGCAAGCTGTTCGGTCCCATCATCGTGGTGTGGTTTGGCGTGCTGGCAGTGACCGGGCTGGTGGAGATTGCCCGGCAGCCGGCCATCCTGGCGGCGCTCAACCCCCTCAATGGCCTGGCCTTCCTGCGCGGCCAGGGCTGGCACCTGTTCGTGGTGGTGGGCGCCATTGTGCTGGCGTTCACCGGGGCGGAGGCGCTGTATGCCGACATGGGGCACTTTGGCAAGCGCCCGATCCGCTATGCCTGGGTCGGCATGGTTCTGCCGGCGCTGGCCATCAACTACATGGGCCAGGGCGCCCTGCTGATGCGCGACCCCAGCGCACTGGAGAACCCGTTCTACCGCCTGTTTCCTGCGGCGTGGCTGCTGCCGGCCGTGGTGCTGGCAACGCTGGCCACCGTGATCGCCTCCCAGGCCGTGATATCCGGCGCCTACTCCATGACCAAGCAGGCCGTGCAACTGGGGCTGCTGCCCCGCATGCAGGTGCAGTACACCTCGGCCAAGGAGGCCGGGCAGATCTACATGCCCGAGGTGAACTGGCTGCTGCTGGCGGCCGTGCTGCTGGCGGTGTTCGGTTTCGGCAGTTCCTCGGCCATGGCCTCGGCCTATGGCATTGCCGTCACGGTGACCATGCTCATCACCACGCTGCTGACCTTCTTCGTGATCCGCCATGGCTGGAATTTCCCGCTGCCCGTGGCGGTGGCCGCCACCAGCGTGTTCATGGCGCTGGACCTGCTGCTGGTGGTGTCTTGCTCGATCAAGTTCTTCCAGGGCGGCTGGTTCCCCCTGGTACTGGGTCTCGGCATTTTCACCATCATGGCCACCTGGCGACGGGGGCGCGAACTGCTGATTGACAGCATCCGCCACGACGACCCGGAGCTGCTGCCTTTTGTCACCGCACTCGCCAGCGACCGGGTACACCGGGTGCCGCGCACGGCCGTCTATGCCGTGGCCAACCCCGGCACCGTGCCGCAGGCCCTGATGCACAACCTCAAGCACAACCAGGTGCTGCACGAGCGCAACCTGATCCTGACCGTGGTCTTCCACGATGTACCGTGGATTCCCTTTGATGAACGCATCGAGATCCAGGCGCTGGTGCCGGGCTTCTGGAAAGTGCAGATCAACTACGGCTTCAAGAACACACCCGACATTCCCAAGGCACTGGAGTTGTGCAAATCCCGCGGGTTGCCCATCAACCTGTTCGAAACCTCGTACTTCCTGAGCCGGGAAATTGTGGTGCCCACCAAGGGCTCCGGCATGGCCCATTGGCGCGAGGCGCTGTTTGCGCTCATGTCGCGCAACGCCGGCAGCGTGGCGGGCTTCTTCCGCCTGCCCAACAACTGCGTGATCGAGCTGGGAACCCGCGTGCAGATCTGACCCCGCGCCTCCACCGGCGCGGCGTCAGTGGTGCTCGATGGTCTGCCCGATGGCGGGCCAGCGGTGGCGGATGGTGAGCCACGCCACCAGGCCCACGCCCATCATGAGCAGGGACGCGGTCGCCAGGGCCACGGTGGAGTACATCACCAGCGGCGAGATCAACCCGGCCACGATACCGTTGGCCGTGGACCCCACGAACATCTGCAGGCTGGACGCCATGCCCCGGCGCTCGGGGTGCAGGTCCAGCACCAGCAGGGTGACCACCGGCACCATCAGTGCCCAGCCGAAGGAGAAGATGCACAGCGGAATGAGCGCCCAGCCCACATGCGCCTTGAACAGCAGGTTGGCCAGCAGATTGATCACCCCGATCGTCAGCATGATGACGAAACCGTAGCGGATCTGCTGCTTGGGCACCACCTTGCCCGCCATGCGCCCGCTGACCAGGGCGCCGCCCATGATGCCGCCAATGGTGAGCAGGAAACACCAGAAGAACTGCTGCGGCGCCAGGCCCAGGTGCTCGCCCAGGAACACTGGCGCACTCAGGATGTACAGGAACATGCCATTGAACGGCACGCCACTGGCCAGCGCCAGCAGGAAGAAACGCGGGTCCGAGCCCAGCTTCCAGTAGCCGGCCAGCAGGTGGCGCGGATGGAAGTGCTGGCGCTGCGACAGGTGCAGGGTCTCAGGCAGCAACCGGTAGTTGGCCACCCACAGCACCACCCCCACCCCGGCCAGGAACCAGAAGATGCCGTGCCAGCTGACATGCACCAGCATCCAGCCCCCCACCATAGGCGCAATGGCCGGCGCCACGCCAAAGAAGATGGTGATCTGGCTCATGACCTTCTGCGCCTGCGCCGGCGGGAACATGTCGCGCACCACGGCGCGCGACACCACAATGCCGGCGCCGGTGGACAGGCCCTGCACCGCCCGGAAGAACACCAGTTGGCCAATGCTCTGCGACAGCGCGCAGCCCACCGATGCCAGCGTGAACGCGGCCAGCCCCCACAGCACCACCGGGCGACGGCCAAAGCTGTCGGAGATGGCGCCATGGAACAGCGCCATGAAGGCAAAACCGAACAGGTAGGCCGACAGCGTCTGCTGCATCTGCACGGGCGTGGCACCCAGCGACTGGGCAATGCCGGCAAACGCCGGCAGGTAGGTGTCGATGGAGAACGGACCCAGCATGCCCAGAAGGGCCAGAAGAACGGCAAAGGCCCACTGCGGGGCGTGCCAGAGTGTTTTTGCGTCCGGATTCATGCTGCTATTGGACCATGGCTGCCCGTGCTGCGGCGCGCGCCCTGTCCGCAACGTGTCAGGGCTGCCACTTCAGACGCACGAACAGGCTCCCGCCAAACAGGTTCACCAGCAGCCCGGCCATCAGCAACGCGCCGCCGGCATAGTGCACGGGTTGGAGCGCCTCGCCAAACGCGAGCCAGCCCGTGGTCAGCCCCACCAGGGGCACCAGCAGGGTAAAGGGCGCCACCCGGTTGGCGGGGTAGCGCGCCAGCAGGCCCGTCCACACACCGTAGCCAAACAGGGTGGCGGCCCAGGCCAGGTAGGCCACGGCAGCAAACGTCTGCCAGCTGAAGTGCTGCAGGGCGGCAGCCATGGCGGCGGGCCCCTCCACCCAGGCGGACAGCAAGAGCAGCGGAATGGGGGGCACCAGGCTGGCCCACACCACGAACGCCAGCTGGTTCATGGGGCCGTAACGCCCCACCGCACGGGTGACGATATTGCCGCAAGACCACATCACCGCGGCGGCCACGGTCAACAGGAAACCGGCCAGCGGCATGGACAGGCCGTGCGCGCTGCCAATCAGCACCAGCCCGACGGCGGCCAGCACCAGCCCTGCCATCTGGTTGGTCTGCCAGCGCTCCTTGAGCCAGAAGGCCGCCAGCAGCGTGGTGAAGAAAGCCTGCGACTGCAGCACCAGCGACGCCAACCCGGTGGGCATGCCCACGTGGATGGCGGTGAACAACAGGGAGAACTGCCCCACCGAAATGGTCATGCCGTAGAGAAGGTACAGGCGCAGCGGCACCTTGGGTGCCTTGAAAAACAGCAGCGCCGGGAAGGCGGCCAGCATGAACCGCAGTGCCGCCAGCAGCAGGGGCGGCACGCCGACCACCCCCACCTTGATGACCGCAAAGTTCACACCCCACACCAGGATGACGACCAGGGCCAACACCAGGTCCTTGGGACGCAACGGCGCGTGCATCATGCGAGAAGGCGCTTCATTACCGGCGCAACGGAAGGGGTGGTGAAGGGCTGCATGCGTGTGGTGGTGTGGTGCGGGGTCGGCTGAATCTGCCATCTTACGGCGCTGCCGTGCGGCGCGTGCGGCCATTAGAATTTCCCCATAAAAGGGAGAGTGCCAATTGAGCCAGACACACGCCGGCGGCTGGACCGCCAAGAATTCTGCGCAGCTTGCTGCCGCCATTGTCCAGAACGTGGAACAGGTGCTGCAGGGCAAGCACCGGCAGGTGGAGCTGGCGTTGGCCGCGGTGGTGGCGGGAGGCCACTTGCTGATCGAGGACGTGCCCGGTCTGGGGAAAACCATGCTGGCCCGCGCCCTGGCGGTGTCCATCGGGCTGTCGTTCAAGCGCATCCAGTTCACCGCCGACCTGATGCCCTCCGACATCGTGGGCGGCCCGGTGTACAACCCCAAAGACGGCAGCTTTGTGATGCGTCCGGGCCCCGTGTTCGCCAACATCGTGCTGGCCGATGAAATCAACCGCGCCAACCCGCGGGCCCAGTCAGCCCTGCTGGAATGCATGGAAGAAGGGCAGATTACGCTGGACGGCCAGACCATGCCCCTGCCCGCGCCCTTTGCGGTGCTGGCCACACAGAACCCCATCGACATGGCGGGCACCTACCCGCTGCCGGAGGCACAACTGGACCGCTTTCTCATCCGCCTGTCGCTCGGTTATCCCGATGCCGCCACGGAAGCGGATCTGGTGAACACCCAGCAGTTTTCCCACCCCATCAGCCGCCTGCAGCCGGTGTGCCAGATGGGCGAGTTTGCCCAACTGGTGGCAAGCGCCCGCGACGTCACGGTAACCCCCGAAGTGGCCGGGTTCATGGCGTCCATTGTGGGGGCCACACGCCAGCATGCCGGCATCCGGTTTGGCGCCAGCCCGCGCGGCACGCTGGGCCTGGCGCGCATGGCGCGCGCCCTGAGCTGCATCCGTGGGCTCTCCTATGTGGACCCGGCGGTGGTGCGCGAGGTGGCCGTTCCGGTGCTGGCGCACCGCATCATTGCGCAGACACAGGGCACCGAACCGGAACCGGCGGCCACCCTGATCCAGGCCATCCTGCTGTCGCAGCGTACCCCGCAGTAAGCCGCGCCATGGAACGCTGGCTTTCCCGGTCGCGGGTGCTGCTGGGCCTGTGCGCGGTGCTGCTCATCGCCGCCCTGAACCGGCAGGACCCCATGGTGTACGGTATGTTCCTGTTTCTGGCGGTGGTGAGCGTGCTGGGCTTCGCGTTGCCATGGCTCTCGTTGCGCTCCATGACCGTGCGCCTGGGGGCCACCGGAAACATGGAAATTACCGAGGGCGAAGGCTGCGACCTGAACCTGCTGGTGGAGCGCACGGCCCGCTGGCCCGCCTTCATGGTGGCCGTTGAAACCGAGTGGGAGTGGGCCTCGCGTCGCATCGTGCTGAGCCAGACCCTGCCCATTGTCCGTGCCGGGCACCCGCCCGATCTGGGGCGCATGGTGCAGTTCCCCTGCAGGGGGCATTACACGTTGGTCGCCGTACGCCTCTCCAGCGGGTTCCCGCTGGGCCTGATCCGTGCCCACCACACCTTGGCCCGTCCGCAGGTGCATTTGCGCGTGTTGCCGCAGGCGCAGGCCGTGCGCTGGCCGTTGCCGTGGGATGTCACCGCCGACCCGCTGGGAGAGTTGTCCACCCGCAGGCTGGGCCAATCGTTCGAGTTGGGGATGCTGCGGCCCTACCAGCACGGCGAATCGGTAGGCCGGGTGAGCTGGCGGGCATCGGCGCGCGCCGGCGAACTGGTGATCCAGCATTTCCAGCAAAGCGGCGCCATGCGCCTGCGCCTGGCAGTCGATATTCCCGACGCGGCCGCGCTGGGCGATGCCGACAGTGCGGCCGAGCAGGCGATCCGCCTGGCCGCCGGTGTGTGTGACGCAGCACAGGCACATGGCGTGCAGTTGCGCGCCTACCTGCCGGGCAACGCTGCGCCCTTGCGCGATGGTGTCGCCATCCGGCGCGCGCTGGCCGACGCCGCCCCCACCGCGCACAGCCTGTTGCAGACGGTGGCGCAAATCGCTGCCGATACTGCCGTCGGCGAACAGGTTGCCGTGGTGGTGGCCGCCGGCTGTGGGGCAGAGGCGCTCATCCAGGCGCTGTCCGCGCTGGCGCTCAAGAACTGTCCGGTGGTGGCGTGCATTGCCGTAGGGCGCCGTGCGCAGCCACAGGAACGGGCGCAGGCCAAAGCCCTGCAGAAAGCCCTTGCAGCCGTTCGCATGGCCACTTTTCTGGAGATGCCATGAAAGCGGCTTCCACCCCCCCTGCGCAGAACCCCGCCGACACGCCCCTGAACAGCCGCGCCGTCGTGGCGCTGACGGGCATGAGCTACCTGCTGGTTGGCTGGTCCTTCTCCTACCTGGACCGGCGCTACGGCTATTTTGGTGCGGAGGGCACGCTGTGGCTGGTGTGGGCTTTGCTGGGGTTTGGTGCCGGCACCCTGCACGCCCGCAAACCGGGCAATGCCGGCAAAACCCAGTGGACGGTGCTGGGCTGGTTGGGTGTGGTGCTGGCCCTGTTTCCCGGGCTGGCCATGTTCAACCTGCTGCGGTGGACCAGCCTGGCGCTGATGATCGTTCTGGGCGCCCGCGCAGCCGTTCTCAAAACGCGCCGGGATTTTTACCTCACCCTGACCGTCATCTTTGTGGTGAGCTTCATGGTGGGCACCCACGGAAACGCGGACTGGACGCTCTGGTTTTATCTGGGCCCGGCGTGGGTCTTCGGCGGGCTGGCATTGGCCTGGGAGCATGCGGCAGGCACGCCCCTCTCCCGCTGGACCAAGGCGCTGATGGCGCTGGGGTTCATCGGCCTGTCCCTGCTGCTGGCGGTGCTGCTGTTTTTCTTTGCCCCCCGTCCCGCCGTTCTGGGCTTTGGTTTCCTGCCCCCCGGCACGGACACGCCCGGGCTGTTCCAGCAGCCCGCCGGTGACAGCGGCGGCACAAGGGGCCAGGGCACGGGCGGATCGTCTGCGGCGGCGAGTGGCGCCGAGCCCGGAAACGCAACCTCTGCCGGGGGACTGGCCGGGCGCTGGGAGCACATGCTGCAGAACATGCGCGAAGCGGCCGGGGACCGTTTCATTCCCCAGTGGCAGCGCCATCTGATGCACAAACTGATCGGCTGGGCCGAATCCCTGTTGGGCGCCGCGACGGGACACGCGGTGGACACCGGGGGCACCCTGGAGCAGGAAACGTCGTCGACAAGCACCCTTCGAATCAACTGGCTGGTGCTGGTGGCGCTGCTGCTGGTCACGTATCTGCTGTGGCGCAACCGCTACCGCGTGGGCCTGGCGCTGGTACTGGGCTGGTCCTGGGCGTTGGCCTCGCATTTCCCGCAGCAGTCCATGCGCGCGTCTGCCCAGGCGCTGAAGTGGTGCCTGCACGGGCAGGGCCACTACCGCAAAGCCGGCCAGTCGGTGCGCGAGCACTGGATGGATGCGGCCGATGTGGCGCCCCTGGCGAAGCGCTGGCTGGGCTACGCGGTGGACGCGTACTGCGCCATGCGCTTTGGCGGGGTGGCCGCCACGCGACACGATGCGCTACGGATGCACCAGGCCGTGCAGGGTGCCTGCGACATCATGCTGGGCCGCGCGCCAGAACTCGCCCGCCCCGACTGAGCAGGCCCAAGCGCTACGTCCGTTGCTCCACGCCCCGGCGGCGCATCATGTCGGCGCTCATGGCCCGCACGGCATCGGGTGACAGCACGGCTTGCGCGGCCGGATAGACCAGGCCTTCCTCACTCTGGATGTGCTGCCCGTACAGTGCGGCAAAGCGGTTCAACGCACCGGTCTGCTCGGCATTCAGCGGTTCGCCCTCGGACGCGGGCCCCTCGGCCACCGCCAGCAATACGGCGCGCGCCAGCGGCCACGCGGTCTCCATCTGCCGGTGGTCCTGCATGAGCCCTTGCACCAGGTTGCGCAGGTCGGCATCCGTACCGGCCAGGAGGGGGGGAAACACGTGCAGCTCTTCATCCTGGTGGTGCAGCGGTGCAGCCAGGTCGAAGTAGCGCATGACGTCGCGCGCGGCCTGGCGGGCGCTGTCGTCCAGCCCCGTCTCCAGCAGGTGCTGCTGCAGGCGCCCCATCAGGGTCAGCATGCGTTGAACCCGCTCGTGGCAGGCCTCCAGCATTTCGAAGGGGGCCTCCAGGCCGACTGCCGGTGTGTGGTGGCCGGGCAGCGCAACCGCGCTCCCTGCCCGGGGGGCCGTGCCCATGTCAGCCGATATTGACGGGCTGCCCGCGCCGGTCGAACGGAATGTAGGCGCCAATGTCGCCCTGCTTGATGGACTCGACCATGCGCTCCAGCGCCTTCTCGGCTTCTTCGCTGGTCGGCGGCTCGCCGGGTGAACCCGACACGGCGGCGGCAAACACCATGCCCCAGGGCTGGCCGAACTGGCTGGCTTCCTGCACCAGGATCTCAAACGAGTCGAGTTCCTGCGGGCTCTTGTCCACGCACATCACCGGCACCAGCGCGCCGCCCTCGCCTGCCTCAAAGCGCGCGCGTTGCTCGGGGGTGGCTTCGTCGGGGAGTTCCACGCCGGCAAACACAAACAGCAGACGCTGGGGCAGCGGCTGGTAGCGGGCGGCCTGCAGCAGGTCGTCAAAACTTGAAATGTCCATGGTGTATCCAGATAAAGAAACGGGCGCTATCCACACGCCAAAAACAGAATTAGAACCCGGCCGTCATAACCCTTTGACGTCCAGGGTGCTCACGTAGTCCGCTGCCGCCGGCCGTTGGCGCCGGCTCTTGCGCGACAGCACGGTCCCCACACTGATGAAACACAGGGCGTGCTCACCGGCGGCCAGACCGAACAGCGCGCGGAACCCGGCCGACTTCAGGGCCTTGCCGCTGGTCAGCGCCGAGCCGTAACCCAGCGCCGTGGCCATGAGCAGCATGTTCTGCACGGCACAGCCGGTCGAGACCATGCGCTCGTACAAATCGATCTCGGGGTCACCCCGCTCGCCGTCCACCACTACGAGCAGCAGCAGCGGCGAGCGATAGGCTTTTTCCTGCGCCTGTGCCACCTGCTCGGGGGTGGCATAGGCGTCGCGCTCCAGCAGGGCGTCTCCAAAGACCTGTGCCAGAGGCGCGCGCGCCTCCTGCGGCACCGCAATGAACCGCCAGGGCAGCAACTGCCCGTGGTCGGGGGCGGAAGCCGCCGCGTCCAGGATGGCGCGCAGGTGTTCGCCCTGCGGCCCGGGCGCAACCAGGCGCTTGGGCAAGATGGTTTGGCGCGACTGCATGAGTTCCGCTGCCATCACTGCCAGATCGTTGCCAGACATCACGCCACCTCCTTCAGCCCGCACGCCCATCGGCCCGCAGACGCCCGTACCAGCCCGCCATGCGCACGCCCCACACCGCCATGATGGTGGTCCACAACAGCGCGGCAGTCAACAGCAGGCCCCCGGCCAGCAACCCTTGCGCCGCCGCGGTAATGCGCAGCAGCGTGGCAATCTGCAGCATCCAGAACAGCACCCAGACGGTGTTGTCGGCCACCAGCGGACGGCCGCTGTGGCCGCAGGACACCCGGGTGACCATGGCCAGCATCAACGAGGCGAGGCAGCCCATGGTGAGCGCATGCAGTGCGCCCAGAAACAGCACCGGAGCCCCCTGCAGCCAGCTCAGCAACTGCGCGGCGCCGCCTAGGACCATGGCCAGGCCGAGCCACAGGAACCCGATGTGCAGCATGGCCAGCAGGCGGTTCTTGAGGCTTTGCATCAAGCCCCAGACCACAGCCAACCACAACAGCACGCCGCCCGAGAGCAACTCCAGCACCCCGCGCGCCAGCAGCCAGGCGCCAGCCAGCGCCCCCGGCAGCGGACCCGCCCTGTCGACCCAGACGGCCAACACCTCCAGACCGGCGGTGGCCAGCATCAGCCCCAGGGCCCAGAAGGGTCGCCACGCGGTGATGAACGGCATGGCGCTGGAGGTGAAAAACGGCAGCATGCGGTGCGCCACCGACACATACACGACGACCACGAACCCCCACAAACCGGTGAGAACACAGGCCAGGGCCGTTGCGGAAGCGTCCAGCCACAGGCTGAGCGCCACACCAGCCAGGCTCAGGCAACCGATGAGACACGCCACGCCAATGGTGTGAGCGTGCAGGCGGTCCTCCACCGTGCTGGCCCCGATGAGGCGCCAGAACAGCCACGTCATGTAGGTCAAACCGCTCCAGGCCAGGACCAAGCCCCCCAGCGCCAACATTGGGTGCACGTGCGCACCGCTGACCCACAGCAGCCAGCCCGCCGTCTGCAGGAGCAGGGGGGCACGCAGCTGGCTGGCCTCCGGCGCTTGCACGCCCAGCCACTTGGGGCCCGCCGTGAACAGGAACCCCGAGAAGAACAGCGGAATGAAGCCAAACGTCATGACCGCGGCATGGACCAGCGTGGGTGACAGGGCGTAGGGCAGGGTCACCGCGGCGCTGACGCGGTCGAGTTGCACCAGCGCCCACCAGGCGCCGGAAATGACCAGCACCACCATGGCCAGGAAAAAACCCAGCCGGTGCGGCGCCAGCAACAGGTAGCGTGCGCGCCAGCGGCGGTCCAGCGCCGCCAACGCCTCAGCGGAAGGTTTGCCTTTGGTCACCCGCAACGGGATGACGGGGCGCTGGGTCATCCACAGCTTCCCAAATGCCCGCACTGGGTGCAATAGTCACAACCGTCCTTGCGGATCACCGCGTGGGCACCGCACTCACTGCACTTCTTGCCCGCCATGATGGGAGGGCCGCCGGCGGTCGCCGGAATGTTTTCCTGCGTCAGCGCGGGCGCAACCACAGCACCGGACTCCCGTGTGCTGGCAGCACGTTGGGCCAGAATGTTCTGGATGGCATAGGCCACCGCGGCCACTTCGGAGTCGTGCCACATGGGCACGCGGGTTCCGTCTTCCTTCTGGTGTGTTCCCAGGCGCACCGGACCGCGGTCCCAGGCCACCTTGCGCATGTCGCTGAGGGCACGCTCCAGGAAACCGCCGCGCGCGGCCAGCGACAGCAGGCGCATGCTCGACGTCATCCATTGCTGGGACTCGCCGCTTTGGCCCACGGGCATGAAGAACTCGATGGCGCGGTCGACCGTGCCTTTGCCGTCGGCGGTAGGTACGGGCAGGAAGGACACCAGCAGGTACAGCGTCTTGTGGCCCTCATGCGTCCAGTACTCCACCTTTTCCGCCACGGCCGACAGCGCGCCCTTGGGGCGGCTCTCGATCACCGTGCGCATGGGGTCGATGACCGGCGCCGGTGCAGCAGCAGCCGCCGCCGGAGCGCTCTCCACCGACAGCACGGAACCCAGGATGGCATTGGGCCGGTAGGTGGCCAGCCCCTTGAGGCGGGCGCGCCAGGCTTGCTGGTACAGGCCCTTGAAGTCTTCGTAGGCGTAGTCGGCCGGCACGTTGACCGTCTTGGAAATGGCGGTGTCCACAAAGGGCTGCACCGCTTCCATCATGCCGATGTGGCTGGACGCGGACATGTCCAGCGCCGAGATGAAGTAGTCGGGCAGGTTGTTGACATCGCCGCCCAGTTCCCGGTACAGGCGCCAGGCGTGGTCTTCCACCGAGTACTCGCTGGAGCTGCCGTCGGCCTCGCGCTTCTTGCGCTTGTACATCCAGGAGAACGCCGGCTCAATTCCGTTGGAGGCGTTGTCGGCAAAGGCCAGGCTGACCGTTCCGGTGGGCGCGATCGACAGCAGGTGGCTGTTGCGGATGCCATGCTTGCGGATGGACTGCTGCAGGGCCGCCGGCAGACGGCTGGCGAAGGTGCCGGGAGCCAGGTAGCCCTCGGCGTCGAACTTGGGGAACTTCCCTTTTTCACGCGCCAGCGCAACCGACGCGGTATAGGCGGCATCGCGCATGGACACGGCAATGCGGGCGGCCATCTCGCGCCCCTCGGCGGCGTCGTAGCGCAGGCACAGCATGGCCAGCACGTTGCCCATGCCGGTGAAGCCCACGCCGATGCGGCGCTTGGCGGCCGACTCGGCGCGCTGCTGCTCCAGCGGCCAGAACGTCACGTCCAGCACGTTGTCCAGTGCCCGCACCTGGGTGGCGACCGTCTTTTCGAAGGCTTCGAAATCGAAGGTCGGGGTTCCGGCAAAGCCGAAGGGGTTGCGCACGAAACGCGGCAGGATGATGGGTCCCAGGTCGCAGCAGCCATACGGCGGCAGCGGCTGTTCGCCACAGGGATTGGTGGCGGAGATCGACTCGCAGTAACGCAGGTTGTTGTCTTCGTTGATGTGGTCCAGGAACAGGATGCCCGGCTCGGCGAAGTCGTAGGTGGAATGCATCACGATGTCCCACAGGTCCCGCGCGGCCAGCGTCTGGTAGACCCACATGCCATCGGCGCGCTGGAACGCACCCTTGGCCATCAGTGTGGCGCCGGGCTTGGCAGCATGCACCAGCTCCCAGGGCTGGTCATCCGTCAGTGCCTGCATGAAGGCGTCGGACACGCCAACGGACACATTGAAGTTGTTCCAGCGTCCCGGAGTGCGCTTGGCCGTGATGAATTCCTGCACATCCGGGTGGTCGATGCGCAGCACGCCCATCTGCGCGCCGCGGCGTGCACCGGCGCTCTCCACGGTGGAGCAGGACTGGTCGAACACATTGATGTAACTGCAGGGGCCCGAAGCCATGGAGGCCGTGCCCTTGACCGCCGCGCCACGTGGGCGGATGCGGGAGAAGTCGTAGCCCACACCACCACCGCGGCGCATGGTCTCGGCCGCCTCGCGCAGGGCTTCATAGATGCCGGGGTAGCCCTCGTCGTCCACGCCCTGGATGCAGTCGCCCACCGGCTGCACAAAGCAGTTGATCAGGGTGGCCTGGATGGCAGTTCCGGCCGCGCTCATGATGCGCCCGGCGCCAATGGCACCGGCGTACAGGTTTTCCAGAAAGATCGCTTCGTACTTGGCGCGATCCGCCTCGGCCTCGACCGAAGCCAGGGCCCCCGCCACGCGGCGGTACAGGTCATCGATACTGGATTCGCCGGGCTTGAGGTATTTTTCGGTCAGTACGTCGTGGCTGATGGGCTGGATGTCCATCAGGTCCTGGGGGCGGGAAAATTGGTCACGTTTCATGTTGTGGGGTCCTCAGATAAGCGTCGAGGGGCACACGCTCCCCCCAGCAGCCATTGCATTAATTCTTGTCTTGACCGAATGGATCACCAAACAGCATTTTGCCCTGCCGGCGCCGGTTTGGCCCTGCCGGCGTCGGCATTCGGAGCGTGATTTTATGCCTGTGTATTTTCCCAACCACGATGTTCGCCAGAGGGCTGCAACGCCTCGCCAGTCCACCTGCGGCGTTCACTACACAATTGATAGCTACCCACGCAATAGATACGGTAGCTGGGGTCGTTTTCCGTTCCAAAGTCCGGCAAAGGGGCCGACCAAATACCCTCACGCCGTCCAGGTCGGAGCGGTGTGCCAGCGCTCGGCCCATCCGGGAAAATCCTGTGCCGGCATCGGCCGGGCAATGCCGTAGCCCTGCGCCAGATGACAACCCATGGCCTGCAGACGCTGCCCATGCGCCGCCGTTTCGACGCCTTCTGCAATCACGGAGCGGCCAAACGCACGGGCCAGATCAATGACGCTCTGGACGATCGCCAGGTCATCCGGGTAGCGCAACATGTCGCGCACAAAGCTCTGGTCAATCTTGAGCACCTCGGCCGGCAGATTCTTGAGGTACGTCAAGGAGGAATACCCCGTACCGAAATCGTCCAGTGCAAAGCCCACGCCCATGGCGTGGCAGGTGCGCATGACTTGCGATACCTGCCCGATGTCTTCCATGGCGCTGGTTTCCAGCACCTCCAGCTCCAGGCTGCCCGGCGGCAGGTCGGAGTACCGCCCCAGCATCTCGAACAGCCGGCCGCTGAAATTGGCCCGCTGCAGCTGGTAGGCACCGATGTTGACGCTGACCGGAATGTGCAGGCCCATGGCGCGCCACTGGGTCATCTGGGACAGCGCCGTTTCAATGACCCACTCTCCCACAGCCACGCTCAGGGAATGGTTCTCGATGACCGACAGGAACGCCGCAGGCGACAGCAGGCCGCGCTCGGGGTGCTGCCAGCGGATCAGCGCCTCCGCGCCAACGACCTCGCCCGTCACCATGTTCACCTTGGGCTGGTAATACAGGACAAACTCGCGCTGTTCGAGCCCGCGCTGGATGTGTCCCAGGCTCTCGCGCCGGGTCTTGACCGCAACCGCATTGGCCACATCGAACAGGTGGTAGCGGTTCCTGCCAGCCTGCTTGGCCAGGTACATCGCCTGGTCGGCGTGGCGTATCAACTGGTCGGCGTCCACATCGTCCTGCGGATACAGCGTCACGCCGATGCTGACGGACACCTGCATGACGGCGTCCTCCACCGTGATCGGATCGGCTGCGGCGTGCAACAGGCGCTCCAGCACCAGCTCACTCTCGCGCGTTTCGTTCAGGTCCACCAGCACGGCCACGAACTCATCGCCGCCAATGCGCGCCAGAGTGTCGCCTTCGCGCAGCGCGGACTTCATGCGCTGTGCCACCGTGACCAGCAACTGGTCCCCAACGTTATGGCCGTGCATGTCGTTGACCGCCTTGAACCCGTCCAGGTCGAGGAAGGCCACGGCCAGCGCGCGGTCGCGCCGCTGCGCCTGGGCCATGGCGTGCTGCAGGCGGTCTCCCAGCAGCACACGGTTGGGCAGGCCCGTCAAGGCATCAAAGTGGGCAATGTGCTCCAGTTGCAGCTGCTGCGCCTTCATCGGCATGATGTCCATGAACACCGCAACATAGTTCTGCACCACACCCTGGGCATCGCGCATCGCGCTGATGGTGAGCAACTGCGCATACACCTCGCCGTTCTTGCGCCGGTTCCAGATTTCACCCGACCAGTAGCCCTTGTCCGTCAGCGCGCCCCACATGGCCTGGTAGAACTCGGGCCCTTGCCGGCCGGAGCTCAGGATGCGCGGGTTGCGTCCCATCACTTCTTCACGGCTGTACCCCGTGATCTGGGTGAAGGTGTCGTTCACCTCGAGGATCGAGCCATTGATGTCGGCAATGGTGATGCCCTCGCGCACATGGGTGAATACGCTGGCCGCCAACTGCAGCCGTGCCTCGTCCGCGGTTTTCTCGATGGCCAGGGCAATCAGGCGCGCTTCGTCCTCCATCCAGTGCCGGTCCTCGGGTGTTGGCTGGCTGGGGTAGCGCAGGTAAATGGCGAACGTTCCCAGCACCTTGCCCTGCGAGGAGCGAATGGGCGAAGACCAGTACGCGCGCAGCCCCGCCTGGCGCGCAAAATAAACACGGGGCGACCACGCCGCGTGGTGCTCCATGTCGTCCACCACCAGGGGCTCGCCGGTAAACGCCACGGTGCCGCACAGGCCCGCATCCGGGCCGACGGACAGTCCGTCCAGCGTCTGCAGGTATTGTGCAGGCAGGCTGGGCGCCGCCCCCAGGCGCAGGGTCTGCCCCTCCTCATCCAGCAGCAGGATGCTGCACAGGTGGGCCCGATTGATGCTCTCAATGTTGCGGGCAATGGCATGGAGCACGTCGGACAGCGGGGCCTTTTCGGCCAGCATGGCCAGCACCTGGCGGTGGTGCTGTTCGCGCAACTCAGCCTGTTTGCGGGCGGTGATGTCGCCAATCACACCCAGCAGGCGATACCCGTCTTCCCGGTCGCCCCGAAAACGCTTTCCAGTCAGATGGCCCCAGAACTCCGTGCCATCGGTATGCCAGTAGCGGCGCTCCAGATCGACCAGCGGGACCTGGCTTTCGAGCAGTGCAAGCATGGACTGGCGCCCGGCCTCGCGCTCGGACGGGTGGATCAGCTCCACGTATTCCTTGCCGAGCAGGGTCGCCAGCGGGATGCCGAACATGTCGGCCATGCGCTGGTTGGCGTGCATGATGCGCCCATCCTTGCCAACCAGGAAAATGGCCACGCTGGAGGTGTCCAGAATCTGCTTGAGCAGGGCTTCGCGGCCGGCCAGGTCGTCGGTCGCGGTCTGCAGGGCCAGCTCCACCTCCTTGCGCTCAGCAATATCGATCAGGGTTCCCGACATGCGCAGGGGTTTGCCGTCGTCCTGCCACTCGACGACCCGTCCCCGGCTGAGTACCCAGACCCAATTGCCCTGCTTATGGCGCATCCGGATCTCGCACTCGTAGGTTTCCACCTCGCGACGGAAGCAGCGCTCTACCAGGGCGTTGGAGCGTTCGAAGTCATCGGGCTGCATGTACCGCTTCCAGAGGTCGGCGCTGATCGGCGCCAGCTCATCCAGCGTGCACCCGATGATTTCGGCCCAGCGGGCATTGACCACCATGCTGCCCGTCTGCACATTCCACTCCCAGGTCCCGATATGGGTGGCCCAGATGACCTCTGCCAGACGCTGACTTTCCTGACGGTAACGCGCCCGGCTCTGCTGCAAGGCCCGCTTCTGGAACAGCAGGCGCACCGCCATGCCTGCCAGCAGCAGCCCCAACCACCCCGTGGCCACGATCCAGCCGGCGTATTTCTTCCACAGGTCGGCGGGCGTGATTTCGGGCGTCACATCAAAGGGCGGCAGGCGCAGCGTGTGCAACAGCCGTTCGACGCCGGCGTAGTTGGCCGGCGTGGTAAACCCGCGAATGCCCGCACCCCGGGCTGCAGCACTGTCGGTGGGGAGCGACAACAGGGCCACGGCCAGCCGGCGGGCGAGCACATCGTCCACCGGCTCCACCACTGCCACCGGCCATTCCGGGTACAGCCGGGTGGAACTCACATAGGGAAAGGACGGCAATGCCTGCTGGTTGATGACCTTGATGCGCCCCAAGTCCAGCTTGCCCTCGTGCGCCATGGCTTCGAGCACACCGGTACGCACAAAGCCGACGTCGGCGCGCCCTGCCAGGACGGCTTGCACCGGAAGATCCTGCGGCATGCCGGTGGTGAGCAGTTTCTCGGGAGCCGGCAGGGGCAACCCTTCTTCCAGCATCTCGAAGGCCTGCATCTGGTAGCCCCCCAGAAAATCGGTGCTGGTCACCACAATGCGCTGGCCCACCAGGTCGGACAGGGTGTTGATTTTCTGGGCATCGCTGCGGGTAAAGATCACCCCGCCGAACGAGGCCAGGCCATGCTGGCCCTCCTGGTTGATCTGGGTGGCCAGCGGTGCCGACAAGCCAAACCGGTGCTGCAGCAAAGCGTAGTGGCCCGGGTTGGTAAGCACCACATCCACTTCCTTCTGCCCCACCGCCATTTCCAGCTCGGCCAGGTCATACACCACCAATTTGACGGGGCGCCCCAGCGCCGTGCCGAGGTAGGTCGCCAGCGGTTGCCATTGCGCCACGGCCTGCACCTTGGGGCGAAAGGCCAGAACCCCAAAACGCAACGGCGCCTCGGCCCCCGCGGGCAACGCCAGCAGGGCCAACCAGACGGTCAAAGCAAGGGCGATGAGGCGGCGCATTTATGTGTTGTTTCCGACTCCGGCACCAAGCCTCGCCGTTCAAGTCATTTCACGTTACCTCAATTGTGTCAGAACGTTTCCCACTCATCACCCGCCGCCGACTTCTCCACACGCGCATGCGCAACCTGCAAGGCAGGTGCCGGGGTGATTTTCTTCGGCGTTTTTTGGGCGGCCAGCGCCGGCTGGTTCCGCGCTGCCGCCAGCGCACTCGGCGGGCGGGGTTTGGCAGCCGGGCGGGCGACCTTCCCGTCGTCCAGCTTGAACACGCTGACAGTGTGAACCAGTTCCAGCGCCTGGGCCTTCAGGCTGGAAGCCGCCGCCGCCATCTCCTCCACCAGCGCCGCATTCTGCTGCGTGGCCTGGTCCATCTGCGTCACCGCCTCGCCCACCTGCGT
>NZ_JBXAFT010000015.1:0-49865 GCF_058793415.1 Rhodoferax sp. MLSD5-FHT05B10 | reverse complement strand
CGGTCCTGGGCTTCGCGCTCAATCTGGTATTCGACGGCGACGTTCTCGGCGGTTTCGGGCATGGAGTCCACGCCGTATTTTTCCTTCATCAGCTTGTTGATGAAGCGCCAGCCGATGGTTGTGTCGTAGACGGCGTTGGCGCGCGAGAAGGCGGACTCCGCCTTGGGCATGACGAAAGGTGCGCGGCTCATGCTTTCCACGCCGCCGGCAATCATCAATCCGGCCTCCCCCGATTTGATGGCCCGGGCTGCCGTACCCACGGCGTCCAGGCCGGAGCCGCACAGGCGGTTGAGGGTGGCGCCGGGCACTTCCAGGGGCAGGCCGGCCAGCAAGCTGGCCATGTGGGCGACGTTGCGGTTGTCTTCACCGGCCTGGTTGGCGCAGCCATAGAGCACGTCGGTGATGCTGGCCCAGTCGACGTTGGGGTTGCGTGCCATGAGGGCGCGCAGGGGGATGGCGCCCAGGTCGTCGGTGCGCACGCTGGCGAGGGCGCCGCCGTAGCGCCCGATGGGGGTGCGGATGGCGTCGCAGATGAAGGCTTGGGTCATGGTCAGTTTTCCAAAAAGTGGTTCCAGCGCCCCGGACGTGCCCGCCACGCCGGTCGCGCAGACACGGGCGTGTCTCAGTTCAACAGCACGGACAGATCTCCCAGCGCACCGCCGTAGCCGCCCGCCTGGACCAGCGCCTGCAGGTCGCTCTCCAGCGTGGCCCGGTCCTGCTGACGGGCCCAGTACACCGGCCCGCCTTCCCAGCGCGGAAAGCCGTAGCCCTGCACCAGCACCACGTCGATGTCGCTGGCGCGGCTGGCCACCCCTTCGGCCAGCAGCAACGCGGCTTCGTTGACCATGGCCAGGAGCGCCCGGCGCTGGATCTCCGGCGCCCCGATGGCGCGCCGCGCAATGCCCCGCGCGGCGGAGGCCTGCGTGATCAGCTCGCGTACCGTGGCATCGCTCGCCGCGGCGCGCTTGCCGTCCGGGTAGGTGTAGTAGCCCGCACCGGCCTTGCGGCCAAAGCGGCCGCGCTCGCACAGGCCGTCCAGGATGGGCACATAGCGCTCGCGGGGGTCGCGCGTGGCGGCCTGCGCCTTGCGCATGCGCCAGGCAATGTCCAGCCCGGAGAGGTCGGCCACCGCAAACGGCCCCATGGCCATGCCGAACGCCTGCAGGGCGGCGTCCACCTCTTCGGGCCAGGCGCCGTCTTCCAGCAGGAACTCGCACTGCTTGCGGTAGGCGTTGTAGATGCGGTTGCCGATGAAGCCAAAGGTATTGCCTGCCACCACCGCCTGCTTGCGCAGCCGCTTGGCCAGAGCCAGCCCCGTGGCCAGCACGTCGGGGGCGGTCTGGCTGCCACGCACCACCTCCAGCAGCTTCATGACATTGGCGGGGCTGAAGAAGTGCAGGCCCAGCACATCCTGCGGGCGCGCGGTGACGTTGGCAATGGCGTCCACATCCAGGTACGAGGTGTTGGTGGCCAGCACGGCACCGGGGCGGGCGTGGCTGTCAATCGCCGCAAAGACGCCCTGCTTGATGGCCAGGTCCTCGAACACGGCCTCGATCACCAGGCCGGCCCGCGCCAGCTCGCGCCAGTTGGTCGTCAGCGCCAGGCGCGCCACACGGGCCTGCGCCTGCTCGGCCGGCATCTTGCCCTCGGCCACCCGGCTGCTGTAGTGCGTGCGGATGCGCTCACCGGCAATGTCCAGTGCCGGCGCATCCTTTTCCACCAGCAGCACCTCCAGGCCCGCATCCAGGGCGCTGATGGCAATGCCGGTGCCCATGGTGCCGCCCCCAATCACGGCCACCACCTGCACCGCCCGCGCACGGGCCGGCTGGCCGGCCGGCAGCTTCCAGGCATCGCGCTCGGCGAAGAACTGGTGGCGCAAGGCAAAAGCCTCCGGCGACACGCGCAGCCGCTGGAACGCGGCCCGCTCACCGGCCAGCGCCTCGTCAAAAGGCAGCGTGGCCGCCGAGCGGACGGCGGCGATGGCGGCCACCACGGCGGGGCGCCCCTTGCCGGCGCGCAGCGCGGCCTGGGCCGCCTGCTCCACGGCCGCCGGATCTTCCACCGGCACGGTTTCGTTGCGGATGCGCTGCTTGGTGCCCGGCAAGGCCCGGGCATAGGCCACGGCTGCGGCGCGCAGGTCGCCCGGCACCACGGCATCGATCAGGCGCAGGGCCACGGCCTGGCTGGCGGGCACGCGCTCACCACTGCAGACCAACTGCAGGGCACGGACCAGCCCGGTGCGCCGGGGCACACGCTGGGTGCCGCCGGCGCCGGGGATGATGCCCAGTGTGACCTCGGGCAGGCCCACCACGGTCTCGGCGCTGGCAATGCGCGCGTCGCACGCCAAGGCCAGCTCGAAGCCGCCACCCAGCGCCGCGCCGTGCAGGGCCGCCAGCACCGGCTTGGTACAGGCCTCGACCATGGCAATCACCGTGGGCAGTTCCGGCGCCTGCAGCGGCTGACCGAACTCGCGCAGATCGGAGCCGGCAATGAAGGACGACCCGGCGCCCAGCAGCACGCCGGCCTGCAGGCCGCTGTCGTGTTCCAGTTCCTCGAGGGCCTGCAGCAGGCCGCGGCGGACCTCCAGCGAGCCGGCATTCACCGGAGGGTTGTCAATCACGATGACGAGGACATCCTCGTCCCGCTCGGTACGTACTTGCATGGCGCCAGATTTCCTGTGGGTCGTGGGTGCGTTCAGTCGCGCTTCATCAGCTGCTTGCCGATGATGAGTTGTTGGACCTGCGTGGTGCCTTCGTACAGGCGCAGCAGGCGCACGTCGCGGTAGAAGCGCTCCACCGGGTATTCGTTGATGTAGCCGGCCCCGCCATGGATCTGCACGCCGCGGTCGGCCACGCGGCCCACCATCTCGGTGGCAAACAGCTTGGCGCAGGACACGCGCATGGAGATGTCGGGGTCGGACACATGGGCCGGCTTGCCGTCAAAACGTTTGGCCACTTCCTGCACCAGCGACCAGCCGGCCAGCAGCTCCGCCTGGCTGTCGGCCAGCATGGCCTGGATCAGCTGGAACTCGCCGATCGCCTTGCCGAACTGCTTGCGGTCGCGGGCATAGGCGGCGGCATCGTCCAGAATGCGCGACGCCGAGCCACAGGCCACGGCCGAGATGTTCAGGCGACCGCGGTCGAGCACCTTCATGGCGGTCTTGAAACCCTGGCCGGGCACGCCGCCAATGATGTTGGCCGCCGGCACGCGGGCGTTTTCCAGGATCACGTCGCAGGTCATGGTGCCGCGCTGACCCATCTTCTTGTCCTTTTTCCCGAGCTTGATGCCTGGCGTGTTCGCCGGAACGATGAAGGCCGATATGCCGCCGGCACCGGGGCCACCGGTGCGGGCCATCAGGGTGAAGGCGCCGGCGCGCGGCGCGTTGGTGATGAAACGCTTGGTGCCATTGAGCACGTAGTGGTCACCGTCCAATTCGGCACGGGTCTTGAGCGAGGCGGCATCGGTTCCGGCATCGGGCTCGGTCAGGGCGAAGGACATGATCAACTCGCCGCTGGCCACCTGGGGCAGGTACTGGGCCTTCTGCTCGGGGGTGCCGTCCATCAGGATGCCCTGCGAGCCGATGCCGATGTTGGTGCCGAACACCGAGCGGAACGCCGGCGCGGTGCGGCCCAGTTCGTAGTTGACCAGCACCTCCTGGCTCACGGAGAGGCCAATGCCGCCGTACTCCTCGGGCACGGTCAGGCCGAACAGGCCCATTTCTTTCATGTCGTCGATGATGTCGGCCGGCACCTCGTCGTGCTCTTCCAGGTGATTTTCCGCCGGCACCAGGCGCTCGCGCACGAAGCGCTGGACGGTAGCGAGCAGGAGCTCAAAGGATTCGGAATCTAAAGCCATGGCGTCAGTAAGTTGGTAAGAAATTCAGCGGTGGGTGAACACCGGCTTACGCTTGTCCAGGAAGGCGTGCATGCCTTCACGGGCGTCTTCGCTGGCAAAGCGGGCGTGCAGCTGGCGCCGCTCGAAACCGATGCCCTCGGTCAGCGAGGCCTCCCAGGCCCGGTTCACCGACTCCTTGATGGCCATCAGCGCCGGCAGCGAGTAGCCGGCAATGCGGCTGGCCAAGGCCAGCATCTCGTCCAGCAGCTGCGCATCGGGCACCACGCGCGAGACCAGCCCGTAGCGGTCGGCCTCGTCGGCACTCAGGGCGCGGGCAGACAGGCACATGTCCATGGCCTTGGCCTTGCCGATGGCCCGCGGCAGGCGCTGCGTGCCCCCGGCGCCCGGCAGCATGGCGAGCTTGATCTCGGGCAGCGCAAACTGCGCTGACTCGGCGGCAATGACCAGGTCGCAGGCCAGCGCCAGCTCGCAGCCGCCACCCATGGCAAAGCCGGCCACCGCTGCGATGACGGGCTTGCGCACGCGGCGGATGGTCTCCCAGTTGCGGGTGATGAAGTCGCTCTGGTAGACGTCCATGTACGACCAGTCGGCCATGGCCGCAATGTCGGCGCCGGCGGCAAAGGCCTTGGCACTGCCGGTGATGACGATGGCCCCGATGCCGGGGTCGGCATCAAAGGCCAGCAGGGCCGCGCCCAGCGCGTCCATCAGGGCGTCGTTGAGGGCGTTGAGCTGCTGGGGCCGGTTGAGCGTGATGACGCCGACGCGGCCCTCGGTGCGCACCAGGATGAGGTCGTCGGCCACCTTACTTGTCCCCGCGCAACTCGTCAGCCAGCATCTCGCGCAGCTTGAACTTCTGCATCTTGCCCGATGGCGTGGACGGGATGGAGTCGCGCACCACGAGCCGTTCGGGAACGTACTGCATGGCCACCTTCTGCGACTTCAGGAACTCCACGATGGAGGGAAGGTCCACCGTCTGCCCGGCCTTGGGTACCACGACGGCGCAGGCGCGCTCGCCCATGCGCTCGTCGGGGTAGGCCACGATGGCCGCCATGGCGATGGCCGGATGGCGGTACAGCAAGGCCTCGATTTCCACCACGGGAATGTTCTCGCCGCCGCGGATGATCACGTCCTTGCTGCGCCCGGTGATGCGTACGTAGCCGCGCTCGTCCAGCCGCGCCAGGTCGCCGGTGTCGAACCAGCCCTCGGCATCGGTGGCGTTGAGCTGCGAGCGCTTGAGGTAGCCGCCAAAGTTGGAGCAGGAACGCACGTAGAGCTTGCCGGCCTGGCCTGCCGGCAGGATGCTGCCGTCGGGATCAACCACCTTCAGTTCCACGCCGGGCAGGGGGCAGCCGTCGGTGTTGACGGCGCGCTCGTCCTCGTCATCGGGCTGGATCAGGGTCACGGCGCCGTTTTCGGTCATGCCCCAGGCCGAGACAATCTTGGTGCCCAACACGCGGCGGGCCTGCTCCACCAGCGGGCCCGGAATGGGAGCGCCGGCGCACAGGAAGATCTTGAGCGTGGGAACGGTCTTGCCCGATTCCTCCACGTTCTTGGCCAGGTCGGTCAGGAACGGCGTGGACGCCATGGTGAAGCTGATCGACTCGGCACGGATCAGGTCAATGGCACGCAGCGGCTCCCAAATGTCGAGCAGCACCACGCTCTGGCGCAACAAGATGGGCATCATCAGGCCGTACATGAAGCCGGTCTGGTGCGCCATGGGCGAGGCCATCAGCACCGCGTCGTCCTGGCTCAGCTTCAGGCGCTGTGCGTAGGGAATGATGTTGGCCATGGTGGTGTTGGCCGTGTGCATGACGCCCTTGGGTTCGCCGGTGGTGCCCGAGGTGTAGATGAGCTGGGTCACGTCGTCCGGGCCGGGCCGGTTGCGGGTGAGGATGTCACGGGCGTCCGGCGCGTTTTCCCAGGCGGGCTCGCTCAACAGCTTCTCGAAGCTGTTGTCGCCCGCGCCGCCGACCACTACCACCTGCTGCAGGTCGGGCAGGCTGGGTCGTAAGGCGGTCACCATGGCTTCATAGTCGAAGCCGCGGAACACCTTGGGCACGATCACGACCTTGGCCTCGCCGTGCTTGAGCATGAACGACAGTTCGCGCTCGCGGAAGATGTGCATCAGCGGGTTCATGACCGCGCCGATGCGCGAGCACGCCAGGTAGGTGATGGTGAACTGCCACCAGTTGGGCAACTGGCAGGCCACGATGTCGTCCTTGCCCACACCCAGGCGGCTCAGGCCCACGGCCACGCGGTCGGCCATGATGGCCAGTTCGCGGTAGGTGAAGCGCTTGACGGCACCGGTTTCTGCCTGCACGGCGGTCAGGGCCAGCTTGTCCGGGCAACTGGCCACGCACGCGTCCAGCTCACCGTTGATGGTCCGGTCGTGCCACAGGCCCTGGGCGATGCTGGCAGCGCGGCGGGGGGCAATGAGTACGGCGTCAAATTCCATGGTCTTGTCTCCTCGTTGTACGAACTCTTGTTGGTCTAGGCGGGAACGAACTTGCGGCCGGCCCGGGTGCGGGCGATGATGGTCTTCATGATCTGGGCGGTTCCATCCCCGATCTGGAAACCCAACACGTCGCGCAGGCGCTGCTCCATCAGGCCGCGGTCATAGCCGCCGTGGCCGTAGCACAGCAGGCACTGGTGGATCACGTCGTAGGCCAGCTTGGGGCCCCACCACTTGGCCATGCCCGCCTCGGCGGTGTGGGGCAGGCCCTTGTCCTTGAGCCACAGGCCCTGTAAACACAGGAGGCGGGCACCTTCGACTTCGGTGTCGAACTGCGCCAGCGGGTGCGTCACGCCCTGGAAGGCCGACAGCGGCTGGCCAAACGCCTGGCGCTCGGTGATGTACTGCCAGGTTTCCTCCAGCGCCACGCGGGCCACCGACAGGCACTGCAGGCCGATGAGGGAACGCGAAAAGTCGAAGCCGTGCATCACCTGCACGAAGCCCTTGTTCTCGTCGCCCAGGCGGTGGCTCACGGGAACGCGCACGTTCTCGAAGAAGATGGAGCCACGGCCAATAGCGCGCTGACCGTGGCAGTCAAAGCGGTTGGTCGTGACGCCCGGGGTGTGCATAGGCACCAGCAGCGCGGTCACGCCGTGGGCACCCGACTCGGGCGTGCCGGTGCGGCCGAACACCACGGCAATGTCGGCCTGGTCGGCCGCGGAGATGGAGGTCTTCTCGCCATTGATGACGTAGAAGTCGCCTTCGCGCTCGATGCGCAGGCGCAGGTTGGCCGCATCCGAGCCGCCACGCGGCTCGGTCAGCGCGATGGCGCAGATGGCTTCCCCCCGGGTCAGCTTCTGCAGCCAGGGTTTGACCACCTCGGGGGCGCCGTACTTGGACAGAATCTGTCCGTTCAACGAGGCCAGCAGGTTGAGATAGGAGAAGCTCAGGTCGGCACGGGCGATTTCCTCGTGGATCACGCCGGCGGCCAGACAGCCCATGCCCAGCCCCCCGAACTCCTCCGGCAGTTCGGGGCAGATGAACCCGAGCTCACCCATCTCGCGCAGCAGTTCACGGTCCAGCACGCGGGTCTTGTCACGTTCCAGGAAACCGGGGACCACGCGTTCGGTGGCAAAGCGGCGCGCCGTCTCCGCCAGCGCCTGCAGGTCTTCGTCGATATAGGGATTCGGGTTCATGGCGTCGTCTCCAGAGGCTTATTTGGCGTACTTGCGGAAGTCGGGCTTGCGCTTGTCTTTCAGCGCATTGACGCCTTCGCGCGACTCTTCGGTGTCGTAATAGAGCTTGAGCGCATACATGCCCAGGCCGGCGATGCCGCTCTGGTGGGCCGTGTCGGCGTTGAAGCTGCGCTTGGCAATGGCGATGGCGGTAGGGCTGCGCTCGCAAATGGTCTCGGCCCACTCTTGCACCGTCTCGTCGAGCTTCTCGTGCGGCACGCAGATGTTGGCCAAGCCCATGTCAACCGCTTCCTGCCCGGAATAGCGCTTGTTCAGGTACCAGATCTCGCGCGCCTTCTTCTCGCCGACCACGCGGGCCAGGAAGGCCGTGCCGTAGCCCGGATCGACCGAACCCATCTTGGGGCCAACCTGGCCGAAGATGGCTTTTTCGGAGGCGATGGTGAGGTCGCAGATCGTGCACAGCACGTTGCCGCCGCCGATGGCAAAACCCTGCACCCGGGCGATCACGGGCTTGGGCACATCGCGGATGGCGGTGTGCAACTCTTCCATGGGCAGGCCGATGGTGCCGCGCCCGTCGTAGTTGCCGTTGTGGGCCGACTGGTCGCCGCCGGTGCAGAAGGCCCGGTCACCGGCGCCGGCCAGCACGATGGCGCCCACGCTCTTGTCGTAGCCGGCCTTGTTCAGGGCGCGGATGATCTCGTCGCAGGTCTGCCCGCGAAAGGAGTTCATCTTGTCGGGGCGGTTGATGGTGATCCAGGCGACGCCGTTGCGGTTCTCGTACAGGATGTCTTCGAATTCCATGGTGTTCTCCAAATAGGTGGGTGTGTGGGGAAGGCTGCGGATCAGCCGTGCATGGTCAGGCCACCGGACACGCTGATGACCTGGCCGGTGATGAAGGACGCGTCGTCGCTGGCGAAGAAGGCGATGGCACCGGCGAGGTCGTCGGGCTGGCCCAGGCGGCCCAGGGGAATGGCGCTTTTGAACGCTTCGATCAGCTTGGCGGGGTCGCGGGCACCCTCGGCCACACCGGCCAGCAAGGCGGTGTCGGTGGGGCCGGGGCAGACCACGTTGACCGTGATGCCCTGGCGGGCGTGTTCACGCGCCAGGGTCTTGGACAGGGCCACCAGCCCGCCCTTGCAGGCGGCGTACACCGCTTCGCCGGAGGAGCCGCCACGGGCCGCGTCGGAGGCCACGTTGACGATGCGCCCAGCCTTGCGCTCGACCATGCCGGGCAGCACGGCGTGGTGCATGTGCAGCGCGCCGGTCAGGTTGATGGCAATGAGCTTGTCCCACTCGGCCGGAACGGTCTTGACGAAGGGCTTGAAGACATCCCAACCTGCGTTGTTGACCAGCACGTCGACCGGGCCCAGCTGGGCCACGGTAGCCGCCACGGCGGCGTCGACCTGGGCGCGGTCGGTGATGTTGCACACGAACGCCGTCGCCTTGCCACCCTGGGCGCGGATGTCGGCAGCCACTTTCTCGGCCGCTTCCGGGTTCATGTCGAACACTGCCACTTTCGCGCCTTCCTGCGCGAGCCGGCGGCAGGTTGCGCCACCGATGCCGCCACCGCCACCCGTCACGATGATGGTCTTGTCTGTGAGTTTTTGCATGCTATTTCCTTCTCGGGTCAGGGTTGGTATGCTTGCGAAACCCGGTGTGTCGCAAGACATATAAGTAAATATGTTGTCGCATATTACGCCAACTTAATTCCGGATGCAAGTGCCTTTTTAGTCAAAATCTGACGATTTTCAATACTGTAGGAAACGCCATTGAGATCATTGGTATGCAGCCGGCTGTTGTAGCGACCATTTTCGCACTAATACGCAAATATGTTGCTTAAATAAAAAAGGCCGGCAGCCGTCAGACGGCGCCGGCCCCGGTGCAAGCCGGACGGCTTACATCTTGCACAGCGCCGAGGCGGCGGGCACGGTCGTCTCTGCGTAGGTCTGCTCGATCACCGGGCGCAGCTGGCCGTCGGCTGTCTTGACGCGCGCGATGTAGTTGGGAATGACCAACTGGTTGTCGGCCGCACGGACGGTCATCTTGCCGTAGAGCGTCTCGACCTGGGCGCCACGCAGGGCCTTGGTGACCGCCTCCGGGTTCACGCTCTTGGCCAGCTGCACGCCCTGGAACAGCACCATGGCGCCGTTGTAGGCCTGACCTTCGGTGTCGGTGGGCAGGCGCTTGAACTTGGCCTTGAACGCGCTCACGAAGGCCTTGGTGGCCGGCGTGTTGATGTCGGGCGTGAAGCCGACGTTGCCGGGCACGCCATCCAGGGCCTTGCCGGTGGCGTTGACCACGAAGTTGGACAGCAGCGCGTGCCCGATCAGCGGGGTCTTGGGAATCAGGTTGAAGTCGGCCGCCTGCTTCACGAAGGCGATGCTGCCCGAGACGTCGGCAAACCAGATGGCATCCACATTAGCAGCCTTGAGCTGCTGGATGTAGGGCGCATAGTCCTTGGTTCCCAGCGGGGCAAACAGCTTCAGGCTCACCTTCTTGCCCTTGCCGGTCACCACGCTCTCGAACGACTTTGCGGAGTCGTGGCCCCAGACGTAATCGGCCGCCAGGATGGCAAAGTTGTTGCCCTTGATGTCCTTGAGCCACTGCTCGATCATGGCCAGGTCCATGGCATCGGAGTGGTTGGTGCGCACGAAGCGCGTGTTGCAGGCTTCACCGGTGAGCTTGTCGGCCTTGCTCATGGTGCCGATGAACGCCGCGTCCCAGCGGGCCAGGTTCTGGCTGATGGCCAGGGAGATGCCCGAAGTGATGGGCCCGATGATCAGGTTATGGCCCTCGCGCGCCAGCTTCTCTGCCACGCGGCGCCCGGCGTCCGGGGTGCTTTCGTCATCGCCTTCGGCGACGATCACCTGGCGGCCGTCCACCCCGCCCTTGGCATTGGCCTCGTCCACCGCGAAGCGGATGCCGTTGATGACGTCGACCCCCATGGTGGAAAAGCCCCCAGACTTGGAGGACACCAGTGCAATCTTCACCGGCTCCTTGGCTTGCGCCAGAGCCTGCAGGGGCAGTGCCGCCACCAGAACGGCGCCCGCCAGCAGGTGCGGAATTGCTTTGAGTTTGAACATGCCTGTCTCCTGATAGTGCTAAGAACGCCGGAAACGGTCCGGCCGCCGGAAATTGTCAGATCGCGACGTGCGACTCCAGGTCTTCGAGCCCCTCACGGGAATGCACCACCGGGCCCTCGGCCACCACCGAGCCCTTGGCCATGGCCAGGTAGCGTTTGGCTACGCGCACCACCAGGCTCATGTTCTGCTCGATGAGCAGCAGGGCCGTGCCCTGGTCGGCCACCCGGTTGAAGATGTCGGCCAGCTGGTCGACGATGACGGGGGCCAGCCCTTCGGTCGGTTCATCGAGCAGGATCAGGCTGGGGTTGGCCATGAGCGCGCGGCCCACCGCCAGCATCTGCTGTTGGCCACCCGACAGGGCCGTGCCCGGGGTGTGCGCCCGCTCCGCCAGGATCGGAAACAGCTGGTAGACCTCGGACACCGTCCATGGCCCCTTGCGCCCAACGGCGGCGCCGAGCAGCAGGTTTTCCTCCACCGTCAGGTTGGCCACGATGCGCCGCCCCTGCGGCACCACCACGATGCCATGCTGCGCCGCGACGTAGGGACGCAGCGTCCGTACCTCCTGCGCGCCGAAGTGGATATGGCCACCCTGCATCCGGGCCAGACCCAGGATGGTGTTGACGACCGTGGTCTTGCCCACGCCATTGCGCCCGATCAGCGCCACCCGCTCGCCCGCATTCACGTGCAGGCTCAGGCCGTGCAGGATGTGGGCCGCACCGTAGTAGGACTGGACATTCTTCAGATTGAGCAAGGCGGTCATGCGGCGCTCCCCAGGTAGGCTTCGCGCACGCGCGGGTTGGCGCGCACCGCAGCGGGGTCGCCGCTGGCGATCACGCGCCCCAGTTCGAAGACGGTGACGGCATCGGAGATGCCAAAGACGACATCCATGTCGTGCTCGACCAGCAGCACGGACACCTCCCAGCGCGAGGTCAGGGCCTTCAGGTGCTGCGCCAGATCCTGGGATTCCTTGACGGACAGGCCGGCCATCGGCTCGTCGAGCATCAGCACCTTGGGCCGCCCCACCAGCGCCAGCGCCAGGTCCAGGCGGCGCTGCTCGCCGTAGCCCAGGTCTTCGGCCAGGGTGTTGCCGAGTCGGGCCAGGTCCAGCTCCTGGAGCACAGCCTCGGCGTCGTTGGCCGAGTCCGCCACGCCCATCTTGTACGAGGCCAGCTCCACCTGTTTGCGCACCGGCATGCCGCCAAAGATGCTGGTGCGCTGGAAGCTGCGCGACAGGCCCCGCATGCGCCGCTCGACGGCGCCCAGGTGGCTCACGTCCTCACCGGCCAGGGTGACCCGACCCCGTGTCAGCCTGCGCCGCCCCGTGATGGCGTCGATGACGGTGGACTTGCCGGCGCCGTTGGGCCCGATGAGGCCGCGGATCTGGCCTTTTTCCAGGGTGAGGTCCACGCCATCAAGCGCCTTGACGCCCCCGTAGTGGATGGCCACGTCTTCGGTCTGGAGTATGTACTGGTTCATGTGGGAGTCCTTGTGCGCCGTCCGTCAGTGGCCGCCGCGGTGGGCGACACCTTGCGCGCGCTGGCCCGAGACCAGGCGCTCCAGCAGGCCGATGATTCCGTCGGGCGCAAACACAATGACGGCGATCAGGGCGGCGCCAAAGATGGCCATGGAGTGGGTGGCGTACTCGCCCAGCAGGTCTTTCACCAGGAAATACAGGATGGCACCCAGGATGGGCCCCAGCGGCTTCCTGAAACCGCCCACCACCACCATCAGCAGGGTGATCGCCGAGACGCTCCAGTGCAGGTTGGCCGGCGAGACGAAACCGGAGTTGAAGCACGACAGCAGGCCAGCGGCGCCCGACACCATGGCGGAAATGGCATACACCGCCGCCCGGGGCACCGTGGTCCGGATGCCGATGAAGCGGGCCCGCTCCTCGTTGTCCCGCACCGCTTCGGTGATGGTGCCAAAGCGGGTCTTCATCACCACCAGCAGCACGAAGGTCACCAGCACCAGCAGGGTCCAGGACAACAGGAACAGCGTGGCCGGCTTGAGCAGAGCCGACTGGGAGACGCCAAACAGCGTGGCCGGCCAGTTGACGCCCATGCCGTCGGAGCCGCCCGTGATGCCCCGCGCCCGCGTGGCCAGCAGATACGCCATCTGGCCGATGGCCAGAGTCAACATGCCGAACGCAATGCCCGGCACCCGGACGATCACCAGGCCGATGAGGAAGGCCGCCAGGCCGATGCCGCACAGGACCACGGGAATGGCCCATTCCGCCGGCATCCAGTCCAGCGCGAGGATGACCCCCATGCTGTAGCCGGCACCGCCAAAGAACAGGGCGTGGCCGAAACTCACCAGGCCGTTCTGCTTGAGCAGCACCCCCACGCCGAGCGCGAAGATGGCGTAGATGACCGCCTGCGTGAACATGCCCAGCAGGCTGCTCGACGGCGTGACCCACACGATGACCGCCCCGGCCAGCAAGGCCAGCAGCGAGAGGAATCCCATTCGACTGATACGCATGTGTTTCTCCGGGTACTCAGGTGCGACTGCCGGCCAGGCCGGACGGCTTCCAGACCAGGACCGCGACCATGAAGATGAAGGGCAGCAGCACTGACACCTCGGGCAGGTAGACCGCCCCCACCGCCTGCATCATTCCCAGCAGCAGGGCCGCGATGAAGGCGCCGGCCAGGGAGCCCAGGCCGCCGATCACGACCACCACAAAAGAATCGATCAGCACATCCGAACTCATGTGCGGCGACAAGGACAGAAAAGGCCCCGCCACCACGCCCGCCAGGCCCGCCAGCGCACTGCCCAGACCCACCACGCCGGCGCTCAGCGCGTCGGTGTTGACGCCCTGCATGGAGGTGGTGACCGGGTCGGTGCTGGCGGCGCGCACAAACAGGCCGATGCGCGAGTGGCGCAGCCACAGGGTCAGGCCCAGGGCCACCACGGCGCCGACCACAATGACGCCGATGCGGTACGCCGGCAGGTCGTGGCCCCACAGGTTGACGGAGAAGTTGAGCAGCTCCGGCGTGAACAGCGAGTAGTTGCCCTTGCCCCAGACGGCCACCACCGCGTCCTCCAGGATCAGTAGCAGACCAAAGGTCACGAGCATCACGTTGAGCGGTTCGCGGTCCTGCAGCAGACGAAAGCCGTAGCGGTCCAGCAGCACGCCCACCACCACCATGAAAGCCGGCGCGGCCACCAGCGCCACCCAGAAATTGCTCTGCACCGCGACCGTGTAGCCCACATAGGCGCCCACCATGTACAGCGCGCCGTGCGCAAAATTCACCACGCGGCGCAGCCCGTAGATCAGCGCCAGGCCCGAGCTCATCACAATCAGCAACGCCCCGTACACCAGGCCATTGAACAGGTTGATGGTCAGCATCTTGTTTCCTTTTGTTCCTGCATTTCCGGTTTTTCCTGCCTCGGGCTTGTTACGCTTGCGAAAATAGGCCAATCGCGTAAAGTAGATGTGTAAATATATTGTCTTATGTTACGGCAACCCTGTTGCCAGTTCAAGTTCCTTTTTGATTGGATGAATAGTGGTTAACCCTAACAAAAACGCCAACATAACCCGCATGGAACTGGCCAACCACTTGTTCTTTCGGCTCTACCAATGTGCAAATATGTTGCACAAAACAGGCACCCGTGCGGTGGAGGAAGAAGGCTTGACCACCCAGCAGTGGGCGGTGCTGGGCGCCCTGTCGCGGCCGGAGGCCGAAGGCGGCATGAGCGTGGGCGACCTGGCGCGCTACCTGATGGTGAGCCGCCAGAACCTCTCCGGGCTGCTCAGCCGGATGGAGCGCGACGGACACATCGGCAGTGCCCCGGACGGGCGCGACCGCCGCTCGCGGCTGATCACCATGACCGATTCCGGCCGCGAGGTCTGGATCGTGCAGGCGCAGCCCAAGATTCACCACTACTACGAGCAGGCGCTGGAGGGGTTTTCAGTGAGCGACATCACCCACTCGCTGCACTACCTGCTCAAGCTGCTGGAGAACATGAAACGCCTGGATAACGACACCGAACCAACGCCGACGCAGAGCGGCGCCGACGTCTGACGCCAAGCGATGCCTGAAAAAAAACTGACTGCATGCAACGGCATTACCTGATATTCGAAGCCAGCGACGACGGCGACGGCACCGGCAGCTGGGACGCCATGGCCAGTGTGCGTCCTGCAGCGCTGCCACAGGTGCTGGCCGAAGTGCGGACCGTGCTGGCCTGGGCCGACGCCAACAGCCCCGGTCCGCGCGGTCCCCTGGACGATGGTGGCGTGTGGGATGCCGACCTGCACCAACAAGCCGAAGGCGACTGGGTCACCGTCACCCTGACCCTGACCGGCCCCTGCGCGTGGGGCGACGCCCTGCTGGCAGCCGCCTGATTTTCCACGTCACCTCGGGTTTTTACGCTTCGCGCTGGGGCACCCGGTGCGTAAGCTGGCCCGCATGTACGACATCATCATCAAAAACGGACTGTTCTTCGACGGCACGGGCACCTCGGGTGCGCTGCGCCATCTGGGCATTCGCAACGGTCAGGTAGCGCAAGTCAGCGACACCGCGCTGGATGAGACGGATTGCCCACAGGTGCTGGATGCCTTCCAGCGTTGGGTCATGCCCGGCTTTGTGGACATGCACACCCACTACGACGCCGAACTGGTGGCCGCACCTGCACTGCACGAATCGGTGCGCAACGGGGTCACCACGGTAATGGTGGGCAGCTGCTCCATCAGCATGGTGCTCTCCGAGGCCGAAGACTGCTCCGACCTGTTTACCCGCGTGGAATCGGTGCCGCGCACGGCGGTGTTGCCCCTGCTGCGCGAACGCAAAACCTGGCGCACCCCCACCGAGTACGTCGCCTTTCTGCGCCAGCATCCTCTGGGCCCCAATGTGGCCTCGTTCCTGGGGCATTCCGATTTGCGCGTGGCCGTGATGGGCCTGGACCGCGCGGTGGATGGCAACGTGCGCCCGACGGAAGATGAAATGCAGCGCATGGAAGCCTGGCTGCACGAATCGCTGGACGTGGGGCTGCTGGGCCTGTCCACCATGACCAACCCCTGGGACAAGCTCGATGGCGATCGCCAGCGCTCCAAGTCGCTGCCGTCGACCTATGCCACATGGAAGGAATACCGGCGCCTGACTAGGCTGCTGCGCCAGCGCGGGGCCATTCACCAAAGCGCACCCAATCTGGTGACCAAGGTGAATCTGGTGCTGTTCCTGGCCGACAGCCTGGGCTGGTTTCGCCAGCGGCTCAAAACCACCATCATCACGCTGATGGACCTCAAGGCCGATCCGCTTCTGGCCAAGGTTCTGGGGCCTGTCACGCGCTTCGTCAACCGCCTCGGTGCAGACTTCCGCTGGCAAACCCTGCCGGTGCCGTTTGAGACCTTTGCCGACGGGGTGGAGTTTGTGGTGTTTGAAGAGTTCCCCGCCGGGCAGGCCGCATTGCACCTGATTGACGAGCTCAAACGCAACGCGTTGTTCCAAGATCCGGCCTACCGCCGCCAGTTTCGCGCCAACGTGGAAAAGAAGTTTGGCCCGCGCGTATGGCACCGCGATCTGGACGACGCATGGATCGTGGACTGCCCCGACGCCACCCTGGTGGGGCAATCCATCGGTCAGGTGGCGCGCTCGCGCAAGGAAAATTCGGCCGACGTGTTTCTGGATCTCCTGATCACCCACGGCAAGCATCTGCGCTGGCGCACCGTGATCGCCAACCACAACCCCGCCGTGGTGGAAAAGCTGGTCAACGAACCGTCCACCCTGATTGGCTTTGCCGATTCGGGCGCACACATCCGCAACATGGCCTTTTACAACTTTGGCCTGCGCCTGCTCAAACTGGTGCGCGATGCCGAACTGCGCCAAGAACCCTTCATGCCCATCGAGCGCGCCGTATGGCGGCTGACTCGTGAGCTGGCCGACTGGTTCAATGTGGATGCCGGACGCCTGCAAGTAGGCGACCGGGCCGATGTGGTTATCGTGGACCCAGTCAAACTCGACGCGAGTCTGACCCACTACCGTGAAGCCCAGCTGGCCCAGTTCACGGGTTTGATGCGCCTAGTAAACGATGGCAACGCGGTGGACACCACCATCATTGGCGGACGTGTAGCCTGGCACCAGGGGGCATTTGCCGCTGACCTGGGCCAGGCCACAACATTTGGTCAATACCTGCCCGCACGCAACCGCAAACGCTCCTGAATCAGGAGCTGCCCGCGCAGCATCCACGAGGCCTGCAGGCCTATTTTGTGCTTAAACAGCAGTCGCCAGTGCACTCAGAGCCTGCACCAGCGCGTCCACATCGGCTTCGGTGTGCGCCGCCGACAGCGCAATGCGCAGGCGGGCTGTGCCCTCGGGCACGGTCGGCGGGCGAATGGCGGGCACCCACAGCCCGCGCTCCTGCAGTGCCTGCATCACCGCCAGTGCCTCGGCATTGCTTCCAATCAGCAGCGGCTGGATGGCGGTCTGCGACTCCGACAACCGCCAGTGGCTGCCCTGCAGCCCCGCCGCCAGCCCCGTGCGCAGGCGGGCAATCAGGGCCTGCAGGTGGCTGCGCCGCCACTCCTCGTGCTCGATCAGCTGCAGACTGGCGCTCAGCGCGGTGGCCAGCATGGCCGGCGCGGCGGTGGCGAAGGTGTAGCTGCGGGTTTTCTGCAGCAGCCACTCCACCAGCGTGTCGTCCCCCGCCACAAAGGCGCCGGCTACACCGGCGGCCTTGCCCAGCGTGGCCATATAGAGCACCCGCCGCGACGCCTGCGCCCCCCGCAGCCCGGCCTGCGCCAGGGTGCCGCGCCCCTGCGGCCCCAGCACCCCGAAACCGTGGGCATCGTCCAGCAGCAGCAAGGCGTCAAAGCGTTCGCACAAGTCCAGCAGGGCGGGAATGTCGGCCACGTCGCCGTCCATGCTGAAGACCGCATCGGTCATCACCAGCTTGCGGGCCGCGGTGCTGCGGGCCAGGGCCTCCTCCAGACCCGCCAGGTGGGCGTGGTCGTAGCGGTGGATCTGCGCCTTGGACAGGCGGGCGCCGTCGATCAGGCACGCGTGGTTGAGCGCGTCCGAGAAGATGGCGTCGCCCGGCCCCACCAGCGCCGGCACGATGCCGATGTTGGTGGCAAAGCCGGCGTAGAAGTACAGCGCCCGGGGCAGGCCCACAAACGCGGCCAGCGCCTGCTCCAGCGCGGCGTTGGCGGTGCTGTGGCCGCTGACCAGCGGCGAGCCGGTGGAACCCACGCCATAGGCCCGGGCGCCCGCGCAGGCCGCCTGCACCAGCGCCGGGTGCTGGGCCAGGCCCAGGTAATCGTTGCTGCAGAACGCCAGCATGGGCCGCCCGTCCACGCACAGGCGCACGCCACTCACCAGGGCGCCGTCGGCATCGCGCTGCGGCTCCACTTCGCGGCGCTTGCGGCGCAGGTGGGCACGGTCCAGTTCGGCCATGCGGGCGGGAAAGTCATCCAGCCAGGAGGGGGATAGGGAAACCGTATGCGTCATACAAATCCATCGTTAGCGCCACGCGGGCGGAAGGTGCCATGCAATGGCCCGCGCATCCGGCGCGGACTGGTGGGCAATGGTGGCCAGCAAGGGAGCCTGCAACTGACCCTGCAGGTACGCAATGTTGTCGGCCTGCGCCAGCAGGGTCGGGTCCACATGGTTGGCCACCCAGCCCGCCAGCGTGAGCCCGCGCGCGGCGATGGCCTGCGCCGTCAGGACGGCATGGTTCAGGCAGCCCAGGCGCAGGCCTACCACCAGCACCACGGGCAGGCCCAGGGCCTGGGCCAGGTCGCCCCCGTTCTCGGTATCGGACAGGGGCACCAGAAATCCGCCCGCCCCCTCCACCACCACGGCATCCACCTGCTGCGCCAGCGCGCGGTAGGCGTGGACCAGCTGCGCCACCGTGATGCGCACGCCCGCCCGTTGCGCCGCGATATGGGGCGAGGTAGGGTCGGGCAACAGCACCGGGTTGTCCAACTCCGCCGGCACGCGGCAGGTGGAGGCGGCGCGCAGGGCCAGCACGTCGTCGTTGGCGGGCACGCCATTGACCATTTCCGTGCCCGCGGCCACGGGCTTCATGCCCACCACGCGGGCGTGGTGGTGCGCCAGCGCGTGCAGCAGGGCCGTACTCACCAGGGTCTTGCCCACACCGGTGTCGGTGCCAGTGACGAAGACCGCGGTCACGGCAGTGCCAGGCCGGGTGCCAGCGCCGCGCCGCGCCCGACCGCCGGCGCGTCTTCGGCCAGCGTGGCCTGCAGCGCCGCCAGCGCACCGCGCGCCAGGTGCTCGGCCGATTCGGCGTCGATCACGTACGGGGGCATGGCATACAGCGTGTTGCCGATGGGGCGCAGCACCACGCCCTGGGCCATGGCGTGGCGGGCGTAGCGGCGGGCGAAGAAGGGCGTGGGGGTCAGGGCCGGGTCCACGTCCCAGGCCCAGATCATGCCCAGGCGGCGCGCGTGGCGGATTGCGGGATGCTGGGTAAGCGGCGCAAAGGCCCGGTCCAGCATCTGCGCCCGCTGCACGTTGGCAGCCAGCGCATCGGTCTGCTCGAACAGCTCCAGCGTGGCCAGCGCGGCACGGCACGCCAGCGGGTTGCCGGTGTAGGAGTGCGAATGCAGGAAGCCGCGGGCCACGTCGTCGTCGTAAAAGGCGTCGTACACCGCGTCGGTGGTCAGCACCGCGGACAGGGGCAGTGTGCCGCCGGTCAGGCCCTTGGACAGGCAGATGAAATCGGGCCGGATGCCAGCCTGCTGGTGTGCAAACATCGTGCCGGTGCGGCCGAACCCGACGGCGATCTCGTCGGCAATCAGGTGCACCTGGTACTGGTCACACAGGGCACGGGCTTGGCGCAGGTAATGGGCATCGTGCATGGCCATGCCCGCCGCGCACTGCACCAGGGGCTCCAGAATCAGCGCAGCCGTCTGGGCGTGGTGCTGCTCCAGCCAGGCGCGCAAATCGGCCACCGCGCGCTCAGCAACGTCCTGTGCGGTCTCGCCGGGCAAGGCGCCCCGGGCATCGGGCGAGGCCACGGTGGCGGCCAGGCGCACCAGGGGGGCGTAGGCCTGGCGAAACAGGGGAATGTCGGTCACGGCCAGCGCGCCCACGGTCTCGCCGTGGTAACCGCCGACCAGGCCAATGAAGCGGTTTTTTTCGGGGTAGCCGCGATTGCGCCAGTAGTGCGCACTCATCTTCAACGCGATTTCGGTCGCGCTGGCACCGTCGCTGCCGTAGAAGGCATGGCCCAGGCCGGTCAGCGCGCCCAGGCGCTCCGACAGTTCTACCACCGGCGGATGCGTAAAGCCGGCCAGCATCACGTGGTCCAGCGTGTCCAGCTGGTCCACCAGCGCGGCCTTGATGTGCGGGTGGCTGTGGCCAAACAGGTTGACCCACCAGGAGCTCACCCCATCCAGATAGCGGTTCCCCTCACCGTCATACAGCCACACGCCCTGCGCGCGGGCAATGGGCACGGGCAACGCGGCCTCGTGCAGCTTCATCTGTGTGCAGGGGTGCCACACCGCGCGCACGCTGCGCGCCGCCATCGTGGACAGCGTCACGGCGTTCAGGCCATCTGCACCGGAATGGTCGAGCGCTGTTCCTTGATGCGGTTGTCGTCATCGCAGAACACCAGCTGGGGCACAAAGCCTTTCACATCGGCTTCGGCCACCTGGGCAAACGTGGCGATGATGACCAGATCGCCCTTGGCGGCGCGGCGGGCCGCCGAGCCATTGACCGAAATGATGCGGCTGCCGCGCTCAGCGCGGATCGCGTAGGTGATGAAGCGCTCGCCGTTGTTGATGTTCCAGATGTGCACCTGCTCGTTCTCGGCGATGTTGGCCGCGTCCAGCAGGTCTTCATCGATGGCGCAGGAGCCCTCGTAGTGGAGTTCGCAGTGCGTCACGCTGGCGCGGTGGATCTTGGATTTAAGCAGGGTTCTGAACATGGTTCTTAGCGGTAAAAACGGAGAGCCAGCGGCAAGATGTGTACCATCGAAGACCGCCCCGAACGACGTCGCGTAGTGTAGACCACGGTGCACCCCGCTTTTTGACCCTATTAGTTATGCAAAAGTCATTTGATTTCTCTACCGAATCCGTCCGCAAACTGGCCCAGTTCGATGTGGCGCGCGCCTTGGCCGAAGACGTGGAAAGCGGCGACCTGACAGCCAGCCTGATTGCCCCCGACCGCATGGCACGCGCCCGCGTGCTGGCCCGCGAAAGCGCCGTGGTGTGCGGGCAGGCCTGGGTGGAGGAAGCGGTGCGCCAATGCGACCCGCAGGCGCAGATGACCTGGAATGTGCAGGACGGCCAGCGCTGCGCAGTCAACCAGGTCGTGCTGGAAGTCACCGGCCGCGCACAGGCCCTGCTCACGGCCGAGCGCACGGCGCTGAACTTCCTGCAGCTGCTCAGCGGCGTGGCCACCAAGACGGCCGGCTACGTGGCGGTGGTGGCCGGCACCAAGGCCCGCATCGTGGACACGCGCAAGACCATTCCGGGTCTGCGCCTGGCGCAGAAATACGCCGTGCGCTGCGGGGGCGGCACCAACCACCGCGTGGGCCTGTATGACGCCGTGCTGATCAAGGAGAACCACATCGCCGCTGCCGGTGGCGTGGCGCAGGTGCTGCAACGCGCCGCCCCCATTGCGGCGCAAGCCGACTTTGTGGAAATCGAGGTGGAAACGCTGGAGCAGCTGCACGAGGCACTGGGCGCCGGCGCCACTATGGTGCTGCTGGACAACATGGGCCTGCCCACCCTGCAGGAGGCCGTGCGCATCAACGCCGGACGGGCCGTGCTGGAAATTTCGGGTGGCGTCACGCTCGACGGCCTGCGCGCGCTGGCCGAGACCGGCGTGGACCGCATCTCCATCGGCACGCTGACCAAGGACGTGCAGTCCGTCGACTACTCCATGCGCTTTGAAGCGCTGTAAGAGGCCCGCCATGCAAGCATCCGCAACCCCGGCGTCCACCATCAACGTGGACTACGAACAACCCGAAACCGACCGCGCGGGCGAACCCCACGCCTGCAGCACGCACCACGCCTGGGCGCGCGTGCCGGTGGAGCCCGCGCCCACCGAGCGCGCCGCGCTGAAGGACAAGATCCGCCGCCTGCTCAAAGAGAAGAATGCGGTCATGGTGTCGCACTACTACGTGCACCCCGACCTGCAGGACCTGGCCGAGGAAACGGGCGGCATCGTCAGCGATTCACTGGAGATGGCCCGCTTTGGCCGCGACCACGCCGCGCAGACGCTGGTGGTGTCAGGCGTGCGCTTCATGGGCGAGACGGCCAAGATCCTGTCGCCCGAAAAGCGCGTGCTGATGCCCGACCTGGACGCCACCTGCTCGCTGGACCTGGGCTGCCCGGTGCAGGAGTTCAGCGCCTTCTGCGACGCCCACCCGGACCGCACCGTGGTGGTATACGCCAACACCAGCGCCGCCGTGAAGGCGCGCGCCGACTGGCTGGTCACCAGCAGCTGCGCGCTCGACATCGTGCGCGCCCTGAAAGACAGCGGCCAGAAGATCCTGTGGGCACCCGACCGCCACCTGGGCGGCTACATCCAGCGCGAAACGGGGGCCGACATGGTGTTCTGGAACGGCGCCTGTATCGTGCACGACGAGTTCAAGGCTTTCGAGCTGGAGGCGCTGAAGAAGGAACACCCCAAGGCCAAGGTGCTGGTGCACCCCGAGAGTCCGGCCGAGGTCGTGGCGCTGGCCGATGCCGTGGGCTCCACGTCCGCCATCCTCAACGCCGCGCGCACCCTGGACGCCACCGAGTTCATTGTGGCCACCGACAACGGCATGATGCACAAGCTGCGCACGCTCAACCCCGGCAAGGTCTTCATCGAAGCCCCCACTGCCGGCAACAGCGCCACCTGCAAGAGCTGCGCCCACTGCCCCTGGATGGCCATGAACGGCCTGGCCGGCCTGGCCCAGGTGCTGGAGACCGGCGCCAATGAAATCCAGGTGGACCCCGCCCTGGGCCTGCTGGCGCGCCGCCCCATTGACCGTATGCTGGCCTTTACGGCGGCGCAGAAACAGCAGGCGCTGGCCGGCAGCCACCTGCGCCCGCACCTGGGCGCGGCGTAGTACAGTGCGTTACAAGCCCGGGGACACGGGCCAATCGTTGGAAGCAGGGGGCAGACATAGCGAACGGACACGCCGGCACGACCCGACCACGGGGGCATTGCGGAAACCGCCAGCAGGCTTTAGCACGACGCATGAACCCATTTGAAGCGATCCTGAACGCGACGACCGAAAGCATCTTCCTGGTGGATACCCAGGGCGTGGTCCTTGCCATCAACGAAACGGCAGCCCAGAGGCTGAACCAGACCCGGGACAGTCTGGAAGGTCAATGCATCTTCGCTTTCTTTCCGCCCGAAGTGGCGGCCATCCGGCGCCGCAACCTGGAGGAGGTCGTGCGCAGCGGCCAGGCCCGCCACACCGAGGACCAGCGGGGCGCGCGGTATTTCTCGCTCAATTACTACCCGATGCAGAACGACGCGGGCACGGTGGAATCCGTCGTGGTGTACGCCGCCGACATCACCACCCAGAAGCTGGCCCAGAACGCGCTGCAGGACAGCGAGGCCCTCAAGAGCTCGGTATTGATGCACGCGGCCTACGCCATCATCGCCACCGATGTGCAGGGCATCATCACCGTCTTCAACCCAGGGGCCGAGGCCCTGCTCGGCTACCGCGCGGATGAGGTGGTGGGCCAGAAGAGCCCGGGGCTTTTCCACCTGCGCTCCGAAGTGGTGGAGCGGGCCCAGGCCGCGTCGCTCCAGCACGGTGGCGAGGTGCCGTCCGGGTTCGAATTCTTCACGACCCTGAGCCATCGCACACCCCAGCCGGAAGAGAGCGAATGGACCTACGTGCGCAAGGACGGTTCGCACGTTCCGGTGCAGCTGTCGATCACCCCCCGCGTGGACACCGCCGGCCAAGTCATTGGCTACCTGGGCATCGCCCAGGACATCACCGCGCGCCGGCAGGTCGAATCCGACCTGCGCATCGCCGCCATCGCCTTCGAATCCCAGGAGGGCATGCTGGTGACCGACGCAGACCGCATCATCCTGCGGGTCAACCGGGCTTTTACCGACATCACCGGCTACTCGGCGGACGAGGCCATCGGCCAGACCCCCCGTCTGCTCAGTTCGGGACGGCACGATGCTGTCTTCTATGACCAGATGCGCGACAGCCTGCAGCGCAGCGGCACCTGGCAGGGCGAGGTCGTGAACCGGCACAAGGCCGGCTCGCTGTACACCGAATGGCTCACCATCACCGCCGTCAAGAACGGGGCGAACCGGGTGACCAACTACGTTGCCACCATCACCGACATCACCTCGCGCAAGGCCGCGCACGCCGAGATCAACAGCCTGGCCTTCTACGATCCGCTGACCGGGCTGCCCAACCGCCGCCTGCTGCTGGACCGGCTCAAGCATGCCGTGGCCTCCAGCGCACGCAGCGGGCGCCACGGCGCCCTGCTGTTCATCGACCTGGACAACTTCAAGACACTCAACGACACGCTGGGCCACGACTTTGGCGACCTGCTGCTCAAAGAGGTAGCGCGGCAACTCGAGTCCCATGTGCGCGAGGGCGATACGGTGGCCCGTTTCGGGGGCGACGAATTCGTCGTCATCCTGGACGACCTGGGTGAAAGCGCGCAAGACGCCGCCACGCAGGCGGAAGTGGTGGGGGAAAAGATCCTGGGCATCGCGAACCACGCCTTCCAGCTCGGCGCGCATGCGCACCGCTGCACCCTGAGCGCCGGCGTGGCCCTGTTCTTCGACCACCAGAGCACGGTTGACGAGCTGCTCAAGCGCGCCGACCTCGCCATGTACCAGGCCAAGGCGGCCGGGCGCAACGCGCTGCGGTTTTTCGACCCCAACATGCAATCCGTGGTCACCACCCGCGCCAACCTGGAGGCCGACCTGCACGAGGCCATCCTGAACAACCAGTTCGCGCTGTACTACCAGCCCCAGGTGGACCAGCAGGGCCACCTTACCGGCGTGGAAGCGCTGCTGCGCTGGCAGCACCCCAAGCGGGGCCTGGTCTCGCCGCTGGAATTCATTCCGTTGGCCGAGGAAACCGGAACCATCCTGCCCCTGGGGCAATGGGTGCTGCAGACCGCCTGCCAGCAACTGGTGCGCTGGGCCCGGCAGCCCGCCCTGGCGCACCTCACCATTGCCGTCAACGTGAGCGCCCGCCAGTTGCACCACCGCGACTTCGTCTCCCAGGTGCTGGCCCTGCTGGACCATACCGGTGCCAACCCGCAGCGGCTCAAGCTGGAACTCACCGAGAGCCACCTGGTGAGTGATGTGGAGGGCGTCATCGCCAAGATGGCAACACTCAAGGCGCGCGGCGTGGGCTTCTCGCTGGACGACTTCGGCACGGGCTACTCCTCCCTCTCCTACCTCAAGCGCCTGCCGCTGGACCAGCTGAAGATCGACCAGAGCTTCGTGCGCAGCATCCTGACCGACTCCAACGATGCCGCCATCGCCAAGATGGTGGTGGCCCTGGCCGAGAGCCTGGGACTGGCCGTGATTGCCGAGGGCGTGGAGCAGGACGCGCAGCGCGCGTTCCTGGCCCAGCAGGGCTGCTACGCCTACCAGGGCTATCTGTTCGGCCGCCCTGTGCCGCTGGAGGAATTCGAGCGCCAGGTCGCACGGCTGCCTGGCTGACACCCGGCCTGCGGCCGGCAAACGGCCGCACCCAACCAGTTCCCACGCTGCAAAAAGGGTCGCATCGGCGCGCAGGCGGCTGCGGTGACACAATGACAGGAATCCAGAACCGGGGGGACCAGTGCACCGACACTCCAGCTTCGAGGCCAAGATTCGGGTCGCATTCACTGCCGCCGTGCTGGTGGTTGCGGGGCTCACGGTTGCCACCTGGAAGCTGGCCAACGACGCGACCGAGGCGGCCGGCTGGGTGGCCCACTCGAACGAGGTGCTCCGCATCCTGACCCGCGCCAGCGGGGACACGCTGCAGATCGAGCTGAGCACGCAGAACTTCCGGATATCGGGCGACGTCGCACGGCTCGCCGAACGCGATGCCTCGATCGCCGCCCGGGAACAGACCCTGCTGCGCCTGCACCAGCTGGTCGACGACAACCCGCTCCAGCTGGAGCGCTGGGGGCGGCTGCGCGCAGTGATCGACGAGCGCCTGGCCATCTCCCGGAAAACCGAGCAGTTGCGCAAGACCCAGGGCTTTGAGGCGGCATCGGCCTACATTGCGACGGCCCCCTTGCCGGAGACGCGGGAGCGCATGCACCGGCTGCTGCACGCCATGGAAGACGAGGAGCTGCGGCTGCTGCAGATGCGCACGGCCGAGCAGCAGCATGCGCGTCAGACCATGCTGGTCGCCGGCGCGCTGGTGGCGCTGCTGCTGCTGGGCCTGCTGAGCGCAACCTACGTGCTCATCCGGCGCCAGCTGCACGATACACAGGCCAGCCGGGAGGCGCTGGCCGAAAGCGAAAGAAGCCTCGCCACCACGCTGTATTCCATCGGCGACGGGGTGCTGGCAACCGACACTCTGGGGCGGATCACCCGCATGAACCCGGTCGCGCAGCGGCTCACAGGCTGGTCGCTGGAGCAGGCGCAGGGGCGCCCCATTGAAGAGGTGTTTTGCATCATCCACGAGCACACGCGCGCCCCGGCGGTGGTGCCGGTGGCCAAGGCACTGGCAACCGGCGAGGTGCAGGAGCTGGCCAACCACACCACCCTCATCGCGCGCGATGGCCGCGAATACCCGATCGCCGACAGCGCCGCCCCCATACGGGACGACGCCGGCCGGCTCAAGGGCGTGGTGCTGGTCTTTCGCGACGTGACGGCCGAGCGGCAGGCCAAGAAAACCATCCGCGAGCAGAACGAACAGCTGGAGCAGCGGGTCCGCGAGCGCACCATGCAGCTGCTGGAAAGTGAAGACCACCTGCGCAGCGTGATCAACTACGTGCCCGCACTGATTGCCTACGTCGACGCCGACCAGCGCTACGTGTACGTCAACCACCATTACCAGACCTGCTTCGCGCCCGGGCAGACCGACATCACGGGGCGTACGGTACAGGAGATTCTGGGCGACGAGCGCTACGCCGTTGCCTCGCCGCTCATCACCCGCGCGCTGCAGGGGGTGCCCAAGAACTACGACTGGCAACCCTTCCCCGGCATCTGGCATACGGTCAACTACGTCCCCAAGCGGGGCGCGCAGGGCCGGGTGACGGGCTACTACGTGCTGGGCTACGACATCACCGAACGCAAGCAGTCCGAGGACAAGATCCAGTCGCTCAACACCGCGCTGGCGCAGCATGTGCGCGAGCTCGAGCATGTCAGCCGCGCACTCAAGACCCTGAGCGCCGGCAACCGCACCATGCTGCGCGCGACCGACGAGCAGGAGCTGCTCGACACCATGTGCCGCGCCATCGTGACGACGGGCAACTACCTCATGGCCTCGGTGTGGTTCCGCGTGGACGACGACTACCAGTCCCTGCGGCCCATGGCGGAGTGCAACCACCCCGGCGGCATCGACACCCTGCGCCTGATGAACGGCAGCTGGGGCGACAACGCGCACGGCCGTGGCGCGGTGGCCACCGCCATCCGCACCAACCAGACCAGCGTGGTGCGCAACATCCTCACCGATCCGGCCTACGAGCCCTGGCGCCCCTACCTGCCCGGCTGTGCCTGCGGTGTGGCCTGCCCCCTGCGCGTGGACGGCGAGGTCATCGGTGGCATCGTCATCTACGCCGCCGAGCCGGACTCTTTCGGGCAGGATGAAGTGACGCTGCTCACCGAGTCGGCCGATGACCTGGCCTTCGGCATCACGACCCTGCGCGCACGGGTGGAGCAGCAAAAGACCCAGGCCGCGCTGCAACGCCTGAGCCGGTACGACACGCTCACCGGGCTGCCCAACGAGGTGCAGTTCTCGGAGGCGCTCACGGCGGCCATCGCCACCAGCACCCGACGCAAACGGCCGGCAGCCGCGCTGCAGGTCAACGTGGAGCGTCTCAACGACATCAATGCGGCCCTGGGATTCAGCCAGGGCGACCAGATCCTGCGGGAATTCGGCACCCGGCTGGTCGACGCCGCGCCCGAGGCAGCCACCGTCGCGCGCCTGCGCGGTGATGAATTCGCCGTCCTGCTGCCCGACAGCGACGTCAACGCCGCGGTGGCCACGCTGCAGCACCTGCAGGCCCGGCTGGCCGAGCCGTTTCCGATTGCCAGCATCGCCCTGGAGGTATCGGCCTGCAGCGGGATCGTGGTGCTGCCGGACCACGGCACGACGGCCCACGACCTGCTGCGGCGCATGGACATTGCCGTGCACGAGGCCAAGCGGCGGGGGCTCAAGCACGTGGTCTTTGACCCGACCCAGAACCAGGACCAATCGCAGCGCCTGGCCCTGGCGGGGGAGCTGCGCCACGCCATCGAGGCCGGCGATCTGCGGCTCTACCTGCAACCCAAGGTGGACATGGCCACGGGCCGGGTGTGTGGCGCCGAAGGCCTGGTCCGCTGGCAGCATGCCGAACGCGGCCTGATTGCACCGGCCGCCTTCATCGAGCTCGCCGAACGCACCGGCCTCATCCACCAGATCACCGACTGGGTGGTTGAGGCCGCGCTGCGCCTGAACCAGGCCTGGGCGCGCCAGGGCTGCGCACTGCCAATCGCGGTCAACCTCTCTGCGCACAACCTGCGCGACGCCGACCTGCGCGAGCGCGTCCACCGGCTGCAGACCCGTCTGGGGGTGGCCCCCGGCTTGCTCGAAATGGAGATCACCGAAAGCATGGTGATGGACGACCCGGAGTCCGCGCTGCGGGTGCTGCGCGAACTGCGCAGCGACGGCATTGCGCTCTACATCGACGACTTTGGCACCGGCTACTCGTCGCTCACCTACCTGCAGAAGCTGCCGGTGAACTGCATCAAGATCGACCAGTCCTTCGTGCTCGACATGCTGACCAACAAGGAGTCCCTGCTGATCGTGCGCTCCACCATCGATCTCTCCCACGACCTGGGCCGCAAGGTGGTGGCCGAAGGCGTCGAAACACAGGCCCACTGGGACCAGCTCGCCGCCTTGGGCTGCGATATCGCCCAGGGTTATTTCCTGGCCAGGCCGATGCCAGCCGAGGCGTTCCTGGACTGGAGCGCCCAGTTCAACCCGCCGGTCACGCGCCGGCGGACCTGAGCGGGCCGTTCCCCTTAGGGTTTCTGCGCCAGCGGCACCAGGGTGGTCGGCACCGCCTGCGCGGCCATGGCCGGGTAATCGCGGCTGAAATGCAGACCCCGGCTTTCGTGGCGGGACTGGGCCGAGCGCACGATGAGTTCGGCCACCTGCACCAGGTTGCGCAGCTCCAGCAGGTCGCGGGTGACGTGGAAGTGGGCGTAGAACTCCTGAATTTCGCCCTGCAGCAGGGCAATGCGGTGGGCAGCACGCTCCAGGCGCTTGTTGGTGCGCACGATGCCCACGTAGTCCCACATGAAGCGGCGCAGCTCGTCCCAGTTGTGCGAGATGACCACCGCCTCGTCGGCATCGGTCACGCGGCTGTCGTCCCAGGCCGGCAGCACCGGCGGCTGCGGCAGCGGCGTGGCGCCGATGTCGGCCGCCGCCGAGCGGGCAAACACCATGCACTCCACCAGCGAGTTGCTGGCCAGGCGGTTGGCGCCGTGCAGGCCGGTGTAGGTGGCCTCGCCGATGGCGTGCAGGCCGGTGATGTCGGTGCGCCCGCTCAGGTCCACGTGGATGCCGCCGCAGGTGTAGTGCGCCGCCGGCACCACGGGAATGGGCTGCTTGCTGATGTCGATGCCCAGCTCCAGGCAGCGGGCGTGGATGTTGGGGAAGTGCTCTAGCAGGAAGGCCAGCGGCTGGTGCGAGATGTCCAGGTACACGCAGTCGAAACCGCCCTTCTTCATTTCGAAGTCGATGGCGCGGGCCACCACGTCGCGCGGCGCCAGTTCGGCCCGTTCGTCGTGCTGGGGCATGAAGCGCGTGCCGTCGGGCAGCAGCAGGCGCCCGCCCTCACCGCGCACGGCTTCGGAAATCAGGAAGGACTTGGCGTGCGGGTGGTACAGGCAGGTGGGGTGGAACTGGATGAACTCCATGTTCGTCACCCGGCAGCCGGCGCGCCAGGCGGCGGCGATGCCGTCGCCGGTGGCGGTGTCGGGGTTGGTGGTGTAGAGGTAGACCTTGCCAGCGCCGCCGGTGGCCAGGATGGTGTGCGGCGCGCTGAAGGTGTGCACCGAGTCGGTGGCCTCGTCCAGGGCGTACAGACCCAGGCAGCGGTTGGGCTGGTCAGCACCCACCAGACCGAGCTTGCGCTCGGTGATCAGGTCGACCAGGGTGTGGTTCTCGAACAGGGTGATGTTGGGTGTGCGGCGCACGGTCTCGATCAGCGTCTTCTGCACCGCCGCGCCGGTGGCGTCGGTCACGTGGACGATGCGCCGCGCGCTGTGGCCGCCCTCACGCGTGAGGTGCAGGTGGCCGTCTTCCTGCGAGAACGGCACGCCCAGTTCGCGCAGCCAGGCAATGCTTTCGGGCGAATGCTCCACCACGAAGCGCGTGGCCGCCGGGTCCGACAGGCCGGCACCGGCCACCAGCGTGTCCTGCACGTGGGCGTCAAAGCTGTCGCCCTCGGCCAGCACGGCGGCAATGCCGCCCTGGGCCCAGTTGCTGGAGCCGTCGCTCATGGCGCGCTTGGTCAGAACCGCAACGCGGTGGGTGGGCGCCAGGTGCAGGGCCGCCGACAGGCCGGCCAGACCACTGCCGACGATAAGCACGTCAAAGTGGTGTTGCGTGGGTGCGAGAGATGGGGTCATGAGAGCAATGAAAAGAGTCGCGGCGCCCGATAACGCTACAAAATCAATAGCTATCTGCGCAGTATTTACAAGGGTCAGAAGCCGATTTTAGGGCAAATTGCGGGGCAACACCCGGTGCAGTGCCGCCAGGTTGATCAGGGCGGACAGGACCTCGGACTTGAACCCGACGCGGTGCTCGCGCTCACTGTAGCCGCCGCTGAGGATGAGTGTCTTCAGGTACTCCACGCAATCGTGGTGGCCCCAGAAGGTTTCAATGGCCCGCGCGATGCGGGGGTGGTGCGCGGCGATGACCGCCATCTCGCTGTCGATGCGCGCCTGCAGGGGGCGCTCGTGCAGCGGAAGCGGTCGGGTCGGCACCTCCTCGTCCTCCCAGTGAAGGGACGGGAAGCCCGTTGCGTTCGGCGGGGAATCATGGGGGTCGTGCACAGGGGTCTTCGGCACGGTGGCGTGGGCCAGGTCCGTATTATTTCGCCAGCGCGGACAGCACGTCGGCCAGCAGCCGGCAGCCATCGAACTGGTCACGCTTGAACGTCCAGCCCAGGCGCACCACCACCGCGTTGCGCGAAGGAACGACCGCCACCATCTGGCCCCAGTGTCCGCTCATGGCCACGGTATCGGGCGGCACACCGGGCATGCCCTTGCACATGCCGTCCGTCGGCTGGCCCATCAGCCAGCTCATGGCGCCATAGCCCTGCCCCTCGCCCTGCGCGGTGGCCGGCGTGCTGGCGCGGCGCAACCAGCCCGCCGGCAGCACCGGCGCGCCGTCCCACTGGCCGTCCTGCAGCATCAGCTGCCCCAGCCGGGCCCAGTCGCCCACGCTGGCCCACAGGTAGGAGGAGCCGACCCAGTTGCCGCTGGCATCGGTTTCCAAAACGGCCGAGCGGGCGCCAATGGGGTCAAACAGCGCCGTCTGGGGATAGGCCCAGTACGCCGCGTCCGATGCAAACCGGCCGCGTGCCACGGCCGCCAGCACATTGGCCGTGGCGCTCAGGTAGCGCCAGCGCGTGCCCGGCGCAGCCTCACCCGGATGGCGTGCCGCCCAGGCCGCCGTGTCGGGCTCGCCCCACAGCATGTGGGGCACCGAGCCCCAGGGCGCGTAGTCTTCGGTGGAGGCCAGGCCGTCGCGCATGTACAGCAGGTCCGACACCGTGATGCCCTTGCGCGCATCCTGGCGCCAGTCGGCCACCCAGGCCGGTGCGCGGCCGGGCAGGAAGGCATCCACCACGGCGGCATCCAGCGGCAGGCCGGTCTGCGCCGCCAGCTTGTAGGTCAGCATGCCGGTCACGGTCTTGGTCATGGACCAGCCGTGCAGGCCGGTTCCGGGCGCCCATCCCGGCGCATCGCGCAGCACCAGCAGGCGGCCGCCTTGCACCACGGCCAGCCCGCGGGCGTTGCCCGCCAGAGGGTCGCCAGCCCCTACAAAAGCGGCATCGGCCACCTGCTGCAGGCGCGCGGCGTCCACGCCTGGCCCCCATTGCGCGGGGGGCACGGCCGCCTCGCCCCGGGGCCAGGGCCGCGAGGCGTCGACCGCGGGTACATACGGGCGGGCGCTGGCATCGGGCTCCTGGTCCAGCACGCAGCCGCGGTGGGGCAGCAACACGGCGCGGCGGGCAAACGCGCCGGCAAACCGCGCCGTCACGCTGTGCTGTTGCGCATCCACCGACAGACTGATGGCCTTGAGCACCGGGCTGGCGGGCAGCACGTCGTCGGCCAGCAGGTTCTGCACGGGGCGCCCGGCCACAAAGGCCGCCGAGCACACGCCCTTGGCCGCCATGCCGGCGGCGTTCTGGGGAATGCCGAGGTACAGCAACGCGCCCCCAACCAGCAACACAACGGCCAGCAGCACGCTGGCCAACGCAAACCCGGCACGGCGCCAGCCACGCAATCCCTGCACCATAGACCGTCCCCCCAGAGCCAAATGGGCCACTCTACCGCAAGGTGGGCGAGCGCCAACAGGGCTTACCCGAGGCCCGCACGGGTGGCACGGACCGCGGCACAATGGGGCTATGCCCCATTTACCGCCTTTTATTGCCCCCACGCGCTTCAGCGACCCGGCTGCGGCCCTGGCCCAGGTCACCCGCATTTACGACGCCAGCATCCAGCACCTGCGCCAGGCCATGCAGCGCTTCGTGGCCGGTGACGACACCCTGGAGCACGTGCGGGCGTGCTACCCGCTGGTGCGCATCCACACCGACACGGTGTCACGCGTAGCCACGGCCGACAGCGCGCGCCTGAGCTACGGCTTTGTGGCCGGCCCCGGGCGCTTTGAGACCACGCTGACCCGGCCCGACCTGTACCAGGACTACTACCGCGAACAGTTCCACCTGCTGCTGCAGAACCACGGCGTGGAGCTGGAAGTGGCCACCAGCACCCAGCCCATTCCGGTGCATTTCTCGTTCGCCGAGAACGACCACGTGGAAGGCACCATGGACGCCGCGCGGCGCGCCCGCATGCGCGACGTGTTTGACCTGCCCGAGCTGGCCGCCATGGACGACGGCATTGCCAACGGCACCTACGAGCCTCGCCCCGGCGAGCCGCAGCCGCTGGCGCTGTTCACCGCGCCGCGGGTGGACTATTCGCTGCACCGCCTGCGCCACTACACCGGCACGGCGCCCGAGCACTTCCAGAATTTCGTGCTGTTCACCAACTACCAGTTCTACATCGACGAGTTCATCGCGCTGGGCCACGCGGCCATGGCCGACCCGACCAGCGAGTACCTGGCTTTTGTGGAGCCCGGTGGCGTGGTCACCCGCCGCGCGGGCCTGCCCGCCGAGGCCCTGGACGCCCTGGGCAAGGCGCCCCCGCGCCTGCCCCAGATGCCGGGCTACCACCTGATCCGCGCCGACCGCGCCGGCATCACCATGGTCAACATCGGCGTCGGGCCGGCCAACGCCAAGAACATCACCGACCACATCGCCGTGCTGCGCCCGCATGCCTGGATCATGCTGGGCCACTGCGCCGGCCTGCGCAACACCCAGCAGTTGGGCGACTACGTGCTGGCCCACGGCTATGTGCGCGAGGACCATGTGCTCGACGAGGAACTGCCGCTGTGGGTGCCGATCCCCGCGCTGGCCGAAATCCAGGTCGCCCTGGAACAGGCCGTGGCCGACGTGACGCAGCTGCCGCACGCCGCGCTCAAGGGCATCATGCGCACCGGCACCGTGGCCTCCACCGACAACCGCAACTGGGAGCTGCTGCCCGACAACCAGCCCCAGCGCCGCTTCAGCCAGAGCCGTGCCGTGGCGCTGGACATGGAAAGCGCCACCATTGCCGCCAACGGTTTCCGCTTCCGCGTGCCCTACGGCACCCTGCTGTGCGTGAGCGACAAGCCGCTGCACGGCGAGATCAAGCTGCCCGGCATGGCCAACCATTTCTACCGCGAACGGGTGGACCAGCACCTGCGCATCGGCATCCGCGCGCTGGAACTGCTGCGCGCCCAGGGCGTGGACCAGCTGCACAGCCGCAAGCTGCGCAGCTTTGCCGAAGTGGCCTTCCAGTAAGCCCGCATGACGCTGGACGTAAGCACCCTGCTGGTCATCAACGCAGCCAACCTGCTGCTGATGGCCTCCACGCTGCCCATCATCATGGGGCGGCGCCTCAGCCCTGCGGCCGCCAGCGCCCGGGCGGCGCTGATCGTGCACGCCATGGGGTGGATCGCCATCATCCTCTCCAGCCTGTGGAAGGACCAGTGGCCCGACCTCGTGCTGTCCACCCTGTCCATGACCTGCACCGGGGTCAGCCAGGCGCTGCTGTTCCGGGCCCTGCAGGGCTGGCTGGGGCCGCGGCGCGGCCAGCGGCTGCTGTGGGCCCTGGTGGTGCTCACGCCGCTGGGCTACGCCCTGTCCTTCCAGAGCTACCCCATCCGGGTGGGCTGGGCCAACCTGCTGGTAGCCCTGGAGCTGCTGGTGGTGTGCCAGGCCACGCTGCGGCCCACGACCCGGAAAGTCGGCAACTGGCGCTGGGTGGTCTTCGCCTGCACCCTGGTCATGGCCGGCTTCACCGCTGCCCGCGGGGTGCTGGGTTTCTTCTTCACCGAGCTGTACCCCACCTTCCGCACGCCGCACCCAGTGAACGTGCTGGCGCTGCTGGCCACCAACATCACGCTGGTCATGGGCAACCTGGCCGTGCTGGTGGCCTGGCGCGAAGAGGCCGAAGCCCAGCTGCGGGAGCAGGCCTTTACCGACCACCTCACCGGCCTGCACAACCGCCACGGATGGGAGGAGCGCGCCCCGGGGCTGTTTGCGCAGGCCGAGCGCCACGGCACGCCGCTGGCCCTGCTCATGCTGGACCTGGACCATTTCAAGCGCATCAACGACCTGCACGGCCACGACGTGGGCGACGCCGTGCTGCGCATGTTCGGTGGCGTGCTGCGCGACAACCGCCGCAGCAGCGACCTGGTCGCGCGCATCGGCGGCGAGGAGTTTGTGCTGCTGCTGCCGCACACCGACCACGCGGCCGCCGTGAAGCTGGAGCGGCGGCTGCGCCGCGCCCTGGAAAACGCCTGCGTGCAGCAACCCCTGCTCAGCGTGGACTTCAGCGCCGGGCTGGCCCTGCTGCGCCCCGACGACGCCACGCTCACCCAGCTCATGGTGCGCGCCGACAACGGCCTGTACCAGGCCAAGAGCCTGGGGCGCGGCCGGTTGTGCGCGCTGGACTGAGCCGCCACCGCCGTGCTACGGCACAATGGCCCGCATGCCATCCGAACTTTTTCACGCGCAGCATCTGCACAAGCGCTATGGCGACACCACAGTCGTCGACGACCTGTCTTTCAGCATTGCCGCCGGCGAATGCCTGGGCGTGATCGGCCCCAACGGCGCGGGCAAGACCACCACCATCCGCATGTGCCTGGGGCTGACCACCCCGGACGGCGGCAGCATCCAGGCCCTGGGCCTGCACATGCCGCACGACGCGCTGGCCATCAAGGCGCAGCTGGGCGTGGTGAGCCAGATGGACACGCTGGACCCGGACTTCACGTGCGCCGAAAACTTGCTGGTCTACGGCCGCTACTTCGGTCTGAAGGACGCGCAGATTAAGGCCCGCATCCCGCAACTGCTGGAATTTGCCTCGCTCAGCAGCAAGGCCGGCGCCAAGCCGGGTGAGCTGTCGGGCGGCATGAAGCGGCGTCTCTCGCTGGCGCGCGCCCTGGTCAACGACCCACGCCTGCTGATGCTCGACGAGCCCACCACCGGACTGGACCCGCAGGCCCGCCACCTGATGTGGGAGCGCCTGCAGCTGCTGCTGCAGCAGGGCAAGTCCATTCTGCTGACCACCCACTTCATGGACGAGGCCGAGCGCCTGTGCCACCGCCTGCTGGTGCTGGACCACGGCCGCAAGATTGCCGAAGGCCGACCACGCGACCTGATCGCCCAGCACCTGGAGCCCGACGTGGTGGAGGTCTACGGCGTGGGCGCCCTGGCGCTGCTGGAGTCACCCCTGCGGGCCATGGCGGCGCGCGTGGAAGTCAGCGGCGAGACCGTGTTCTTCTACACCGGCAACGCCGCCGCCCTGCTGCAGGCCCTGCACGCGCACCCGCAGCTGCGAACGCTGCACCGGCCGGCGAACCTGGAGGATCTGTTCCTCAAGCTCACCGGCCGTCAGATCCGGGAAGAAGGTTGATGCTATGAATAACAGAGCTGTCCACGCAGATTCCACGGCGCTTGCAGGCCCGTTTCAATCCAAAAAACCGCCCACGCCATGGCGCGCCCCGCAGCTCTCGCTGCGCTTCTGGCCCGTGTTTCTGCGCAACCTGCTGGTGTGGCGCAAGCTGGCCATCCCCAGCCTGGTGGGCAACATTGCCGAGCCACTGATGTGGCTGGTGGCCTTTGGCTACGGCATGGGCGCGCTGGTGGGGCAGATCACCGTGGCCGGCCCGACCGGCGCCGCCGTGCAGGTGCCCTACATCCTGTTCCTGGCCAGCGGCTCCATCTGCATGAGCGCCATGCAGGCGGCGTCGTTCGAGGCGCTGTACTCTGCCTTCTCGCGCATGCACGTGCAAAAAACCTGGGACGGCATCATGAACGCGCCGGTGGGGCTGGACGACATCGTGCTGGCCGAGATGCTGTGGGCGGCCTTCAAGTCGCTGTTCACCGTGACCGCCATCCTGGGCGTGATGCTGGCGCTGAACATCAGCCACAGCCCGAAGCTGCTGGTGGCCTGGCCCATCCTGCTGGGCGTGGGCATCACCTTCAGCTGCATCGCGCTGATCTTCAACGCGCTGGCCACGGGCTACGACTTCTTCACCTACTACTTCACGCTGTTTCTCACGCCCATGATGTTCCTCAGCGGCGTGTTCTTCCCGCTGGAACAGCTGCCGCAGGCCGTGCGCCTGGTGGCCGACTGGCTGCCCCTGTCCAGCGCCGTGGCGCTGGTGCGCCCGCTGTTCATGGACCAGTGGCCCACCCACGTGCTGCGCCATACGCTGGTGCTGCTGGCCTATACCGGCGTGTCGTTCTGGGTGGCGCTGGCCCTGACGCGCAAGCGGTTTCGCCTATAGCCCAAGCGCCCCTACAATCCCGCCGCATGAGTGCAACGTCCTCCCTGCTCGCGCCGGATTGGATCGCCATGGTGGTCGGTGGCGTGTCGACCATCGCCAGCGCCTGCGATGCGGCCTTGCGCCCCAGCCTGATGCGCGCGGTGGGCAGCACCATCAACGCGGACGGGTCCCTGGTGACCGTGTTTCTGGCGCGGCGCCAGTCCCGCCAGCTGCTGCAGAACCTGGCCACTACCGGGCGCATTGCCGTGGTCTTCAGCCAGCCCTCCAGCCACCGCACACTGCAGGTCAAGGCCGACCGGGTGCACACGCGCCCCATGACCGAAGCCGACCGCCCTCTGTTAGACCGCTATCTGGTGGCGATGGAGAAGGAGCTGAAGACCGTGGGCGTGGAGCCGCATTTCACCCGCGCCATGCTGGCCTACACGGTGGATGACGTGGTGGCCGTGCAATTTGCACCCGCTGAGGCGTTCGACCAGACGCCCGGCAGCCGCGCCGGCGCCCGCATTGGAGCTGCGCAGCCCACAGGGAGCGCACCATGAACGCGCCGACGCTGGGCGCCATCCGCTCCTGCCTGGAGGGCGCCATCCCCACCATCATGGCCACCTGCACACAGGACGGTGTGCCCAATGTGGCCTACATCTCGCAGGTGTTCTACATCGACGAGCGCCACCTGGCGCTGTCCTTCCAGTTTCTCAACAAGACGCGGCAGAACATCCTGGTCAACCCCTATGCCAATCTGCTGGTGTTGCATCCGGTGACGGCGCAGTTCTTCCGCATCCACATCCGCTACCTGCGCACCGAAGAGGATGGCCCGCTGTTCGAGAGCATGAAGGCCCAGCTCGCCGGCATCGCCTCCCATACCGGCATGGCCAATGTGTTTCGCCTGCGTGGCTCGGACGTGTACGAGGTGCAATCCATCGAAGCCCTGGAGGGCGACCACCTGCCCGCCGCGCCACCGCGCTGCGGCCTGCTCAATGCGGTGCGCCAGGTCAGCGAGCGGCTCGCGCGCTGCACCGCACTCGATGAACTGCTCAACGCCACGCTGGGGGCGCTGGCCGACTGCCTGGACGTGCGCCACGCCATGGTGCTGATGCTGGACCCGGTCACCCAGCGCCTGTACACGGTGGCCAGCTGCGGCTACGCCACCTCCGGTGTGGGTTCCGAAATCGACATGGGCCAGGGCGTCATCGGCATGGCCGCGCGCGAGCGCACGCCGGTGCGCATCATGCACATGACCAACGCCTACCAGTACAGCGCCGCCATCCGCAGCAGCTTGCAAGAGGGCAGCGCCGACCTGACCCTGGACATGGACATCCCCTGGCCAGGCCTGGACGCACCGCACAGCCAGTTGGCCGTGCCCATTCTGTCGACCGGCCGCCTGCTGGGTGTGCTGTTCGTGGAGAGCCCGAACGACCTGCAGTTCAACTTCGAGGACGAGGACGTGCTGGTGGCCGTGGCCGGGCACCTGGGCGCCAGCATCGATCTGATGCAGGCCAACCCGGAGCAATCCGACCCCGAGCCCTCGGACAGCGTGCCAGCCCCCACGGGGGGCCAGACCTTGCAGATCCGTCATTTCGCCACGAACGACAGCGTCTTCATTGGCGACGACTACCTGATCAAGGGCGTGGCCGGCGCCATCTTCTGGAAGCTGGTGCAGGACTTCACCCGTCTCGGGCGCACCGAATTCACCAACCGCGAGCTGCGCCTGGCACCCGAGCTGGGTCTGCCGGACGTGACCGACAACCTAGAGGCCCGGTTGGTGCTGCTGCAGCGCCGCCTGGTCGAGCGCGGCCCCTGGATCCGCATCGAGAAAACCGGGCGCGGGCGCTTTTGCCTGGCGGTGCAGCGTCCCTTGGAACTGCAGGAAGTCGCCTGAGCGCCAGCGCTCAGGCCCAGGCGCCGCGGCGGCTGGTGAGCACCATGCGCAGCATCAGCACGGCACCCAGCAATACGGCGATGGACGCCACGCCGAGAAGTGGCTCCAGTACCGCGCCACTGGCAAAGCCGCCATAGAGCAAGAACAGACCCATGCACATAGCCAGCACGCCCATTTGGTGCACCACGAGCTGCGCCACGGCAATGCCGTGACCCGGCCCTTGCAGCCACAGCTTGTGGATCACGCCATAGACCAGCGAGGCCACGAAACCCAACAGCAGCAGGTGGGCGTGCGTGACATGCTGCTCGTGCTGGTGCGAGGCCGCCATGTAAATGCCCAGTCCCATACCGCCAACGGCATAGCTCAGGGCCCAGACCAGGTACGTTCTGTCGAGTTGCATTGCAGTCGCTCCCTCAAGCCTGCACCGGGCCGGGCGCCGGCGGCAGGCCCAGGGCCAGCGCGAGCTTGGCCCATTCGGTCAGCTTCAGGTGCGGCTGCACGGTTGCCAGCGCGGCGGCAAAGGCAGGTGCCGGCGCGTGCTCACGCATGCCTCCGAGCAGGCCGACACGCTCGGCGGGGCTTATGTAGGGCACCAACCAGCGCAGCGTGAACATCATCTCGGCCGGGGGAATGGATGCCAGCAGGGCGTTGTGGATGCCGATCAGCTCGGCATCGGTATAGCGGGCCCACAGCATGGCGTTGTGCGCCGTCTCTTCGGTGTGCATGTGGTGGAAGTTGTCGGCCACAAACTGGGCCAGTTGGCGGTACAACGACAACGCAGCCTCCGGCGGGCAGCGGCCTTCGGGGCTGGCCCAGATGGCGGCCACGGCTTGCTTGAGGGCTGCGATGTGCTCGATATGCTCCACGTGGTCGTGGGCCACGGCCTCGCTGGCGCCGGGGGCGCGCGCCTCAATGGCGGTGTGCACGAAGGTGTTCTCGTGCTCTAGGTGGCCCGTGCAGAGGTCCAGCAAATCCATCACCCGACCGCTGATGGCGGTGACCTCCTCGGTATCGGTAGGGTCCATGCGGCCCACGGCCAGCAGGGTGTCGGCCATCATGGCGCGCATGGCCTTGTGGATGGCGGTGTACATGTCAAAGCGGGGGGCGGTCGGCACGGCGGCGACGGCCTGGTTTTCCTGAACGGTGTTGCGCATGCAATCCTTCTTTCCCGGGTCTCGGACCCGTTGGGGTTGGGTGGCTGGCGCAGTGCCCCATGCACCGCGCAACCATGGAAAGAAGTCTAAAAATCGACGCCCGATCGCGTTCCTAAATATTGCTTAAGGACTTGCTAAAAAAACCTTAAACGCGCCCATTCACCCCGCTTCACGCCTTTTGCGCGGCGCGGATCAGGTCGGCCGCCTTCTCGGCAATCATGATGGTGGGCGCATTGGTGTTGCCGCTCACCACCCGCGGCATGATGGAGGCGTCCACCACCCGCAGGCCCTGCAGACCGTGCACGCGCAGTTCGGGGTCGACCACGGCGAACGAGTCCTTGCCCATGCGGCAGCTGCCGGCCGGGTGGTACACCGTGTCGGCGTGCTCGCGGATGTACTGCGCCACACGCTGGTGCTGCTGGCCTATACCGGCGTGTCGTTCTGGGTGGCGCTGGCGCTCACGCGCAAACGGTTCCGGCTTTAGGGCCCGGCCGGTGGGCCGCAGCGCCCCCGGAGGTGCGCGGCGGTTCGGGTGGCCGGTCAGGCCGCACCGGTGGCCTTGAACACCAGGGCGAGGCCTTTTCCGCGGCTGTAGTAATAGTCTCCGTCCGGGCTGATCACGACGGCCCGGCCCTTGCGGGCATCGGAGAAATAGCGCCAGCCGTGGCCCGGCTGCCCGGCCTGCGTATCTATGGCGACCGCTTGCATGCCGGAGGCTCCCCGGTCCGTGTCCCGCATGGCCTTGCGGTGGTCTTCGGCATGTGATGGCATGGCCGCCATGGCTGCTGCTATGCCCAGCACCACGGTTACATGGTTTGGTTTCATGGTCAATCCTTTCGCTCGGGTCCAGTCGATGTTGACTGTTCCCGTACTCTGGACCTCAGAACTTAAGGGCGTCTGAACGCACATCGTCCTGGCGCCGGGCTTCCCGGATCAGGTCGGCCGCCTTCTCGGCAATCATGATGGTGGGCGCATTGGTGTTGCCGCTCACCACCCGCGGCATGATGGAGGCGTCCACCACCCGCAGGCCCTGCAGGCCGTGCACGCGCAGTTCGGGGTCGACCACGGCGAACGAGTCCTTGCCCATACGGCAGCTGCCGGCCGGGTGGTACACCGTGTCGGCATGCTCGCGAATGAACTGCTCCACCTGTAGGTCGGTGGTGGCTTGTGCCGAATCCGGCATCTCCCGCCCGCCCAGCGTGGCCAGCGCCGGCTGCTGCAGCAACTGGCGCATGAGGCGGAAACCGCGCATGAGGCGCTCCACGTCGTCGCGATCACCCAGCAGGTTCAGGTCGATCAGTGGTGCATCAAACGGGTCCTTGCTGGCCAGGCGCAGCGTACCGCGGCTGCGCGGGCGCAGCAGGCACACGTGGCACGAGTAGCCGTGGCCCCACAGCGTGGTGCGGCCGTGGTTGACGATCTTGGCGATGGCGAAGTGCAGCTGCAGGTCGGGCGTGCGCTCCTGCGGCTGGCTCTTGATGAAACCACCGGCCTCGGCAAAGTTGGTGGTGAGGGGACCGGTGCGCTGCTGGCGCCACTCCCAGATTCCCTTGGCGATATGCGCCGCGCCGGCCAGTGACACGCCCAGCGTCTCTTTCAGCGCCGGGGCGTTGACCACCTGCACCACGTCCACATGGTCGTGCAGGTTCTCACCCACGCCGGGCAGGTCGTGCACGGTGGCAATGCCGCGTTCCACCAGGTGCGGGTGCGGGCCTATGCCCGACAGCAGCAGCAGCTGGGGCGACTGCAGGGCGCCGGCGCACAGCAGCACTTCACGCGTGGCGCGCAGCTGCTTGACATGCCCCTCGTGGACAAACTCCACGCCCACGGCCCGCTTGCGCTCCACCAGGATGCGGGTGGCGTGCGCGCCAGTGAACACATGCAGGTTGGGGCGCTGGCGGTTGGGCGCCAGGTACGCCTTGGCCGCGCTGAAGCGCTCGCCGTTCTTGTGGGTGACCTGGTAGACGCCCACGCCCTCCTGGCTGGCGCCATTGAAGTCGGGGTTGACCGCATAACCGGCCTGGCGACCGGCCTCGACAAACGCCGCGTCCAGGCGGTTGGGGCTGGCCAGGTCCATCACGTGCAGGGGGCCGCCGCTGCCGTGGAAGGCGTCCGCCCCGCGGGCGTTGTCTTCGGCGCGCTTGAAATACGGCAGCACCTCGTCATACGACCAGCCGGGGCAGCCCTGCGCGGCCCAGTGGTCGTAGTCCTCGCGCTGGCCGCGGATGTAGATCATGGCGTTGACGGAGCTGGAGCCGCCCAGCACCTTGCCCCGGGGCTGGTAGCCGCGCCGGCCATTGAGGCCGGGCTGCACCGTGGTGTCGAACTTCCAGTTGGCCTGCCCGTTCTTGCCCAGCACGGCCAGCCCGGCCGGGCAGTGGATGAGCACGTTGGTGTCCGGCGGACCGGCTTCCAGCAGCGCCACGTTGATGGCGGGGTCTTCGCTCAGCCGGGCTGCCAGTACGCAGCCGGCCGAACCGCCGCCGATGATGAGGTAGTCAAACATGCCGTGTGTCCTTGTGGAGATGCCACGGCACCTTAGCCCATGGCCCCAGGCATGCCAAGCCCCGGTTTACCCGGATGACGTATCTATTTGCAATTCAATTGCGCGCAATTTAATTGTGCGCTATAATTCAACCATGCCCAACAAAACCCCTGACATCTCCACCAACCCGGCGCTGCTGCTGGACAACCAGCTGTGCTTTGCCCTGTACTCCGCCTCGCTGGCCATGACCAAGCTGTACAAGCCGCTGCTGGACGCGCTGGAACTGACCTACCCGCAGTACCTGGTGATGCTGGTGCTGTGGGAGCGCGATGGCCTGAGCGTGTCCGCGCTGGGCGAGCGCCTCTACCTCGACTCGGGCACCCTGACGCCCCTGCTCAAGCGCATGGAAGCCGCCGGCTGGCTGGTGCGCCAGCGCTCGACCGAAGACGAGCGGCGGGTGGAAGTGCACCTGACCACCGACGGCCGCAAGCTCAAGACCAAGGCAGCCAGCATTCCGCGCTGCGTCGTGCAAGCCAGCGGCTACCCCGTATCTGACCTGATGGGGCTGACCCAGCAGGTGCAGACCCTGCGCACACGCCTGACCGCGCCGGCCTGACCCCGTTTTCAACCCGCCGTGCACCGCACGGCACCACCCGAAGGAACCACCATGAGCACCAAAATTGAAAAAGTCGTTTACCAAGCCCACGCCAAATCCACCGGCGGCCGCGACGGCACCACCCGCACCTCCGACGGCCTGCTGGACCTCAAGCTGGCCGTGCCCAAGGAAATGGGCGGCGCTGGCGGCGGCGTGAACCCCGAGCAGCTGTTTGCCGCCGGCTACAGCGCCTGCTTCATCGGCGCCATGAAGTTCGTGGCCGGCACGCAGAAGATTGTGCTGCCCGCCGACACCAGCATCGACGCCACCGTGGGCATCGGCCAGATTCCCCAGGGCTTCGGCATCGAAGTGCAGCTGGTGGTGCACATCCCCGGCATGGAGCGCGCCGCTGCTGAAGCGCTGGTGCAAAAGGCCCACGCCGTGTGCCCCTACTCCAACGCCACCCGCGGCAACATCGAAGTGACCCTCACGGTCGCCTGATCCCGCGCACAGGTGCCGGCGGCCACAGCGGCTGTCACCTTGGCGGCCCGTTCCGGTTGGCGGAACGGGCCGTTTCCTTTATGGTCCCCCTCCATGCACACCACCGAATTCCTGGTCCGCAAGGACCAACTCGCCAGCACCCTGCTGCGCACCTGCGCGGCCACACCCCTGCCCGACGGCCAGGTCCGCGTGGGCATTGAAACCTTTGCGCTGACGTCCAACAACATCACCTACGCCGCCATGGGCGAAGCCATGCAGTACTGGCAGTTCTTCCCGGTGGCCGACACGGGTGACGTGCCCTGGGGCCACATTCCGGTCTGGGGCTTTGGCACGGTGACCGAGTCCCGCCACCCGCAGGTGGCCGTGGGCGAGCGCCTGTATGGCTACTTCCCCATGGCGTCGTCGGTCGACCTCACGCCCGAAAAGCTGTCGGACAAGGCGTTCTCCGACGCCGCGCCGCACCGCGCCGGCCTGCACCCCGTCTACAACCAGTACACGCGTTGCGCCACCGACCCCTTCTACACGGCCGACACCGAAGACGTGCAGGCCCTGCTGCGGCCGCTGTTCATCACGTCCTGGCTGATCGACGATTTCCTGGCGGACAACGCCTTCTTCGGCGCCACCGCCACCCCCGGCCAGCGCGGGCTGATGCTGCTCTCCAGCGCCTCCAGCAAGACCGCCTACGGCACGGCCTTCCAGATGGCGCAACGCCCGGAGCTGGAAGTGGTGGGGCTCACCTCGCCCGGCAACGTGGCGTTTTGCGAGAGCCTGGGCTGCTACCACCGGGTGCTGACCTACGACCAGCTGGACCAGATAGCCGCCGGCGCGCCCAGCATCTACGTGGACTTTGCCGGCAACGCGGCCTTCCGCAAGGCGCTGCACACGCATTGCACCGGGCTGGTGTTCAGCAGTTCCATCGGCGCCACCCACGTGGAAAACATGGGCGGTGCAAAGGACCTCCCCGGCCCCAAGGCCACGCTGTTCTTTGCTCCGGCGCAAATCAAGAAACGCAGCGCGGAGTGGGGCTCCCGGGGACTGGGGGAGCGACTGCTGCAGTCGTGGAATGCCTTTGTGGCCACCGTCTCGCACCCCGAGCACCCGTGGCTGCAGGTGGTGCAGCACCGCGGCCCCGACGCCGTGCAGACGGCCTACCAGCAGGTGCTGGGCGGGCGGGGCGACCCGCGCCTGGGCCACATGCTGTCGCTGCAGCCCTAGGCCGCGCGGGGTTCAACGCGGGGGGTCGTGTGGCGGCGGCGGTGCCGCTGTACGCTGGTGCAGGTCCTGGCGCAGCTGGTGCACTTCGGCGCGCAGGTTGCCCAGCTCCTGCAGGAGGTCGTGCTCGACGGCGCGCTCTTCCACTTCCACCAGCAGGGCCGCCACCGACGCCGTGACCAGCGACAGCACGGCCAGACCCAGCAGCACCACCACCACGGAAAACATGCGCGAGGCATGCGTGCTGGGAATGATGTCGCCGTAGCCCACGGTGGCCGCCGTGGTGAAGGCCAGCCACAGGCCGTCGCTGAAGGTCAGCGCGCTGGGCTCCAGCGCCCAAAACCCCACGCCACCCAGCCCCAGAATCAGCATGCACAGGACCAGCGAGTACAAAAGTCCCCGTCTGCCAATAATCAATCGGTGGTGTTTGCGTCGGTGCATGCCGGCACTGTACCCGGGTATGCTTGCGCAACAACTTGACTTGTATCAAGCGCGAGGCGGGGCAAGCCTTGCAAACTTCGCGTCAGTCGCGTACAGCATCATGCCGGCCGGTACGGTACGCGAAAAAATACAACGGAGACACGATGAGACTGGCCCTTCTGTCCGACATTCACGGCAACCTGCAGGCCCTGGACGCCTGCCTGGCGCACGCCCGCGCCCAGCGCGCCCAGCGCTTTGTGTTCCTGGGCGACATGGTCGGCTACGGCGCGGACCCGGTGGCCGTGCTGGAGCGCATCATGCTGCTCACCGAAGAGGGCGCCATGGTTCTCAAGGGCAACCACGACGCCATGGCCGTCACACCGCCGGCCGAGCCCAAGACCATTGGCGACAGTTCGGCCGCATGGACGCACAACCAGCTCAGCGCCGCCCAGCGTGAGTGGATCGACCAGCTGCCGCTGACCCTGCAGCACGACAACGTGCTGTTCGTCCACGCCAGCGCCAACGATCCAGAACTCTGGCGCTATGTGTACGACCAGCGCGCCGCCGCCGCCAGCCTGGACGCTGCCGCCGCCTGGCCCGGCGTGCGCTATGTGTTTGGTGGCCACGTGCACATGCAGACCCTGTACTACCGCGGCGCCAGTGACAGCCTCATGCTGTTCACCCCCCAGCCCGGCGTGGCGGTGCCCGTGCCCAAGCACCGCCTGTGGCTGGGCACCGTAGGCTCCGTGGGGCAGCCGCGCGACGGCAACACCCAGGCTATGTACACCCTGTTCGACACCGAGCGCGCGCAGCTGACGTTCCACCGCGTGCCCTACGATCACCATGGCGCTGCCGCCGCCATCCGCCGTGTCGGCTTGCCCGACTACTTCGCCGACCGCCTGGAGAGTGGAAGATGAAACTGCTGGACCCCGGAACCGAACTGGACGGATTCATCATCGAGGAGTGCATCCACTCCGGGGGCATGGCCCACATCTACCGCGTGCACTACGCCGACGGCCAGCGCGACCCCGGCTTTGCCATGGCCATGAAGATCCCGCGCATGACGGCGGGCGACGGTGCAGAAAACATCGTGAGCTTCGAGGTCGAGAGCCAGATCATGCAGGTGCTGCACGGCACCCATGTGCCGCGCTTTGTGGCCGCCGGCGACCTGGAGCGCGTGCCCTACCTGGTCATGGAATACATCACCGGCCACACCCTGGAGCACTGGATCGACGCCGATCCCCCGCCCGGCGTGGACGAAATCGCCCGCCTGGGCTCCGCCATGGCCCACGCCGTGCATGCGCTGCACCAGCAGAACACGGTGCACCTGGATCTCAAGCCCGCCAACGTGCTGTTGCGCGCCGACGGCAGCGCCGTGCTGCTGGACTTCGGCCTCTCGTGCCACGCCCATTACCCCGACCTGCTGGCCGAACAGTTGCGCAAGGCCGTGGGCTCCCCCGCCTGGATTGCCCCCGAGCAGGTGGTGGGCGTGCGCGGCGACCCGCGCAGCGACATCTTCGCCATTGGCGTCATGCTCTACCAGCTGTGCACCCACCGGCTGCCCTTTGGCGCCCCCCAGACACCGGCCGGCCTGCGCCAGCGCCTGTGGGTGGACCCGGTGCCGATCCGCAAGCTGCACCCCGAGCTACCCGAGTGGCTGCAGGAGGTGGTGATGCGTTGCCTGGAGCCAGAAGCCGCCCAGCGCTACCCCTCGGCCGCCCACCTGGCCTTTGACCTCGCCCACCCGGAGCAGGTGCAGATCACCGAGCGCGGACGCAACATCACGGGCACCCGGTTTCGCACCCACTTCAAACGCTGGATCAAGGCCGCGGGCATGCACTACCAGCCCAGCCCGATGGCGTCGCAGCAGATTGACGAGGTGCCCATTGTCATGGTGGCCGTTCCCTACAAGGACGCCAGCGACGCCACGCTGTACTCCCTGCGCCAGGCCGTGGCGCGCTCCCTGGGCACGCGCCCCGGCGCGCGGCTGGCCTGCGTGACGGTCATCCCGTCCAGCCTGAGCAGCACCTCGGACGAGCGCCACAGCGAAACCAGCGTGCACCGGCGCCACCTGGCCGCCTTGCGCCAGTGGGCGCAGCCGCTGGACTACCCCGGCCACCAGACCTCCTGCCACGTGCTCGAATCGGGCGATGTGGCGCAGGCGCTGCTGGACTATGCAGTGGGCAACCATGCCAGCGTGATCGTGATCGGCGCGGCCACCCACGGCCTGAAGACCCAGCGCTTTGTCACCACCGTGCCCATCAAGGTGGCCATGGGCGCACCCTGCACCGTCATCCTGGTCAAGCAGGCACTGCCCTTCGAGCTGCTGGGCGACACGTCCTCCGGCAACGCGCCCGAAGCGGGCGGCTACTCGGATTCCGGCTCGGACGCAGACGCGGAAGCCGAAGCCAAGGCACGGGCCAAAGCCAAGGCCAAGGCCCGGCGCGATGCCAACTATGTCCCTTTCTGAGCGGTCCGATTGAACGCCACGGCCAGACGCCGCCGGCATTAAGGCCGACAATCGGGGCATGCCCCAAGAACGTGACCCTTTTTTGGCTGGAGAAAGCCCTTCCCAGCGCCACCCGTTTGAAACGCTCACGCCCGATGCGGTGCTGGACGCGCTCGACAGCGTGGGCCTGCGCGGCGACGGCCGGCTCACCGCCCTGTCGTCGTACGAAAACCGCGTCTACCAGGTGCAGCTGGAAGACGGCAGCGCCGTGGTGGCGAAGTTCTACCGGCCCGCGCGCTGGAGCGATGCGCAGATCCAGGAAGAGCACGACTTTGCCGCCGAGCTGATGGCCGCCGAGATACCCGCCGTCGGCCCGCTGTGCCTGCAGGGGGCCACGCTGCACCACTTCGGCGGCTTCGCCTTCAGCGTCAGCCCCCGGCGCGGCGGACGCCCGCCCGAACTCGACGATGATGAGGTGCTGGAATGGATTGGCCGCTTTCTGGCGCGCATCCACACCGTGGGCGCGGCGCGCCCCTTTGCCAGCCGCCCGACCCTGGACCTGCAGACCTTCGGCACCGAGCCCCTGCAGTGGCTGCTGGAGCACGACAAGGTGCCGCTGGACGTGCAATCCACCTGGACCAGGGCCTGCGAGGATGCTATCAAGTTAATAGCTACCCACGCAACATTGACGGGCGCCGGCAGCCAAAAAGATGCCAAAAATGAAGGCATTGCCCGTGTGCGCCTGCACGGCGACTGCCACCCCGGCAACATCCTGTGGACGCCGGTGGACGCAGCCCCCGCCGCCGGACCCGGCCCGCATTTCGTAGACCTGGACGACGCCCGCATGGGCCCGGCCGTGCAGGACCTGTGGATGCTGCTCAGCGGCGATCGCGCGCAACGCACCCGCCAGCTCGGCACCCTGGTGGACGGCTACGAACAGTTCCGCGCCTTCGACCGCCGCGAGCTGGCCCTGATCGAACCCCTGCGCACCCTGCGCCTCATCCACTACAGCGCCTGGCTGGCCCGCCGCTGGGACGACCCCGCCTTTCCCGCCAACTTCCCCTGGTTCGGCTCCAGCGACTACTGGCAGGGCCAGGTGCAGATGCTGGAAGAACAGATGGAAGCTATGCAGGAAGACCCGCTGGTGGTGTAACCCATGCCCGCAACCGAACTCACCGTCACCGCCGCCGGCACCGTGGCCGGCAAGCAGCTGCTGATCCCCACCGGGCAGGAAGGCACGTACTACCCGCACATCCAGGACTGGCTCACCGCCCAGCGCAAGAACAAGAAAGTGGTGAAAGACGTGAGCGCGCAGGTGCTGGTCAAAGGCATCAAGCAGTGGGCCGCTTTTGAGGAAAAGGCGGGCTCAAAAACCGTGCGCACAGTCTTCAAGATCACCTGACCGGAACGACACCGGATGCCAGCCATGAACCCCGTTGCCCCGCACCGCCCCACCCTGAACCTTGTCGGCGCCGGCCGGGTGGGGCAGACCCTGGCACGGCTGTGGCACCTGCACGGCAGCTTTGCCGTGCAGGACGTGTTGACCACCACGCTGTCCAGCGCGCAAGCGGCCACCGGCTGCATCGGCGCGGGGCGGGCCGTGAACCAGCTGCACGCCCTGCGCCCGGCAGCGGTCTGGATGCTGGCCGTGCCCGATGCCCAGGTGGCCGCCGTGGCCCGGGCGCTGGCCGACCAGCACCCCGATGCGCCGCCCGCCATCGCCTTCCATTGCAGCGGTGCGCTGGGTGCGGACGCACTGGCGCCACTGGCGACACGGGGCTGGCAAGTGGCCAGCGCGCATTGCATCCTGAGCTTTGCCTCGGTTCCTGCGGCGCTGGCCCAGTTTCCCGGCACTCCCTGTGCACTGGAAGGCGACCCCGGCGCCTGCGCCGTGCTGCGTCCCGCGCTGGGCGCCATCGGTGGCCAGTGTTTTGATGTGGCCAGTGCCGACAAGCTGCTGTACCACGCCGCCGCCGTGTTTGCCACCAACTTCCTGCCGGTGCTGCAAGCCATCGCCGAAGACCTGTGGCAGTCCACCGGCGTGCCGACTGCGCTGATTCCCGCGCTGCGGGCCTCCTTGCTGCGCAATGCCGTAGCCAACATCACCGCGCTGGGGCCCCAAGCTGCCCTGACGGGGCCAGCGGCCCGCGGCGACACGCTCGCCATTGCCCGCCAAGCGCAGGCCGTGCGCGCCTGGGACCCGCAGAGTGGCGCTGCCTACGACTGGCTCTTATACACATCTCCGAGCCCACGAGACGCTTGCTGATCGCGTATGCCGTCTTCTGCTTGAAAAGGGGGGGGGGGGGGGGGGGGGGGGGGGGGGGGGGGGGGGGGGGGGGGGGGGGGGGGGGGGGGGGGGGGGGGGGGGGG
>NZ_JBXAFT010000014.1:0-62469 GCF_058793415.1 Rhodoferax sp. MLSD5-FHT05B10 | reverse complement strand
TCGTCGACCATGTCGCACTTGTTCAGGAACACGATGATGTAGGGAACACCCACCTGGCGGGCCAGCAGGATGTGCTCGCGGGTCTGGGGCATGGGGCCGTCAGCAGCGGAGCAGACCAGGATAGCGCCGTCCATCTGGGCAGCGCCGGTGATCATGTTCTTCACATAGTCGGCGTGTCCGGGGCAGTCGACGTGGGCGTAGTGGCGGTTGGCCGTTTCGTATTCCACGTGGGCGGTGTTGATGGTGATACCGCGGGCCTTTTCTTCAGGAGCCGCGTCGATCTGGTCGTAGCCCTTGGCTTCGCCGCCGAACTTGGTTGCCAGCACGGTGGTGATGGCTGCCGTCAGCGTGGTCTTGCCGTGGTCAACGTGACCAATGGTGCCCACGTTGACGTGGGGCTTGGTACGCGTGAATTTTTCTTTTCCCATTTTTCAATTCTCCAAAGAGCAATGTTCCGTGTATTGCTTTAACGTCTGCACGGTGTTGCGGATTCACCCCGCACGGACACAGGGTGGCACACCGTCGCAGACAACTTGAGATTACTTGGCGCGTGCAGCCATGATGGCTTCGGACACATTGCGCGGGGCTTCCGCGTAGTGCTTGAATTCCATCGTGTAGGTGGCACGGCCTTGCGACATGGAACGCAGGGTCGTGGAGTAGCCGAACATTTCGGACAGAGGCACTTCGGCCTTGATGGCCTTGCCGCCACCCACCATGTCGTCCATGCCCTGGACCATGCCACGGCGGGAGGACAGATCGCCCATCACGTTACCGGCGTAGTCTTCCGGCGTTTCCACTTCCACGGCCATCATGGGCTCCAGGATCACGGGGTTGGCCTTGCGGCACGCTTCCTTGAAACCGAAGATGGCAGCCATCTTGAACGCGTTTTCGTTCGAGTCCACGTCGTGGTAGGAACCGAAGGTCAAGGCCACCTTGACGTCCACCACCGGGTAGCCGGCGAGCACGCCCTGGTTCAGGGCTTCAACCACACCCTTTTCCACCGCGGGAATGAATTCGCGAGGAACCACGCCGCCCTTGATTTCGTCCAGGAACTCAAAGCCCTTGCCGGCTTCGTTGGGTTCGACACGGAACACCACGTGGCCGTACTGGCCCTTACCACCGGACTGGCGCACGAACTTGCCTTCCACATCGGACACACCCTTGCGGATGGTTTCGCGGTAGGCAACCTGGGGCTTGCCCACGTTGGCTTCCACGCCGAATTCGCGCTTCATGCGGTCCACAATGATTTCCAGGTGCAATTCGCCCTGGCCACCAATGATGGTCTGGCCGGATTCTTCGTCGGTCTGCACGCGGAAAGAAGGATCTTCCGCTGCCAGACGGGACAGAGCAATGCCCATTTTTTCCTGGTCGGCCTTGGTCTTGGGCTCCACCGCCTGGCGGATCACCGAGTCCGGGAACACCATGCGCTCCAGCGTGATCACGGCGTTGGGATCGCACAGGGTTTCACCCGTGGTCACATCCTTCAGGCCCACGCAGGCAGCGATGTCACCGGCGCGGATTTCGTCCACTTCTTCACGGTTGTTAGCGTGCATCTGCACGATACGGCCGATACGCTCTTTCTTGCCACGCACCGCGTTGTAGACAGTGTCGCCCTTCTTCAGAACGCCGGAGTACACGCGCACAAAGGTCAGCTGACCCACGAACGGATCGGTCATCAGCTTGAACGCCAACGCAGCAAACTTTTCGCCGTCGTCCGCCTTGCGGGTGACTTCCTTTTCGTCTTCGTCGAAGCCCTTGATGGCCTTCACATCCAGGGGAGAAGGCATCAGTTCAATGACCGCGTCGAGCATGCGCTGCACGCCCTTGTTCTTGAAGGCGGTACCGCACAGCATGGGCTGGATTTCGCCAGCAATGGTGCGGGCGCGCAGACCGGCGGTGATTTCCTCTTCGGTCAGGTCGCCCTCTTCCAGGTACTTGTTCATCAGCTCTTCGGAGGCTTCAGCGGCCGCTTCGACCATCTTCTCGCGCCATTCCTTGGCAACTGCCACGAGGTCGGCCGGAATTTCTTCGAAAGTGAACTTCATGCCCTGGGACGCTTCATCCCAAATGATGGCCTTCATCTTGCGCAGATCGACCACGCCAGTGAAGTTTTCTTCAGCACCAATCGGCACCACGATCGGCACGGGATTGGCCTTCAGGCGCAGCTTCATCTGGTCCACGACCTTGAAGAAGTTGGCGCCGGTGCGGTCCATCTTGTTCACAAAGGCCAGACGGGGCACCTTGTACTTGTTGGCCTGACGCCACACGGTTTCCGACTGGGGCTGCACGCCACCCACGGCGCAGTACACCATGCAGGCGCCGTCCAGCACGCGCATGGAACGCTCCACTTCAATCGTGAAGTCCACGTGTCCGGGGGTGTCGATGATGTTGATGCGGTGCTCAGGGAAGGAGGTGTCCATACCCTTCCAGAAACAGGTGGTCGCAGCGGATGTGATGGTGATACCACGTTCCTGTTCCTGCTCCATCCAGTCCATGGTGGCCGCGCCGTCGTGCACTTCACCAATCTTGTGGTTCACGCCGGTGTAGAAAAGAATACGCTCGGTAGTGGTGGTTTTACCGGCGTCGATGTGCGCAGAAATACCGATGTTGCGGTAGCGCTCAATGGGGGTAGTGCGGGCCATGATGGATCCTTGTGTGGTCTGTATCTTTAAACTGCCACCCGCACAACGCGACGTGGCGAGCGGCCTTGCTGCCAGAAGCGGCACCAGTGGCAGCGCACACGCGCCGCCACGGCCACAACACAGCAGAAGGCCGCGAGTTCCGTTTTAGAAACGGAAGTGGGAGAACGCCTTGTTGGCTTCTGCCATGCGGTGAACTTCGTCACGCTTCTTCATGGCGCCGCCACGGCCTTCGGTTGCTTCCAGCAACTCGTTGGCCAGACGCTGGGCCATGGACTTCTCACCGCGCTTGCGGGCCGCTTCCTTGATCCAGCGCATGGACAAAGCCAGGCGACGGACGGGACGCACCTCAACGGGCACCTGGTAGTTGGCACCACCCACGCGGCGGGACTTCACTTCCACCATGGGCTTGACGTTATTGATAGCCACGGTAAAGGCTTCAACCGGGTCTTTGTCCGGATGCTTCTTTTCGATCAGTTCCAGGGCGCCATAAATGATGCGCTCTGCAACTGCTTTTTTGCCGCCTTCCATGATCACGTTCATGAATTTGGACAGCTCGACATTGCCGAACTTGGGATCCGGCAGGATTTCACGTTTAGGGACTTCGCGACGACGTGGCATATTTCACCTCTTAATTGCTTCAGTTGGCATCTTTTCAGACACCGCGAAAGTTATCTAAAACTTCCACTTACTCGACCCACACCAACGATTTGGCGCTTCGGGTCACTTCGCTGCATCACCGCGCCACGCGGGAAACAGCACCGACTAACTGCTAAAAACCAGGGCTTATTTGGCCTTGGGCTTCTTCGCACCGTACTTGGAACGCGACTGCTTGCGGTCTTTCACGCCTTGCAAGTCCAGCGAACCGCGGACGATGTGATAACGCACACCGGGCAAGTCCTTGACACGACCGCCGCGAACCAGCACCACGCTGTGTTCCTGCAGGTTGTGGCCTTCACCGCCGATGTAGGAGATCACCTCAAAACCGTTGGTCAGGCGCACCTTGGCGACCTTACGCAGAGCGGAGTTAGGCTTCTTAGGCGTTGTGGTGTACACACGGGTGCACACACCGCGACGCTGCGGAGAGTTCTGCATCGCAGGACTCTTCGACTTGATGGTCTCGACCTCACGGCCTTGACGCACGAGTTGATTGATAGTTGGCATGAAAAACGTCCCTAAACGTTTGAATTAGTACGAAAACGTGAATCCCTTCGGAATTTCCGAAAAGCCTTCTAATGTACCAGAGGAAGGGTTTCCCCGCAACAGCATTCGCGTGCCAGGGCGGTTTCGGCCCAAGAAAGTCTGCAATCCGGCCCGCCGGCGCCCCGTTCAGGCGCTGATCAGCGAATCCACAGACGCACGGCGTCCCAGGCCCGACCCAGGATTCCCGCCTGGCCGACGGCCTCCAGCGCCAGCAGGGGCACATCCACCACCGGCTGGTCCGCCGCCAGCACCCGCAGCGTTCCCACCGGCTGCCCCTTGGCCAGGGGCGCCACCAGCGGCTCGGAACGCAAGACCTGGGTCTTGAGCTTGCCCGCGCTGCCATTGGGTACGGCCACCACGATCGCCTGGGGGCGCCCCAGCTTGACCGTGGACGACGTTCCCTTCCAGACGCCTGGCGTCACCACCGCCTGGTTGGCGTCAAACAGCTTGACCGCCTCAAACGCTGTGTAACCCCAGTTCAGCAGCTTCTGGGACTCGTTGGCCCGGGCGTTTTCGCTGTCAGCACCCAGCAGAACCGACAGCAGGCGGCGGCCACCCGGCGCACCCGCAACGCCCAGGTTGGGGAAATCGCGCTTGGCGGTTACCACCATGCAGTAGCCCGCTGCCTCCGTGTGGCCGGTTTTCAGGCCGTCCACAGTGGGGTCCCGGAACAGCAGCAGGTTGCGGTTGCTGTCATTGGCGGCCGGCGTGCCGGGATAGCGGTATTTCTTGATGGCATGCACGCCGACGTATTCGGGGAAGTCCGCCATCAGGCGCGACGCCAGGATGCTCAGGTCCCGCGCCGTGGTGACGTGCCCGGCCTCGGTCAGGCCTTCGGGGTTCTTGTAGCTGGTGGCTTTCATGCCCAGCACCTTGGCCTGGTCGTTCATCATCTGCACGAAACGCTCGGCCGTTCCGCCTACGCCCTCGGCCAGGGCCATGGTGGCGTCGTTGCCCGACTGCACGATCATGCCCTTGATCAGGTCTTCCACCGGCACCTGCATCTTGGGGTCGATGAACATGCGCGAACCGGGCATCTTCCAGGCCCGCTCGCTCACCGGCAGGGTCTGCTTCAGGTCCAGCTTCTTGCTGCGCAGGGCGTCATACACCAGGTAGGCAGTCATGAGCTTGGTCAGCGACGCCGGCTCCACCGGCATGTCCATCTCCTTGAACGCCAGGACCTGGTTGGACGTCACATCCAGCAACACGTAGGCCCGTGCGGCGATTTCCGGCGGCTGGGGTGTTTGTGCGGCAACCGAGAAGCAGACGGTGGCCAGAAGGGCGGCAAAAAATGATTTCATGGAATGGTGTGAAACACCGGCTCCCGAACGGGACCGGGTGGAGAAAGACACAGGGCGGTTAGACATCGGAAGCAGCAACGGCCGTCAGGTGGCGGACCGCCAGACTGCGCAAAAGGGGCAATTGTCCATGAAAGAAGTGGGCGACGCCAGGAATCACCGTGACCGGCAGCGTCTGGGGCCGCGCCCACGCCAGCACATCGGCCAGCGGCACGGTGTCGTCCTGCTCGCCGTGCAGCACCAGCGTGCGCGCGTGCAATTCGGAGGGCACCGGGGCCGCGGCAAACCGGGTGACGGCCGTGCCGACCAGCACCACAGCCTGCGGCGCCTGCTCTGGGCCTAGCGCGGCCACCGCCTGGCTGGTCACAAAAGCGCCAAAGGAGAAACCGGCCAGCGCCAGCGGCGCCACGCCCGCCGGTGATGCCGCGTGCGCCCGGCTGTGCGCCACCACGGCCAGCAGGTCCTGCAGCTCCCCGCGCCCCTCGTCGTAGGTGCCCTCGGAGGCGCCCACACCGCGGAAGTTGAAGCGCACTGCCTGCCAGCCGCACTGCACAAAGGCACGCGCCAGCGTCTGCACCACCTTGTTGTCCATGCTGCCGCCAAACAGGGGGTGCGGGTGGGCAATGACCGCCACCCCGCGCGCGACGGCGCCGTCGGGCAACAACGGTGCATCCGTCAGCACCTCGATGCGGCCCGCCGGGCCCTGCACAGCGCTGCGCACGGTCTGGGAATTCATAAGATTGCTACCGTTTTAATAGCTGCCTGCGCATAGTGCACGCCGGATACAGCCACTTTCTGTACCAAATTTCCGCTCAGCGCCCCAGGTGGGCGGGAACCCGCAAACGCTCCACCACCTGGCCGTTTTTCAGGTGCGATTCGACAATGTCGTCGATGTCTTGCTCGTCCACGTAGGTGTACCAGACCCCTTCCGGGTAGACCACCGCCACCGGCCCGGCCGCGCAGCGGTCCAGACAGCCGGCCTTGTTGACCCGCACCTGGCCCGGGCCAGCCAGCCCGGCCTCGCGCACCCGTTGCTTGCAGCGGTCGAACGCCGCCTGCGCGCCGTGTTGGGCGCAGCAGGCCTCCCCGTTCTTGCGCTCGTTAAGGCAAAAAAAGATGTGGCGCTGGAAATAGGGGGGAGCGGACTCGGTCATGGAGGGCATTTTAGGTTCTGGCATCGCGCTGCCAGATCAGCGACAGCACGTACCCCAGCGCGGCGAAGGGCCACAGCCAGCCCAGCCACTGCGCCAGACCATGGAACCGGATGAACCGGCCCTGCTCCCAGGCATGCAGGGTCTGGGCGAAATATGGGCTCTCCGGCGCCTGGTTCAGGATGCTCAGGTAAACGCCCAGCGCCAGCAGCAACACCGCCGCGCTGGCCCGCCAGGGCGCGAATGCCAGCGCCAGCGCCGCCAGCACCGCCATCACCATGCCCAGCTGGGCCGGCAAGCCCAGCCAGGCCCACGCATGCGAGGGCCCCCAGCTCAGGGCCGCCGACAGGGCAGACACCGCCACCCCCACGGCCAGCACCATCGGCACCAGCAAGAGACGGCGCAGGCGCACGCGGACGACACAAAAACCCAGCAGGCAGGGAATCAGCAGCCCCAGCATGACGCACACCATCTCGGCACCGGGGACCAGCGGCTCCAGCGGCCCGTCCCGCACAGGAATCCAGCCCAGAAACGGAGTGTCCACCAGTTCGGTGGCAACCAGCTCCTCCAGCCGCTCCAGCACCTGTCCCAGCCCGAAGGGCACCGCCGCCGGAAACAGCAAGGCCAGCGGCCAGGTGCCCAGCAACACGATGCCGCCGCGCGAATGGGGGACGAACCAGCGGGCGCGAATCCGGCTCCAGCGGTCGATCGCACCCCATTTTTCCAGTATGTGAACCGTGATGGCGCCCACGCAGGCCCCCAGCGTGTCCAGGGCCAGGTCTTCCTTGGACGGGACACGCGCCGGCAGGTAGCTTTGCAGCGTCTCCATGGAAAACGCTAGCAGACCGCTCAGCAGGACGGCCCCCAGCACCGCATGCCGCATCCGCCCGGTGCGCAGGGCGCTCAAGGTCAACAGCCCGCCCAGCGGAATGTAGCCCAGCACGTTGATGGTGACATCAAACCCGGTCCAGTAACGCGGCAGTGGCGCGCTCAGGAACGTCCAGGGGGCTATGCCCTGGTCGCGCCAATCGGCAAACGGATACAGGCTGGCGTACAGGATCAGGCCGACATACAACAGCGTGAGGGGCCAGGCTGCCGTCTTGTGCATGCCAGACCTCCCTTAAAAGGGTTTGACCACCACCAGAACGACGGCCACCGCCAGCAAGATCACCGGAATTTCATTGAACCAGCGGAACCACACATGGCTGCGCGCCACAGCCTGGGCCTCGAACCGCTTGAGCATCACGCCGCAGGCATGGTGGTAGCCCAGCACCAGCAGCACCACGCCCAGTTTGGCGTGCAGCCAGCCGTTACCCGCACCGCGCCCGATGCCGTACCCCAGCCACAACCACAGGCCCAGACCCACGGCGGGCACGGCCAGCATCGTGGTAAAGCGCATGAGCTTGCGCGCCATCAGCAGCAGGCGCGCGCGCTCGGCGTCGGAGTCGGCCGGCACCATGGCCAGGTTCACAAAGATGCGGGGCAGGTAGAACAGGCCCGCGAACCAGCTGGCAACGAAAACGATATGGAAGGATTTGACCCAGAGCATGGCTGTGAGTGTAGTCGGACCCACGCGACCCCACCGGTTTGCCCGGGGCAAAAAAAACCCCAGCACAGGGCTGGGGTGGTAAGCCTATTTGCTGTCACACATCAAGGCCCCGCTCAGGGAGGAAAAGCGGGAGGTAGCAAGCTACCCGGGGCCGAATTTAACAAGGTTACCGTTCAGTGACAAGCGCATATTTCGAATACCCCCTTGCAAACGAATGGTATTTGCCACGGCTTGCGGCAGCAACCCGACAGTGGTCTGGCGGAATCAGGCACAATTTTCCCCATGACCCCATACGCCCCCTACCCCCTTGGCCGCCCCCGGCGCCTGCGCCGCGACAGTTTCACCCGCAACCTGGTGCGCGAGAACACCCTCACCGCCCACGACCTGATCTACCCGGTCTTTGTCGTGGACGGCAAGAATCAGCGCGTGCCCATTGCCTCCATGCCCGGCGTGGAGCGCCTGAGCCTGGACTTGCTGCTGCCGGTGGCCGAGGAGTGCGTGAAGCTGGAGATTCCGGTGATGGCGCTGTTTCCCGTCATCGACCAGTCGCTCAAGGACTACGACGGCTCCGAAGCACTGAACCCCGACGGCCTGGTGCCCCGGGTGGTGCGCGCGCTGAAGAAGGAATTTCCCGACCTGGGCGTAATGACCGACGTGGCGCTGGACCCCTTCACCAGCCACGGCCAGGACGGCCTGCCCGACAAGCGCCCCGAGGAAAACGGCTACATCGTGAATGAAGCGACTGTGGCCATGCTGGTGAAACAGGCCATGACCCAGGCCGATGCCGGCGTCGACATCGTCGCCCCCAGCGACATGATGGACGGGCGCATTGCCGCCATCCGCACCGCGCTGGAGGCCAAGGGCCACATCCACACCCGCATCATGGCCTACAGCGCCAAGTACGCCAGCGCCTTCTACGGCCCGTTCCGCGACGCCGTGGGCTCGGCCAGCAACCTGGGCAAGGGCAACAAGAAAACCTACCAGATGGACCCGGCCAACACCGACGAAGCCCTGCGCGAAGTCGCCATGGACATTGCCGAGGGCGCCGACATGGTCATGGTCAAGCCCGGCATGCCCTACCTGGACGTGGTGCGCCGCGTGAAGGACGAATTCAAGGTCCCGACCTTCGCCTACCAAGTCAGCGGCGAATACGCCATGCTGAAGGCGGCCGCCCAGAACGGCTGGCTCGACCACGACGCCGTGATGCTGGAGAGCCTGCTGGCCTTCAAGCGCGCCGGCGCCGACGGCGTGCTGACCTATTTTGCCCGCGACGCCGCCAGATTGCTGCAAAAAGAATAGCAATGTACGCAGCAAACACGGCCTCCATGACCGTATTTGCTGTCAAAACAGACCCACCCCATCCCACCCAGGCCGCCATGCGCATCTTCCACATCCAGCACAGCAGCGTGACCGAAAGCCCGGCGCTGGAGGATCTGGCCCAGCTCGCGCTCCCGACCCAGGGCTACATATGGCTGTCCTGTTCCCGCCAGGCGTTTGAACGCGGGGTGGCCCCGATCCAGGCCATGCTGCAGAAGCTGTGCGGCGTGCAATTGGTGGACCTGCACATCTCCGACCTGCTCAACGCCCAGCTGCCCTCGCACTACGACTACACCTCGCAGTACGACCTGCTGGTATTCCGGCGGCTGGCGGCCGGCCACAGCCCCACCGAAGCCCGGCCCCCGCACCCACCGCTGCGCGTGCCGCCGCGCGGCGGCCCGCCCATCCTGCGCCGCATCGACACCAGCCCGGTCGGCTTTGCCCTCTTTGACCGCGTGCTGCTCACCGTCCACCCCAGCGACTGCGCCGTGCGCGACACCTACGCGGCCAAGCTGCTGCAGGCGGCCAGCGCCGAGTCCCGTGCGGCCGGTGCGCGCCTGCCGCTGAGCCCGGCCGACCTGATGCTGCGCGTGATCAACCAGATGGTCGATGGTTTCCTCGAACTGCGCCGCGAGCTGACGCACCAACTGGACCACTGGCAGGCCGAGCTGCTCAACCCCAAGACCCGTTTCAACAACTGGGCCGCCCTGCTGGATGCGCGGCTCTCGCTGCACAACCTGGACGAAATCTGCGAAGACCAGCGCGCGGCGATCCAGGACTGGATTGAGGCCGTCAAGACCTGGCCGGACGCCACCACCCCGGCCGGCCAGCGCGAGCGCGACCTGCTGCAGGTGCGTTCGCGCGACGTACTGGAGCACATCGAACGCGTGGTGCACCATGTGCGCCGCCTGGAACAGAGCGCCGAGACGGCGGTACAGATGCACTTCAGCGTGCAGGGCAGCCGCACCAACGACATCATGCGCACGCTCACCGTGCTGACGGCCATCTTCCTGCCGCTCAACCTGATCACCGGTTTCTTTGGCATGAACTTCGATGCCCTGCCGCTAATCCACCAGCAAAGCGGCCTGTGGCTGGCGATCGGGTTCATGGTGGCCATCGCCATCGGCCTGGTGGTGCTGTTCTGGCGCAAGCGCTACCTGGCACGCAGCGGCCGCTGAATCCGACCATGCCCCCTGTTCACGCAGGCCCGACAGGCATACGATGCGGATCAGGTGACTGGGCGCCCCCAGGCCGCAGTGACCCGCTGACATTTCCTTCAACCCTGTCTGGAGAACGCCATGTCCAAAGTCCTCGTGCTCTACTATTCCACCTACGGCCACATTGAAACCATGGCCCAGGCCGTCGCCGAAGGCGCACGCGCCGCCGGCGCGACCGTGACCGTCAAGCGCGTGCCCGAGACCGTCCCGGCGGACATTGCCAAGACCGCGCATTTCAAGCTCGACCAGGCGGCCCCCGTTGCCACCGTTGCCGAACTGGAGCACTACGACGCCATCATCGTCGGCTGCCCCACCCGTTTCGGCCGCATGCCCGGGCAGATGGCTGCCTTTCTCGACCAGGCCGGCGGTCTGTGGGCCCGTGGCGCCCTCAATGGCAAGGTGGGCGGTGCCTTCACCTCCACCGCCACCCAGCACGGCGGTCAGGAAGCCACCCTGTTTTCCATCATCGCCAACCTGCTGCACTTCGGCATGACCATCGTCGGCCTGCCCTATAGCCACGCCGGCCAGATGTCACTGGACGAAATCGTGGGCGGCAGCCCCTACGGCGCCACCACCATTGCCGGCGGACAGGGCCAGCGCCAGCCCAGTACCATCGACCTCGACGGTGCGCGCCACCAGGGCCAGCTCATAGGCGCCACGGCCAACAAGCTGTTCGGCAACTGAGGCATCGGCCACCGGCGGTGGCGCTTTCCAGGAGGTTTCCATGCACACCATCATTCCCAGACCGTCGGACCTTGGCGACGGCTTCATGGTGCGCCGGGCCCTGCCGGCGGCGATGCAGCGCGCGGTCGGCCCTTTTGTGTTTCTCGACGAGATGGGGCCGGCCCAGTTCGAGCCGGGTCACGGGCTGGATGTGCGGCCCCACCCGCACATCGGCCTGGCCACCGTCACCTACCTCTTCGAGGGCGAGATCCTGCACCGCGACAGCCTGGGAACCGTCGTCCCCATCCGCCCGGGCGACGTCAACTGGATGACGGCCGGGCGCGGCATCGTGCACTCCGAGCGCACCCCCCCGGAGTTGCGGGCCACCGGCTCGCGCCTGTGGGGCCTTCAGTTCTGGGTGGCGCTGCCCGTCGAACAGGAGGCCTGCGACCCGTCCTTTTCCCACCACGACGCCAGCGCATTGCCGCAAACCCGGCTCGGCGGCGCCCGCCTGCGCCTGGTGGCCGGCAGCGCCTACGGCCTACGCTCGCCGGTGCGAGCCCCCTCGCCGCTGTTCCTGCTGGACGTGCACCTGGCACCCGGCGCCCACCTGGAGCTGGAAGACCGCCATGCCGAACGCGCCGCCTACGTGGTGGAAGGCACCGTGCGCACCGAAGACGGCGGGCAGACCTGCACGGCCGGGCACCTGCTGGTGTTCGACCCGGGCGCCCCCGTGCTGCTGGAAGCCGGCGACGCGGGCGCACGCTGCGTGCTGTTCGGCGGCAGTGCCCTGGATGCCCCCCGCTTCCTGTGGTGGAACTTCGTCTCCAGCCAGCGCGAGCGCATCGCCGACGCCAAGGCGCGCTGGGCAGCACAGACCTTCGCCTCCGTTGCGGGCGAGACCGATTTCGTGCCGCTGCCCCCGGAGCGGCCGCCGCCGCCGGCATGAACCCGCGGCGCAGCACCGGGCACCCTTGGTGTATCGTTGCTGCATGAACCCCATCGTCCTGATTACCGGCGGCTCACGCGGCATTGGCGCGGCCACCGCGCTGCTGGCCGCGCAGCACGGCTATGCCGTGGCCGTGAACTACGCCCACCACTCGCTCGCCGCCGACGAGGTGGTGCGCCAGATCCGCGCCGCGGGCGGCACCGCCATCACCGTGCAGGCCGATGTGGCCGTCGAAGCCCAGGTCATGGCCATGTTCGACAAGGTGGATGCCAAACTGGGCACCCTGTCCTGCCTGGTCAACAACGCCGGCGTGGTGGACCAGTCGGCGCGGCTGGACGCCATGGATGGGGCGCGGCTGCAGCGCATGTTCGCCACCAACGTGCTGGGGTCGCTGGTCTGTGCGCGCGAAGCGGTCCGGCGCATGAGCACCCGCCACGGCGGCGCCGGCGGCAACATCATCAACCTCTCCAGTGCGGCGGCGCGCACCGGCGGCGCCGGCCAGTATGTGGACTACGCCGCGTCCAAGGGCGCCATCGACACCTTCACCGCGGGCCTGGCCCGCGAAGTGGCCGCCGAAGGCATCCGCGTGAACGCGGTGCGTCCCGGCATCATCGAAACCGACATCCACGCCAGCGGCGGCCAGCCCGACCGCGCCCGCCAGATGGCGCCCCAGATTCCCCTGCAGCGCGCCGGCACCGCGCAGGAGGTGGCGCAGGCCATCCTGTGGCTGATGTCCGATGCCGCCAGCTACACCACCGGCGCCGTGCTGGACGTCACCGGCGGGCGCTGAACAGGATCACCCCATGGAATTCAAACCCCTCGTCACCCTGCTGGCCATCGTGAACCCGATGGCCATCGTGCCCTTCTTCATTCACTACACCGAGGGGTTCTCGCGCGAGCAACGCCGGCGCACCATCCTGATTTCGGCCTTCAGCTGCTTCGTGGTGATTGCCATCAGCGCCCTGGCCGGTCTGCACATCCTCGATTTCTTTGGCATCTCGCTGGCGAGTTTCCAGGTCGGCGGTGGCATGCTGCTGCTGACCTCCTCCCTCAACATGCTCAACGCCCAGCCGGCCGAGGCCAAGACCACCTCCCACGAGCTGGAAGACGGTGCCGAGAAAGCCGCCCGCGGCGCCAGCATTGCCGTGGTGCCGCTGACCATACCCCTGCTCACCGGCCCGGCCACCATGTCCACCGTGGTGATTTACGCCGAGAAGGCCAAGACCTTCTGGCAGATGACCTCGCTGGTGGGCTACGGCGTGGTGGTGGCGCTGGCCACGGCCCTGTGCTTTGCGCTGGCGGCCCCCATTGCCCGGGTGCTGGGCAAGACCGGCATCAACGTGATGACCCGACTGATGGGCCTGATCCTGGCGGCGCTGGCGGTGGAGGTGATGTCGGACGGGCTGGTCAAGCTGTTCCCCGGATTGGGGCACTGAAGCCGTCCGCCGGAGCGCTTATTTTTTGGGCGCGGCTTCTACCTGCTGCACCCACTGCTCCAGTTCCTGCAGGACGGCATCGGTGGCCACGGTCAGGGCCCGCACCCCACCCGCCGCATCGGCGCTGGCAGAGGGCCGCTGCACCACGAAACTGCGCTGGGCCACCAGCTGTTCGCCGCCGGCGCTGTCCTCGCCCAGCGTGGCACGCAGGCGCACCAGGCCGCTGCTGCGGTCGGCCGCTTCAAACAGCTGGCTGAACTCTTCGAGCTCCACGTGCAGCGTCATCACGTTGCCCGGCGCCGAAACCCCCTGCACCGGGTTGAGCACTATGCGGCGCTGCCCCAGCTGCTCGCGCATGCGCTGGCGCAGCAACTGGGCCGGCGGCATGCTCCAGCGGGCCAGGGCATAGGGGCGCAGCTGCTGCGTATCGCTGTAGGCCAGGCGGTACAGCACGGCCGTTCCGTCCAGGGCACCGGGCGCCTCCACATCGGCCAGCACCAGTGCCGGCGGGCTGGCCTGCCGGCTGGCCACCACCGGCGCCAGTGCACCTGGACCAAAGTCGTACACCACCGCACGCGCCGGAGGCTGCAGCGACGAACAGGCAACCAGACCCCACGTTAGCGCACCCAACAGGATTGAAACCTTCAAGATATGCGCGTAAACAGCTATTATTTTCATAGCACCCTTCAAGACAAAAAACGGCCCGCTGCCACCACCCGACCCGCCACCGTCGCTCACCGGCTGCCCGGCGCCACGAAACCGGCTTCGCCCGGGCCGGGCGCCGCGGCACCCCGGCCCAGTATCAGCGACTGCGGGTTCTCGCTGACCGTGTCGGCCACACGGCCCACCTGGCGCACCGTGCGCACCGTCTCCTCGGCGGCGCGGTTCAGGCGCGGCACCAGGGTGTCCGTGCTCTGGGAAATCTTGTCCAGGGTGCCGCCGGGCGCGTTCATGCGGGCCGACATGCCCTTGAACGCATCGGCCGAGGTGCGCACGGCATCGGCGCTCTGGCTCAACCGCTCGGACGTTGTCTTCATGCTCTTCAGTGTTTCACTGGCATCCTCCACCAGCACCCGGTCCGCCCGCTGGGTGAGCTGGTTGATGCTGGCAGCGGCCTGACCCATGTTGGCCACGGCGTCCATCAGCGCCTTGCGGTTTTGCTCCGCCAGCAGCAGGTTCACCCGCTGACTGGCTTCGTCCATCTGGGTCAGCAGGTTGGCGCCCTGGTCCGACAGGCGGGAGAACATGCCGGGGCGCATGGGGATGCGGGCCGGGTGCGCGGCGTCGCTGGCCAGCACCTCCCGGGATTCCCCGGTGTCGTTGAGCTGGATGAACGCCAGCCCTGTCACGCCCTGAAAGCCCAGCGAGGCAAAGGTGGACGGGGTAATGGGCGCATTGTCCGTGACCGCGATGCGCACCAGCACGTGGCCGCTCGCCTCCGGGTCCAGACCGATGGCCGTCACCCGCCCCACCGGAACGCCCTTGTAACGCACCCCCGCCTGCGGCTGCAGGCCGGTGACGCCCTCGCGGCTGGAAATTTCAAACACGCGGTACTCGGTGCTGTCGCGCGTCAGCCAGACCGCCAGCGCCACCAGCAGGGCACTCACGAGCAGCAGGAAGATTCCGGCGGCCAGAGCATGCGATTTGTTTTCCATAAGGTTCTCTTTCTACACGCCATCCGGGGCCGCGTGCAACAGCGCCATCGCGCGGCGCCCGCGCGGGCCCAGAAAAAAATGCCGCACGAAGGGATGGTCAAACGCCATCACCTCCCGCGGTGATCCCGACACAATGATCTGCTTGTCCGCCACCACGGCCACACGGGTACTGAGCTCGTAGATGGTGTCCAGGTCGTGCGTCACCATGACCACCGTCAGGCCAAGCTCCCGGTGCAGCGAACGCAGCAGGGTGCAGAACGCGTCGGCCCGGTCCGGATCCAGCCCGGCCGTGGGTTCGTCCAGCAACAGCAGCGGCGGGTCCATGATCAGTGCGCGCGCCAGTGCCACGCGTTTGACCATGCCACCCGACAGGTCGGCCGGCATCTTGTGGGCATGCTCCGGGTCCAGCCCCACCATCTGCATCTTGACCAGGACGGCGTCGCGCACCAGGTCTTCCGGCAGATTGCGCAGCTCCCGCAGCGGGAAGGCAATGTTCTCCAGCACCGTGAACGCCGAAAACAGGGCCCCGTGCTGGAACAGCATGCCCACCCGGCTGGCCGCCCCCGTGCGCCCCAGCTCGGCCGCCGGATGACCCAGCACCGTGACGCTGCCACGTGTGGGGGTCTCCAGCCCCAGTATCTGGCGCAGCAGGACGGTCTTGCCACCGCCCGATCCGCCCACAAGGGACAGCAGCTCGCCCCGGGCGATGGTGAGATCCAGGTCCTGGTGGACCACGGCGTCCGTGCCCTCGGTGCGGAACACCGTCCACAGGTTGCGGACCTCGACCACGGCCGGCGCATGGGCGGACTTGGGTGTGTTGCTCATATGCCCACGTCCTTGCACACAATGGCAAACAGCGCGTCCACCAGGATGACCATGGTGATGGAGGTGACCACCGATGCCGTGGTGCCCTCGCCCAGGCTTTGGGTGTTGGGTTTCACGCGCAGCCCGTAATGGCAACCGATCAGGGCAATCAGCAGCCCGAACACGGCCGACTTGCCCATGGCCAGCCACAGGTTGGCCACCTGCACGGCCTTGGGCAGCGCGCTGACGAAATACGCCGGGGTCAGACCCATGGTCAGGTCCGACGCCACCATGCCCCCCAGCAAGGCCGCCAGGGTGGTCCACACCGCCAGCAAGGGCATCGCCAGGGCCATGGCCACCGCACGGGGCATGACCAGACGGTAGCCCTTGGGAATGCCCATGACCCGCATGGCATCGAGTTCCTCGGTCACCCGCATCACGCCGATCTGCGCCGTGATGGCCGAGCCCGAGCGCCCCGCAATCAGGATGGCCGCCAGCACGGGCCCCAGCTCGCGGATCAGCGAAATGCCCAGGATGTTGACAATGAAGGTGTCGGCGCCGAACTGGCGCAGCTGCCGCGACATGAGGTAGGCCAGCACCACACCAATCAGGAACCCCACCAGGGCCGTGATGGGCAGGGCCGTGGCACCAATGCGGTACAGGTGCCCTGAAATGTCGCGCCACGGCCCCAAACGGGGTGCGCGCGCCAGGCGCAGCAGATCCAGCAGCAGCTGCCCCACCAGCCGCACCGCGGCGGCCACATGCCCCCCCACATGGTGCACCCAGGCCCCCAGGCGCAGGAACGCCTCCCCCAGCGTCAGGCGCCGGGGCGCCGGCGGCGTGACCGAAAAGCGGGCCACGCGCTCCAGCATGGCCCGTTGTCCCGCCAGCGCGTGCAAGGCACCGGGCCACTGGCGGCCCCAGGTGTTCCACAGGAGCTGCGCGCCGCTGTGGTCCAAGCGCTGCAGCGGACGCAGATCCCAGACACAGAAGGGCCCCGCCTTCTGCGCTTCGCGCAAGGCGGCCTGCACAGCCGTCCAGTGGGCCGGGGCGGCCAGCTGCGCGGCCGTCCAGTGCCCATGCAGCAGCACACACGGTCCGGCGGACGTGTGTTCGGACACAATGCGGGGTTGGATATCCTCCACGGAAGCCTGTCTTCTCAAAATAGGTATGGAGCGCATGGTACCCGCTGTAGCGGGGGCCGCGCACCGTCTTGGCGCAAACATTGCAAGCACACTACGTATCAGGAGCCCCCATGCAGACCCCCGCATCCCCCTTCACTTCATCGGCTGAATTGTCCGTCGAGCAACGCGGCCCCGTGTTGTGGCTCACCATCACCCGGGAAGAGCGGCGCAACGCCATGAGCCACACGGTGCTGGCCGGCATGGTCCAGGCGATCCAGGCCGCGCAGGGGCAGCGCACCATCCGCGCCATCGTCATCACCGGCGCTGGCAGCAAGGCGTTTTGCGCCGGCGCCGATCTGCAGTCGGCCAAGGCCTTCACCACCGACTACTCCGAACCCCACGGCCACCTGGCCCAGGTGCTGCGCGTGGCCAAGGCCAGCACCGTGCCGTTGATCGCCCGCGTCAACGGTGCCTGCATGGCCGGCGGCATGGGCCTGATGAGCATGTGCGACATGGCCGTGGCGGCCAGCCATGCCGTGTTCGGCCTGCCCGAAGTGAAGGTAGGCGTGTTCCCGGCGCAGGTGCTGAGCGTGCTGCAGCACCTGATTCCCCGGCGCAAGCTGGCCGAGATGTGCCTGACCGGCGAGCCCATCACATCCGCCCAGGCGCTGGAATACAACCTGGTGAACTATGTGGACGACGACGTGGACGCCAAACTGCAGTGGCTGCTGGAGCGCCTCTTGGACAAGTCCCCCGCCGCCATCCGCCGCGGCCTGTACACCATGAAAAAGGCCGAGGCCATGTCGTTCGAGGAGAGCATGTCCTTCACCGAAAGCCAGATCGCCCTGTTCACCCTGACCGAGGACGCCAAGGAAGGCCAGAAGGCCTTTCAGGAAAAACGCAAGCCGGTCTGGCAAGGGCAGTAAGCGCTCCGCTACACGGTGGGCACCACGCGCACGTGGGCCTGCTGCAGCGCCTTGTAGACACGGATGCGCCGCGCCAGCGGCCACCAGTCGTACAGAAAGATTTGCAGGGGGCGCCACATGGCCACCCAGCCGACGATGGTCAGGCTTTCGCGCGCAATGGTGGCCGCCGTGCTGGAGCCCGGGCGCCCGATGGCGTCGGCGGCCAGCAGGCACAGCGTCACAAAGGCCAGGCCGATGAACAGGCTGGCGCGGCCCTGCCGCAGCAGCTCTTGCAACTCCGCGCGCACCAGGCCAGCCTTGTAGTCAAAGTAGTTGTGGATAGCCTCGGCCACCAGTGCGCCCGGGTCGCCTTCGGCGGGCGGGCTCGCCAGGTGGACGGTGATGTGCAGCCGGCAGCCGGGTGCAAACCCCATGGCCCAGGTCTCGATGAAGGCTTCGGCCTCGCGGTCCAGATCCTTGTTGAGAAAGGGCGTGGGGTCGAGCGAGTTGAACATTTGCCCCAGTTCGCGCACGCGCAATTCCAGGTGGTGAATGGGCGTGGAGCGGGTCTTCTTCATACGGCATCCATGGCAACGGTGTGGTCGTTCTGGCGACGGGCGCGGCGCCAGGCTTTCTCCACTTCGGTCGCCCCCCACACCACGGCGGCGGCACCCAGGCACACGGCCAGTTCCGCCAGGCTCAGCGGCTGGGTCTTGAAGATGGGATTGAGCACCGGCACGTAGATGGTGGCCATCTGCAGCGCAAAGGTCAGCAGCACGGCGCCCAGCAGGGGCCGGTTGCTGGCAATGCCGATGCGCCACAGCGGGTCCTGCTCGGAGCGTATGCCCATCACATGGGCCATCTGGCCCAGCGTCAGCACGGTGAAGACCATGGTTTGCCAATGGGTGTGCCCGGTGGAAATGGCCCAGGCCTGCACCCCCAGGCACAAGCCCGCCAGCAGCAGGCCGATGCCCAGGATGTGCTGCCACAGGCCATGGGCGAACAGGCTCTCGCCGGGCGGCCGGGGTGGGCGCTGCATGACGCCACGCTCGGCCGGCTCGGCCGCCAGCGCCAGCCCCGGCAGACCATCGGTGACCAGATTGACCCACAGGATGTGGATGGGCAGCAGCGGAATCGGCAGCAGCAGCAAGGGCGCCAGAAAAATGGTCCAGATCTCGCCCGAGTTGCCGGTCATGGCGTAGCGCACGAACTTGCGGATGTTGTCGTAGATGCGCCGCCCCTCGCGCACGGCGCCGACAATGGTGGCGAAGTTGTCGTCCAGCAGCACCAGGCTGGCGGCCTCGCGCGCCACATCGGTCCCGCCCCGGCCCATGGCAATGCCGATGTCGGCGCGTTTGAGGGCGGGCGCATCGTTGACGCCGTCCCCCGTCATGGCCACGAACTCGCCCAGCGACTGCAGGGCTTCGACGATGCGGATTTTCTGCGCCGGATCCACCCGCGCGTAGATGCGCACACTGCGCACCTGGGCACGCAAGGCCGCGTCGTCCAGCGTCGCCAGATCCGCTCCCGTCAGCACCGGCGCCGGCGCCGCGCCCACGATACCCAGACGACAGGCAATGGCCTGCGCCGTGGCCGGGTGGTCGCCGGTGATCATCACCGGCGCAATGCCCGCGGCCAGGCATTCACGCACCGCCTGCGCCGCCTCGGCCCGCGGCGGGTCCATCAGTCCCACCAGCCCCAGCAGACACAGGCCGCTTTCCACGGCCTCGATTTCGCCTCCGGCCTCGGGCAGGTGTTCGTAGCTGCGCCGGGCCACTGCCAGCACCCGCAGGCCCTGCGCCGCCATGTCTTCGGCGCGCGCCAGCCAGGCCTGGTGGTCCGTGGCGGAAGGCCCCCCTGCCGCCGCTTCGCGCCAGACCGACGTGCACAGGGGAATGACCGATTCGGGCGCACCCTTGGTGTAGGCCACGTAGCCCTGCGACGTGCGGTGGAAGGTGCTCATGCGCTTGCGCACCGCATCAAACGGCTGCTCCAGCACACGCGGCCACCGGGCATCCAGAGCCGCCTTGTCGAACCCCGCGGCGGCGGCCACGTCGGTCAGCGCGGTTTCGGTGGGGTCGCCCATCCAGCGGCCGTCCGGCGCCCGGCGGGCGTCGTTGCACAGGGCGCCCGCACGCAGGAGTTCGGCGTGGGCCGCATCCGGCAGTTCCGCGCCGGCGGTCCAGGTGGAACACCCTGCCGCGGGATCGCCCACCGCCAGGCATTCGGCCTGCATGCGGTTTTGCGTCAGCGTGCCGGTCTTGTCCGAGCAGATGACTGTCACCGAGCCCAGGGTCTCCACAGACGGCAGGCGGCGGATCAGCGCATGGAAGGCCACCATCTTGCGTGCCCCCAACGCCAGTAGCACCGTCACCACGGCGGGCAACGCCTCGGGAATGGCCGCCACCGCCAGGCTCACAGCCAGCAGCACCATCTGCAGGGGCGACTCGCCACGCAGCACCCCCACCGCAAAGATCACGGCACAGATGCCCAGCACCGCCAGCGCCACCCGCTTGCCGAACGCGGCCAGTCGCCGCTGCAGCGGCGTGCTGCGCTCGACCGTCTGCTCCAGCAGGCCGGCCACCTTACCCAGTTCGGTCGTCACGCCGGTGGCCACCACCAGCCCGCGACCACGGCCGTGCGTCGCGGTGGTGCCCTTGAAGGCCATGTTGAGCCGGTCGCCCAGCGCGTGTGCCGCGCCGCGCAGGACGCCCGCATGCTTGTCCACCGTGACCGACTCGCCCGTGAGCGCCGATTCATCCACCCGCAGCTGCGCAATCTCGATCAGCCGCAAATCGGCGGGCACCTGGTTGCCGGCCTCCAGCAGCACGATGTCCCCCGGCACCAGCGCCTGCGCGGGCACCTGCTGCACCTGCCCACCGCGCAGTACCGCGGCCTGCGCCGCGGCCAGGCGCTGCAGCGCCGCCAGCGCCTGGTCGGCACGCCAGGCCTGCAACAACCCCACGGTGGCATTGAGCAGCACAATGACCAGGATCACCAGGGTATCCACCCGCTCGCCCATGACCCCCGAGATGAGCGCCGCCGCCACCAGCACCAGGATCATGACGTCGCGGAACTGGTCCGCCAGCAGGGCCCACAGGCTGCGACTCGCCGTGGTGGGCAGGGCGTTGGCGCCGTACTGCAGGGTGCGCTGGGCAACCTGGTGTTCCTGCAGGCCGTTGGCCGGATCCACGCCGTGCGCATGGACGAGTTCATGCACCTCCCGCAGATGCCAATCGGCAGAAGACGGCGCCGGTGAGGGTACGGGATTGCTCGCCATGCGGGTGTTCAGGTCAGTAGTGAAGAGAAGGCGCGCCGCCCTGCGGCGGCTGGCATCAACAGGTTACCATGCACCCACACCATGCAAACCGATCTGATCCACACCCTGGGCGCCGTCCTGTTTGGCATCGCCTTGCTGCACACCTTTGGCGCCAAATACTTCGAAGTGCTGGCGCACCGCCACCCCAACCATGCCGGTCTGCTGCACCTGCTGGGCGAAGTGGAGGTGGTGTTTGGTTTCTGGGCGCTGGTGCTGGTACTCACCATGGCCTTCGTGTCCGGCTCCGAGCAGGCCGTGGCCTACACCGAATCACGCCACTACACCGAACCCCTGTTTGTCTTCGTGGTGATGGTCGTGGCCGCGTCCCGCCCGGTGCTGGAGGCGGTTCAGCGGGTGCTCGGCGGCGTGGCCCGCTGCGTGCCCCTGCCCACACCCGTGGTGCAGGTGTGGCTGGGCCTGGCCGTCGTTCCGCTGGTGGGCTCCCTGGTGACCGAGCCAGCCGCCATGACCCTGGCCGCCCTGATGCTGGCGCCCCGGATTTTCCGGCCCGGCATTCCCGAGCGGCTGAAATACATGGCCCTGGGTGTGCTGTTTGTCAACGTCTCCATCGGCGGAACCCTGACGGCCTTCGCCGCACCGCCCGTGCTCATGGTGGCCAAGACCTGGAACTGGGACTCTGCCCACCTCGCCAGCACCCTGGGCTGGAAGGCGGCCCTGGCGGTCCTGATCAATGCCACGGCCATTGTGGCGCTGCTGCGCGCGCACATCACCGACACCGCCCCCACGGACTCATCTGCACAGCCGGTGCCCTGGGTGGTCAGCTTGGTGCACCTGGCGTTCCTGGGCGGGGTAGTGAGCCTGGCCCACCACCCGGTGCTGTTCATGGGCCTGTTCCTGTTTTTCCTGGGCTATACCCAGGCGTACGCACGTTTCCAGAGCCCCCTGATCCTCAAGGAAGGTTTGCTGGTGGGCTTCTTCCTGGCAGGCCTGGTGGTGCTGGGGGGCATGCAGCAGTGGTGGCTGCAGCCCATCGTCTCCAGCCTGCAGCCCACGGCCCTGTTCTTTGGCGCCACGGCCCTGACGGCCATCACCGACAACGCCGCACTCACCTACCTGGGCTCCCTCATCGAAGGCATCAGCGAGTCGGCCAAATACATGCTGGTCGCCGGCGCAGTCGCCGGGGGCGGGCTGACCGTCATTGCCAATGCACCCAACCCGGCCGGTGCTGCGCTGCTCAAACCCGGTTTCAACGACGGCTCCATCGGGGCCGGTGGCCTGTTCCTGGGGGCCCTGGCTCCCACCGCTGTCGCCATCGCGTGCTTCCTGATTCTGTAGAAGTGTCCGACAGCACCTGGAAGACACCCATCCAACCACACAACACCGATAACAACATGAGCGAGACCACCTTCGACTACATCATCATCGGCGCCGGCACCGCCGGCTGCCTGCTGGCCAACCGCCTGAGCGCCGACGCATCCAAGCGGGTTCTGCTCGTGGAGGCCGGACGACGCGATGACTACCACTGGATCCATATCCCGGTCGGCTACCTGTACTGCATCGGCAACCCCCGCACCGACTGGCTGTACCACACCGAACCCGATGCCGGACTGAACGGACGCTCCCTGCGCTACCCGCGTGGCAAGACGCTGGGCGGCTGCAGCAGCATCAACGGCATGATCTACATGCGGGGCCAGGCCCGCGATTACGACCAATGGGCCCAGCTGGCGGGCGATGCCACCTGGGGCTGGGAACACAGCCTGCCATACTTCCAGCTGCACGAAGACCACTACAAGGGTGCCAGCGCCGTGCATGGCGCCCGCGGCACTGCGCCTGCGCTGATGCAGGACAACGGCACGCCCTACCGCAAACTGCTGCGCCACCGCAATGCCGGTGGCGAATGGCGCGTGGACAAACAGCGCCTGCGCTGGGACGTACTGGACGCGTTTGCCCAGGCGGCCGTGCAGGCCGGCATTCCCGCCACCGACGATTTCAACCGGGGCGACAACGAAGGCGTGGGTTACTTCGAGGTCAACCAGAAAGAAGGCTGGCGCTGGAACACGGCCAAGGCGTTCCTGCGCCCCACCTGCTACGCCCGGCCGAATTTTGAGCTGTGGACTGGCGCCCAGGTGTCCAGGCTGCAGGTCGCACCCGACGCGGACGCGGGCAACGCGCTGCGCTGCACCGGCGTGCAGGTGTGGAACGGGCATGAAATGATCAATGCCACGGCGCGGCTGGAAGTCATTCTCTGCGCCGGAGCCATCGGGTCACCGCAGATCCTGGAGCTTTCGGGCCTGGGTCCCGGCCAGCATCTGCAATCGCTGGGCATTGCGGTGGTCAAGGATTTGCCCGGAGTCGGACAGAACCTGCAGGACCACCTGCAGATCCGGACCGTCTTCAAGGTGGAAGGCGCCCCCACCCTCAATACCCAGACCCAGTCCCTCTGGGGCAAGGCCAAGATCGGGCTGGAATACGCCTTCAAGCGCACCGGGCCCATGAGCATGGCGCCCAGCCAGCTCGGCGCCTTCACCCGCAGCGACCCGGCGCAGCCGTATGCCAACCTGGAATACCACGTGCAACCGTTGAGCCTGGAGGCGTTTGGCCAGCCGCTGCACACCTTCAACGCCATGACCGCCAGCGTGTGCAACCTCAACCCCACCAGCCGGGGAACGGTGCACATCAAGACGGCGCGCTTCGAGGACGCACCGGCCATTGCCCCCAACTACCTGAGCACCGAAGCCGACCGCAAGATCGCCGCCGATTCCCTGCGCCTGACGCGCCACATCATGGCGCAGCCCGCGTTGCAGAAATACCGGCCGCAGGAATACAAACCCGGCACGCAGTTCCAGACCGATGCCGAGCTGACCCAGCTCGCGGGCGACATCGCCACCACCATCTTCCACCCTGTAGGCACCACCAAGATGGGCCGCGTGGAAGGACCGGGCGCCGACCCGATGGCGGTGGTGGATGCACGCCTGAAGGTGCGCGGCGTCGCCGGCCTGCGGGTGGTGGACGCCGGCATCATGCCGCTCATCACCAGCGGCAACACCAATTCACCGACCCTGATGATTGCCGAGAAGGCCGCCCAGTGGATTGCCGAGGATGAAATGCTGCGAATGAAGGGTAAATCCTGATACGCGCCCGCCCTCGCCGGAGGTACAGTGCATGCAGCTTCTGATTGAGCGGCAACTGCACAACGCCTGATGGAAGAGGGTATCGACAAGAGAGCCGAGGAGACGGCAAGCAACAACCAATAATTCCTGCCCCCACCTTGAGGGGCAGTTTACAAAAGCACCGGCAAACCCCGGTGCTTTTTTTATGTCTTATCGGGCGCAAACACCCGTATTTCCTGCGTAGACTGCTCCTAAAAACAGAGCAAGGCCGCCACCCCACCCTGATGCGACAATCTTGACATGGAACTGTTTCTTGCCTCCTTGGCCTCCCTGCTCGCGGGTTGCGTGGACGCCATCGTCGGTGGCGGCGGGCTGATCCTGGTGCCGGCCCTGTTCGCCATTTTCCCCACCACGCACCCGGCCACCCTGTTCGGCACTAACAAGGGGGCGTCGGTCTGGGGCACCGGCATGGCCACCGCGCAATACAGCCGGCGGGTGCGCATGCCTTGGCACGCGCTGGCGCCGGCCGCACTGACCGGTTTTGTCGCCGCGCTGGGCGGTGCGTGGCTGGTAACCGTGGTGTCCCCCGAGTTCCTGCGCAAGGCCCTGCCGGCCGTGCTGCTGCTGGTGCTGCTCTACACCCTGGCCCGCAAGGACCTGGGACGCCACCACGCGCCGTGCCACAGCGGCGCGCGCGAGACCGCCATTGCGTGCGGCATCGGCGCCGTGATCGGTTTCTACGATGGCTTCTTTGGCCCGGGCACCGGCAGCTTCTTCGTGTTTCTCTTCGTGCGCCTGCTGGGCTACGACTTCCTGCATGCCTCCGCCAGCGCCAAACTGCTCAACACCGCCACCAACGTGGCAGCGCTGCTGCTGTTCACCCTCAAGGGCCATGTGTGGTGGCACTTCGCGCTGACCATGGCGCTGGCCAACGTGGCCGGCAGTCTGGCGGGCACGCACCTGGCGCTCAAGCACGGCACGGGGTTTGTGCGTGGGGCCTTCATTGCCGTGGTGTCGGCCCTGATCCTCAAGACCGGCTACGACGCCTTCCTGCGCTGACGGCCGTCTAGTGGGGTCGCAGGTCGGCCGCCGATGCACTGGCCGGCGGCGTGGGCGCGCTGGCGGGGGCACTTGCAGGTGTTGCCGGGGCGTTGGCGGCGGACGGGGTAGCGGCAGTTCCGCCACGCGGCCAGGGCACCTCGGCGGCAACCAGGGGTTTGCCGATGGGCGCCGCAGCCAAGCCCTTGCGGACGGCCGCCATGTCCTCGGGATTGGGATACTGGCCGAGCAACCAGTAGTCGAACACCCGCCGCGCAATGGGCGCGGCAGACCCGGAGCCCCAGCCGGCATTCTCGACAATCACGGCCAGCGCGATCGTCGGGTTTTCGATCGGGGCAAAGGCCACATAGAGGGCGTGGTCGCGCTTGTGCTCGTCGGCCTTGACGCTGCTGTACTTCTCGCCGGCCCGCAGGCCGATGGCCTGGGCCGTACCGGTCTTGCCACCACTGGTGTAACCGGCGCCGGCAAAGACCTTGGACGAGGTGCCTTCCAGCGTCACACCGTGCATGGCATTGCGAATCACGTCCACCTGCTCGGGCTTGAGCGGCAACGGCTCGAGCGCATCGCTGTCCATTTTCAGGCTGGCGTGCTGCGCCGTATCCCTGATCTCGCGCACCAGGTGCGGCTTGAAACGCAGCCCTCCGGAGGAGAGCGTCGAGTACGCGGTGGCCATCTGCAGCATGGTGAAGTTGTTGTAGCCCTGGCCAATGCCCAGCGAGATGGTCTCGCCGGGGAACCATTTCTGCTGCTCGGGTTTCTTGAACTTCTTGCGCTTCCACGCCTGCGATGGCAGGTCGCCAGTGACCTCGCCCTGCAGGTCGATACCCGTGAGGCGGCCCAGGCCGAAGGGCTCCAGCTGGTCGTGGATCAGGTCCACACCCATTTCGTTGGCCAGGCTGTAGAAATAGACATTGGACGAGGTGACGATGGCCAGGCGCATGTCCTTGGGGCCAGGGCGGTCGGTCTCGGGGCTGCCGAAGGTGCGGCCACCAAAGCTGTAATTCAGGTTGTCCTGGATGACCACGTTGGCCGCACGCTTGCCGCTGTTGAGTGCGGCCATGGCCATCAGCGGCTTGTAGGTCGAACCGGGGGGATAGGTGCCACGCAGGGCACGGTTGAGCAGCGGTTTGTCGACATCTTCGTTCAGCGCGGCCCAGCTGTCGGTGTCGATGCCGTCGACAAAGAGGTTGGGGTCGAACGTCGGCTTGGAAACAAAGGCCAGCACTTCGCCATTGCGCGGATCCATCGCCACCATGGCGCCGCGGCGGTCGCCAAACAGGTCTTCAATCAGCTTTTGCAGCTTGATGTCGATGGACAGCACCACCGCATCGCCGGGCGTGGAGGGGTTGCTGGCGAGCTTGCGCACGGCACGCCCGCCAGCCGATGTCTCGATCCGCTCCACCCCGGTGGTGCCGTGCAGCTGGTTCTCGTAACTTTGCTCGATACCCAGCTTGCCGATGTACTCGGTACCCCGGTAATTGGCCTGGTCGTCGGAGTCGTTGATCTTCTCTTTTTCCGCCTGGTTGATGCGCCCGATGTAGCCGATCACGTGGCTGGCCAGTTCGCCGTAGGGGTAACTGCGAAACAGGCGCGCCTTGATTTCCACTCCGGGAAAACGGAAGCGTTGGGCCGCAAAGCGCGCCACCTCGGTGTCGGTCAGGCGGGTGCGGATGGGCAGCGACTCGAAGCTCTTGGACTCCTCCAGCAGCTTCTTGAAACGGCGCCGGTCACGGGGCGTGATGTCCAGCACGGTGGAGAGGTCCTCCACGGTCTGCTCCCAGCCACTGGTCTTCGACGGCGTGATTTCCAGCGTGTAGGCGGAGTAGTTGCTGGCCAGCACGACGCCGTTGCGGTCCAGGATAAGGCCGCGGTTGGGCACGATGGGAACAATCGAGGTCCGGTTGCTCTCCGCCTGGGCGCGCAGGTCGTCGTGGCGCACGATCTGCAGGTAGGCCAGACGCAGCACCAGCAAGCCGAAACACACCAGCACCACCACGCTCAACGCAAACACGCGGGTGCGAAAGCGCGCCAGGTCCGCCTCGACGTTGCGTAACTCAGTCATATCGGGCTACAGCGGCCGATTGGCATCCGGGTTGGGCGCACGCAGCTGGGGCGCCAGCAGCACCACGCTGGCCACTGGCCACAGCGCCGACTCGATCACCGGCGCCAGCAACATCCAGAACCCGGGAAACGTGCCGCCGCCCACCATGCGCAGCAGCAGCTCGACGCCGTGCGCCGCGGCGAACAGGGGGAAAATCTGCGCCGCCTGCGACGGCACGGTAAACCACAGCAGGCGCCGGTGGATGGTGATGGCGAAGAAACTCAGCACCGTATAGGCCATGGCATGCTGCCCCAGCAGGCTGCCCTGGTGCACGTCCATCAGCAACCCGAACACGAAGGCCGCGCCAATGCTGATGCGCAAGGGCTGGTGCACGGTCCAGAACACCAGCGTCACCGCCAGCAGGTCCGGGCTCCACGCGGCGCGCCCCCACAGGCCCATGTTCTGCAGCATGTTGAGCAGCAGCGCGACAACCAGGCTGCCCCAGATGAACAGGGGATTGGCAGGCAGCAGCAGCTGCTGGCCGGGACGCATGATCATGGGTGCAACTCCCGCAGGGTAAGACGGATACCGGTGCCGCTCACTTGGCCACCCCGCGCTTGCCGGTCGGCGCCGCAACCTCGGCCGGCGGACGCGCGGGCATCTGGGACGCCAGCGGTTCCAGCACCATCACGTGCATCGCCCCCGCCACCAGGGCCGTCGGCACGCAGTAAATGCGGGCAAATGCGGCATCCACCCGGCGCTCCACCTTTTCCACCCGTGCCACCGGCAGGCCGGGCGGGTACACGCCGTCCACGCCACTGGTCGTCAGCAGATCGCCCGCGACCACATCGGCATTGGCGGCCATGAACCGCAACTCCATGGCATCGGCGTGCATGGAGACATCGCCAAAGGCGACACCACGGGCACCGGTACGGGTGTTGAGCACGGGGATGGCATGGTCGCGGTCGGTCAGCAGGGTCACCTCGCTCACCAGGGGATAGACCCGTGTGACCTGCCCCAGTACGCCGTATTCGTCCAGCACGGGAGAGCCCAGCCCGATGTGGTCGGCCATGCCTTTGTCGATGATGACCTTGCGGCTGTAGGGATCGGCGGCGTCATACAGCACCTGGGCCGCGGTGGCCGGTGACTGCAGCCGCTCGCGCAGCCCCATCAGCTTGCGCAAGCGCACGTTTTCCAGCGTCAACTGCTCCACCTGGTGGGCACGCTGCGACTGCAGGTTGCGCTGCTTCAGGGCTTCCTCCTGCGCCGCCTTGGCGGTCGACAGGGACGTGAAGTACTGGCTGCCGTCCTGGAACAGGATGACCGGACGCAGGGCCAGCCATTGCACCGGATACAACACCGCCGCCAGCGTGGCGCGCAAGGGCTGCATGACCTTGAAACGGGCATCCGCGACCATGAGAAACAGCGCCAGGGCGCTGCACACAGCCAGCTTCGACATGGCCGAAGGGCCCTGCCGGAAGAAGGGGGGAGGATCTCTGTCCAGCGTACCAAGTGGCATCGCTGTATCCGACGCTTATTCGCTGGTGAAAATGGAGCCCAGACGGTCCATCTGCTCCAGTGCGATACCGCAGCCGCGCACCACACAGGTCAGCGGATCTTCGGCCACCAGCACCGGCAGACCGGTTTCTTCGGCCAGCAGGCGGTCCAGGTCGCGCAGCAGGGCACCACCGCCGGTGAGCATCATGCCGCGGTCGGCAATGTCGGCACCCAGTTCGGGGGGGGTCTGTTCCAGCGCATTCTTGACCGCCGACACGATGCTGTTGAGCGGATCGGTCAGGGCCTCGAGGATTTCGTTGCTGGAGATGGTGAAGCTGCGCGGCACGCCTTCGCTGAGGTTGCGGCCACGCACTTCCATTTCCTTGACTTCGCTGCCGGGGAAGGCCGACCCGATCTGCTTCTTGATCGACTCCGCCGTCGGCTCGCCGATCAGCATGCCGTAGTTGCGGCGGATGTAGTTGATGATGGCGTCGTCAAACCGGTCACCGCCCACGCGCACGCTGCCCTTGTAGACCATGCCGCCCAGCGAGATGACGCCGACTTCAGTCGTGCCGCCACCAATGTCCACCACCATGGAACCACGGGCCTCGGACACCGGCAGGCCGGCGCCGATGGCCGCGGCCATGGGTTCCTCGATCAGGTACACGTCGCTGGCACCAGCGCCCAGCGCCGATTCACGGATGGCACGGCGCTCCACCTGAGTGGAGCCGCAGGGCACGCAGATGATGATGCGCGGGCTGGGCTTGAACACGCCGCGCGGGTGCACCATCTTGATGAACTGCTTGAGCATCTGCTCGGTCACCGTGAAGTCGGCAATCACGCCGTCCTTCATGGGGCGGATGGCTTCGATGTTGCCCGGCACCTTGCCCAGCATGGCCTTGGCTTCCTTGCCCACGGCCTGGATGGTCTTCTTGCCCTGGGGACCGCCCTCGTGGCGAATGGCGACGACCGAGGGCTCGTCCAGGACGATGCCCTGTCCGCGCACCACAATCAGGGTGTTGGCGGTACCCAGGTCGATAGCCAGGTCGGTAGAAAAATACCGACGAAATGATTCAAACATCACACATCCTCTCGGGCGTCGCAGGCGCTTCGGCCTGCCACCACCACGGTTCTATCGTTAAAAAAGCGTCAGTTTGACGTCAAGATATGCGTTTTCGCAAGCTCTTTGCCAAAGGCAGGATAATAACCCATTGCCTGCAAATGGCGCCTCCCGCGGCCCCCGATCAGGCCCGATTTACCATTGGTTTCAACTCTACACGCACCATGTCCCTGACATCTTCCGATATCGCGCGCATCGCCAATTTGGCACGCCTGGAACTCGAGCCCGCCGAGAGTGAACGCATGCTCGCGCAGATGAACGATTTCTTCACCATCGTGGAAAAAATGCGGGCGGTGGACACCACCGGAATCACCCCCTTGGCCCATCCGGTCGTCGTGCTGTCGGACATGGCCCTGCGCCTGCGCGAAGACCGGGTCAGCGAGCCCAACCAGCGCGAAGCCAACCAGCGCAGCGCACCAGCGGTCGAGCATGGTCTCTTCCTGGTGCCCAAGGTAATTGAATAATTTGAAAACCACACGATGACTGCATCCAACCCCCTCGCCTCCCAGGACCTGCATGACCTGAGCGTCCATGCCCTCGCCCAGGCACTGCGCGCCAAGCAGGTGTCTGCAGTAGAACTCGCCGGACATTTCCTGACCCGCAGCCGCACCCACGCAGACCTTGGCGCCTATGTCGACATCCAGGAAGCGGCCACGCTGGCGCAAGCCCGCGCCGCGGACGCCCGCATCGCCCAAGGCAAGGCCGGCGCCCTGGAAGGCGTGCCTGTCGCCCACAAGGACATCTTTGTCACCCAGGATTTCGCCTCCACCGCCGGCTCGCGCATGCTCAAGGGCTACCAGTCGCCGTTTGACGCCACCGTGGTCACCAACCTGGCCCACGCCGGCGTGGTGACCCTGGGCAAGCTCAACTGCGACGAGTTCGCCATGGGCTCGAGCAACGAGAACTCTGCCATTGCGCCCGTGGGCAGCCAAACCGTGACTCCGGTGCGCAACCCCTGGAGCCGTGACCGTATTCCCGGCGGATCATCGGGCGGCAGCGCAGCGGCTGTGGCCGCGCGCCTGGCACCGGCCGCCACCGGCACCGACACCGGCGGCTCGATCCGGCAGCCGGCCGCGTTTTGCGGCATTACCGGCATCAAGCCCACCTACGGCCGCGCCTCGCGCTACGGCATGATCGCCTTCGCCTCCAGCCTGGACCAGGCCGGTCCCATGGCCCGCTCGGCCCAGGACTGCGCCCTGCTGCTCTCGGCCATGTGCGGACCCGACCCGGACCGCGACTCGACCTCGCTGGACCTGCCGGCCGAGGACTTTTCACAGAAACTGGACGATTCCATCGAGGGCCTGCGCATCGGCATTCCCCAGGAGTTTTTTGGCGAAGGCCTGGCCCCCGACGTACGCACCGCCATTGACGCTGCGCTGAAGGAATACGAAAAGCTCGGCGCCAAGCTCGTGCCCATCACGCTGCCGCGCACCGAGCTGTCGATTCCCGTGTACTACATCATTGCGCCGGCCGAGGCCAGTTCCAACCTCAGCCGCTTTGACGGCGTGAAGTTCGGCCACCGCGCCAAGGACTACACCGACCTGGCCGACATGTACAAGAAGACCCGCGCCGAAGGCTTTGGCGACGAGGTCAAGCGCCGCATCATGATCGGCACCTATGTGCTGTCGCACGGCTACTACGACGCCTACTACCTGCAGGCACAGAAGATCCGCCGCATGATCGCCGACGACTTCCAGAACGCGTTCAAGGACTGCGACCTGATCGCCGGCCCGGTGGCACCCAGCGTGGCCTGGAAGATCGGCGCGCACAAGGACCCGCTGGCCGACTACCTGGCCGACATCTTCACCCTGCCCGGCTCGCTGGCCGGCCTGCCCGGCATGAGCGTGCCCGTAGGCTTTGGCGAAGGCGGCATGCCCGTCGGCATGCAGCTGCTGGGCAACTATTTCCAGGAAGCGCGCCTGCTCAATGCCGCGCACCGCTTCCAGCAGGCCACCGACTGGCACGCACGCAAGCCCGAGGGCGTCTGACATGAGCGAGACCATGAACACATTTGAAGCACAACAACAGGGCCGCCCGACCGGCCCGCTGGTGCAGGGCTATGAGGTCATCATCGGCTTCGAGACGCACGCCCAGCTGTCGACCGCGAGCAAGATCTTCAGCCGCGCCTCCACCGCCTTCGGCGCCGAGCCCAACACCCAGGCCTGCGCCGTGGACCTGGCCCTTCCGGGCACGCTGCCGGTGATGAACAAGGGCGCAGTGGAACGTGCCATCGAATTCGGGCTGGCGGTCAACTCGCACATCGCCGAGCGCAGCGTCTTTGCCCGCAAGAACTACTTCTACCCCGACCTGCCCAAGGGCTACCAGATCAGCCAGTTCGAGATTCCCGTGGTGCAGGGCGGCGTGATCGAATTCTTCCTCGAAACCGGCAAGGGCGCCGATGCAGCGCGGGAGAAAAAATCGGTGCGCCTGGTGCGCGCCCACCTGGAAGAAGATGCCGGCAAGTCACTGCACGAAGATTTCATCGGCCAGACCGGCATCGACCTGAACCGTGCCGGCACGCCGCTCCTGGAAATCGTGACCGAGCCCGACATGCGCTCCAGCGCCGAAGCGGTGGCCTACGCCAAGGAGCTGCACAAGATCGTCACCTGGATCGGCATCTGCGACGGCAACATGCAGGAAGGGTCGTTTCGCTGCGACGCCAACGTCTCGGTGCGCAAGCCGGGCCAGCCCCTGGGCACGCGGCGCGAGATCAAGAACCTCAACAGCTTCAAGTTCATGCAGCAGGCCATCGACTACGAGGTGCGCTGGCAGATCGAGCAGATCGAAGACGGCCACGCCATTGAGCAGGCCACCGTGCTGTTCAACCCCGACACTGGCGAAACCCGCGCCATGCGCACCAAGGAAGACGCCGCCGACTACCGCTACTTCCCCGATCCGGATCTGCCGCCACTCTGCATTTCGCAGCAATGGATCGAGCAGGTACGCGGACTGATGGCCGAATTGCCCCGCGTCATGGCCGAGCGCTTCGTGCGCGACTACGGTCTGCCGGAGTACGACGCGACGCAACTCACGCAGAGCAAGGCGATTGCCGCCTACTTCGAAGAGACTGCCAAGGCTTGCAGCCAGGCCAAGCTGGCCAGCAACTGGGTCATGGGCGAGCTGTCACGCCGCCTCAACACCGAAGACATCGGCATTGCGGCCGCGCCCGTCAAACCGGCGCAACTGGCGACCCTGATCGGGCGCATTGTCGACAACACCATCTCCAACAACGCCGCCAAGCAGGTGTTTGACGTCCTGTGGTCCGGCGACGGCTCCGACGTGGACGCCATCATCGACGCCAAGGGCCTCAAGCAGATGAACGACACCGGCGCGCTGGAGGCCATCGTCGATACGGTGATTGCCGCCAACGCCAAGAACGTGGCCGAGTTCAAGGCTGGCAACGACAAGGCGCTCAACGCCCTGGTCGGCCAGATCATGAAGGCGAGCCAGGGCAAGGCCAACCCGCAGCAGGTGAACGACCTGCTGCGCCGCAAACTGGCGGGTTGAACTAGCGGCTGGCGGCGGGCGCCACCGTGGTCCACAGCTGGCGCAGGCGCACCAGCTCGTCGTCAAAGCGCAGGTTGACGCGCCGGACTTCGGCCTCCTGCTCGGCGATGAAGCGTTTCTGCACCGCCTGGCTCTGGATGTTTTCTTCCAGTTGCCGGCGCAGATAGGCCGGGGCCTTGTTGGGGTCCTTCTTGTAGAACTCCATTTCCCCGTCGATACCGGCGCGCTGGCGACCCAATTCGTCGAGCCGGTTGCTGGCGGCCTTGATGACCACCCCGATCTGCGCCAGGGCCTCGGCCCGTTCCTGGTCGTGCACCGCCTTGCTGGGGTAGCGGGTCAGCAGTGCCCGGTCGCGCCGCTTCTCTTCGGCCAGCCGCCCGCGTTCCTCGATGGCCAGCTTTTCCTTGCGCTCCAGCTCGGCGCGCTCATGCGCCGTCAGCGTGGGGCCCACCTTGGCCTTCACGGTTCCGCTGGGGTTCAGGACCTGCTGCTCGCGGTCGGTGCATTCGGGGATCGGCCGATCCGCCGTCAGCTTGCGGCCCTTGGCATCCACACAGGTATACACACCCGAAATCACCGGCGGGCTTTGCGCCCATACCACCCCCGTGCACCCGGCACAGGCGAGCATGACCCACGCCATGCCGCCATTTGTTATTTTCATGCTCACCCTTCGTCCACACCATACCGCTGGCGATAGGCCAATACCCGTTGGTACTCCTGGCCCACGGTTTCGCCACCGCGCTGGTGCAGATAGTGCATCAAATCCTCCAGCTTCGCAATCGCGCAGACCTGCAGCCCCAGCTGGTTGCGGACATATTGCACGGCGCTGTAGGCCACATCCTGGCCGTTTTCGGTGGCCTTTTCCTGGCGGTCCAGGGCAATCAGCACCGCATGGGGCGTGGCGCCCGCCGCCTGGATGATGGCAATCGACTCGCGCGTGGCGGTGCCGGCCGACATCACGTCGTCCACGATCAGCACCCGACCCTTGAGCGGTGCCCCCACCAGCGTTCCGCCTTCGCCGTGGTCCTTAGCTTCCTTGCGGTTGTAAGCAAACGGCACGTTGCGCCCCTGGCGCGCCAGCTCCACCGCAACGGCCGCCGCCAGCGGGATGCCCTTGTAAGCCGGGCCAAAAATCATGTCGAATGCGATACCGCTGGCCAGCAGCCGCTGCGCATAAAATTCAGCCAGGCGCCCCAGCTTGGCCCCGTCATCAAACAGGCCGGCGTTGAAAAAATACGGGCTCATGCGACCCGCCTTGGTCTTGAACTCACCAAAGCGCAGCACCCCGCATTCCTCCGCAAACTGCACAAAATCCAGGGCCAACGGGTCTTGTTCCGACATGGGAAATTCCTTGTTTAAGTTAACCAGCCTGAACCTCAACGGCATCCGCTCCGCCACCAGCAAAGGGCTGGAAGCCTGGCTTGCGCAGGCAAAGCCTGATTGTATTTGCGTGCAGGAAGTCAAGGCACAGGCCCCCGACATGGCCGGGCGCTTTGAGCAGCTGTCCGGGTTGCAGGGCCATTTCCACTTCGCCGAGAAGAAGGGCTACTCCGGCGTCGGCGTCTACACCCGCCACACGCCCAGCGACGTGCGCATCGGCTACGGTTCGCCGGAGTTCGACGCCGAAGGCCGCTACGTGGAACTGCGCTTTGACACGCCGCAGCGCAAGCTGTCCATCATCAGCGCCTACTTTCCCAGCGGCTCGTCGGGCGAAGAACGCCAGCAGGCCAAATTCCGCTTCCTGGCGGAATTCCAGCCCCACCTGGCAGCGCTCAAGGCCGAGCGTGAATTCATCCTCTGCGGCGACGTGAACATCGCGCACCAGGAAATGGACCTGAAAAACTTCAAGGGCAACAAAAAGAACTCGGGCTTCCTGCCGGAAGAGCGGGCCTGGATGACGCAACTGCTGACCGACGGCAGCATGGTGGACGTGTACCGCCAGTTGGAGCCCACCGCCACCGACACTTGCTACACGTGGTGGAGCAACCGTGGCCAGGCCTACGCCAAGAACGTGGGCTGGCGGCTGGACTACCACCTGGCGACCGCCAGCCTGGGCCAGCGCGCCCGGTCGGCCTCCATCTACAAGGACGAGAAGTTCAGCGACCATGCGCCGCTGACGGTTGCCTACGACTTCACGCTGTGACGTCCGGCGTTTTCTACTCCGTCGCAGCGTCATGCTTGTTTGGCGCGATGTACTTCTACGCCTCGCTGCTCACACCGCTGAACGGCGAGGAAATATTCGGCTGGCGCCTGCTGCTCACGGTCCCGGTCATGACCGGTTTCCTGGTCGTGACCGGTGAATGGAAGCTGGTGCGCGCCACCCTGGACCGCGTGCGCCAGGAGCGCCGCCTGTGGCTGATCCTGCCTCTGTCTTCCGTGCTGCTGGCGGTACAGCTGTGGCTGTTCCTGTGGGCGCCCCTGCACAACCGGGCGCTGGATGTGTCACTGGGTTACTTCATGCTGCCGCTCACGCTGATCCTGGCCGGGCGACTGGTCTACCGGGAACGGCTGTCCGCCTGGCAGAAGCTGGCCGTCGCCAGTGCCCTGACCGGCGTGGCCCACGCGCTGGTCCAGGTGGGCAGCCTGTCCTGGGCCTCGGCGCTGGTGGCGCTGGGCTACCCCGTGTACTTTGTGCTGCGCCGCCAGGCGCGTCTGGACCATCTGGGCGGCCTGTGGTTTGACATGGTGCTGGCCCTGCCGGTTGCGCTGTGGTTTGTCGCCGCGGGCGGTGGCACCACCGTCTTGCGCCAGCATCCATGGCTGTACCTGCTCATTCCCGTGCTGGGAATCATCAGCGCCGCGGCGCTGGCTTTCTATATGCTGTCGAGCCGGCACTTGGCCCTGAGCCTGTTCGGCCTGCTGGGTTACGTGGAGCCCGTCCTGCTGGTGGGCGTCTCACTCCTGCTCGGGGAGCGCATTGGCGCCCACGAATGGCTCACCTATGGGCCGATCTGGCTGGCCGTTGCGCTGCTGGTTGCCGAAGGCACCCTGCGGCTGCGTACGGCACCGCGCAACGCCGCGTAGACACGGCGACCTCACGGCCGGGGAGCGGCGCCGGTGCGGGCACGGGCCCGCTCGTACAGGGGCAGGACCTTGGGCAGGTTGGCTTCAATGTCCGCGATGCGGGTTGTTCCCGCCGGGTGGGTGGACAGCCACTGGGGCGTCCCGGAGCGGTTGGCGGCCCCCATCTTGCGCCACAGGCTGACGCCGGCACGGGGGTCAAAACCGGCCCGCGCCGCCAGCTCCATGCCCACCAGATCGGCCTCGGACTCGTCCTGGCGGCTGAACTCCAGCGTCAGCAGGTTGGCGCCACCGCTGGCCAGGCTGTCGGTGAGCCGGGGATCGATACCAAAGTACAGCGCCGCCAGCGCCCCGCCTATGCGCGCCGCGCCGTGCGTCACGGCGCTCTTGCCCATGCGCTCGCGCGCATGCTCGCGCAGGGCATGGGCGATCTCGTGGCCCATGACCATGGCCACCTCGTCATCCGTCAGCTGGAGCTTTTGCAGGATGCCGCTGTAGAAGGCAATCTTGCCCCCCGGCATGCAGAAGGCATTGATCTGGCTGGAGCCGATCAGGTTCACCTCCCAGCGCCATTGCCGGGACCGGGCATTCCAGGGCGCGGTAAACGGGATGATGCGCTGGGCAATCGCCCGCAGGCGCTTGAGCTGCGCGTTGTCCGCGGGCGCCAGGGCGTCCTGGCCGTTGGCCTGCGACAGCATCTGGGCGTATTGCTGCGTCGCCGAGCGCTCGACCTGCTCGGCCGGCACCAGCCTGGAAAACGCCGAATTTCCGCCCACCTCCACCCCTTCGCGGGCGTGGGCTGGCGCCAGCGCAACGCCCAGCACGAGTGCCACCGCCCACGCCAGGCGTCGTGAGAAATGTCGCCGGGGTTCGGGCCCCGGGGCGCGATCAGAGTCCAATGTCATGACGGTATTATTCCTGCATGAGCACACCAACGCACGGCACCCCTTCTTTGGCTGACAAGTCGTCGCTGGACACCCCTCCCGCAACCGTGACCAACACCCCCGAGCGTCGCAAACGCTCCGCACTCGAGGTGCTGCGCGAGCTCAGGCAACCCAAGGTCGCAGTCATGATGGCGCTGGGCTTCGCCTCGGGCCTGCCCTTCTTGCTGACTGCGAACACCTTTGGCTACTGGCTGCGGGACGACGGTACCAGCCTGGTCGCCATCGGCTTCATCTCCTGGGTCGGCTTCGCGTACGCCTTCAAGGTGTACTGGTCTCCCTTGGTGGACCGCATTGACGTGCCGCTGCTGGGGCGCCTGGGCCGGCGTCGCGGCTGGATGCTGCTGTGCCAGATTCTGGTCACCATCGGCCTCCTGGGCATGGCCGCTGTCGGGACGGCGGGCGGGTTGGCGGCGATCGGTGCCTTTGCCTTGCTGACGGCCTTCGCCTCGGCCACACAGGACATCGCCATCGACGCCTGGCGCATCGAGGCGGCGTCCGACGCCGACGAAGTGGGGCTGATGACCTCGGCCTCCCAACTCGGGTACCGCATGGCCCTGCTGGTCACCGACGCACTGATCATCGCTGCGGCAGCACGCATCGGGTGGGCCATGTCGTACGTGGGCATGGCGGTGCTGATGGCGCTGTGCACGATGGCCACCCTGTTCGCCGCCGAGCCGGCGCGCGCCGATGGGGTGCTGCAGAAAAAGCCGCCACTGTGGACCCTGCGCGGCCTGCTGGACGCGGTCATCGGCCCGTTCGTTGACTTCTTCGCCAAACACAAGACCGCCGGGCTCGTGATTCTGCTCATGGTTGCGCTCTATCGCCTCCCTGACTTCGTGATGGGGCCCATGTACAACCCGTACTACCACGACCTCGGTCTCTCCAAGGACACCGTCGCCTGGGTACGCGGCTCCTTCGGCCTGGTCGCCACCTTCCTCGGCATTGCCGCCGCCGGCCTCAGCGCCGTGCGGCTGGGCCTGTTGCCGACACTGGTCACCGGGCTTGTGCTCGAAGGCTTCGGCACCGCGGCATTCGCCTTGCTCAGCGTCTACCCCGATCCGTCGATTTTTGCGGCCGTGATGACACTCGACGCATTTGCCCAGTCCTTCGCCGGCGTTGCGCTGGTGACCTATATGTCGAGCCTGACGAGCCTGGGCTACACCGCCACCCAGTACGCCATGCTGTCCTCGACCTACGCCCTGCTCGGCAAGTTCCTGAAGGGGTTCTCGGGCATCGCAGTGGAAACGCTCACGCCCACCTACGGGCTGCTCGGCGCCTACGCCACGGCATTTGTGGCGACCGGCCTGACCGCCATTCCACCCCTGCTGCTCCTGTTGCTGCTTTGGCGTATGCGGCAATTCCGGCATTAGACCCCGTGATCAATGCGTAGACAGCTCCTGATTTCATAGCAAATAAGGTGCTGCTGCCGGTGGCCACGCGAGCGACGTGCCAGCCGGGCGCGTTTACCCAACTTTACAGTGGCGACAGGTGGCGCTCATACGCACCGCCATGCCGCGGGATAGACTGCGCGCATGAGCCAACACCTGCTGATCATTGAGGACGATGCCCGCCTGGCCGCCATGGTGGCGCAGTACCTGGAGCAATCCGGTTTTACCGTCCGCCACGCCGGCGACGGCCTGGGCGGCCTGGCCGAACTCGGCAGCCCGACCGACGGCACGCCGGTCGACTTGGTCATTCTGGACCTGATGCTGCCCGACATCGACGGCCTGGAGGTCTGCCGGCGCATCCGCGCCCTGCCCCCGCCGCTGTCGCAGACGCCAGTCCTGATGCTGACAGCCAAGGGCGACGCCATGGACCGCATCATCGGCCTGGAAATCGGTGCCGACGACTATCTGCCCAAGCCCTTTGAGCCGCGTGAGCTGCTGGCGCGCATCCGCGCCGTGCTGCGCCGCAAGGTGGACGGCCCGGTGGCCGGCAGCCAGACCCTGCAGTTCGGCACGCTGGCCATTGACCGCGACGCGCGCACCGTATCGGTCAACGGGGACGCATGCGAGCTGACCTCGTACCAGTTCGACCTGCTGGTCGCCCTGGCCGAGCGTGCCGGACGGGTGCTCACCCGCGACCAGATCATGGAAGCGGTGCGGGGCCGCGAACTGGACGCCTTCGACCGCTCCATCGACGTGCACATGGGCCGCATCCGCGCCGCCATCGAGGCCGACCCCAAGAACCCCAAGCGCATCCTCACCGTACGCGGCGTGGGTTATGTGTTTGCCCGCCAGCAGGACTGACCATGCTCCTGCAGAAGCTGTATGTGCGCATCTGGCTGGCCGTCGTGTTGGCCGTGGCCGTGCTCACCCTGCTGGTGGGCTGGGCCTGGCGCATGGCGGCCGAGCCCCCCCTGCGGGAAGTGGTGGTGCGCAACCAGGCCGGCGAAATCATCGGCAGCGGCGTCTCGCGCATGGGGCGCCCGCCCGGCGCGCCCGGCTGGGTCATGGGCGCACGTCCGCCCGGCGCGCAAGCGCCTAACGGCCCCGCTGCGGCAGACGCCGACGGCGACGCGGGCGACGCCGACAGCCGCAACCGGTGGGGCAACGGCCCCCAGTTCGAAGTCCACATGCAAGACGGCCAGACCATGCATCTGCATTTGCCGCGCCCGCCGCAGTCGTCCTGGCGCGCGCCATTCGGATTCCTCTGGACCCTGGGACTGGTGGCCGTGGCCGTGGCCCTGGCCACCTACCCCATCGTGCGCCGGCTGACCCGCCGGCTGGAAGCCCTGCAGCACAGCGTGGAACAGTGGGGCGACGGCAACCTGAGTGTGCGCGTGCCGGCGGGCGGCAACGACGAGGTCGGGTTTCTGGCCTCGCGCTTCAACCATGCCGCGCAGCAGATCGAAACCCTGGTCAAGGCCCGCGACGCCCTGCTGGCTTCGCAGAAATCCCTGCTTGCCAATGCCTCGCACGAACTGCGCTCCCCCCTGACGCGCATCCGCATGGGGCTGGAGTTCCTGGGCAGCGCCCCCAACACCACGGCCAGGGACGAGATCTCCCGCAACATCGCGGAGCTCGACCAGTTGATCGACGAAATCCTGCTGGCCAGCCGCCTGGACGCCAAGGAAGCCGATCTGGGCACGGTAGAACCCGTGGACATGCTGGGCCTGGCGGCCGAGGAATGCGCGCGCACGGGCGCCACCCTGGAAGCCAACACCGCTGGCGCACCCCTGCTGGTGCCCGGCGTGAACAAGCTGCTGCGCCGGGCCCTGCGCAACCTGCTGGAGAACGCGCACCGCTACGCCGCCGGTGACGTGACGGTGCGTTTGGCGCAGGAGGGCACGCACGCCGTCATCCAAGTGTGCGACCAGGGCCCCGGCGTGCCGGAAGCCTTGCAGGAACGCATTTTTGAGCCCTTCTACCGCCTGCCCGGCGCCTCCGAGCGCGACGGCGGCGTGGGCCTGGGGCTGGCACTGGTGAAGTCCATCGCCCAGCGCCACGGCGGGTCGGTAAGCTGCCGCAACCAGGAACCGGTGGGAGCCTGCTTCGAGATCCGGCTGCCCATGCAAAGCGCCTGAATGACCGGTCCGGCCGCCTGCGGGGGCTGTTTTTGACCGTTTGGTTGGTTTTTCTTACAAAAAAGGCCGCAAATTCACCCGAATGGGGGATACCGAAAAGGCAGCAGAGCCCCTAAAGTTGCTCCAACTGCTGTCACAGTTCAAAAGGATCGAAGCCCGGTCAGCCAATAGGCCGGCTTCCTACAGTTCCAACGACGTCCCTCTCGGGGGACTTTTACAAAGCCACCCTCGGGTGGCTTTTTTTTTGGCGGCGGAGCTTGCGGATTCACAAGTCCCCCCCGGGGCCATTCATGACAATGGCCGCCATGCCCGGTTTCTGGAAATTTCTGCGCCGCCTGTTCCAGGCGCTCCATGCCCCCTTCACCCAGCGAATCGGGTGGGGTCTGTTGCTGGTCGTGCTGCTGCTGGGCGTGTACTGGAGTCAGCTACTCAGTGGACACCGGGCACAGCAGCAGGACCTGGAGCAGCAGACCCGGTTGCGGGCCGGGCAGATGGCCAAGTCCATGGCCGTGCAGGTGGACACCCTGTTCTCGGGGCTGGACTTTGCCACGCAGAACCTGGTGGCGCAGTACCTGGAGCCGGACGCCAGCGGCTTTGCCCTGGCCGTCCAGACCGCGCTGCAGGCCTACCCCAAGGGGTCCATCCTGCAGATTGCCGTGGCCGACCGGCAGGGCCGGGTGGTGTATTCCAGCCTACAACCGGCGTCGTCCCGCAAGCCCCTGCCCTCCATCCAGGACCGGGAGCATTTCCGCGTCCATGCACACAACGGCCAGTCAGGCCTGTACATCAGCCACCCCCTGCTGGGCCGGGTGTCCGGGCAGTGGGCGATCCAGTTCTCCCGCGCCATGCGGGTCGGCGACCAGTTTGCCGGGGTGGTGGTGGTATCGGTATCGCCAGCCTACCTGTCGGGTTTTTTCCAGGACATCCTGGACCAGCCCCGCGACGTGATCCTGCTGCTGCGCGACGACGGTGCCTACCTGGCCCGCTCCCGGGACGAGGCCGCCGTCCTGGGCACCTCGGACCTCCCGCAGCGGGAGTTCCTGCGCGACCCGGCCAAAACCCGTGGCGCCTACGAGACCGTGGCCACAGTGGACGGCGTGGAGCGCTACTACGCCTGGAACCGCGTGGGCCCGTTTCCGGTGCTGGTGAGCGTGGGTCTGGACAAGGCGGCGGCCCTGGAACCCCTGGCGCCCGCCGTGCGCGCCAGTCTGCTGCGCAATGGCTTGAGCAGCGCCCTGATCCTGGCCGGTGCCATCGCCATTGCCTGGCTGACGTGGCAGAAGCACCGGACTCAGGCTTTGCTGGAGGCCGGCGAGGAACGGCTGCGCAAGCTGGTGGCTCAGATACCGGGGGCTCTGTTCCAGTTCCGGGTACAACCGGACGGCAGCTCGCTCTTCCCCTACATGAGCCCGGGCATCTACGGCCTGCACCGCGTGTCGGCGGCGGAGGTGGGGCTCAACGGCAAGGCCGCGCTGCAGTTGCTGCATCCGCAGGATGCGCTGCGTGTGCGCGACGAAGTCCGCGCGGCCACCGCGCAACTGACGACCTGGGACAGCCAGTACCGCGTGCGCCTGACCGACGGCACCGTGCGCTGGCTGCACGGCTCGGCCAACCCGGAGCGCGAACCCGACGGCAGTGTGCTGTGGCACGGCTACATCCATGACGTGACGCAGGAGCGGACCATCCAGGAGGCCCTGCACGCCAGCGAGGAACGCTTGCGCCTGACCATGCGCGCCACCCACGACGGTCTGTGGGAATGGGACCTGGTCACGCACCGCATACAGTGGGACCGGCGCTGCTGCGAGATGCTGGGCTACACGGACGCCACCATGGCGCTGGACGAGGACACCGTGCGGCGATGGATCCACCCGAGCGACCAGGACCGCTACCAGCGCCACCTGAGCGCCCATCTGCAGAACGGCGAAGACTACCGCTGCGAATTCCGGCTGCAGACCACCACCGGGGGCTGGCTGTGGGTCGAATCGCGCGGGGATGTCACGGACACGGTGGAGGGCCGACCCGTGCGGATGATGGGCACCCACACCGACATCAGCCAGCGCGTGGCGCAGACCCAGCTGCGCCGCGCCCTGCTCGACGAGAGCGCGGCGGCAATCATCCTGACCACGCCCCAGCGCAGCATCTCCATGGCCAACGCCCGCGCCGTCGAGTTGTTTGGCATCGCCGGCACAACCCTGGCCGGCCAGAGCTTTCGCATGCTGCACAAGGACGAGGCGCAATTCCAGGCCTTTGGCGCGTTCTATCCGGCCTTGCGCGCCCGGGGCTCCATCCGCCAGGAGTGGGAACTGCGGGTGGGCGGAGGAGCGACGCGCTGGTTTGACATGCACGGCACGCTGCTCGATCCGCAGGACCCCGATGGTTCGGTGATCTGGACCATTTTCGACACCGATGACCGGCACCGCGCCGAGGCCGCCCTATCCGTGGCCCAGCAGCGGCTCACCGCCATCATCGCGCGCTTTCCGGGCGGCGTGCTGATCCAGGACCGGGCCAGCGGGTGCGTGATCGCCATCAACCAGACCCTGTGCGACCTGCTGCAGCTGACCCAGTCTCCGCAAAGCCTGGTCGGTCAACCCCAGGAGGCCTTGACAGGCATCCTGACCGCAGAAGCGGTGGACACCCTGTTTTCCCTGCGGCCGCCCGCGGACCTGTTTGCAACGGACGCCGCGCAAAGCGTCGAGCACAGCTTCCCGGACGGCCGGGCGTTTGAAATCCACCGGGTGCCGCTGGCGCAGGGAAGCGACAACCTGGGGCTGCTCTGGCTGGTGCATGAGATCACCGATCGCAAGCGGCGCGAATCCACCCTGGAGCGGCTGGCTACCACCGACCCCCTGACCGGCCTGCCCAACCGCCGCTCCTTCATGGCCCGCCTGACCGGCGAGCTGGAGGCCATCCGGCAGGAAGGCCGCCCCAGCGGCGTGGTCGTGATGCTCGACATCGATTTCTTCAAGAAAGTCAATGACACCTGGGGCCACGCCATCGGCGACCGGGTGCTCAAGCACCTGGCCCGGCTGCTGCTGGGCAGCCTGCGCCTGGACGACATGGCAGGCCGCCTGGGTGGCGAGGAGTTTGCCCTGCTGCTGCCCGCCACCAGCCTGGAGGGCGGCCTGGCGCTGGCCGAGCGCCTGCGCGAGACGGTGGCGCTGCAGGACGTTCCCACCGGCACGGACAGCATCACCTTCACCATCAGCCTGGGTGTGAGCGTGCTGGAAGCCGACGTGTCGGGCATCGGCGAGAGCCTGGCCCGCGCCGATGCCGCCATGTACCACTCCAAGCGCAACGGACGCAACCGCGTCACCGCCTGGCAGACGGGCATGACCGGCGGCCCCGCACCGGTTACCCGCTGAATTTCAGGTTAAAAAATGCCCGTAACCGGCAAATAGTCTGCGTAGACAGCTATAAAAACCGTAGCACGCGCTCGGGCTGGATGTCCACCAGGCAACGCGTGTGGCCCAGGGGGCATTCCCGCGCAAAGCAGGGCGCGCAGTCCAGCGGCGGCTGGTAGGCGGCGTCGTCCTTCAGCCAGATCACCTGCGCCTTCGGGCTCAGCGGTGGCGTGTGCAACGGGCTGGAGGAACCGAACAGCGCGACCTGTGGCACGCCAAAGGCCGCCGCCACGTGCATCAGACCCGAATCGTTGCTGACCATGGCCTGCGCCCCGGCAATGGCGGCCAGGGCCTGGTCCAGCGAGGTGCGCCCGGCCCAGTCCAGGCAGTGCCCGGGACGTGCAGCCTGCACGGTCTGTGCAATCTCGGCGCACAGGGCGGCTTCCTTGCCCGACCCCAGCAGCACCACCGGCAGCGGCAGCTGCTGCGCCAGCGCGGCGAAATGCTGCGCCGGCCAGCGCTTGGCCGGACCGTATTCGGCCCCCGGAGCAAACACGTAGTAGCCCTGGCGCTGCAGGCCCAGCGCCTGCAAGGCCGTGTCCACGGCGGGCGCATCGAGCTGCAGCACCGGCCGGTCATCGGCCACACCGGACTCGCCGCTGAGCGCCGAATAGAACGCCACCATGGGCGGGCGTTCGCCCTTGGGCGGGTTGGGCAGACGGTGGGTGAGCAGGCCCAGCCGCGCCTCGCCGCGGTAACCCACCCGTTTTGCAATGCCGGCCCACCAGGGCAGCAGCGCACTTTTCAGGGAGTTGGGGCAGACGTAGGCCACGTCGAAACGGCCGCGCAAGGCCCGGGCCAGGCTGCGCCGGACCTGCCACTGCAGGCCGCCGTGGGCGAACGGAAACTCAATGACCTCGGCGACCTGCGGCATGGCGCGGTACACCGGCGCCACCCAGGGCAGGGCACCGACGGTGAGCACCTCGCCGCGCGCGTGCAGGCGGCGCAGCAGCGGCTCGGTCATCACCGCGTCCCCAATCCACTGGGGGGCAATGACCAGCGAACGCGTCACGCTCAGTGGTGGCCTGCGAAATGCTCGCCGGCTTTGAGCTGGTACACCGTACCGCAGTACGGGCACTTGGCTTCACCGGTGTGCGCCACGTCCAGGTACACCTTGGGGTGGGTGTTCCAGGTCTGCATCTGGGCCAGCGGACTGGGGCAGAACACTCCGCCTTGGGGGTTGAGGTCTTTGGCCAGGAGTTCAATGGTGTTCTTGCTCATGCGGAAACTTTCGTCAGCCAGTGGGCGTATTTGGGATTGCGGCCGTTGACGATGTCAAAGAACGCGTTCTGGATTTTCTCGGTGATGGGGCCGCGCGAACCGCTGCCGATCTCCAGGCGGTCGAGTTCGCGGATCGGTGTCACTTCAGCGGCAGTGCCGGAGAAGAAGGCTTCGTCGGCGATGTAGACCTCGTCGCGCGTGATGCGCTTTTGCACCAGGTCCAGGCCCAGGTCCTTGCAGATGGCCAGCACCGTGTCGCGGGTAATGCCGTTGAGCGCGCCGGCCGACAGATCGGGCGTGTAGACCACGCCTTTCTTGACGATGAAGATGTTCTCCCCCGCGCCTTCGGACACAAAGCCGGAGGAGTCCAGCAGCAGAGCTTCGTCGTAGCCGTCGTCGGTGGCTTCCATGTTGGCCAGGATCGAGTTGCTGTAGTTGCTGACGGCCTTGGCCTGCGTCATGGTGATGTTGACGTGGTGGCGCGTGTAGCTGCTGGTCTTGACGCGGATGCCGCGTTTCATGCCCTCTTCGCCCAGGTACGCGCCCCAGGCCCAGGCCGCCACCATGGCGTGGATGGTGTTGCCCTTGGGGGAGACGCCCAGCTTCTTGTCGCCGATCCACACCAGCGGACGCAGGTAGCAGCTCTCCAGCTTGTTTTCGCGCACCACAGCTTTCTGGGCTTCGTTGAGCTGGTCCTGGGTGAACGGGATCTTCATGCGCAGAATCTTGGCGCTGTTGAACAGGCGCTCGGTATGGTCCTGCAGGCGGAAGATGGCCGTGCCCTTGACGGTGTTGTAGGCCCGCACGCCTTCAAAGACGCCACAGCCGTAGTGCAGGGTGTGGCTCAGCACGTGGATCTTGGCGTCGCGCCAGTCCACCATCTGGCCATCCATCCAGATTTTTCCGTCGCGGTCGGCCATGGAGGGAGGTAAAGAGCTCATCGGTGTGGTCCTTGGGATCGGGGTCTTTAAAACGCCGATTTTACGACCGCCGGCACGCCCTAGCCCAGGCCGCGCACCACGTCCATGGCCTGCTCCACCCGCTCCACGGCGTGGATGGTCAGGCCATCGATCGGCTTCCTGGGCACATTGGCCTTGGGCACCACCGCCACGCTGAAGCCCAGCTTGGCGGCTTCCTTGAGACGCTCCTGGCCGCGCGGGGCCGGGCGCACCTCGCCGGCCAGCCCCACCTCGCCAAAGGCAAAGAACCCCTTGGGCAGGGACTTGCCGCGCAAGGACGAGGTGATGGCCAAGAGCACCGCCAGGTCGGCCGCCGGCTCGCTGATGCGCACACCGCCCACGGCATTGACGAACACGTCCTGGTCCATGCAGGCCACGCCGGCATGGCGGTGCAACACGGCCAGCAGCATGGCCAGGCGGTCGCGGTCCAGGCCCACGGACAGGCGCCGCGGGCTGGGGCCGCCGCTGTCGACCAGCGCCTGGATCTCGACCAGCAGGGGTCGGGTGCCCTCCAGCGTGACCATGACACAGCTGCCGGGCACCGGCTCGGCATGCTGGCTCAGGAAAATGGCGCTGGGGTTGGAAACCCCCTTGAGGCCCTTTTCCGTCATGGCAAAGACGCCGATCTCGTTGACGGCGCCGAAGCGGTTCTTGATGGCGCGCACCAGGCGGAAACTGCTGTGCGTGTCGCCCTCGAAGTACAGCACGGTGTCCACCATGTGCTCCAGCACGCGCGGTCCGGCCAGAGCGCCTTCCTTGGTGACGTGGCCCACCAGCACGATGGCCGTGCCGCTGGCCTTGGCGCAGCGCGTCAGGTGCGCGGCGCACTCGCGCACCTGCGCCACCGAGCCCGGGGCCGAGGTCAGCTGGTCGGAGTAGACGGTCTGGATGGAGTCGATCACGGCCACGTCGGGCTGTTGCGCGTCGATGGTGGCCAGGATCTTGTCGAGCTGGATCTCGGCCAGCACCTTCACCTGCGAGGCCTCCAGCCCGAGCCGGCGCGAACGCAGGGCCACCTGGGCGCCGCTCTCCTCGCCTGTGACGTAGAGGGTGGATTGCCCGCTGCGCTGCAGCGAGTCCAGCGCCTGCAACAGCAGGGTGGACTTGCCGATGCCGGGGTCGCCGCCGATCAGGACCACGCCTCCTTCGACCATGCCCCCACCGAGCACCCGGTCCAGCTCTTCGTGGCCGGTGGGCGTGCGCTGCACGTCGGTGGCCTCGATGTCCGCCAGCGTGGCGACTTCGGCCGTTTTGGCCAGCGCCAGGAACTGGGAGCTGTAACGGTTCTTGGCGGGCGCGGCGGCTTCGGCCACCGACTCGACCAGGGTGTTCCAGGCCGCGCAGCTGGGGCATTTGCCCAGCCACTTGGGGCTGATGCCCCCGCATTCGGTGCAGGTGTAGATGGTTTTGTCTTTGGCCATGCGGCAATAATACTGTATAAAAATACAGATACCAATTGCCAGTACCGCTACCTAGCGCCGGATGCGGTCCCTGGCCTTGCGGATCTTGTCCAGGCTGATGGCCACCCGGACTTTCTCGAAGTTGACCGGGGCCAGGATGGCGTTGGCGGGGTTGGCGGTGTCCTTGGCCATGTAGTTGCTCACGGGCATGCCGTCCTTGTCCACCACGCTGACCACCCACGGCGTGTTGGCCCGCTCGCCGCGCTGCACCGCCACCGCCGTATCGCCGTTGGCCAGCTGCACGTAGCTGCCGGGCGGGTAAAAACCCACAGCCTGCGCCATGGCCGAACCCACCCCCACGGTCGGTCCTTCCACGCCCAACACCATGGACTTGACGGCCGAAACCGGCGAAAGGGACGACCGCGTCTTGCGCGCGGCCATCTTGGCCACGAAACCGTCCGTCATGCCGATGATGCGCCGGGCGGTCAGGGTGTGGGGTACGGCCTCTTCGGATTCAACGGCGTGGTGCCAGCGCACGATGTCGAGCTGGTCCGGGTCGCTGATGCCGATGGCACTCAGGATTTCCATGCTGCGCAAGGGGTGCTCGCGAATCAGCGTGCGCTGCCAGTCGGTGACCGCCGCGCTCTGGCGGGCCAGGCTGTCCTGCTCGCGCGCCATGCCGATGTTCATGGTCAGGGCAGCATTGAACAGCGAGCGGCGCAACAGCGGATCAAGCCCCAGCTTCTTCGCCGTCAGCTCGCACACCACCGCGCACAGCAGCGCGTGGGTGGCGCAGTAGCCCAGGGTGTTGTCCGTCAGCGCCTGGAACAGGCAGAACAGGCTGTCGTCGGTGTCAGCACGCAGCAGTTCGACGGCCTTTTTCTCGATGCCGGCCAGGCGCCGCAAGGGGCTGATGGCCAGACCGCCCTGGTACAGGATGCCGCGCAGCACCTCCTGCAAATCGAGCCAGCCGCCGTTAAGCTCTTCGGCGGCGATGTAATCGCGCTGCAGAATCTCGCTGGGCATGGGCGCATTGGCAATGGTCTGCAGATCCACGCCTTCGCGCATCATGGTGTGCACCATGCGCTCGTAGGCGCGCTGCCAGGCCCAGGCATCGTTGGGCGTGGAGCCCGCGTTGTGGGCGTGCAGGCGCTCCTTGTGCTGCGCCGACTGCACCGGCTGGCCCTTGCGCAGCAGCAATTGCCCCGACGGGCTCCACACGTCCACGGGAAGCGGCCGCCCGATTTCCAGCATGGCGATGGGGATGGGGACGTATTTCACGCGGCCACCACCACCGGCACCCGGGGCGCCAGGGCGCACATCAGCTCGTAGCCCACCGTCTGAGCACTGGCGGCCACCTCGTCTATCGAAAGCCAGGCGCCGTTGGCCGCACGGCCCCACAGCGTGACCTCGCTGCCGGGCCCAGCTTCGGGCACCGGGGTCAGGTCCACGGCCAGCATGTCCATGCTGACGCGCCCCAGGGTGCGGGTGCGCACACCGTCCACCAGCACCGGCGTTCCGGTGGGGCAAATGCGGGGGTAGCCGTCAGCGTAGCCGCAGGCCACGACACCCACGCGGGTCGGCTGTTCGGCCACGAATTGGGAGCCATATCCAACGCAAGCCCCCGGATCAATTGCCTGCATAGCTATGATTTTTGCAGCAAGCGTCATGGTCGGCTGCAACCCCCAGTGGGCGGCGGAGTGTTCAGGGTAGTCCGGGGCACTGCCGTAGATGGCGATGCCCGGGCGTACCCAGTCCGACACCACCAGCGCCTCGGGGTGCGCCGCCGCCTGGTCCGGGTCCACCGTGTGGCGCAGGGTGGCGGCGCTGTTGCTCAGGGTGCGCTCCCCCGGCAGGTCGCGAGTGGTAGCGGCAAAGACCGCCATCTGCGCCGCCACGCCCCGCGGGCCATCGGCGTCGCTGAAATGGGTCATGAGCGAAATTTCGTCTACCTGCGGCAGCGCGTTGAGCCGCGCCCAGGCCGAGCGGTAACGTCCGGGCGCGAAGCCCAGGCGGTTCATGCCCGAGTTCATTTTCAGGAACACGCGCTGGGGCACGTTGGTCTTGTGCGCGGCCAGCATGTCGATCTGGGCGTCGCAGTGCACGGCGTGCCACAGGTCCAGGCGGGAGCACACCTCCAGGTCGCGCTGCTCGAACACCCCTTCGAGCAGCAGGATGGGGCCGCGCCAGCCGAGGTCGCGCACCCGCTGCGCCTCGTCGAGGTCCAGCAGGGCGAACCCGTCGGCCCCGCGCAGCCCCTCGAACACCCGTTCGATGCCGTGGCCATAGGCATTGGCCTTCACCACGGCCCAGACGCGCGCATCCGGCGCGGCACGGCGGGCCACATCGAGGTTGTTGCGAAACGCGGAGGTGTGGACGGTGGCGAGGATGGGACGGGGCATGGCGGTGGGTAGGACGGGAACGGACCGGATTTTGGCATTGCCGGACATGCTATAACCACAACACGTCTGGAGACACCCTACATTATCCGACGCATTAGCCAGGCTAGTGCGCGCACCCTTCACGCATGAAACGCGGCTTTTACACCATCATGTCGGCGCAGTTTTTTAGCTCGCTGGCAGACAACGCCCTGTTCGTGGGAGCCGTGCAACTGCTGCGCAGCAGTGGCTCCCCCGAATGGCAGCAGGCCGCCCTGGTGCCCATGTTCGCGCTGTTTTACGTGGTGCTAGCGCCGTTTGTGGGCGCCTTTGCCGACGCCATGCCCAAGGGCAAGGTCATGCTCTACAGCAACGGCATCAAGATCGTGGGCTGCCTCATGATGTTGTTCGGCAGCCACCCGCTGATGGCCTACGCCATCGTGGGCCTGGGCGCCGCCGCCTACTCGCCGGCCAAGTACGGCATCCTCACCGAACTGCTGCCGGCCTCCCAGCTGGTCAAGGCCAATGGCTGGATCGAAGGCCTCACCATCGCCTCCATCATCCTGGGGGTGTTGCTGGGCGGGCAGCTGGTCAGCCACGCCGTCTCGTCGGCACTGCTGTCGATCGACTTTCCGTTCATCGACACCGGCATCGAAACCCCGCCCGAGGCCGCCATCAGTGTGCTGATCTTGGTCTACATTCTGGCGGCCTGGTTCAACACCCGCATCCCGCTGACCGGCGTGCCCATGCGCCCCCTGCCCCGCCACCTGATCACCCTGCTGCCCGACTTCTGGCACTGCAACCTGCGGCTGTGGCGGGACCGGCTGGGCCAGATCTCCCTCAGCACCACCACCCTGTTCTGGGGCGTGAGCGGCAACCTGCGCTACATCGTGCTGGCGTGGGCCGCTGCCGCCTTGGGCTACAGCGTGACCCAGGCGTCGGCGCTGGTGGGTGTGGTGGCCATCGGCACCGCGGTAGGCGCCGTGGTGGCGTCCCTGCGCATGCGGCTGGACCAGGCCACCCAGGTACTGCCGCTGGGCATTGCCATGGGGGTGCTGGTGATCCTGCTGAACTTCATCACCAACGTCTGGGTCGCCGCTCCCTTCCTGGTGCTGCTGGGCGGGCTCGGCGGGTTCCTGGTGGTGCCGATGAACGCCCTGCTGCAGCACCGCGGCCACAACCTGATGGGGGCGGGGCGCTCCATCGCGGTCCAGAACTTCAACGAGCAGGCCTGCATCCTGGGTCTGGGCGCGTTCTACAGTTTTTCCACCGGCATGGGCCTGTCGGCCTTTGGCGCCATCACCGTCTTCGGCGTGGTGGTGGCGGGGTTCATGTGGGTCATCAAGCGCTGGCACCGGCACAACTGCGCCACGCACCCGGCCGAAGTGGCCAACCTGCTGGACATGGCCCGCAACGACAACCTGCATGGCTAGCGCGCTGGCTGCGCTGGGCCTCATCGGCAACGCCCTGGCCTGGGGCGTGTCGTGGTGGCCCTTTCGGCAACTGCAGGGGCTGGGCGTGCACCCGCTGTGGTCCACCGCCCTGGTCTACCTGGTGGCCCTGCTGTGCCTGACCGTGCTGCACCCTGCGGCCTGGCGCGCCCTGCGGCAATTCCCGGCCCTGTGGGTGCTGCTGGTGGCCGCCGGCCTGACCAACGTGGGGTTCAACTGGGCCGTGACCGTGGGCGACGTGGTGCGCGTGGTGCTGCTGTTCTACCTGATGCCCGCCTGGGTGGTGGTGCTGGCCTGGCCGATCCTGGGTGAAAAACCCACCCCCGCGTCCCTGGGGCGTCTGGCCCTGGCCCTGACCGGCGTCGTGATCGTGCTCAAGACCCCGCATTCCCCCTGGCCCTGGCCCCACACCGCGGTGGACGCCCTGGCGCTGATGGGCGGCTTCTGCTTTGCACTGACCAACGTGATGCTGCGCAAGCTCAACCAGTTGCCGGCAACCGTCGGCATGCTGGCCATGTTCTGCGGCGGCGCGCTGATGGCTACACTGGCCGCCCTGCTGGGCCAGACGCAGGGGCTGGTGACTGCGCTGCCGCCCGTGAGCCCCACCTGGCTGGCCTGGGTGGGTGGCATGAGCCTGCTGTTCCTGGCCGGCAACTTCGGGCTGCAGTACGGCGCCGCGCGCCTGAGCGCCAGTGTCGGCTCCGTCATCATGCTGTCCGAAGTGGTGTTTGCCAGCACCTCGGCGGTGCTGCTGGACGCCGGCACGCTGACGCCGCGCATCCTCGTCGGGGGCGCCTGCATCCTGCTGGCCGCGCTGCTGTCGGCCGCATCGTTTACCCCCACCCCCGAACCAGTCAAGGGCAGCTAGCCGCGCGACCCGGTGCGCTCGGGCAGGTCGCCCGACAGCTGCGGGGCGGCGTATTCCACGCGGTCGCGCCCCTGCTGCTTGGCGGCGTACAGGGCCTGGTCGGCGGCCGTGTACAGGGCGTCCACCGAGGCGCGCTGGTTTTCACCCAGGCTGCTGACGCCAAAACTGGCCGTGACCGGCAGGAGCAGGGTGCGCCCCTGCACCGGCACCTTCAGCGGCTGCGCCCGCAGGGTCTGGCGCAGCTTCTGCGCCACCGCGATGGCTCCTTCCTGCGAGGTGTTGGGCAGCAGGACAATGAACTCCTCGCCGCCCATGCGGGCCACCACGTCGCTGGCGCGCACCCCGGCGCTCAGGAGGGCGGCCACCTGCTTAAGGACTTCGTCTCCGGCGGGGTGCCCGTGCTGGTCGTTGATCTTCTTGAAGAAATCCAGGTCCACCATCACCAGGCAGGTGGTGAGGGGGCTGCGCGCCGCCTGGCTGAGTTCAAACTCGGCCAGACGCATCAGCTCACGCCGGTTGTACAGGCCGGTCAGCGCGTCGCGTTCGGCCAGGAATTCAAGCTCTCGCTGTTTGGCCACCAGGGCTTCGTTGCTGCGGCTGAGCTGGCGGCGCAGCACCACCGTGCCGGCGTACTGGTGCCAGATGATGACCGACACCACCTGCGCCATCAGCACGGCCGAAATGGCCTGAACCTGCAGGCTGGGCAGCACCCGGGCGTCCACCCCAGCGCCTTGCAACATCTGCCAGAACACCAGAAAGGCCAGACCGAACACCGTGAAGGACAGAGCCGGCCGCATCAGCGACAGCACGGCAATGCCCGCGCAGATCAGCATGAAGGTGGCAATGCCGTTGCCCACGCCCACATCCAGGATGGCCGCAAGCGCGCCAAACGCCAGGTACACCAGGCAAAACACGGCCTGCAGCAGCACCGCGCCCGCACGGGCGCGCGGCTGGCGGCGCAGCAGGACATGGGCCAACCCGCCCAGCAGCAGCAGGACGGCCGCCATGGCCATCTGCAAGGGGCTCAGGGCATCGGCCCAGCGCTGCATCTCGGGTCGGCCGGCGGGCGCCTGGTACTGACCGAACCACCAGGCCAGCGCACCGTGCAGCGGCACGGCACCCAGCAGCAAAGCGCGAAAGCGCTGCAGCGTTTCCCGGGTGGCTTCGCCCTGCACCGCCCGATAGGCTTGTGCCAGCGCCCGGATGCGGTCCAACCACCGCGAGGGCCTGATTTCCGTGACCACCTGGGCTCCTTGTATTTTTTTGGGAGGCGGCGCCCGGCGGCGCACGCACTCGGATGGTGCGGCTATCTTCCCAGCAAAAACACACCGCTGCAAGTGTTTTCCAGCGGTGCTAAGGTGGCCCCTTCTCCACTGCACCCCGGACACCTGCCCATGACCTCCGTTTACGACTTCGAAGCCCTGACCATTGGCGGCAAGTCCGTGCCGCTGAGCCGTTACCAGGGCAAGCCACTGCTGATCGTCAACACGGCCAGCGCCTGCGGTTTTACGCCGCAGTTCGCCGGGCTGGAGGCACTGCACAAGACCTATGGCGCCCGGGGGCTGGTGGTGCTGGGCTTTCCCTGCAACCAGTTCGGTGCGCAGGACAAGGGCAGCAACGACGAGATTGCCGCGTTCTGCCAGCTCAACTACGGCGTGAGTTTCCCGATGATGGCCAAGATCGACGTCAACGGGGCCGACGCCCACCCGCTGTACCAGTGGCTGTCCAAGGAAGCCCCGGGGCTGCTGGGCAGCAAGGCGATCAAGTGGAACTTCACGAAGTTTCTGGTGGGCCGCGACGGACAAGTCATCAACCGCTATGCTCCGACCGACACCCCCGAGAGCCTGGCCGGCGACATTGAAGCCGTGCTGGCGGGCTGATCACGCGCCATCACCCCTCGCCCTGGCGGACGCTCGGGCCAGCGTCCTTCAAGCACCTCGTGCAGTTCAGGCCGAAGGCTGCAGTGTCTGGCCCACTGCGCAAATGACCACCCGGTTGCGCCCCTGGTTCTTGGCACCGTACAAGGCGTTGTCTGCTGCCGTATAGAGTTCGTCGACGCTGACGGATTGCCCGGCCGCAACGCCGGTCAATCCAAAGCTGGCGGTAATGGGAATATGCAGGTCACCCACACGTGCGGGTGATTCCTGCACCCGGATGCGCAGCTTTTCGGCCAACAGGTAGGCCTCTTCGATGGACGTCTGGGGCAGCAGCACCATGAATTCCTCACCACCGATGCGTGCCACCACGTCGCTGCCGCGCACATTGCTAGACAGGCAATTGGCCATGTTCCTGAGCACTTCGTCTCCCGCCGGATGTCCGTACACGTCGTTGACTTTCTTGAAAAAATCAATATCCGCCATGATGACGGCCGTATCGCTGGGATAGCGACGGGCACGAGCCAGTTCCTCCTGCGCCAGCAGAGTGAATGTCCGGCGGTTGTACAGGCCGGTCAAGCCATCGTGTTGGGCCAGCATTTCCAGCTCACCCTGCTTCGCCGCCAGTGCATCGTTGCTGCTTTTGAGCGCATCGTTGATGCTCTTGAGTTCCATATGCAGCAGGATGTTGGCGGTCGACTGGCGCCACAACACCACCGACACGAAGAAGCTCAACACGGCCGCCGCCAGACCGTTCACCCGCCCGATGTGCAGCAGGGCCGAGTCATGCTGGGTGAGGGCCAGTGCGTAATACAGCAGGACGTAAGCCCCCAAAAACACCGGCAATGCCCGCCTGGGCCGCATCAGGGGCACCGCACCAATCAGGATGCTGCCGAATAGAAATGAAGTAATGCCAGGCGAGTACAACTGGTCCAATGTGCTCGTCACAATGGTGTTCCCCAGCGTCCAGAAAGTGGTCAAGAGGATCAGCCCGCGCGCCAGGGGCACCGGGTGACCCAGCCTGAGCACATGGTGTGCCCCCAGCCCCAGCAACGCCATGACACCGGCCATGCTGAAATCGGCCCAGGCGTGCCCACGGCTCCACGCGACCACGTGCGGATCTGCGCCGCTGGCACTCAGCCAATAAGAGACGCCCAGAACCAGGGTCAACGGGCTCACCACGAGCGCCATCAACCGGAGCCGGCGCATGTTGACCATCACGACCGCGTCTGTCACGCTGTCGTGCTCGCTGCGCACCGTCTGCAACCACTCCCGGAAGCGGAAACGGTCAGTCGTCATGTCGCGTCTGCCCTTTCAGGTCGTTCTGTTCTGCCGTCAACGCAGCGTTGCTGTGCTGGAGCGCCCTGTGCAACAAGATGTCGGCGGTGAACTGACGCCACAGCACCACGGACACAAAGAAACTCAGTACGACCGCCGCCAGACCGGTAACCCGGCCAAGATGCAGCAGCACCAAGTCATGCTGGGTGAGTGGCAGCGCGTTGTACAGCACGACGTAGGCGACCAGAAACATCGGCAGTGACAGCCTGGGCCGCATCAAGGGCACGGCGCCAATGGTGATGCTGCCAAACAAAAACGCGGTAATGCCCGGCAAGAACATTTGGTCGATCGTGGTGATCACAATCGTGACCCCAAGTGTCCAGGCAACAGTCAGGACTACCAGCAGCTGTGCCGCCGGCGTAGCGCGGCCCTGCTTGATCACATGGTGCGCGGCCCAGCCTACCAGCGTAAAGACAAAAGCCATGCTGAAATCAGCCCAGGCATGCAACCGGCCCCAGGCAACTTCGCGCGACGTCGGACCGGTCGTGCCCAGCCAGTAAGACACCCCCAAAACCAAGGTGAGCGCGGCGACCACAGAAGCCATCCACCGGAGTCGGTGCATGTTGATCATCAGCGCCTCGTCGGACACGCTATCGTGCTCTGCCTGAGCCGATTGGCGCCAATCCTTGAAACGACCAAGATAGTCTCTCATACGCAACGGACCTTACACGGCAGGTCTTTCAGACAAAAACAATCCGTACAGCGTCACGCCGCGGACAGCGCCGCATCCAGCACTTCCACCCAGTGCTTCACCGGCGTCTCGGTGCCGCTTTGCAGGTGGGTGATGCAGCCAATGTTGGCCGACACGATGACGTCCGGCTGCAACGCGCCCAGATGGCCCAGCTTGCGGTCGCGCAACTGGTACGACAGCGTGGGGTTGAGCACGCTGTAGGTGCCCGCCGAGCCGCAGCACAGGTGGGCTTCGCAGCGGGCCACCTGGATGTCAAAACCGAGTTCACCCAGGTACTGCTCCACGCCACCCCGGAGCTTCTGGCCGTGCTGCAGCGTGCACGGTGGGTGAAAGGCCAGAGAGGTGGCCGTGCGCGCCACCGCGTCGGCCAGCCCCGGCTGCGCGGCCTTCAGCGCCGGGACCAGTTCGGGGAGCAGTTCGCTCAGGTCGCGGGTCAGCGCGCTGATGCGCTGCGCCTTGTCGGCGTACGCCGCGTCGTCCTGCAGGATGTGGCCGTACTCCTTGACCGTGACGCCGCAGCCCGAGGCATTCATCACGATGGCCTCCACGTTGCCGTCCTGCACATAGGGCCACCAAGCGTCGATGTTGGCGCGCATCTCGGCCTTGCCGCCGTCCTGGTCGTTGAGGTGGAACTTGACCGCGCCGCAGCAGCCCGCCTGGGCCGCCACCACGGTCTGGATGCCGGCGGCGTCCAGCACCCGGGCGGTGGAGGTGTTGATGTTGGGGCCCATGGCCGGCTGCACGCAGCCCGCCAGCATGAGCACCTTGCGGGCGTGCGTCCGCGTGGGCCAGGCGCCGGCGTCCTGCTTGGGCGGCACCTTGGCTTTCAGGCTGGCCGGCAGCAGCGGGCGCACCAGTTGCCCCAGTTGCATGGCAGGGCCGAACAGGGGCGAGGGCAGGCCTTCCTTCAGTGCCCAGCGCACGGCTTTTTCCGTCGCCGGACGGGGCACCTTGGCGTCCACCAGCTTGCGGCCGATATCAACCAGGTGGCCGTAGTCCACCCCACTGGGGCAGGTGGTTTCGCAGTTGCGGCAGGTCAGGCAGCGGTCCAGGTGCAGCTGGGTCTTGCGCGTGGGTTCCTGGCCTTCGAGCACCTGCTTCATCAGGTAGATGCGCCCGCGCGGGCCGTCGAGCTCGTCGCCCAGCAACTGGTAGGTGGGGCAGGTGGCCGTGCAGAACCCGCAGTGCACGCACTTGCGCAGGATGGCCTCGGCGGCCCGGCCATCGGGCGTGTTCTGGTACTCAGGGGCGAGGTTGGTTTGCATGGCTGGAGGCGCTGGAAAAATCAAACAGCCGGCCAGGGCCAAAAATGCCCTGCGGGTCGAAGGTGTCCTTGAGGCGGCGCTGGATCGCCATGAGTGCCGGGTTTTGCGTGGCAAATCGATCCGCAGAACCCGCAGATGCTGCGTCGGAAGCTACAAAAAGCGTAGCATGACCGCCGTGGTCGCGGGCCAGCGTCTGCAGCTGCGCGCCGGCATCCACCGGCGCCCACAGCCAGCGCACGCCGCCGTGCCACTCCACCAGCTGCGGCCAGGGCAGGGACAGCACCGGCGCAGTCTGGGCCACGCTCAGGCGCCACAGCACGTGGCCCGCCGCCGGTGACTGCGTGAAAAAGGGCAGTTGCTGGTTGCGGCACAGCTGCCAGTCGCCTGACGCCTGCGCGTTGTCCATGCGGGAGCCGGGCTGCCCGGCCAGCATCGTGCGGCAGGCCGCCTCGACGGCGGCCACGGCGCCGCGCAGGCGCACAAACAGCAGATCGCGCGCGCCGCGGGGGTCGGTGTCGTCGCGGACCCAGCAGCTGGCGTTGAGCGGCAAGGGTTGGCCGCCCCAACGGTGCAAGCAGTCCAGGGCCTGCGCCTGGTCCAGCTCGAACACCAGCGTGGCTTCGGCCGGCGCCACCGGCAGCACCTTGAGCGAGACCTCAGTGATCAGCCCCAGGGTTCCCATGCTGCCCACCAGCATGCGCGAAACGTCGTAGCCGGCCACGTTCTTCATGACCTGGCCGCCAAAAATGAGTGACTCGCCGCGGCCGTTGACCATCTGCAGACCGAGCACGAATTCCCGCACGGCGCCTGCGCTGGCGCGCGCCGGGCCGCTCAGGCCGGCCGCCACCATGCCGCCCACCGTGGCCTGGCGTGCGCCGGACCAGGCAAAATGCGGTGGTTCAAACGGCAGGCACTGGCCCTGTGCGGCCAGCACGGCTTCCAGCTCGGCCAGGGGCGTGCCCGCCCCCACCGTCACCACCAGCTCGCTGGGCTCGTAGCTGACGATGCCGGCCAGGCCGGTGGTGTCCAGCACCTCGCCCTCCAGGCTGCGGCCATAAAAGTCCTTGCTGCCCCCGCCGCGGATGCGCAGCGGGGTGCGGTCGACCACGGCGGCGCGAACGCGGTCGGCAAGATGGGAGCGTGTAGATTCCATGGAGGGCATGTGGCAATGGTAAGGGACGCGCGCCCCGCATGGGCGGGAATATCGCAAACCCGCAGGCGCCGCCCGTCAATCGGCAAAAAAACGGACGGGCAGGCCCGGAACCGCCACCCGCAGGGAAAACACGGCCCCCGACAGGGGGTAGGCCTGCAGTTCGGCGGCGCTGCGGCCATGGCGCGCGGTGGTGAGGTACAGCGTCTGCAGGTCCTCGCCGCCAAAACAGGGCATGGTGGGGCACTGGGCGGGTGTGGGGTAGGCGGCCAGCAGCGTGCCGTCGGGCGCGAACTGGCACACGCGCTGCCCCTCGTACAGGGCGACCCAGTAGTTGCCCTGCACGTCGACGGCCGCGCCGTCGGGGCGCCCGCCGTACGCGGGCTGCCCGGGGAGGTCGAACTGCCAATCCGCCGGTTTGGGCAGGAACTGCTGGAAGGGGCTGTGCGCCGTCAGCGTGTTGGCCTCGGCATCGAAATCCCAGGCATGCACCACGTGGCGGGGCGTGTCGGCCCAGTACAGGGTGCGCCCGTCGGGGCTCCAGGCCAGTCCGTTGGCGGTCAGGGCATTGCGGGCATGGCAGACCACCTGCGGGGCGCGTCCGCCCCGGCAGTCGATGGAATACAGCGCGGCGGCGTCCTGCGTCTTGGTTTCGTCGATGGTGCCCACCCAGAAGCGCCCCAGGGCATCGCACTTGCCATCGTTGGCGCGCACGGTGGCGGGGTCGTAGGGCAGCGTGACCAGGGGCTCCAGTGGGCCACCCCACTGGCGTGCGCGAAACACGCCGTGGCGCAAGGCCAGCACCAGGCCGCCGCTGACTGCCGGCGCGATGCAGCCGGGCTCGCTGGGCATGTCCCAGGCTTGCACGGCGCCGGTGTACCCGTTGCCGCGCAGAACTTGCTTGCCGGGTATGTCCACCCAGTACAGGGTCTGCTCCTGCGGGTGCCAGAAGGGGGATTCGCCCAACGCATAGGTGGCGGAGCTGAAGGTGTGCCAGGGCATCAGACACGCTCCACTTCGATGCGCATGTCGCACGAAAACGTCTGCCCCGGCTGCAGGATGCACACCCCCAGTTCCTGGGCCGTGGCGTCCGTGTGGGTCAGGCGGTTGAAGGCGTTGTTGACGTGGCTGACGGGTTCGATGGCGATGCTGTCGCGCCCGGGCGCGGTGTACACCACCAGGCGGCTCAGGCTGGAGGTCACGCGGGTGTGCAGCACCGTGTCCTGCAGGTGCAGCACGCCGCTCCAGCCGTCAAAGCAGTGGTCCACAGTCAGGGTGGCACAGTCGGCCTGCAAGCCGGTACTGGCCCGCCGTTCGGTGGGCAGCATGTCTTCGCCCATGTCCCAGCGGCCGGTGGCGTCAAACCGGATGCGGCTGTCGACCCGCTTGACAAAGTAGGGGTGCCAGCCCAGCCCCACTGGGGCCGATACCACCGACTGGTTGGTGATGGAGAGGCTCAGCTCCAGGGCGCCCGGCTCCAGCTTGAAGGCCTGCGAGGTGTCGAAATCGAACGGCCAGGCAGCGTCGGCCTTGTGTTCATAGGACAGCAGTGCCAGGGTGGTGCTGGACTCCAGCACGGTCCATGGCCGCTCCCAGCCCACCCCGTGGATAGCGTGAGGTTCGGGCTCGCAGTTGCGCACCAGGGGGTGGTCGGTGCCCGCCCACTGCAGGCAGGCGTGGCCCACCCGATTGGAAAACGGCACCAGCGGGTAGCTGGCCGACTGGCGCACCGAATGCAGCGCGGGCGCGTGGGTGGAGCGCAGCACCGGCACGTCCCCCAGCCACAGGCCGGCAATGCAGCCGCCCAGTTCGGGTTTGATTTCACACAACAGGTCGGCACAGTGCAGGGTCAGCGGGGAATGCATGGTGGGTGCTTTCGGGTTGAAGGGCCGGGACGGTTTGGGCGCTGTCAGGTGAAATTGTGCACCGGGATCCGGCAAAAAAGTGGCCCGGCAGAACCGAAGTTCTGTCGGGCCACGGTTTCCACCGGTTTGAAACGGGTTCGTAACGCTGCCCCCGGGGCAGCATCGGTACTCAGCGGTTGTAGGCGGTCTCGCCGTGGGAGGTGATGTCCAGGCCCTGGCGCTCGTCTTCTTCGCTCACCCGCAGGCCAATGGTCAGGTCCACCAGCTTGAAGGCCACCACCGACACCACACCCGACCAGACCACGGTGGTCAGCACGGCCTTGGCCTGGATCCACACTTGCGACGCGATGGAGTAGTCCGCGGCCGTGACGCCGGTCGCCGTGACCCAGTCGGCCACAAAGCCGGGGCCACCCAGGGCGGGCGAGTTGAACACGCCGGTCAGCAGGGCCCCCACGATGCCGCCCACGCCGTGCACACCGAACACGTCCAGCGTGTCGTCGGCGCCCAGCATCTTCTTCAGACCCGTCACGCCCCACAGGCAGACGAAGCCGGCCACAGTGCCAATCACCAGGGCGCCGCCGATGCCGACGTTGCCGGCTGCCGGGGTGATGGCCACCAGGCCCGCCACGGCGCCGGATGCCGCACCCAGCATGGACGACTTGCCCTTGTGCAGCGCCTCGCCCACCGACCAGGCCAGCACCGCGGCAGCGGTGGCGCCAAAGGTGTTGATGAAGGCCAGTGCCGCAAAGCCGTTGGCTTCCAGTGCTGAGCCGGCGTTGAAGCCAAACCAGCCCACCCACAGCAGGGAGGCACCGACCATGGTCAGCGTCAGGCTGTGGGGTGCCATGGATTCCTTGCCGTAACCGATGCGCTTGCCCACCATGTAGGCACCCACCAGGCCGGCCACGGCGGCGTTGATGTGCACCACGGTGCCGCCGGCAAAATCCAGCGCACCCGACTGCCAGAGGTAACCGGCCTTGGCGTTCATGGCATCGACCACTTCCTTGGCGGTGTAGGCGTCCGGGCCCATCCAGAACCAGACCATGTGCGCAATCGGTGCATAGCTGAAGGTGAACCACAGTGCCATGAACATCAGCACGGCCGAGAACTTGATGCGCTCGGCAAACGCGCCCACGATCAGTGCACCGGTGATGCCGGCAAACGTGGCCTGGAAGGCGGCAAAGACGATCTCCGGAATGACCACGCCCTTGCTGAAGGTCGCGCCATTGGCGAAGGTACCGGCCGCGTTATCCCAGATGCCCTTCATGAACAGGCGGTCAAAGCCGCCGATGAAGGCATTGCCCTCGGTGAAGGCCAGGCTGTAGCCATACAGGAACCACAGCACGACGATCAGCGAGAACGTCACCATGACCTGCATCAGCACCGACAGCATGTTCTTGCTGCGCACCAGGCCGCCGTAGAACAGGGCCAGGCCGGGCACGGTCATCAGGATCACCAGAAGAGTCGACACCATCATCCACGCGGTGTCGCCCTTGTTGGGCACGGGTGCCGCAGCGGCCGCGGGAGCGGCTTCAGCCGCCGCCACGGCGGGCGCAGCTGCCGGCGCAGGCGCCGCATCGGCGGGCTTGGCTT
>NZ_JBXAFT010000013.1:0-67824 GCF_058793415.1 Rhodoferax sp. MLSD5-FHT05B10 | reverse complement strand
CCCTAGGCCCGGGCGGCCGCGCGGGCCACCCAGTTCTGCCGGGCAAAGCCCAGCAGCGACACCGCGATCACGCCGGCCAGGGCGTATTGCGCCGGCAGGGCCTCGGCAAAATCCAGCCCCTCGCTCACCAGGTTGTAGGCCGCCGCCACCAGCAATGCGGCCACCAGGCGCAAGCTCCACGCCGTGGGCTGCAGGTGTGCCGGGCCCATGCGCTGCCACAGCACATGCCCCAGCAGGCCGGCCAGAATGCCCAGGCTGGCGCCCACCGCCACGTCACCCGCCCAGTGCGCGCCCACGGCAATGCGGGACAAGCCGGTCCCCGCCGCCAGCACAAACAGCCACCCGTGCCGGGCCCGCCGCGCCGCCGGCAGGGCGAAATACAGGGCCGACGCCACCGCAAACGCGGTGAGCGTGTGGCCGGAGGGCATGGACACGTTGTGCAGCAACTCGCCCACCACCCGCATCTGCGCGTTGTCCACCACGGCAGCCGGGCGCGGGCTCTCGATCAGCCCCTTGCCCAGGCGCGCGAACAGCATCGCAAACGGTGCCGCGCACAGCCAGGCCCACATCAGGCGCGGCGCCAGCACCAGCAGCGGCGCCGTGATGCCCAGCACCCCCCAGCCATTGCCCAGCAGGGACAGGCTCGCCCATACCGAAGCCGCCACGGGCGCACACAGGGTGTTGATGGCAACGAACAGGGCCGGCTCGTACCAGTGCAGCCACAGCGGCGCCGTCAACACGAACAGCCCCGGAGGAATCAGCCAGGCCTCGCGGGCCACACGGGTGCTGGCGGCACCTTCGGCCAGGGACGGAGAAGTGGAAGAAAGCATGGACATCAGGGGCTGTCAGCCAGCCGGGGTTGCGGATCGCCCGACCAGCGGTGGCAGGCATAGAACCGGAAGGTGGCAATGGTAGCGCCCAGACGCTGCACCGGCTGCTGCTCCAGCAGCGTGCAGTCGGCAAAACCGTGCGCGCCCTGCGGCACTGCATACGCCAGTTGCGACCAGTCCACCAGCAGCGTGTCGTCGCCCACGGGCAGGTCGCCCGCCCACAGGGTGAACTGGTCAAAGCGGTTTTCCAGCACATGCACCGGCAGGGGACGGGCGTACCAGCCCAGGCGGCTGGCCAGGGTCCAGTTCTGCACGCTCACGCTCGCCAGGCCGTGCTGCGCGGCCAGGGTGCGGGCACGCTGGCCGGCAGCGTCCCAGCCATGCAGGTCGGCAAACGGATTGGACGGCGCCTGGGCGTTGCCCTGGCCTTGCGCTCCGCTGATGAAGGGCGCGCCCGCGGTCAGCATCAAGCCCAGCAATGCGGCGCTGGCCAGGCCCTGCAGCACCGCCAGCACCACGATGGGCGTGCGGCGCCCCTGGTGCCACATGCGCGCCAGTGCCACCCCGGCAAATGGCGCCAGCGCCACCCAGGCCGGCGCCGTCCAGTGCGGCAGGCTGGTACCGCCACCGGCCAGGTACGCCAGCAGGGCAAAGGGCACGGCAAAGAACAGGCGCAGGCTGCGCGGCGGTCCGGTACGGTCGTGCCGCACCCCGGCCCAGCCCCACAGCAGCAGGGGGCCATAGGCCAGCACCTGGATCAGCAGGAAGCGCAGCACGTGCCCGGCCTGCCAGCCACCGCCAGCGCCATGCTGGGCCTGGTAGGTAAAAGATATCCAGTGGTTCTGGTAGTTCCACACCGCCACCGGCGCCACCAGCACCAGGGCCACGAGCACCGCGACCCACAGCCAGCGGTTGCCCAGCAGGCGGGCACCGTGCGCCACCAGCAGGCACGCCGCCACCGCCAGCGCCGCCAGGATGGCGGTGTATTTGCTCAGGCCGGCCAGCCCCAGCAACACGCCCAACGCCAGCCAGGGGCCGGGGCGCTGCACGGCCGAGGCGTCCATCAGGTGCAGGGTCGCCGCCATCAGGGCGGCGGTCCAGAACATGAGCAGGGTGTCGGGCAGCAGGCCGATGCCCAGCACGTGCGGCAGGGGCGCCAGCGCCCACGCCAGCACGGCCCACAGGCCCGCCTGGCCGCGCGGCTGCGCGCCGTGCAGGCGCTCGGCCAGCCCGAACACCAGCAGCGCCGTGCCCAGCCAGAGCAGCTCGGGCACCAGCCGCAACACCGCTGTGGGCGTGTTCAGGGCGACCAGGGGCCACTGCACCCAGCCCACCAGCGGCGGGTGGTCAAAATAGCTCAGCGCCGGGTGCGCGGCATACAGCGCGTAGTGGGCCTCGTCCACCGACAGGCCCACGAGCGCGCCCAGGGCGAAATGCACCCCGCACACCAGCGCCAGGACGAGCCGGACGCTGCGGGGCACAGCAGTGAAGAAAGTCGATACGCGCAAGGGGCTGGTCAATGGCAGATGGAAACCCCGCAGTCTAAACTGCGGGGTTCAGCAAAATGCGTCCGACTGGTAATTTCCCCGTCGGCCACCCAGCCCAAAGGAATGCCATGCCAACCTACCATATCGAAATGCTTGAGGGTCGCACCCTGGAACAGAAAAAGAAACTGGTGGAAGAGATCACCCGCGTCACCGTCGAAGTGCTGGGCGGCTCGCCCGACGCAGTGGACGTGCTGATCGTGGATGTGCCCCGCCAGAACTGGGCCACGGGCGGCAAGCTCTGGTCCGAACCGCGCAGCTGACCCGCTGCGTCAGACGCCGGAGGCGTCGGTGCTGCGCTGCTGCGCGGCCAGCGCCTGTTCCAAAAGGGGTTGCGGGGCGTCGACCTGCGGCACCCACTGCTGGCGGTTCAGTTCCACCAGGATTTCCTTCAGCGCACCGGCCACGTCGTCGCGTGTCAGGGCATTGAGGTCGGAATCCGCCACGTCGTCCACGTGGGAAACCCGTTCCGACTGCACCTCGATGCAGCGCTCGAACAGGTTGCGCACCAGGCGGCCATTGGCCGTGGTCTGACCTGCCTGGTACCACTGGACCAGTGCGTCCTGCAACAGAGCACGCGCCGGCGCCGCCAGCTCGTATTCCGATTCACGGCAGAAGGACTCGAAGATGCCCAGCAGTTCGTCGGGTCGGTAGTCGTCAAATGCAATGTAGTGGTTGAAGCGCGAACGCAGCCCCGGGTTGCTGCTGATGAACGCCTGCATGGGCTCCGAATAGCCCGCCACAATCACGACCAGCTGGTCGCGGTAGTCTTCCATGGCCTTGAGCAGGGTGTCGATCACCTCCCCGCCGAAATCGTTCTCACCGGAGCCGTGCGCCAACGCATAGGCTTCGTCGATGAACAGCACGCCGCCTAGGGCCGATTCGATGACCTCGCGCGTCTTGATCGCCGACTGCCCCACGTAGCCGGCCACCAGCCCCGAGCGGTCCACCTCCACGATGTGGTTGGACGGGAGGATGCCCAAACCGAAATACAGGTCGGCGACAATGCGTGCCACCGCCGTCTTGCCGGTCCCCGGATTGCCGGTGAACACCAGATGCTGCGAAAAGCCGGAGGGCACCTTGCGCCCGGTCTTTGCGCGCATGTGCTGCAGGCGCACGTAGGCAAACAGGCGCTGCACCTGTTTCTTCACCCGCGCCAGCCCCACCAGGGCGTTGAGCTTGCGGACCACATTGTCGTAGCTGGCAGACATGCCGTCGTCGGCCGGCAAGGGTTCGCCCAGCGCGCTTTCCACATCGGCGGGGAGGATGGCCTGCAGATCCACTTTCGAGGCATTGGCCAGCGCATAGACGCGCTGCGCCTGGGCTTCGATCACTTTCTCGAACAGGTTGCGCACGTAGCGCGCGTTGGCAAAGTGCTCGCGCTGAACCTGGATTTCGCGCCCGAAGATGGCCTGCAGCCCCTGGTGCGTGGAGGGACTCAGAACGTAGGAGTGCCCGTTGCAGAAGCTCAGGAAGATCTTCAGCAGCTCCGCCGGTGTGTAGTCCGGAAAGTGGATGTAGCGGTTGAAGCGCGAGGCGAGTCCCGGATTGGCGTGGATGAAATCATCCATTTCAGCGGTGTAGCCGGCCACGATCACCACCAGGTCGTCCCGGTGGTCTTCCATCATCTTCAGCAGTGTTTCAATCGCCTCCTTGCCGAAATCCTGCGGGCCGGAACGGGCCAGCGCGTAGGCCTCGTCAATGAACAGCACACCGCCCAGGGCGGACTCCACGATGGCCTTGGTCTTGAGCGCGGTCTGCCCGATGTACGGCGCCACCAACCCGGAGCGATCGGTCTCGACCACCTTGTCGGTCTTGAGGATGCCCAGGCGCTGGTACAGCCCGGCAATGATGCGGGCAATGGTGGTCTTGCCGGTGCCGGGGTTGCCCAGGAACACCAGATGGCGTGAGGGCCAGTTGGGCACGCGCAAACCCTGCTGCGCGCGCAGCTTCTGCACATGGATGTAGCTGGCCTGGCGAAAGACTTCCTGGCGCACGACGTCCAGTCCGACAAAGCCGCTGAAGGCGGCGGCGAGGTAGTCGGCAATGGACTGGTCACCGCGCAGGGGGTGTTCGGCCACCGGTTGCCAGCCCACACGCCGCTCCGTGAATTCAGGCCCCGGCACGGACTCGCTGGAACGCCGCTCCTGCAGACGGGCCAGACGCAGCCGGGCCTCGGAGAGCTCCTGCCGCGCGGCCAGCCCATACCAGTGCCGGGCCTGCTCCAGGTCCTTCGCCACACCCAGGCCGTTCTCGTACAACCAGCCCAGGTTGTTGCAGGCCTCGGCGTAATCCCGGTCGGCCGCCAGCCGGTTCCAGTGCGCGCTCTGGACATAGTCCACCGCAACCCCCACGCCGTGTTCGTAGATGACGCCCAACGCACACTGGGCTTCGGGCATGCCCTGATCCGCCGCCGCCCGGTACCACCGCAGGGCTTCCTGTGGGTCCGTGTCCACGCCACGGCCATTGGCGTAGGCAAAGGCCAGGTTGTACTGGGCCAGGAAGTCTCCCTGCTGCGCTGCCTGCCGGAACCAGTACACGCCCTCCTGGGCGTCCAGCGGCACGCCGGCGCCGGTGGCGTAGTGGTAGCCCATCTGGCGCTGCGAAGGCGCGTCGCCCCATTCGGCCGCCATGCGCAGCCGCCGTATGCCTTCTGCCTCGTTCTTGGGCACACCCCGGCCATGCAGATGGGCGTACGCGCGGTAGCGCTGGGCCACCGTATGGCCGTGATCCGCCGCGCGGAGAAACCAGTCGGCGGCTTCCGCATCATTCTTCTCCACCCCTATCCCCCGCGCATAGCGCTGCCCCAGCGTGAACTGGGCCTCGATATCCGGCTGGACCCGCGCACTGCCTTCGGCGAGCCGGCGCAGTTCGGGCACGGGTATGGCCTTGTAGGATATAGATGTCATGGCGCAAGAGTGTAGGCAACGGCGCCCGGTTGCAAACTGCAAGCATAACCCTATCGCGCACAGGGTAAACTGTTTCTCCATGTGCCAATTGCTTGGAATGAACAGCCTCCTGCCGGCCAGCCTGACGCTGAGCTTCACCGGTTTTTCGCAGCGGGGGGGCTGCACCGACCACCACGCCGACGGCTGGGGCATTGCCTTTTTCGAAAGCGATGGCCCCCGCCCCGGCAAGGCGGTGCGCCATTTCGTGGACAAGGAAAGCGCGGCCACCTCGCCCATTGCGAAAATGCTGCGCAGCTACCCCATCAAAAGCCACAACGTGGTGGCGCACGTGCGCAAGGCCACGGTCGGCTCCGTGGCGCTGGAAAATTGCCACCCCTTTGTGCGCGAGTTGTGGGGGCGCTACTGGGTGTTTGCCCACAACGGTGACCTGAAGGACTTCAGCCCCGCCCTGCATGGCGCCTTCAAGCCCGTGGGCGATACCGACAGCGAGTTGGCGTTTTGCTGGCTGCTGCAGGAGCTCAACAAGTCCCACGCCGGTGTCCCCAGCGTAGAGGAGCTGACCCACACCCTGCGCGAACTGGTGCCCCGCATCGCCAAACATGGCACTTTCAACTTTTTACTGAGCAACGGCCAGGCCTTGTGGGCCCATGCCAGCACCAAGCTGCACTACGTGCTGCGCCAGCACCCGTTCACCCAGGTTCAGCTCAAGGACGAGGACGTGAGCGTGAACCTGGCCGACCTCAACGGCCCCGAAGACCGCCTGGCCATCGTGGTGACCGAGCCGCTGACCACCAACGAGCAGTGGGTGGCCATGGCCCCCGGCGAACTCACGGTGTTTGTGGACGGCTGCCCGCTGGCCTGAACGCCACGGCCGCTTCCAGCGCGTCCACGAACATCGCCGCCACGTCGAAGCCGGTCTGGTCGGTGATTTCCTGGAAGCAGGTCGGGCTGGTGACGTTGATTTCGGTCAGGCTGTCGCCGATCACGTCCAGCCCCACCAGCAGCAGGCCCCGTGCCGCCAGCACCGGCCCCAGCGCTTCGGCAATGGCGCGGTCGGCCGCGCTGAGCGGCTGGGCCACCCCCTTGCCACCCGCGGCCAGATTGCCTCGCACTTCGCCCCCCTGTGGAATGCGCGCCAGGCAGTACGGCACCGGCTGGCCGCCGATGACCAGCACGCGCTTGTCGCCGTCCACGATGGCGGGCAGGAACTTCTGCACCATCAGGCTCTGCGCGCCGTGGCGGTTCAGCGTTTCGGTAATCGACCCCAGGTTCAGTCCGTCGGGGCCGACGCGGAAGATGCCCATGCCCCCCATGCCATCCAGCGGCTTGAGGATGATGTCGCCATGCTCGGCGTGGAAGCGCTTGATGTCCGCCGCGTCACGCGTAACCAGAGTGGGGCCGATGAACTGGGGAAACTCCATGATGGCGAGTTTCTCCGGGTGGTCGCGCAGCGCAGCGGGCTTGTTGAACACCCGGGCGCCGTCCCGCTCGGCCTGCTCCAGCAGGTGGGTGGCGTAGAAGTACTCGCTGTCAAACGGCGGGTCCTTGCGCATGAGAACCGCGTCAAAGTTCTTCAGCGCCACCGAGCGCGTACCGCGCTGCGTGAACCACTCCGGCGTCTGGCCGGTCAGCACGATGTCGCGCACATGGGCCACCACGTCGGCGCCGCGCTGCCACATCAGGTCCTGCGGCTCGCAGGCGCTGACGCGGTGCCCGCGCCGGTGCGCCTCGCGCATCATGGCGAAGGTGGTGTCCTTGTAGGTCTTGAACGATTCCAGCGGGTCGGCAACAAAAAGTATGTCCATGGGAGGCACCAGCAAAGTAAGTGAAAGAAAAATCCGGGAGCGGAAACCGGCAATACAGGCCGCCCGGGCAGTCTAGTCGGACGAACGCAGCAGCGTGCGGCGCCCGACATGCTGCACCAGCAGCGCCAGCGCACCGGCCACCACGCCCCAGAAAGCCGAGCCCACGCCGGCCACGACCACGCCGCTAAGCGTTACCAGAAAGGTGATGAGGGCGGCCTCCCGGTGCGGCTCGTGCTGCAGGGCTGCCGTCAGGGCGCCGCCAATGGTACCCAGCAGCGCAAGCCCGGCGATGGCGGCCACCAGCTCCTTGGGAAAGGCCGTCAGCACCCCGGTGATGGCGGCTCCGAAGAGGCCGATTACCACATACAGGGCGCCGCAGGACACCGCTGCGGTGTAGCGCCGGGCCGGGTTGGCGTGCACGTCCGGCCCCATGCAGATGGACGCGGTGATGGCGCTCAGGTTCAGCGCATAGCCCCCGAACGGCGCCAGCACCGCGGTGGCCAGCCCGGTCAGCGTGATGACCTTGGAAACGGGAATGCCCGCGTCGCCGCCCTGGGCGCGCCGGTCGCCATAGCCGGCCGACTGGATGGCCGCCACGCCGGGCAGGTTTTGCGACGCCATGGTGACGATGAACAGCGGCAAGGCCAGACTGACCAGCGCCGCCAGCGTGAAGTGGGGGCTGACGAAGACCGGTTTTGCCAGGCCAAAAACGATGCCAGAGCCCGAAAAACCTGCGTTGAAAGCTACGAAAACAATAGCAACCAGCAGGGTCAGTGGCACCGCGTAGCGCGGCAGCCAGCGCCGCCCCACCAGGTAGGCCAGCAACATGGTCAGCACCAGCGGCAAGGCGGTCTGCGCCGCCGCGAAACCCGAGAGGCCGAACCGCGTCAGCACGCCGGCGAGCAGGGCCGAGGCCAACGCCAGCGGAATGCGGTTCATCACCCGCTCAAACCAGCCCGTCCAGCCGGCCAGGGTGATCAGGACGGCGCAGACGATGAAGGCCCCCACCGCTTCGGACATGGAAAATCCGCCCAGTGCACCGGCACTGGCCAGCACCGCCGCGCCGGGCGTGCTCCAGGCCACCATGACGGGCTTCCTGAGCCACAGCGACGGAACCAGGGTGCACAAGCCCATGCCCAGCCCCAGCGCCCACATCCACGACGCAATCATCTCCGGCGTGGCATGGAAGGCCTGCGCAGCCTGGAACACGATGGCCACCGAGCTGGTGAAACCCACCAGCACCGCCACGAAGCCGGCGGTGAACGCGGACAGGCTGAGGTCTTTGAAAAACTGCATGCGGGCCATTGTGACACCGGCCGGCGCACGCCGCGCACCGGCCCGCCAGAACCCCTGCTGGCTCAGATCTCGATCTTGGAGCCCAGCTCCACCACCGAATTGTTGGGCAGGTTCAGGAAATCGGCTGCGCCGCTGGCGTTGTGGTGCATCTGGGCAAACAGCTTTTCACGCCACGGCGCCATGCCGCTGCCGATGGTGGGTACCACCGAGTCGCGCGACAGGAAGTAGCTGGTGGTCATGGCATCGAGCTCGCAGCCGCGCCCCTTGAGTTGCTGCAGGGCCTTGGGCACGTCGGGGTCGTTCTTGAAGCCGTAGTGGATCATCACCTGCCAGCAGTCGTGGCCCAGGGATTCGATCTGCAGGCGCTTGTCCAGACCAATCCACGGCACTTCGTGGTTGCGCACCGTGACGAACAGGTTGTTGAGGTGCAGCACCTTGTTGTGCTTGAGGTTGTGCAGCAGGGCATTGGGCACGGTCCCTTCTTCGGCCGTCAGGAACACGGCCGTGCCCTCGACGCGCACCGGCGGGCTCACGAAGACGGCTTCCAGGAAACTCTGCAGGTCCAGCGCATCGTCGCGAAGCTTGGAGTTGAGCAGCTGGCGACCGTCCTTCCAGGTCACCATCAGGGAGAAGACGGCGCCGCCAATGGCCAGCGGGAACCAGCCGCCATCGAACAGCTTGAGCAGATTGGAGGCGAAGAAGGCGAAGTCGACCACGAAGAAGACCCCGGTGGCGGCAAAACACAGCACCAGCGGGTACTTCCAGGCGTAGCGGATGACATAGAAGGTCAGCACCGTGGTGATCAGCATGTCGGTGCAGACCGCAATGCCATACGCCGCCGCCAGGTTGCTCGACGACTTGAACATCACCACCGCCAGCGAAATGGCCACGAACAGGCCCCAGTTGACGAAGGGGATGTAGATCTGACCGGTATCCTGCACGCTGGTGTGCAGCACCTTCAGGCGCGGCAGGTAACCCAGCTGGATGACCTGCTTGGTGACGCTGAACGCGCCGGTGATGAGCGCCTGCGACGCAATGACCGCCGCCATGGTGGCCAGCACCACCAGCGGCAGCAACGCCCAGTCAGGCGCCATCATGTAGAACGGGTTCTTGACGGCCGCCGGGTTCTGCAGCAGCAGGGCCCCCTGCCCAAAGTAGTTCAGGGTCAGGGCGGGCATGACCACGCCGAACCACGCCACCCGGATGGGCTGCTTGCCAAAGTGGCCGAGGTCGGCGTACAGCGCTTCGGCCCCCGTCACGCACAGCACCACGGCCCCCAGCAGGATGAAGGTGATGCCGGGGTTGTTCCACATGAACGCCAGCGCGTAGTACGGGTTGAGCGCCTTCAGGATGACCGGGTTGTCGGCAATGTGCACCACGCCCAGGGTGGCGATGGACGCAAACCACACCAGGGTGATCGGACCAAAGAACTTGCCGATGCCCGCCGTGCCGTTCTTCTGCACCGCAAACAGCAGCACCATGACGACCAGCGTCAGCGGCACCACGTATTTGGCAAAGCGTGGCGACACCACTTCCAGACCTTCCATGGCACTCAGGACAGAAATGGCCGGGGTGATGACGCCGTCGCCGTAAAACAGGCAGGTGCCAAACACGCCCACCGCCAGCAGCACGCGGCGCAGTTCGGGGCGGTCCTTCACGGCCTGGGAAGCCAGGGCCATCATGGCCACCAGGCCGCCTTCGCCCGCGTTGTCGGCCCGCAGCACCAGCGTCACGTACTTGATGGAGACGATGACCGTCAGCGTCCAGAAGAGAATGGACAGGATGCCGTACACGTTGTCCGGCGTGAAAGGGACGTGGCCGCTGCCGAAGATTTCCTTGACGGCGTAGAGGACGCTGGTGCCGATATCGCCGTACACGACGCCAATAGCGCCCAAGGTCAGCGCCGTGAGAGACGATTTGGATGCAGACACAAGTTCACCCTGCCGCGATTCGGCAACGGGTTCCATTTCATTTGGGATCGCTATTTTGCGCTAGCCGGCCTGCCTGGCAAGTGCGGAACTGACGTTTCCCCGCGAATCCTGGGGCATGTTGCAGCGCAACAACTCCACCCCTTCCCCAAACCCGCGCGACACGCTAGGCGTAGTGCTCGGCCTCGGGGTCGGTGGCTTCCAGCTCGTAGGTCGCCGCCAGCATGGCCAGCCGGCCGATCACGCCGTACATATAGAACCGGTTGGGTGCGCTGGCACCGGGTCGGACCCCCGGCTGAGGTAAGTGCGTACTCTCGGCAAAAGCCAATGGGACAAAGCTGGAGCCTGGAGCGTTGAGGTTCTCGTCGGCCTTGCGCCCGGCGTGCACCCGGTAGAAGCCGCCCACCACGTAGCGGTCCATCATGTAGACCACCGGCTCGGCCATGGCGTCATTGACGCGTTCGTTGGTCAGCACCCCTTCCTGGAGGATGACGTCGTACACCCGGGTGCCGTCCTTGGCGGCGCCCACCTTGCCCGAAACCTGCTGGCGCAGGGCGTCGAGTTCCCGGGCGTCGCGCACCGTCAGCACACCCATGTCGTGGTTGCTGTTGTCGGCCTTGACCACCACGAACGGTTTTTCCTTGATGCCGTATTCCTTGTGCTTCTTGCGGATCTTGCCCAGCAGCGTGTCGACCCGGCTGGCCAGGTCCTGCACACCGGCCTCGCTGGAAAAATCGACCCCGCTGCAGTGATCGAACAGCGGGTTGATGAGCCAGTGGTCCACGCCAATGAGCTTGCCAAAGCGCTTGGACACCTCTTCATAGCACTTGAAATGCGTGCTCTTGCGCCGGGTGGACCAGCCCGCGTGCAGCGGGGGCAGCAGGTACTGCTGGTGCAGGTCTTCCAGGATGCCGGGCACGCCGGCGCTCAGGTCGTTGTTGAGCAGGATGGTGCAGGGATCGAAGTCCTTGACGCCGATGCGGCCCTTGTTGCGCACCACCGGCTCCAGGGTGATGCTTTCACCGTCGGGCAGGTTCAGGGTGACGCTCTTCTTCAGGTCGGGGCTGATGGAGCCGATGCGCACGTGCAGGCCCGCCATGTGGAAGATGCGGCGCAGCTGGGCCAGGTTGCTCAGGTAGAAGGTGTTGCGGGTGTGGTTCTCCGGCACGATCAGCAGGTTGCGCGCCTCGGGGCAGATTTTTTCAATGGCCGCCATGGCCGCCTGCACCGCCAGGGGCAGCATGGCGGGAGTCAGGATGTTCCAGCCGTCGGGGAACAGGTTGGTGTCCACCGGCGCCAGCTTGAAGCCGGCGTTGCGCACGTCCACCGAGCTGTAGAACGGTGGGGTGTGCTCCATCCACTCCAGGCGAAACCAGCGCTCGATGGCCGGCATCGAGTCCAGAATGCGTTGCTCCAACTCGTTGATGGGACTGGTCAGGGCAGTGACGAAATGTGGAACCATACGGCCCTCTCGGTAGATGCAAACGCGACAATTCTAGAAGGTGGGGGCCGCCACGCGACTTGCAAGAGCGCTCACAGGCGCACTTCGCCATCCCCCAGCACCACGTATTTGAGCGAAGTCAATCCCTCAATGCCCACCGGGCCCCGGGCGTGGAACTTGTCGGTGCTGATGCCAATCTCGGCCCCCAGCCCGTACTCGAAGCCGTCGGCAAAGCGGGTACTGGTGTTGACCATCACACTGGCCGAGTCGACTTCGCGCAGGAAGCGCTGGGCGTGCATGTGGTCGCGCGTGAGGATGGCATCGGTGTGGTGGCTGGAGTACTGGTTGATGTGGGCAATGGCGGCATCCAGACCGTCCACGACCTTGATGCTGACGATGGGCGCCAGGTACTCCTCGTACCAGTCGCTCTCCTGGGCGACCACCAGCTTGGGCGCCACGGACGCTCCTGAAACCATAGCATTCTGCGCAGAATCGGCGGGGGCCTGGTGCCAGTTTCCTCCCAAAATGGCGAGCGCCTCGGCATCGCAGCGCATCTCCACGCCCTTGGCAGCGTAGATGGCGCCGATGCGGGGCAGGAAGTCCGGCGCCACGCCACGCGCCACCAGCAGGCCTTCGGCGGCGTTGCAGGGGCTGTACTTGCTGGTCTTGGCGTTGTCGGCCACCTTGACGGCCATGGCCACGTCACAGGGATCGTCCACATAGACATGGCAGTTGCCGTCCAGGTGCTTGATTACCGGCACCTTGGCACCGGCGCTGATGCGCTCGATCAGGCTTTTTCCCCCGCGCGGGATGATCACGTCCACGTACTGCGGCATGGCGATGAGCTGGCCCACCACCTCGCGGTCGGTGGTCTGTACCAGTTGCACGGCATCGGTGGGCAGGCCGCTCTCGGCCAGCGCCTGCTGCACCAGCCGGGCCAGCGCCTTGTTGGAATCGATGGCCTCGGAGCCGCCGCGCAGGATGCAGGCGTTGCCGCTCTTGATGGACAGGCTGGCCGCCTCGATGGTGACGTTGGGCCGGCTCTCGAAAATCATGCCGAACACGCCAATGGGCACACGCATCTGACCGACACGGATACCGCTGGGCTGCTGCTTCATGCCGATGATCTCGCCAATGACGTCAGGCATGGCGGCAAGCTGCTCGCAGCCCTGGGCGCAGGTCTCGATCACCTTGGGGGTCAGCTTCAGGCGGTCCACCAGGGGGGCGGCCAGGCCGGCGGCCACGGCCCGCTCCAGGTCCTTGGCATTGTCGACCTGCAGGGCTTGCACGTTGTCGCGCAGCAGGCGGGCCAGTGCCCGCAGCGCTGCGTTTTTGGTAGCTGCAGACGCAGAGGCCATACGGGCCGAAGCCACTTTGGCCTGCGAACCCAAGGCCTGGGTGTATTCGGTGATGTTGATCGCGTTCATGGCGGCATTTTCGCACGCCCCTGCCAGGGGGCAAGCGAAAACGGCGCTAGCGGGAACGCCCGGGCCCCGGGGCCGCAGCACACAGGGCGCACAGCTGCAGGGCCAGCCGGTGCAGCGCCTGCCAGCCGGTGGCGGGCCAGCCGGGCTGCTTCAGGCCCTTAACGATGCCGTCCACCACATGGGCCGCCTGCAGCAGCTCCGCCAGCGCACCCTCGCTCACCCGCGGCAGCACGCGCTCGAACAGGCGCTCGCGCACGCCCCAGATGCGCTGCTCGCGCAGCGCCATGGGCAGGGGGCGCCCGGCGCCCATGGCGTCTTTCACGCGCTTCAAGGCGCGGATGTCCTCGCTCAGCGTGTAGTGCACCAGCACCTCGGCCTCGCCTTCAGCCTGCAGGCCGTCGAGCATGCGCTGCACGCGCAGGGCCTGGCCGCCCAGCACGGCTTCGGAGAGTTTGAAGACGTCGTAGCGGGCCACGTTCAGCACGGCGCCCTCCACCTGTTCAAAACTGAGCACCCCCGCGTCCGCGCCGGCGGCCACGGGAAACAGCAAGCCCAGCTTCTGGATTTCCTGGTGGGCAGCCAGCAGGTTGCCTTCCACCCGGTCGGCAAAGAACTGCAACGTGCGCTGACCCTCCTCGCCGGCGGCAACGCGCTGCCCCTGGCTGGCCAGGCGCTGGGCAATCCACTGCGGCAAGGCCTGGCGTTCCACCGGCTCGATGGCGATGGCCACGCCAAAGCTTTCCAGGGCCGCAAACCAGGCCGTGGATTTGGTCATCTTGTCCAAGCGCGGCAGCAGCACGACGGTGAGGGTGGAGTCGTTGCCCTGCGCTGCCTCGGCCAGCTGCTGCAGCGCCACGCTGCCGTCCTTGCCCGGCTTGCCGCTGGGAATGCGGATTTCCACGATCTGCTTGTCGGCAAACAGGCTCAGGGACCCGCCGGCGGCCAGCACCTCGCTCCAGTCAAAATGGGCGCCCGCCACCGTGTGCGCCGTGCGCTCGGTATAGCCCTGGGCCCGCGCCGCGGCGCGGATAGCGTCCAGCGCCTCCTGCTGCAGCAGGGGCTCGTCACCGTGCAGGGTGTAGAGGCTCTTGAGCCCGCGCCCCAGGTGGTTGCTCAGCTGGCTGGCCGCGAGCTGCATGGCTCAGGGCGCGTCCAGCTGCTTGATGGCAGCCAGGCGGCGCAGGAGCTGCTGCACGATGTCGGACTGCATGTCGCGGTACAGCAGGCCCTCTTCGGCTTCCTTGGCCAGCACGGCGGATTCGTTGAAGCTGATGTCGCGCTGCTGCTGGATTTGAGTGGCGGTGATCAGCTCCCGCCCCTGCGGCGTGCGCATGCGGAAGGTGACACTCAAGCGCAGTTGGAACTCGCGCACCTGGCCGGACGCGTTCACCCCCACCACCACTTTCTCGCGCAGCTCCTGCAGGATGTCGACGATGACCTGCGGCGGCACGCCCCCCTGGGCGGGTGCCAGGGGCACCACGGCATCACCAAAGTAGCGGATCAGTTCCGTCGCCACCGCCCCGCCGCTCTCGGGCGTGATGGCCAGGGTCTGGAAAGCAAAATGCTGGCTGCTGCGCAGCTTGAAGCCGCACCCCACCAGCAGCGCGCTGGCCAGTCCGACGGAAAGAAACGCGCGACGCTGCATGGCCCTGCCCTAGATGACCACGTTGACCAGGCGGCCGGGCACCACGATCACCTTCTTGGCCGGCGCACCGGCAGCCAGGCTGACGAAGGTCTCGCAGGCCAGCGCGGCCGCCTCGATCTCCGCCTTGGTGGCGCCGGAAGGCACCACCACCGAACCGCGCAGCTTGCCGTTGATCTGCAGCACCAGTTCCACCTCGTCCTGCACCAGCGCCGCCGGGTCGACCATGGGCCAGGGCGCATCCAGCAGGTCACCCAGCGTGCTGGCGTAGCCCAGCTCGCTCCACAGGGCATGGGCAATGTGCGGCGTGGCCGGGTACAGGCAGCGTAGCAGGATGGAGAAGCCTTCGATCAGCGCCACCTGGGCACCGGCACTGTCCAGGGCCTTGAAGTCCTCCAGCGCGTTGATCATCTTCATGGCGCCCGAGACCACGGTGTTGTACTGCATGCGCTGGTAGTCGTAGTCCACCTGCTTGAGCACGCTGTGCAGTTCCCGGCGCAGCAGCTTGGCTTCCTTGCCAAACACCACGTCCTTCAGGCTGCCCGCCTTGGCCGCACTGGCGCTGGCCGCGGCGAAATCCATGGCCGAGAGCTTGACGCCGAAGTTCCAGACGCGGCGCAGGAAGCGGTAGCTGCCCTCCACCGCGGCGTCGTTCCACTCCAGCGTGGCCTCGGGCGGGGCGGTGAACATGGTGTACAGGCGCGCCGTGTCGGCGCCGTATTTCTCGATCAGGTCCTGCGGATCGACGCCGTTGTTCTTGGACTTGGACATGGTGCCCACGCCCTCGTAGTCGATCGGCGTGCCCACGGGCAGATCGCCCACGGCGTTCTTCAGCCTGGCGCCGACGATCTTGCCGCTCTCGTCTTGTACATGCTCCACATCGTGCGGCCAGAAATAGTCCTTGCCGCCCTTTTCGCCCTTGCGCGAGTAGATGTGGTTGAGCACCATGCCCTGCGTGAGCAGCTTGGTGAAGGGTTCGTCCACGGTCACCAGCCCCAGGTCGCGCATGACCTTGGTCCAGAAGCGCGCGTACAGCAGGTGCAGGATGGCGTGCTCGATGCCGCCGATGTACTGATCCATCGGCATCCAGTAGGCCGCGCCATCGCCCACCATGGCGAGGTCGTTCTTGGGGTCGCAGTAGCGCATGAAGTACCACGAACTGTCGACGAAGGTGTCCATGGTGTCGGTTTCGCGCCGCGCGGGCTGGCCGCACACCGGGCAAACCACACCGGCGTGGAAGCCTTCGTGCTTGACCAGCGGGTTGCCCGAGCCATCGGGCACGCAGTCCTGCGGCAGCACCACGGGCAGGTCCTTCTCGGGCACCGGCACGGCGCCGTGCTCGGCGCAATGGATGATGGGGATGGGCGTGCCCCAGTAGCGCTGGCGGCTCACGCCCCAGTCGCGCAGGCGCCAGGTGGTCTTCTTCTCGCCCAGGCCCTTGGCCTGCAGGGCAGCTGCCACAGCATCCACGGCCTCGGTGTGCGACAGCCCGCTGAACACGTCGGAATTGACGGTGACGCCGCGCTGCTTGTCGCCATACCAGTCCTGCCACTGGTCGTGGTCATAGGCCAGGCCGTCGATGTGCACCACGTCGTGAATGGGGAACCCGTACTTCTTGGCAAACGCGAAGTCGCGCTCGTCGTGCGCCGGCACGCCCATCACGGCGCCGTCGCCATAGCTCATCAGCACGTAGTTGCCGACCCAGACATCCACCGGCTTGCCGGTGAGCGGGTGGGTGACCTGCAGGCCCGTGGGCATGCCCAGCTTTTCCTTGACCGCCAGCTCGGCCTCGGTGGTGCCCCCGGCCTTGCACTCTTCGATGAACGTCGCCAGACGCCGGTTGGTCTGCGCCGCGTGCAGCGCCAGCGGGTGCTCGGGTGCCACGGCACAGAACGAGACACCCATGATGGTGTCGGCACGGGTGGTGAACACGTACATGCGGCCGTCGCCAATCAGCGCGCCGTCGGCGCCGCGGATGTCGTGGGTGAAGGCGAAGCGCACGCCACTGGATTTTCCGATCCAGTTTTCCTGCATCAGCTTGACGCGCTCGGGCCAACCCGGCAGGCTCTTCTCGCCCTCGCTGCCCGTCACAAAACCGAGCAGCTCTTCGGCGTAATCGGTGATCTTGAGGTAGTAGCCCGGGATCTCGCGCTTTTCGACCGTGGCGCCGGTGCGCCAGCCCTTGCCGTCAATCACCTGCTCGTTGGCCAGCACGGTCTGGTCCACCGGATCCCAGTTGACGACCTGGGTCTTGCGGTAGGCGATGCCCTTTTCCAGCATCTTGAGAAACAGCCACTGGTTCCACTTGTAGTAATCGGGGTCGCAGGTGGCCACCTCGCGGCTCCAGTCGATGGCCAGGCCCATGGCCTGCATCTGGCCCTTCATGTAGGCGATGTTCTCGTACGTCCACTTCGCCGGCGGCACGCCGTTCTTCAGTGCCGCGTTTTCCGCCGGCAGGCCGAAGGCGTCCCAGCCCATGGGCATGAGCACGTTGTAGCCGTTCATGCGCAGGTAGCGCGTGAGCATGTCGTTGATGGTGTAGTTGCGCACGTGACCCATGTGCAGCTTGCCGCTGGGGTAGGGCAGCATGGAACAGGCGTAGAACTTCTTCTTGGACGTGTCCTCGATCACGCGGTAGGCATTGCGCCCGCCCCACAGGGGTTGGGCCCAGTGGCTTTGGGCCGCTTTTTCAATGGCCAGGTGTTGGTATTTGTCTTGCATGGGTGAGGGCAACCAGCGGGTTGCCAGATAGGGAGCCTGAGCGGGATTTTAGGCGCTGTCCGCGTCAGCGGGCGGCGGCCGGGGGTGGTTCGGCCACAAAGCCGATGCGACTCAGCCCGGCGGCATGGGCCAGGCCCATGATTTCGACCACCCGCCCGTAGGGAACCGTCACATCGGCCCGCAACTGGACCTCGGTATCGGGGTTGCGCTGCGCGGTGGCCTGCAGGGCCTGCGCCAGGGCGGATGCGTCCAGCGGGCGGTCGTCCACATAGACCTGCCCCGCCTTGTCGATCACCAGCGCCACGAACTTGGGCGCCTGCAGGGCAGTGGTCCCCGGCGTCTTGGGCAGGTCCACCTTGACCGCGCTGACCAGCAAGGGGGCCGTGATGATGAAAATGACCACCAGCACCAGCATCACGTCCACCAGCGGCGTCATGTTGATCTCGCTCATGGGCTGCGGGCCCGGGGTGCGCTCCAGGCGACCAAATGTCATGGTTGTTCGGCCGTCAGCAGCAGTTCGCGCAGGTCCCGCGCAAAACCTTCCAGGTCGGCTTCAATGCGACCGATGTAGCGGCCCAGCACGTTGTACGCCAAGACGGCCGGAATGGCCACGGTCAGACCGGCGGCAGTCATGATGAGGGCCTCGCCCACGGGGCCGGCGATCTTGTCGATGCTGACCTGCCCGGCACCCGAGATGCCGATCAGCGCGTGGTAGATGCCCCAGACCGTGCCCAGCAGCCCCACGAAAGGCGCCGTGGAACCCACAGTGGCCAGCAACACCTGCCCGGACTGCAACTTGAGCAGCACCGCGTGCAGGGCATCACGCAGCACCCGCGTGAGCTGCTGCGACCGGTCTCCCGCGGCGGCCAGCGTGCCAGGCGCATGCGCCTGGGTGGCCTCCACCAGCGGGCTGACCAGCGCGTCCCGGTCGAAGGCGCGCACCCGGTGCAGGGCATCGTCCATCGAAGCCGCCTGCCAGAAAGCCGCCGTGCCGCGCACCACGTCCCGGTGCGCCCGCCGCAGCAACCAGCTCTTCCACAGGATCACCACCCAGCTGCCCACCGACATGAGCAGCAGGACCAGCGCCACGGCGCTACTGACCGCATCGCCCCGCGACAGCAGGTCCAGAACGTTCATTTGAGCCCCAGCACGTCGAACATGTCAAACAGGCCCGCCTTGCGTCCGGCCAGGAAGCGCACCGCGCGCAGACTGCCCTGGGCATAGGTGGCCCGGCTGGACGACTTGTGGCTGATCTCGATGCGTTCACCGATGCCGGCAAACAGCACGGTGTGGTCGCCCACGATGTCACCGCCGCGGATGGTGGCAAAACCAATGGAGGAAGGGTCGCGCTCGCCGGTCACACCCTCGCGGGCGTAGACCGCGCAATCCTTCAGGTCGCGCCCCAGGGCGCCGGCAATCACCTCGCCCATCTTGAGGGCGGTGCCCGAAGGCGCATCCACCTTGTGGCGGTGGTGCGCTTCGATGATTTCAATGTCATAGCCGGTGGACAGCGCCTTGGCCGCCATTTCCAGCAGCTTGAGCGTTACATTCACGCCCACGCTCATGTTGGGGGCCATGACAATGGCGATGTCCTTGGCAAGGGCGGCAATTTCCGCCTTCTGGGCCTCGGTGAACCCGGTGGTGCCGATGACGGCCGCCACCCCGAGTTCGCGGCAGACCTGCAGATGCGCCAGGGTTCCTTCGGGGCGGGTAAAGTCGATCAGGGCGGAGCAGGACTGCAGCCCGGCACGCAGATCCGCGGTAATCGCCACCCCGGCTGGCTTGCCCGAGAAGGCGCCGGCATCCTGGCCGATGGCAGGGCTGCCGGCCATGTCCAGCGCACCCGACAGGGTGCAGTCATCCGCCGCGCGCACGGCATCAATCAACATCTGGCCCATGCGGCCGGAGGCGCCAGCAATGGCGATTCTGTGGGTCATGTCTTCGGGTCCTGTGGCAACCTGGCCTTACTGGGGTGCGGGCTCAAGAGGGGGGTACGAGGCGGGAGCGGTCCCGGCAGGGACCTGCGCCGGGGCCGGCTTGGCGGGAACGGGGTACTTTTTCAGGCTCTCGGCCGAAGCCTCCAGCGCCGGTGGGGTATCCGACGGCTGCACCGGGGATTTGAGCGTGGAGACAAATTCGGACTCGCTGGGCAGCTCATCGGCCTCAATGCGCTCCAGCAAGTCATTCTTGAAGAAGACGGTCACCCTGCGGGACTGGGGCTCACCGCCCTGGCGCTTCAGTGTGAAAACATAGTCCCAGCGGTCGGCGTGGAACACACTGGTCAGCAGCGAGGTGCCCAGCACATCGCGCACCTGCATGCGCGGCATGCCGGTCTGGAGGATGGCCAGCTGCTCGCGGGTCACCACGTTGCCCTGGACCACGTCAATCTTGTAGGGTGCGACCGCGTCGGCGACCTTGCCGCTTGCCCCCTTGAGGCTGCCACACGCCGCCAAACCCACCAAAGTGAGTGCGACCAGGCCAAGGCGAATGCTGCTGCGACGGAGATCAGACATGAATGGTGATGGGAGATATGATCGCGTCATTGTAGCGGCTGAGCCCTGTTGCCCCGCTGAGCGCCCGCACTGGAAAGACGCCCATGACCAACATTGATGAACTGAAAAACACCGGCCTCAAGGCAACCATCCCGCGTCTGAAAATTCTGGAAGTGTTCCAGCGCAGCGCCCAGCGGCACATGACGGCCGAAGACGTCTTTCGGGTGCTGCTGCAGGACCGTTCCGATGTGGGGCTGGCAACCGTCTACCGGGTGCTGACGCAGTTTGAACAGGCCGGCATTCTCAGCCGCAGCCACTTTGAGAGCGGCAAGGCGGTGTACGAGCTCAATGAAGGCCAGCACCACGACCATCTGGTCTGCCTGGACTGCGGCATCGTGGAAGAGTTCTACGACGCCGAGATCGAGAAACGCCAGCATGCCGTGGCCAAGGCCAAGGGGTTCGCCATTTCCGACCACGCCCTGAGCCTGTACGCCACCTGCACCAAGGACAACTGCCCGAACCGCAACGCCGCCTCCCAGGACCGCGGCTGAAGGCCGGACGCGGCCCGCGCCCACCCCGGCCGCGCTCAGTCGTCCTGGGCCATGGCCTTGCGGTGGCGTTCGACGAACTCCTGGTAGGTGTCAATGCCGCGCAGCTGCAAGATGGTGTTGCGCACCGCAGCCTCCACCAGCACGGCGATGTTGCGCCCGGCCACCACCTGGATCACCACCTTGCGCACGGGCACGCCGATCACGTCCTGCGTGAGGGGTTCATAAGGAATGCGCTCGTACTCGCGCTCCATCGTTTCCCGGCGCACCAGATGGACAATCAGCTTGAGCCGCATCTTGCGGCGCACCGCCGTTTCGCCAAAGATGCCGCGGATATCGAGCAGGCCGATGCCACGCACCTCCAGCAGGTTCTGCAGCAACTCGGGGCAGCGGCCCTCGATGGTGGTCTGGTTGATCCGGTACAGGTCCACCGCATCGTCTGCGACCAGGCCGTTGCCGCGCGAAATCAGTTCCAGGCCCAGCTCGCTTTTGCCCAGGCCCGATTCGCCGGTGATCATCACCCCCAGGCCCAGAATGTCCATGAACACACCGTGCATGGACTCGCGGTCCGCGAAGTGCTTGGACAAGTAGGCCCGCAACACGTCAATGACGAAGGCGGACGATTCCTGGGTGGCGAACATGGGAATCTGGGCCCGTTCGCACATCGACAGCAGGGCCGGCGGCGCCGTCTGCGCATCCGCCAGCACCAGCATGGGCGGCTCCAGCGTCACGATGCGGGCAATGCGGCGGGCGCAGTCTTCCGGCGTGGCGTTGGTGATGTAGGCGATCTCCCGCTCACCCAGGATCTGCACCCGGTAGGGATGGATGTAGTTGAGGTAGCCCACCAGATCGGCGCCGGAGCGGGCCGCGCGCACGGCGACCTCGTCGAAGCGGCGCTCGGACGCCCCCAGACCGGCCACCCACTCCCAATGCAGGCGGGAACGGAACTCCTCGAAGAGGACGTCGGCGCTGATGGCGGTCGGTTTCACGGCAAACGCGGCAATGCAGGCGGGTCAGGCAACGCGCGCCGACTGCCAGCCGGCAATCAGGTCGTGCAACTGTTGCGCGTCGGTGCAGGTGACGAGCTTCTCGCGCAACTCGGCGTCGCTGAGCAACTCGGCAATTTCGGACAGGATTTCAAGGTGCTTCTGGGTGGCGGCCTCGGGCACCAGCAGAAAAATCAGCAGGCTGACCGCCTGGTCGTCGGGCGCATCGAAGCCGATGGCGTGCGACAACTGCAGCACGGCGGCCATCGGGGCCTTCAAGCCCTTGATCCGCCCGTGCGGTATGGCCACACCATGCCCCAAGCCGGTCGAACCCAGGCGCTCGCGTGAAAACAGGCTGTCCGTCACCAGCGCGCGGCTCAGGCCATGCAGGTTCTCAAACAGCAGACCGGCTTCCTCAAAAGCCCGTTTCTTGCTGGTGACGTCGACTTGCGCAAGCACTTGCGAAGGGGACAGGATGGACGCGAGTCGGTTCATAGTATGGGGCAGATTATGCACACAAAAAAACCGCCCTGCAGGGGGCGGTTTGGGCAGGAAATAGCCGGGAAAACAGGCTACATCAGGCGTTTGGGCGCATCATGGTGGTGGTTCTGCGTGCGGCTCTTGTGGCGCACCACCTGCCGGTCAAGCTTGTCCACCAGTTCATCCACCGCCGCGTAGAGATCCTCATGGGAACTCTCGGCGAACATGTCGTTGCCTTTGACGTGGATGTTGCATTCGGCGCGTTGCCGTCCTTCCTTTTCCTTCTGGTTCTCTACGGTGAGGAGCACTTTGACATCGACCACCTGGTCGAAATGTCGCATGATTCGATCGAGCTTGGTCGTCACATAACTACGCAAGGCGGGGGTAACTTCAAGATGGTGACCGCTGATCGTCAGGTTCATAAATAGCCTCCAGTTGCTCTCGGGGTTGAAAAAGCCTTCCGCATGCCGCGGTCGGCAGACAAACCAAAATGCCATAAAACGCTTTGCTGTCGAAATAACTATGCGCCCGAACCCCGGGAATTGCAACGCCTTTTTCTGGCGTGCAGCAATATCTTTTGACCCCCTTCAAGCGGCGCGCACATTCCGCCCCGTTTTGCATCCGCAAGCCCCTGCGCAGTGCGATAATTTCACTGGAACCACTTTTGGAGAACCCTCCTTGGAAACCTACCCCAGTCGGTAGCTTTCAACTCCCCTCACTGCATCGGGGTTGAAAGCAAGCCCCATCCCGTCGATGCAAACAACCCAAGGGAGTGAGCCATGCTCAACATCTTCACGCTCGCCAACGGACGGCTCTTCCAGGAAGAGATCGCGTCTCTGGAAGAGCTCTCGCAGTTCCAGCCCATCTGGGTCGACCTGGAGTCGCCCACCATCGAAGAAAAGCGCTGGGTCAAGCAGTACTACGGCCTGTCCATCCCCGAAGACGCGATGGACGAGGACATTGAAGAGTCAGCGCGTTTTTACGCCGAAGACAACGGCGAAGTCCACATCCGCAGCGACTTCCTGATCGCCGACGACGACGAGCCGCGCACCGTGCGCGTGGCCTTCATCTTGAATCAGGTCAACCACGACCTCAAGAGCAAGGGCGTGCTGTTTTCCATACACGACGAAGACGTGCCGGTATTTCGCCTGCTGCGCATGCGCGCACGCCGCGCCCCGGGGCTGATCGAGGACGCCAAGGAGGTGCTGCTCAAGCTGTTCGACGCCGATGCCGAGTACTCCGCCGATACGCTCGAAGGCATTTACGATGCACTGGAAAAAGTCAGCAAGAGCGTACTCTCCGGCGACGTTACCGATGCCATCGCCGGGGAGGCACTGGGCGCCATCGCCCGGCATGAGGACATGAACGGGCGCATTCGCCGCAACGTGATGGACACCCGCCGTGCCGTGAGCTTCATGATGCGCAGCAAGATGCTCAATGGCGAGCAGTTCGAAGAGGCGCGGCAGATCCTGCGCGACATCGACTCGCTGGACTCCCACACCGCGTTCCTGTTCGACAAGATCAACTTCCTGATGGATGCCACGGTCGGCTTCATCAACATCAGCCAGAACAAGGTCATCAAGATCTTTTCGGTAGCCAGCGTGGCTCTGCTGCCGCCAACGCTGGTGGCCAGCATCTACGGCATGAACCTGCAGTTCCCCGAGTTCGCCCTGCTCGGCGGCTATGCCTACCCCTATGTGGTGGGGGTCATGATCCTGAGCGCGGCCTTGCCGATCTGGTATTGCTACAAACGCGGCTGGCTGCGCTGATTGCAACGCATATTCCACTCAAGCCCCTGTGGAATATGCGTGCACAGCTATTTAATTCATAGCAAAACCATCAACTCCGCGATGATCCTGCGGGCATAAACGCTGGCCACGTCCGCCACAAAGGCGGGAAAGTCCACATGGGCCTGGTCATCGGCCCGGTCGGAAATGGTGCGCACGGCGGCAAAGGGCACCGCGTAGTCGGCGCATACCTGCGCCACGGCAGCGCCCTCCATCTCCACCGCCAGCGGCAGGTGTCCGTCCGCCTGCAGGGCCTGCAGGATCGCCGCCGACTCCACGGCCTTACTCACAAAGCGGTCACCACTGGCAATCAGCCCCTGGTGCAGGCGGGCGCCAGTCTGCTCGGGCAGCGCGGCGCCGCAGGCCTGCAACAGCAGGTCCGTCAGGGCGGGATCGCCCGGGAACACGGACTGCCCGTACAGGGGAATCTCATAGCGGGGAAAGAGCGGCGAGGCATCCATGTCATGCTGCACAAAAGCGCGGCCCACCACAATGTCTCCCACCCGCACGCCAGGCCCGACGCCACCGGCCACACCGGTGAAGACCACGCGCCCCGCGCCAAACGCCTCGATCAGGGCGGCCGTGGTGGTCGCCGCGGCCACCTTGCCAATGCGCGAGAGCCCCAGCACCACCGGCTTGCCCGCCAGCTGTCCGGTCCAGAATTCCCGGCCCGCTCGCCGGACCTGCACGGGGTTGTGCAGCTGGGCGACCAGTCCCTGCTGTTCTTCTGCCAGTGCACTCAGGATGGCCGTCGGGGTTGTGTGGCTCACAGGCGTTCTCACCCAAAAAAAAGGAATCAATAAAAAAAGCGGCCCGCAGGCCGCTTTCCGTACCACGGGGTGGCAAATTTTACTTGTCGCGCAACTCGCGGCGCAGGATCTTGCCCACCGGTGTCTTGGGCAGGTCGTCGCGGAATTCCACCACCTTGGGCTGCTTGTAGCCCGTGAGGTTTTCCCGGCAGTAGGCGCGCACGTCGGCCTCGGTCAGGGCGGGGTCCTTGCGGACGATCACCAGCTTCACCGCCTCGCCGGACTTGGCGTCGGCCACGCCGACGCAGGCGCATTCCATGACGCCGGGCATTTGCGCCACCAGGTCTTCCAGCTCGGTGGGAAACACGTTGAAACCGCTCACGATGATCATGTCCTTCTTGCGGTCCACGATGCGGAAGAAGCCTTTCTCATCCACCATGCCAACGTCGCCGGTCTTGAAGAAGCCGTCCGCCGTCATGACCTTGGCCGTCTCGTCGGGACGCTGCCAGTAACCCGCCATCACCTGCGGGCCCTTGATGGCAATCTCGCCCGCCTGGCCGGCCGGCGCTTCATTGCCGTCATCGTCCAGCAGCTTCATGTAGGTGCTGGGCAAGGGAACGCCAATGGTGCCGGTGTACTCGGTTGCCGTCACCACGTTGCAGCTTGCCGAGGGCGAGGTCTCGCTCAGGCCATAGCCTTCGCAGATGGGGCAGCCGGTCTTCTCGAACCACAGCTTGGCCACGGCGCTTTGCACGGCCGTACCGCCGCCCACCGAGACCTTGAGGTGGCTCCAGTCCACCGTGTTGAAGTCCGGATGGTTGGCCCAGCCGTTGAACAGGGTGTTGACTGCCGGCAGGCTGTGGATGGTGTGCTTGCTCAGCTCCTTGAGCACCGCCGGGATGTCGCGCGGGTTGGGGATCAGGATCAGCTTGCCGCCGGTGCGCATGGACAGCATCATGCCCACAGTGAACGCAAAGATGTGGTACAGCGGCAAGGCGCATACCGCCGTGGGCTGTTCGTTGGCCGGAACCTTGGCCATGACCGGCTGGTTCCAGACCTCGGACTGCAGCACGTTGGCAATCACGTTGCGGTGCAGCAGCACAGCGCCCTTGGACACCCCGGTGGTGCCTCCGGTGTACTGCAACACGGCCACATCGTCGGCCTTGATGTCGGGTTTCTTGAACGGAGCCTTGGTGCCCATGGCAACGGCCGCGTTGAAGCGCACAGCATTGGGCAGCGTGTAGGCCGGCACCATTTTCTTGACGTTGCGCACCACGTAGTTGACGAGCGCGCCCTTGAGCAGACCCAGCTGGTCGCCCATGGAGCACAGTACCACGTGCTTGATGGGCGTGGAGGCAATGCACTTCTCCAGCGTGGAGGCGAAGTTCTCGATGATGACAATGGCCTTGGCGCCGGAGTCCTTGAGCTGGTGCTGCAGTTCCCGCGGGGTGTACAGGGGGTTGACGTTCACCACCACATAGCCGGCGCGCAGGATGGCCGCCACGGCCACCGGGTACTGAGGCACATTGGGCATCATGATCGCGACACGGTCACCCTTGGCCAGCCCCAGGCTCTGCAGGTACCCGGCAAATGCCTGGCTCACGCTGTCGGTCTGGGCGTAGGTGATGTCCTTGCCCATGAAGCTGTAAGCCACCTTGCCGGCGTACTTCCGGAAGCTCTCTTCCATCAGGGCCACCAGCGAGGTGTAGGCCGAAGTATCGATATCGGCCGGCACCCCTTGCGGGTAACTCTTGAGCCAAATGCGGTCTGTCATGTCGTCGTCTCCGTTTTTTCCAAATACAGGTTTCAATATTGTCGGGCTCCACAGCCCGCTGCGGGGCTGTGTTTTCCCTAGCTTTGTCCAGCGAATCAGGTCTTGAGGGCTACCAGCACCTCATCGAGCATCTTCTTGGCGTCGCCAAACAGCATGCGGTTGTTGTCCTTGTAGAACAGCGGATTGTCCACCCCGGCATAGCCCGAGGCCATGCTGCGCTTCATCACGATAGAGGTCTTGGCCTTCCAGACTTCCAGCACCGGCATGCCGGCAATGGGGCTGCCCGGATCGTCCTGCGCCGAGGGGTTGACGATGTCGTTGGCACCGATGACCATGGCCACGTCGGTGTCCGGGAAGTCGTCGTTCAACTCCTCCATCTCGAACACGATGTCATACGGCACCTTGGCCTCCGCCAGCAGCACGTTCATGTGCCCCGGCATGCGCCCGGCCACCGGGTGGATGCCAAAGCGCACGTTGACGCCCTTCTCGCGCAGCAGCCGGGTGATTTCGAACACCGTGTGCTGGGCCTGCGCCACCGCCATGCCGTAGCCCGGAACAATGATCACGTTCTTGGCGTCGCGCAGCAGTTCGGCCGTCTCGGATGCCGTGACGGCGACCACTTCGCCCGCCGGCTGCACCGCCCCTGCCGCCGGCTTGGCGGCGGCGTTCACCGTTCCAAAGCCCCCGGCGATCACGCTGATGAAGCTGCGGTTCATGGCGTTGCACATGATGTAGGACAGGATGGCACCGCTGGAGCCCACCAGCGCACCGGTCACGATGAGCAGGTCGTTGGACAGCATGAAGCCGGTCGCCGCCGCCGCCCAGCCCGAGTAGCTGTTGAGCATGGACACCACCACCGGCATGTCGGCGCCGCCAATGGCCATGACCATGTGCACGCCAAACAGCAGCGCCACCACCGTCATGACGATCAGCGGTGTCATGCCGGCGGCCAGGGTCTCGGCGTGCAGGAACTCGCGGCCGAAGTACACCACCACCAGCAGGCCGGCCAGATTCAGGAAGTGCCGACCAGGCAACAGCACCGGATTGCCGCCGATGCGGCCCGACAGCTTGCCAAAGGCGACGATAGAGCCGGCAAACGTGACGGCGCCGATGAAGATGCCGATGTAGATCTCGAGCTCATGGATGGTCTTGGCGGCCCCCACAAAGCCGGCCGCAGCGTTGGGGTCGACGTAGGTGGCAAAACCCACCAGCATGGCCGCCAGACCCACCATGCTGTGCATCAGGGCCACGAGCTCGGGCATCTGGGTCATCTGCACGGTGCGCGCCGCGTACAGGCCAATGCCGCCGCCCACCAGCATGGCGCCCACGATCCAGGGAATGCCCGCAGCGGTGACGCTCGGGCCGAACACGGTGGCCAGCACGGCCAGCGTCATGCCGACCATGCCGTACAGGTTGCCACGCAGCGAGGTTTCCTGGTTGGACAGACCGCCCAGGCTCAGGATGAAGAGAATGGTCGCGCCAATATAGGAGACCGTTGCCAAACTTGCAGACATCAATGGTCTCCCTTATTTACGGAACATGGCCAGCATGCGCTGGGTCACGGCAAAGCCGCCGAACATGTTGATGGCCGTGAGCACGATGCCTGCCGCCGCCAGCCAGGTGATCAAGCTGTCGGGCCGGTTCATGGCGCCGGCAACGGGCGAGATCTGCACCAGCGCGCCGATGGCGATGATGCTGCTGATGGCGTTGGTCACGCTCATGAGCGGCGTGTGCAGGGCCGGCTTCACGTTCCACACCACCATGTAGCCCACAAAGCAGGCCAGCACGAACACCGTGAAATGCGCCAGGAACTCCTTGGGCGCCGCCGTGCCGATGAGCCAGAACAGCAGGGCGCCAAAGGCAAAGATGATGGCCGTGCCTCGGGCCGATGCCGGGGCGCTGCTCTGCCCATGGCCGCCCTTGGGCTTGGCCGCCGCCACCGGCTTGACCACGACTGCGGGTGCCGCTGCCGGCTTCAAGGCCGGCGCCGGCCAGGTGATGCTGCCGTCCTTGACAACCGTCAGCCCCCGGATGGCATCGTCTTCCATGTTGACGTTGATGACGCCGTCCTTGGTCTTGCACAACTCCTCGGTCAGGCGAAACAGGTTGTTGGCGTACAGCGTCGACGACTGCTTGGCCAGGCGCGAGGCCAGGTCCGTGTAGCCGACGATGGTCACCCCGTGCTTCACCACTGCCTGGCCCGGCTCGGTCAGCTCGCAGTTGCCGCCCTGCTCGGCGGCCATGTCGACTATCACGCTGCCGGGCTTCATGGAGCGCACCATCTCGGCGGTGATGAGCTTGGGAGCCGGCTTGCCCGGAATCAGCGCGGTGGTGATGATGATGTCCACCTCCCGGGCCTGCTGGGCGTACATGGCGCGCTGCGCCTGCTGGAAGCCCTCAGACATGACCTTGGCGTAGCCGCCGCCGCCGGAGCCTTCTTCCTCGTAGTCGACCTTGACGAACTCGCCGCCCAGGGAGACCACCTGGTCGGCCACCTCGGCCCGGGTGTCATTGGCGCGCACGATGGCGCCCAGGCTGGCGGCAGTGCCGATCGCTGCCAAACCGGCCACGCCAGCACCAGCGATGAAGACCTTGGCCGGCGGCACCTTGCCTGCGGCCGTGATCTGGCCGTTGAAGAAGCGGCCGAAGGCGTTGGCCGCCTCGACGACGGCGCGGTAGCCGCTGACACCGGCCATGGAGGTCAATGCGTCCATCTTCTGGGCGCGGCTGAGTGTGCGCGGCAGCGCGTCGATGGCCAGCACGGTCACCTTCCTGGCCGCCAGCTGCTGCATCAGATCCGGGTTCTGCGCCGGCCAGATGAAGCCGACCAGCGTGGTGCCTTCGCGCAGCATGGCCACTTCCTGCGGCGTGGGGCCACGCACCTTGAAGACGATACCGGCTTGTGCCCACAGCGCGGCGGCGCTGTCCACCACCGTGGCACCCGCGGCGCGGTAGGTCTCGTCACTGCAGTTGGCAGCGTCGCCGGCACCGGACTCCACAACCACCGAAAAACCCAGCTTGATGAGTTTCTCAACCACTTCGGGCACGGTGGCCACGCGTTTTTCACCCGGAAAAACCTCGCGCGGCACGCCGATGCACTGCGCCAGTCCAGTAGGGGTACCCGTCTGCATGAAGCGACTCCTCGTTATTAATTCTGTAACTGATCGTTCACGATTCCTCCAACGGTAAGCTCCGCGAAAGGTATTGCGGCCGCAACTTTAACTGAATTTCCCTCCAAAACACCCCGCCCCGCCCCGAGGCGCCTCCCAATAGAGGCCGTATTCCATAATTGCGCATGGATACACGCTGGAAACCCCATGTCACGGTGGCGACGGTCATTGAACGCGAAGGCCGCTTTTTGCTGGTGGAAGAGCACACGCCCGATGGGCTGCGGCTGAACAACCCGGCCGGGCACCTCGACCCCGGAGAGTCCCCGGCCGAGGGCTGCGCGCGGGAAACCCTGGAGGAAACCGCCTGGCAGTTCACCCCCACGGCGCTGGTGGGCATCTACCTGTCCCGCACCCAGCGGGCCGACCAGGACATCACCTACCTGCGCTTCACCTTCTGCGGCGAACTGGGCGCGTTTGACGCCACCCGCAGCCTGGACACCGGCATCGTGCGCACGCTGTGGCTGACGCCCGACGAAATCCGCCAGAGCACGGCACGCCACCGCAACCCGATGGTGCTGCAGTGCATGGAGGACTACCTGCAAGGCCGGCGCTATCCCATGGCGCTGATCCACACCGACGCCAGCGTGCACGGCCAGCCGTCTACGCTATAAAAACCATAGCTGTCTGCGCAATACCTGCGGGTGCTGCGGGTCAATTTGGCACAAAAAAAGGGTGACCAGGCAGAATGCCTAAAATCGGACCATGAGCAAGCAACGCATCGTGGTGGGCCTGAGTGGCGGCGTGGATTCGGCGGTCACCGCCTACCTGCTGAAACAGCAAGGCCATGAGGTCATCGGCATCTTCATGAAGAACTGGGAGGATGACGACGACAGCGAATACTGCTCCTCCAACATCGACTTTGTGGACGCCGCCGCGGTGGCCGACGTCATCGGCATCGAAATCGAGCACGTCAATTTCGCCGCCGAATACCGGGACCGCGTCTTTGCCGAGTTCCTGCGCGAGTACCAGGCCGGGCGCACGCCCAACCCCGACATCCTGTGCAACGCCGAGATCAAGTTCAAGGCATTTCTGGACCATGCCATGCGCCTGGGCGCCGAAAAAATCGCCACCGGGCATTACGCACGCGTGCGGCAGAACCCGCACACCGGGCTGCACGAGCTGCTCAAGGGCCTGGACCCCGGCAAGGACCAAAGCTACTTCCTGCACCGCCTGAACCAGGCCCAGCTGTCCAAGACGCTGTTTCCGGTGGGTGAACTGCACAAGACCGAGGTGCGCCACATTGCCCAGGAGATGCACCTGCCCAACGCCAAGAAGAAAGACTCCACCGGCATCTGCTTCATCGGCGAGCGCCCCTTCCGGGAGTTCCTCAACCGCTACATTGCCAAGGAGCCAGGCCCCATCAAGGACCCGCGCGGGCGCACCATCGGGCAGCATGTGGGCTTGTCGTTCTATACCCTGGGCCAACGCCAGGGCCTGGGTATTGGCGGCATCAAGGCCAAGGGCGCACAAAAGGGCGGGGGCGACCACGCGCCCTGGTTCGTGGCGCGCAAGGACATGGCGAGCAACACCCTGTGGGTGGTGCAGGGGCACGACCATCCGTGGCTGCAGTCCCTGTCGCTGCAGGCGCAGGACGCGAGCTGGATTGCCGGCACGCCCCCCGCAGCCACCGCGCTGGCGGCCAAGACGCGCTACCGGCAGAGCGATGCCCCCTGCACGCTGCACGACGCCAGCCCGCAGGGCTTCAGCCTGGCATTCGACCAGGCCCAGTGGGCTGTCACCCCGGGGCAGTCCGCCGTGCTGTACGACGGCGACGTGTGCCTGGGTGGCGGCGTGATTACCTCAGCCCATACGGGCGAGTAGCGTTTCCATATCCTTGAGCATGTGGTCCAGATCGGCCTTTTGCGTCGCATCCGGATGCATGCGGGCCTGCAGCTCCTGCTCCATGAAACACACGGTCATGCGCAGGTAGGTGCTGTCCAGGGCCTTGCGAACGGCAGCAAACTGCTGGCCGATCTTGAGGCAATCCTCGCCCTCTTCCACCATGCGCTGGATGCCGCGGATCTGGCCCTCGGCACGGCGCAGGCGGTTCAGGACGTCGGTGCGGGCCTGGCTGTCGTTCAATACGGTCACTTGGCAACTTTCATCAGTTCTGGAATTAGGGTTGTCCATTTTCGTTGATGTTCCCATGGTTAGCCGGCACCGGGACGGTGCATCACTTCAGCCGGGCCTGCAGACTGTCATACACCTCGATCGCAACGGGTATGCCCTGCCCCACGCTCTGGGTTACCGTGCAATACGCCTCAAAGGTGTCCAGCACGCGCTCCAGGTGCTCCAGCGCGGCGGCGGGCACGCCCAGCGTCAGCACTGCACGCATCTGCAGCACCCGCAGGCGCCCCTGTGCGTTGCGGCCCACCTCGGCATGCACATCGCACTGGATGGGTTCGGGTGCCTGCTTGAACTTGCGCAGGGCAAACAGCAGCGAGTCCGAAAGGCAGTTCCCCACCGCAGCGGCCAGGAGCTGCACCGGCGAAGGACCCTGCCCGCTGCCCAGAGGTGCGGGCTCGTCAGCCAGGAGGGGCGGCACCTGGTCACCGAACTGCACCTCAAACTGGTAGTCCTGCCTCTGGCGAAGCTGGATGTGTACGCTGGTTTCGCTCATCGCACACCCGCCTTCAGTTGGCGCAACCGATTTGCGACTCGGGAACGCCCAGCTTCTTCAGGATGATGCCCAGCGGACAGAAGTTGGTGAAGCCCGACTGGAACAGATTGGCGCCCACAAACGCAGTGAAAGCCAGTGCCCATTTGCTGACAAAGAACGGGCTGCCTTCAACGCCCAGCGCCAGGGAAATCATGATGAACAGGCCTGCAATGACAACGATGTAACGTTGAACGGTCATGGTGGTACTCCTATAAAAAAACAAAACAAACGCCGGCGACGCGCACTGCGCGCGCCGCGGCTACTTATCGCCCGACAAACGCACAACCCCCAGGAGCTTGAGAACGTATTTCTCATAGATCGGCTCGGTGGTGCCCGTCTTGATCTTGCGGATGAAGTACTTTTCAAAGGCAATCTTGGCCAGATGGACCCACTTGCCTTTCTTGAACCAGTTCACATTGCGCGGCGGAATTTGCGGCAATGCCACGAACGCGGCGCCGGTGTCGCCCATGTCCGCCAGGCAGATCGCGTTCCAGGTGCCCTTGGCCACGGCGGGCTGGCCCTTGAGGTCATCGGCAATGTTGTGAACGATAGCGCCCACCATGCTCTCGATCATGTACCCGGTCTTGGGGGTTCCGGTAGGCACCGGCGTCACTTCCACCGGCGGAATGGCCACGCACACGCCCGCCGAGAAGATGTTGCGGTAGGCCTTGCTGCGCTGGAACTCGTCAATGATCACAAAACCACGGGGATTGCACAGGTTGGGCACGGCCGCCACGGCATCCACGCCCTTGAAAGCCGGCAGCATCATGGACAGCTTGAAGCCCACCTCATGCTCCTTGTACACGCCGCCCAGGTCGTCGAGCTGGGTGACGAACATCTTGCCGTCTTCCACCTTGGTCGTCTTGGCGTTGGTGATCCACTTCATGTCGCGGCTGCGCATTTCGGATTCCAGCATGGACTTGCTGTCCCCCACCCCGCCCAGCCCCAGGTGGCCGATGTAGGGCTCGCTGGTGACGTAGGTGATTGGCACCTTGTTGCGCAGCTTGCGCTTGCGCAAGTCCGTATCCAGGATGAAGGCAAACTCGTAGGCCGGGCCAAAGCAGCTGGCCCCGGGCATGGCTCCAATCACCACCGGACCTGGGTTCTCCAGGAACTTCTGGTAGTCGGCAAAGAATTCCTGCGCATGGTCCACGCTGCAGACCGAGTGGGTGAAGCCACCGCCACCGGATGTGACGGGACCCGCGCCTGGCACCTCGTTGAACGAGAGCTTGGGGCCGGTGGTAATCACCAGGTAGTCGTAGTCCAGCGTGTCGCCACCGTCGAGCGTCAGGCGGTTGGCCGGTGCATCAATGGCCGTGACGGCCTTGGGAATGAAGCTGATGCCCTTGCGCTCCAGATAGGGGGCAATGGGCACGGTAATCTGCTCGCGCTCACGCCAGCCCACCGCGATCCACGGGTTGCTGGGGACAAACTGGAAATAGTCCGTCGAATTGACGACGGTGATGCGGTGCTCCTTGTCCAGCAGCTCGCGCATTTCGTAAGCGGCGGGCATGCCGCCGATGCCTGCGCCCATGATGACGATGTGTGCCATGGTTTGTCTCCTTCGGTTATCAGGTTGGTGAAGTGGGATGGACTAACGTGTTCGCGTCTGCGCGCGACTCCATACGGCGCCGGTACAAGGCGTAGTAAAGGACCGGTATGACCACCAGCGTGAGCAGGGTGGACACCAGAATTCCGAAGATCAGGGAGATGGCCAACCCGTTGAAGATCGGGTCGTCCAGAATGAAGAAGGCGCCGATCATGGCCGCCACGCCGGTCAGGGCGATGGGTTGTGCCCGCACCACCGCCGACTGCAGCACCGCCGTCTTGAACGGCAGCCCCTGGCGCACCTGCAGCTCGATGAAATCCACCAGCAGGATGGAATTGCGCACGATGATGCCCGCCAGCGCAATCATGCCGATCATGCTGGTGGCCGTGAACTGCGCGCCCAGCAGGGCGTGACCCGGCATCACGCCAATCATCGTCAGCGGAATGGGCGCCATGATGACCAGCGGCGTGAGGTAGCTGCGGAACTGTGCCACCACCAGCAGGTAGATCAGGATCAGGCCGACGCCGTAGGCTGCACCCATGTCGCGGAAGGTCTCGTAGGTGATCTGCCACTCGCCGTCCCACTTGATGGCGTACTGCTGGTAGTTGTTGCCCGGCTGGCGAATCCAGTATTCACCCGTGCTGTCGCTCTGGGCCTTGGCAGCATCGGCCAGCGTGGAGCGGATGGCAAACAGGCCGTACAGGGGGGAATCCAGCTTGCCCGCCATGTCGCCCATCACATAGCTCACACCCTGCAGGTCCTTGGTGTACAGTGGCTTGTCAATCACGCCCCGCTCGACCTGCACCAACTCCGACAGGGGCACCAGCTGTCCGTTGCCCGCGCGCAGAGGCAGCGCCAGGATCGCGTCCAGACCCACCTGGCTTTCGCGCGGCAACTGGATGCGCACCGGCACCGGGTATTTGGACTGTTCGTCATGCAGGTAGGCGGCATCGGTTCCGGACAGGGCTGACGACACGGTTTGTGCAACGGCCGCCACCGGAATGCCCAGTGACTCCGCCCGCTGGCGGCGCACCCGCAGGAAGGCGCGCGACGCATCCTCCCGCAGGCTGGTATCGGTGCCTACGATGTCGGCCGTGGAGCCAAACGCTGCCGCCACCCGGGTTGCCAACTGCTGGCGTCCCTTTTCGTCCGGGCCGTAGATCTCGGCCACCAGGGGCGACATGACGGGCGGACCCGGCGGCACTTCCACCACCTTGATGCGCGCATGGTGGCGGTTGCCGATGTCCTCCAGCGCCGGGCGCAGGCGCTGCGCGATGGCATGGCTCTTCTCGCTGCGGTGGTGCTTGTCCACCAGATTGACCTGCAGGTCGCCCTGCTCAGCGTCGGCGCGCAGGTAGTACTGGCGCACCAGTCCGTTGAAGGTGATGGGCGAGGCCGTTCCGGCATAGGCCTGCAGGTCCCGGACCTCCGGCTGCTGGGCCAGATAGCCGCCCAGGTCCTGCAGCACGGCCGCCGTGTCTTCCAGCGGCGTGCCCGCCGGCATGTCCACCACCACCTGGAACTCGCTCTTGTTGTCAAACGGCAGCATCTTGAGCACCACCCACTGCACCATCGTCAAGCCGACCGACAGCAGCAGCGCTGCCAGAATGCCGCCCAGCAGCAGCCAGCGCTTGCGGGCGCTGTCCAGCAGGGGGGTGAGCACGGCGCCAAACAGCCGCTGCAAGCGCGATGCCTGGACGGGCGCGCCGCCGTGGGCGCCAGCCGCGTCACCATGGCCATGGGAGCGCATCAGGTGCAGGGCCAGCCACGGCGTCACGGTGAACGCAATGCCCAGCGACAGGGCCATGCCCAGGCTGGAGTTGATGGGAATGGGGCTCATGTACGGCCCCATCAGGCCCGAGACAAATGCCATGGGCAGCAGCGCGGCAATCACCGTGAGGGTGGCCAGGATGGTGGGGCCACCGACTTCGTCCACCGCCTGCGGAATGATGTCCTTCAGGGCCACGCCGGGTGTGAGCTGCTGGTGCCGGTGGATGTTCTCCACCACCACGATGGCATCGTCCACCAGGATGCCGATGGAAAAAATCAGCGCAAACAGCGACACGCGGTTGAGCGTGAAGCCCCACGCCCAGGACGCGAACAGGGTCGCGGTGAGCGTCAGGATGACCGCCGCACCGACGATGACCGCCTCGCGCCGGCCCAGCGCCAGCCCCACCAGCAAGATGACCGAACCGGTGGCGAACGCCAGCTTCTGGATCAGCTTGTTGGCTTTTTCGGCTGCCGTCTCGCCGTAGTCCCGTGTGACCATCGCCTGCACATTGGAGGGAATCACCGTGTTGCGCAGGGCATCGAGTCGGGACAGCACCGCGCGCGATACGTCCACCGCGTTTTCACCCGGTTTCTTGGTCACGCTGATCGTGACCGCCGGAAAGCTCTGCCCTGGCGCTGGCGCGTTGCCCGCGCCCGCATCCGCCTGGCTGGGGGTTGCCGCAACACCGGGCGTGAACCAGACATAGCGCTGGGTCTGCTGGGCCCCCGCCTCCACGCGCGCCACATCGCGCAGGAAGACCGGCTTGCCCTGGCTGGTGCCCACCACCAGGTCACCCACATCGTCCGCCGTGCGCAGGAACTCGCCCGCGTCCACCGTCAGCATCTGGGTCCCGGCACTGCCTTTGCCCGTGTCCAGCACCGCGCCGGCCGGCATGCCGAAGTTGGCGGCTGCCAGGACCTTCTTGAGGGACAGCAGATCCACGCCGCGCGCGCGCAGGCGCGACGGGTCCACTTCCACATGGATGGCCCGGCCGGGCCCTCCCAGGGTCTGCACCTCGCGCACACCAGCCACGGCCTTGAGTTCCGCCTCAATCGAGTGGGCCACGGCTTCCAGCTCCACACCGGGCGCCGCGTCCTTGTTCCACAGGGTCACGGCCACCACCGGCACGTCGTCAATGCCCTTGGGTTTGACAATCGGCGTCAGGGTCCCCAGGTCCCGGGGCAGCCAGTCCTGATTGGCGTTGAGCACGTCGTACAGACGCACCAGGGCTTCAGTGCGCGGCACGCCAACCTTGAACTGGATGGTCAGCACCGCCAGGCCGGGGCGGGCAATCGAATAGGTGTGTTCGATGCCGGCAATCTGGCCCAGCACCTGCTCGGCGGGGCGGGCCACCATGTTTTGCACATCCACGCTGCTGGCGCCCGGAAACGGGATCAGCACATTGGCCATGGTCACATTGATCTGGGGTTCTTCCTCCCGCGGGGTGACCAGCACGGCAAACAGCCCCAGCAACATCGCCACCAGCGCCAGCAACGGCGTGAGCGCATTGGACTGGAACGCCGCGGCGATGCGACCGGAAACCCCCAAACTCGGTTTTTCACTCATGGTGTGCTCACTTCGCCGCCGCAGCGGGCGTTGCATTGGCAAAGCCGGCCCGGATCGGGTCCAAGGCTACGACTTCACCGGCCTTCACCCCGGCCTGGACTTCCACACCCTCGGCACCCAGGTGGCTGCCCAGCCGGACCGCCCGCAAGGAAAACGTCTTGCCGACGACGACATACACCGCTGTCAACTCTCCGCGCCGCACAATGGCGGCCTCCGGCACCAGCAACTTGGGAGCCGGCTGGGTCTGGGCCTGTGCAAAGCGCACGCGCACTTGCTGCCCTGGCACCAGGTTGGCGCTGTCTTTCGCCGGCAACTCCAGGCGCCACTCCGTGGTCTGCGAGACCGGATCGGCCGAGGGCACCACACTGCGCCCCACCGGGGTGATCCATTGCGCTGCGTTCTGGGTGCCATCCACCCCTACCTGCGTCACAGTCGCCGCAGCCACTGCAGCCGAGCGCGATGCCGGCACCTGAACCGTGGCGCGCAAGGGCTGCGGCGCATACACCGTCAGCAGCGGTTTGCCCGGCACCGCCAGATCCCCAGCCTCGACCTGGGTCTGCAGCACCCAGCCGTCATACGGCGCGCTGACGCGGGTGAAGCCCTGTGAGATGCTGGACTGCCGGGCAACGGCCGTGGCCTGGTCCCGCACGGCAACGGCGCCCTTGTACTGGGCGTCCGCAGTGTCCAGCGCCGCCTTGCTGACAAAACCCTTGCTCTGCAGATCGCGCGTGCGCTCCAGGTTGGCCTTCGCATTGCGCAGCTCGGCATCGGCCTGCTGGACTTGCGCCTGGCTGCGCTGCACCCCCGCCGCAGCCTCCTGGTCGTCGATCGTCGCCAGAACCTGCCCGGCGCGAACCTTGTCACCCGCCTTGACCAGCAGCGTGGCAATGCGCCCGGACGCCTGGGCCGCCACGGTACTTTGCCGCACGGGCTGGATCACGCCGTCCAATTCGTACACAGAGCCCACCGCCTTGGCTTGCAAAACGGTCGTGGGCACAGCCACGTTCTGGGCAAAAGCCGGCAGAAAACCGCCCACGGCGACCGCGACCAAGCCCGCGCACAGGGACGGCCTCTGAAAATGACGGTTCATCCGACTCAAAACGCTGGTTTTCATAACTTCTCCTGTATACCCCATACAGTATATATGAATACTACTATGGGTATCAAGTCCCGCCGACAGCGCCCGGCCGATGCACCGTTTGGCAAGCCCGTCGATGGCAAAAAACGCCTCGCGGGCATAGGCTGCGCCAAAAACAGCGGAAAATCAAACCCTGGTTGTGTCTGGCGACGGGTGCTCGCCGGCGACCCTCAACCCATCCACAAAGGCACTATGGCCATTTTTGTAACCGGTGGTGCGGGCTACATTGGCTCCCACACATGCGTCGAGTTGCTCAACGCAGGCCACGACGTGGCGGTATTTGACAATTTCTGCAACAGCCAGCCCGAAGCGCTGGCGCGTGTGGAGCGCATCACGGGAAAACGCCCCGTCCTGTACCAGGGCGACATCCGCGACTCCGTCGCGTTGACGCACGCCCTGCGCCACAGCGACGCAACTGCCGTCATCCATTTCGCGGGTCTCAAGGCTGTGGGCGAATCCGCGCAGAACCCACTGCAGTACTACGACAACAACGTGGTCGGCACCGTCCGCCTCCTGGAAGCCATGGGCGCCTGCAACGTCAAGACGTTGGTGTTCAGCTCCTCCGCCACCGTGTACGGCGAGCCGCAGCGCCTGCCCTTGTCCGAAGACCACCCGCTGTCGGCCACCAACCCCTATGGCCGGACCAAACTGGTGATCGAGGACATACTGCGCGACCTGCACCACAGCGACCCCAGCTGGCGCATCAGCATGCTGCGGTACTTCAACCCCGTCGGTGCCCATGACAGCGGCCTGATCGGCGAAGACCCGCAAGGCACCCCCAACAACCTGATGCCGTACGTGGCGCAGGTCGCCGTGGGGCAGCGCGCGTTCCTCAACGTCTGGGGCAACGACTACGACACGGCCGACGGTACCGGTGTGCGGGACTACATCCACGTCGTGGACCTGGCACTGGGCCATCTGAATGCGCTGCAGCGCCTGGAAACCCACGCAGAATGCCAGGCCATCAACCTGGGCACCGGTACGGGCTACAGCGTGCTGGACATGGTGCGGGCGTTCGAGCAGGCCAGCGGCAAGGCCGTGCCCTACCAAATTGCCGCCAGGCGCCCGGGAGATGTCGCCGCCTGCTACGCCGACCCGGCGCGGGCCGAAGCCCTGCTGGGGTGGCGCGCGCAGCGCGGTCTGGAACGCATGTGCGCCGATGCCTGGCGCTGGCAAAGCACCAACCCGACCGGCTATGCCCGGCCGGCGCACACCACGTGAAACAGCTCTGCCTGGTCTGCCTGGGGTGGCTGCTGGCCGGATGGGTTTCGGCGGCACCCGCAGTGGCTTTCTTTTATGGTGCACAACCGCCCTGGGACGCCTTACAGGCGTTTGACGTGGTCGTGGTCGATCCGGACCACGTGCCCGACCCAGCCGCACCCGCGCTGGCCCACACCCGCCTGGCCGCCTATGTCGCAGTGGGCGAAGTCCAGCCCAGTCGCGCCTACGCCGCACGCATTCCTTCCGCATGGCTGCGGGGCGAGAATTCCGCATGGGGCAGCCACCTGATCGACCAGGCCACCCCGGAATGGCCCCGGTTCTTTGTCCAGACGGTTATTGCGCCGCTGTGGGCGGCCGGATACCGCTCCTTTTTCCTGGACACGCTGGACTCCTACCACCTGTACGCCAAAACGCCGCAGGAGCGCGCGCGGCAGGAAGCCGGTCTGGTCGCGCTGGTCACACAACTCAAGCAGCAGTACCCGCAGGCCGAGCTGATCTTCAACCGGGGCTTTGAGATTCTGGAACAAACCCACCAGTACGTGAGCTTTGTCGCCGCCGAGTCGCTGTACCAGGGGTACGACGCGTCCCGCAACAGCTACCGCAGCGTGCCCGCCGCCGACCGGGAATGGCTGCTGGCCCAGTTCAAGCGCGTGCATGACGACTACCAGATCCCCGTCATCGCCATCGACTATGTGCCCGCCCGCGACCGCGAACTGGCACGCACCACCGCCCGCCAAATTGAAGCCCAGGGCTTCATCCCGTGGGTCGCCACTCCGGACCTCGCCAATGTGGGCATCGGGCTGGTGGAAGTCATGCCGCGGCGGGTTCTGGTGGTGCACAGCCCGCTGGCCAACGAATACCAGCTGCGGGAAACCGCCGCCGTGCGCTATGCCACCATGCCCTTGAATTACCTGGGCTACGCGGTGGATTACGTCGACCTTCGTCACCTGCCGCCCACCGTGTCGCCGGACCGCTACGCCGGCGTCGTGCTCTGGCTGGAAGCGCGCGGTACCGGAACCGAGCGCAAAAACCTGGGCACGTGGCTGGCCCAGCGGCTGGAAGAGAACATGCCACTTGCCGTGATGGATGACATTGCCCCCCTGCTGGAAGCGCCCCTGGCCGGCAAGGTGGGCATCACAGCCCCACCCGGCGCCGAAAGCCTAGCCCCCATCATCGTGACCGAACAGGCAGACATGCTGGGCTTCGAGCGCAAACCCCGCCCCCAAGCTGCGGAGTTCACGGCCACCCGGCTTACCCAGGGGCGGCCCCTGCTGACGCTGAGCCAGGGCAAATCGCAACAGGTAGCCGCAGCCATCATGCCGTGGGGCGGTTTCGTCATGCAGCCCTATGGCTTGGTCAATCTACCCACCACCGGAGAAAGCCGCTGGGTGATCAATCCCTTTGCGTTCTTCCGCGAAGCCCTGCGCCTGCCTGCCATGCCCGTGCCCGACACGACCACCGAAAGTGGCCGGCGCCTGCTGCTGGTGCACATGGACGGCGATGGTTTCGTCAACCGCTCCGAGCTGCCGGGCACCCCTTTTGCGGGCGAAGTGGTGCGCGACCGCGTGGTCCGCAAGTACCCGCTGCCCATGGCCATCTCCGTGATTGAAGCAGAAGTGTCTCCGCAGGGGCTTTACCCCCAGTACGCACAGCAACTGGAAGCCGTGGCGCGCGACATTTTCCGCGCGCCCAATGTAGAAATAGCGTCCCACAGCTACACGCACCCCTTCAACTGGAGCAAGGTGGCGGCACCAGACGAGACCGGCGACTACCACCTTAAGGTACCCGGGTACACCTTTGACTTGCAGCGTGAAATCGAAGGTTCGGTGCGCTACATCGAGAGCCGGCTGGCCCCCGCCGGCAAAAAGGTGACCCTGTTCCTGTGGACGGGCGATTGCGTCCCCGGGCGGGACGCGCTGGAATGGACGCAGCGTCTGGGCATCATGAACATGAACGGTGGCGACACCATTGCCACCCGCTCCAACCCGTCCCTGACGGCCGTCGAAGGACTCGGCATGGAACGTAATGGCCTGTTCCAGGTCTTTGCTCCCAACCAGAACGAGAACGTCTACACCAACAACTGGACGGGGCCTTTCTACGGTTTCGAACGCGTCATTGAAACCTACGAACTGACCGAGAGCCCCCGGCGGCTCAAACCCATCGACATTTATTTCCACACCTACCTGACGACCCGGCAAGCCGGCATGCGCTCGCTCGACAAGATTTTCGCCTACGCCCTCGCGCAGGAAACAACCCCGGTATTCGCCAGCGAATACGCCCGCAAGGTTGCCGATTTCTCCCGCGTTGCCGTGGCGCGCACCGCCACCAGTTGGCGTATCCGCGGCGCGGAAAACGTGCGCACCCTGCGCGCCCCTGCCGCGTTGGGCGCACCCGACGTCGACACCAGCCAGGCGGTCGCCGGGTTCAACATCCATGGCGGCGCAACCTACATCCATCTCGCCGGCGCGTCGGCCGATCTGGCGTTTGCCCCCCGCGCGGCAACGAGTGTGCGCCTGGTGTCTGCCAATGCCCACGTAGACGCCTTTGCGCATACGCCCACTGGCTACCGCTGGACGCTGGCGGGACATGTTCCAATCCGTTTCACGCTGGCCAACGCCGCGCGTTGCAGCGTGCGCGTTGCCGGGCGGGAGGTATCACCCACCCGCGACGCCAACGGCGATTTCCATTACCAACTGAACACCCATGCTGCCAGCCCGCTCGAAGCGATATGCCGGGATTGACGGCGAGACCCCGCGTCTCCAACTGGCTTCCAACTGGCAGCTCGCCCTGATCGCCGTGCTCATGATCGGGCTGTTGCGCGTCATTTTTCCGCAGAAGGCCCTAGTCGAGAAGCTCTACGACCACGAACAGCTCGACGAGCTGACCCAGTCGTATATCGAGAACCTGCACCGAACCGATCCGGGCAACGCCGACCTGACGATTCTGCTGGGTCGGTCGCGACGCGACCAGATGGACACCGCGGCGCTGGAACGCCTGCTGCAACCCATTCTGGCCACCGGCAACGCACGGCAACGCGCGGAGGCCCGGCTGCTGCTGCTGGCCGCCTACGAACGCGCCCTGAACACCCGCACCCCGGCCGGGGATGTCCAGCGCGCCCGCGCCCGTCTGGTAACCCTCCTGCAAAGCGCCCAGCACGACCAGGTCCCCCCCCAGCTGGCGGGAGCCTTTGCGGCCTCGGCGTTTCGCCTCGATCTCTCCGAAACGGGGCTGGATTTTCTCAACCGGGTGGCCCCCGGACGCTCGACAGCAGCGCTTGAAGGGTACGCCCATGAAGCCCTGGGCACGGGCCGCCACTTGCTGGCCGCCGAATACTTCCTGCTGGCCCGCCGGCAAGCGGCGGACCGCGATGCGGCACGCACCTACTTCCGCCAGGGCATTGAGGCCCTCATGGCCGCCAGCCGCTTCCAGCAGGCCCTGGTGGCCGCCGACCGCTCTCTGGGCGACCTTGCCGACGATCCGGAAACCTTGCGGTTCCTGATCCAGACGGCGCTGGCCGCCGGAGACCCTGTTCGCGCAGCACGCTATGCACAAAGGCTCGTTTTCAAAGAGCCCCCGCCGTCGCCAGGAGTGACCCCGTGAGCCGCCCCGTGCTGTGGGCGAGCCTGCTGGCGGCGGTGCAGAGCGCCTGGGCTGCGCCTGCCGACCCGCCGCCGGTTGCCGGGCAGGATTACTATTCCTGGCAAATCACCTCGGGCAGTTTGCAGGGGCTGGAGCCACTCTACCAACGCTACCGCTCCTTGCCGTATGTGCGCATGGAACGCCGCGGCCCGCAGTACGTGCTGCGGGCAGGATTCTGGCCGAGCCGCCAGGCAGCGCGGGATCACCTGCCTGCAGATCTGCCCAAGCAGGCACTGATTCGCGTCGCCACCTACAGGCCCGAAGCGATCACGCGTCAAAACTGGCCTCAGGCCCTGCCAGCCACCCGGACCGTGGCCACCACCCAGGCAACCACGCAAGCCGTTCCCGACACACCGGACGCCACGGCTGTCGCAGCGGCTCCGCCCCCTCCAACGCGGGTACCAGCGCCCCCGGCCGAAGGGGCGATGCGTGCGTTCAACCAGGCCGACTACGCCCTGGCTTTCGATGCCTTCCTGGGTGCCGGCGATCTGCAGCGAGCCTTTCAGCTGGCGAGCCATGCCGTAGCCAGCGTCCCTGCCGACACCGACTGGCGGCGCAAACTGGCACGCCTGTCCGAATGGACCAGCCGCCCGGAGACCGCCTGGATCCACTGGGCCTATCTGTTCCAGCATGGCGACCATTCGCCCGAAACCGTCCAGGCTGTGTTGCGCCTGGCTCCGCTCACCGGAGAGCCGGAGGTGGCGATTGCCGCCTGGGTATTGCGCCTGGACCAGGGGCCGCTCAACACCGCGCAATGGGCCGACCTGTTCACCCTGTACGAGTCCGCCGGAAAGGCGGAACAGGGTTCCCGCCTGTTTGAGGCCCAGTACCGCAAGTCCCGCGATCCGGCACTGCTCGAACAGGCTGCGCGGCTGGCCGAAAACCGGGGCGACGACGCGCGCGCCCTGCAGCTGTATGCCGAGCGCGCAGGTTTGAAGCCGTTTTCCATGGATGCGGCCCTGCGGGCGGTCGTCCTGCTGATCCGCCGCGACCGCATGCAGGAAGCCTACGCACTGATGCAGCAGCACCGCGAGGAAGTGCCACCGGAGGCGACCGATTTTTGGCGCCTGCTGGCCAACACAGCGTGGGAATTGCAGGAAGTGGACGCGGCCATCACCGCGTACCAGCATTACGCCAACAGTCCCCAGGCCACGGGTGCCGACTGGTCCCGGCTGATCTTCCTGGTACGCCAGCGCTTTCCCTTGCAGGCCGCGGATCTGGCCCTGCTGGCTTTCCACCGCTTTGGCGCGATCGACAACCTGTTGCTGGCCCTGGGAATCTATGCCGAAGCAGCCGACCTGAACGGCCAGGAGCGGCTGTACCGCCAGCTGACACCCGCCGAACTGGCGACAGCACAAGGCGATGCACGTTTCCTGGTCTTGCGGGCCCAATACTTCCAGCGCGCACGCCAGCCCGACCGGGCCTGGGAAGACTACAAGAAAGCCCTGGCGCTCCAGCCCGATGACCGCCAGATCGCGGTTCCCGTGCTGTGGTTCCTGCTGGATCGCGGCCACAAGTCCGAACTGCAGGTCCTGCTTCAGCAATGGGCTGCGCGTGCCCAGACCGATCCCGCCTACTGGCTGGCATTCGCCGCAGCCCACCAGACGCTGGATCACCCCAAGGAGGCGGTGCGCTGGTACCGCCAGGAGATTCGCCGCAATCCCGACGATGCCCTGGTATTGCTCAACTACGCCGATGCGCTTGAACGGGTCCCCCTGCCCGGCATGGCCGCGCGCGTGCGGCGTCACGCCTGGCTGCAGTTGCGGGAGAAACACCCCGCCCCCGAAGGCAACGGGACCCTGGACGCCAACCCCGAGCTGCTGGCGCTGGCGCGTCTGGCCATCCTCAACCAACCGGGCGATCCGGGCCTGCAACGGGTACGGCAGCTGGTGACCCAATTGCGCGGGGTGGCACCGGAACCCGCCCCCGGTGACGGGCAGGTGCAGGACCTGGTCCTGGGCTGGGCCCTTTCCCACGAGCAGTTTCTCAACGCCCGCAGCTGGATGTGGCTGCAGTACGCCCGCAAGACCCGCCCAGGCAACCCGATACCGGTATGGGGGCAAAGCCAGGTAGCGCTGCAAACAGGCGATGCGCAGACCATGGACAGGCTCCTGGCCCGGAACACCGACCAAGTTCCCATCCACGCCCGTTACGACATGGACTATGCCCTGGAGCGTGCACCGCAAGCCCTGAGCACCGCCTTCAAGGGTCTGCAGAGCCACGCCGATGACGAGGACCTGCACGACCGTTACCGGCAACACGTGCCGCGGCACGCCAGCTACCTGCAAATGCGCGCATCCAACGACACCTACGGCGACCTCAACAGCCAGAGCCGCCAACTGGACGCCCGGCTGGCCATCCGCCCCACACTGCATCTGCTTCTGGGGGGGAGCTACACGGGGCAATCCAGCGCCGACCCGGTGTTGGGGCCATTCATCCCCGGCGCCGAACGGTTGACCCGCGTGGGACTGCACTGGCTGGGCCACGGCACCGAAGGACAGTTCACGCTGCTGCAGCGCGACGAAGCCCGCGTACGCAATGGCCTTGAGTATGCGCAATCCTGGAACCGGGATGCGCGCCTTACCGTGGACGGGGGACTGGCCTACCGCGCCGATGCAACCGATAGCGTGGCCCTGCGAACCCTGGGCAGCGAAGACCATGTCCATCTGGGCCTGAACTACGTCATCAGTAAGCGGGAATACGTCCGGGCGACCTCGCGCTGGTCGCGCTACAGCACCCAGGCCAGCGACCCCGCATATGGGGAAATCCATGGGTATGGACAAACCCATGCGCTGGAGGTGGGCTACCGCGTGCGCACGGAATACCCCGATATCCGGGTCCGCCTGTATGCGACCCATCAACACTACGCCTTTGAAGCGTATGCCCAGACACTGGTCCCCGCACTGTCCCTGCCGTCGACGAGCACCACCACCGGCGCCTGCCTGAACGCGGGAGAAAATCTGGCTGGACAAGACATCCAGGACAGCTATACCCGCGCCCTGCGGCCCTTCGCGGAAGCCTGCACCACCGACAACTCCCTCAGTGGGGTCGGTTACAGTGGCTCCATTGGCATCGCCGGAGCCATTACAGGAGAAGACCATCTGTCGCTTCGGTTGGAGTACAACAGCGACCTGAACGGCTCCGCCACGCGAACCCTGGCCCTTCGCTACCGCCATTACTTCTAACACCATGACGACCATGCACACCCTCCACCGCATTCTGTTTTCGCTGGCAGCCCTGCTCATCGCTGGTTGCTCCACCGTGAGTTCCATGCCCGGCAACAGCCCGCTGGATGCCGGAGCCAAATGGGTGCTGCTACCCATGGAGAACCACACCGACACGCCGCAAGCGGCGTTGTCTGCCGAATCCATTGCCGAGCACGCCTTGCGCCTGCGTGGCATTGACAACCTGGTACGCTACCCCGCCACCCTGTCACGCGACAGCCTGTTTGAACCCTCGGAGCGGCGCGTCACGGAAGAGGCCCAGAAATGGGCGCGTGAGCAGGGGGCCCGCTACGGACTGTCCGGCGCCGTCGAAGAATGGCGCTACAAGGTGGGCATTGACGGCGAGCCTGCCGTTGGCATCACCCTGCAGGTGATTGAACTCTCCAGTGGCCAAGTCGTCTGGAGTGCCTCGGGCGCCAAAAGCGGCTGGAGCCGCGACGCCTTGTCCGGGGTCGCGCAGAAACTGCTCAATGAGCTGCTGAGTGGCTTGCGGGTCCAGACAAAAACCGACAAACGCTAACCGGCCCCATGCTGCCGACTTCTCTAAGATCATTTTTGCAGCGGCTGCGCCCGAAACAGACGCTGGCCCCGGAGCATGCCGCGCTCCGCACGAAATGGCTGGAGGTGGTCTGCATTCCGCTGCTCGTCACGGGTTTGTCCTGGTACTGGCGGCCTGGCGACCCGTTCCTGCTCAAGGCAGCATTCCCCTGGCTGTGGTTTGCGCCAGTCATGGTGGCTCTGCGCTATGGCGTCATGCCGGGTCTGACCAGTGGCGTCCTGATCCTAGGCAGCTGGCTGCTGGCCGGTGCACTAGGCGCCGCGGCAGTGGTACAGGCCGAATTCCCCCGGGACTATTTCTTCGGCGGCGGTTTGCTGATCCTGCTGTGCGGAGAGTTCAGTGATGTCTGGCGCGACCGAGTCTTGCGCATGGACGAAACCAACCTGTACGTAACCGAGCGGCTCTCACGCCTGACCAAGCGCCATCTGCTGCTCAACCTGTCGCATGACCGGCTGGAGCAGGAAATGCTGGCGCGACCCGGGTCCCTGCGCGATGCCCTGGTCAGCCTGCGCGACCAGGTCCTGTCGACCGATCGCCACGCTGGACAACTGCCCGGCTTGCCGGCCTTGCTCCACCTGCTGGCGCAGTACGTCAACATCGAATCGGCAGCGATCTACCTGGCGGAAGACCGCAACGGCCATGTGACGCTGGGCCCGATGGCCGAATCACTGGGCGAGCCACACGCCATGGACCCAGACGACGAATTGTTCAAGCTCGCCGTTGAAACCCGCAGCCTGGCCCACGTGGCCGGTAGCGAAGTGTCCTACGAACGCCAGTCCACCCAGTTGATCGTCGCCCCCCTCATTGCCAGTGACGACCGCATCATCGGTGCACTGGCAGTCACCAAGCTGCCGTTCTTTTCGCTCAACGTCGAGAACCTGCAGATGATGTCGGTGACCCTGGGCTACTATGCCGACCACGTTCTCAACGCCACGGATGTCGCGCAATACCGGGCACAGCTGCCCACCATTCCCGCCACCTTCGCCGAGGAACTGGCCCGCATGGTGCGGCTGCAGCGCAAGGTGGGCATCACCAGCCACCTGGTCGTCATGACCTTTGCCGGGGACAACAAGGAAGAAATTCCGACGCAGTTCCTGCAGATCAAGCGCGGCCTCGACCTGTACTGGTTGACCTACGTGGCGGGCAACCCGGTCGTCGCCATCCTGCTGCCCTTTGCCTCCTCTGCGGCCAAGGAAGGTTTTTTCCTGCGGGTGGAAGACTGGCTCCAGCAGGTTTTCGGCGGGGATTTCGATTCGCTGCGCATCCATCTGCGCACCATCGATCTGTCGCACGAAGACCCCTTGGCCGCCCTCACCAGGATCATGCAGCCATGAAAAAGGCGTTCTGGGCCTGGTGCGCGGTTTCGCTGGACCTCTGGGTTTTTCTCGGTCCGCTGCCCATGTCCTCCTCCAGCAGCGCGCTGGCGCAGGTGTGGCTCGTGCACGCCGCCGCCTGCGCCGTCCTGGCCACCAGCGGCTACCTGCTGATGCCCCCGCATTACCGGGGCACGTCGGGTTGGTCCTGGCTGCTGATTTTCAACTTTGCCCTGATTGCACCTGTGGTGGGCCCCATCAGTCTGCTGATCATTACGCACACGTCCTTGAACCGGACTTTCGGCAGCCTGATTCAGGCCAAGCCCCGTTCCGTTGCGCTGCCGGAGTACAACGTGCGTGCCACCGAAACCCACCGGGCCGGGCAGGGCGCCATCCGCTCGCGCCTGACCACCCAGGTCCCGGCGCACGTGCGCATGCAGTCCCTGCTCACGCTGCAGGCTGTCCCCGGACGGGTGGCCAACCCCATCCTGGAAGAACTGCTGGGCGACGCCACCGACGATGTGCGCCTGATTGCCTTTGGCATGCTCGATGCCGAAGAAAAAAAACTCTCCGTACACATCCACCAGGAGCAGAAGAACCTGGAACGGGATCTGCCCAGCGCGGCCCGGTATGACTGCCTGCGCCACCTGGCCGAACTGCACTGGGAGCTGGTCTATGCGGGGCTGGCACAAGGCGGGCTGAAGAAACACAACCTCGAACAGGCACGCAAATACCTGGACGCCGCGCTCGCCATGAATGAGCCCCATGCCTGCGGCATTGTGTTCCTCAAAGGCCGGGTACTGCTGGCGCAAGGCGAAATCGGGCCCGCTGAAGCCGCGCTGGAAGAAGCCCTGCGTCTGGGGCAGGCGCAGGCCTCCGTGCTTCCCTACCTGGCGGAGCTCGCATTCCAGCGTCGACAATTCCACACAACGCACGCTTATATGCTGCGCTTGAAGAATTTGCACGTGGCTTCCCGTACGATGGCCATCGTTGATATTTGGACCGGGCGCGACAACGCCCGTCACTTCCTTGACCGCCGCATCCTCCACCACATCTGAGCCCGCCCTCCCGCGCGCGCAAAACGTTGACGTGCTGCTGCTGCTGGAAGGCACTTTCCCGTACGTCGCCGGAGGGGTTTCCAGCTGGGTCAACCAGATCATCCGGGGCTTTCCCGAGCTGCGCTTCGGCGCCATCTTCATTGGCAGCCGACCGGAAGATTACGGGCCGATGCGCTATGCCCTGCCCGACAACCTGGTGCACCTGGAGACCACCTACCTCTACGAACCGGCGACCCACCACGGCGTGCGCCCCGTCAAGGCGCAGGCCGACACGGATGCCATGGCATCCGTCGGGGCGCTGCATGACATGCTGCACGCCGACATCCAGAACCCCGATTGCGGGCGCCTTTTTTCCTCCATGATGGACGAGGCCCATCCAGGCGGCCAGCTTCCCCAGGAGGCCTTCCTGCACAGCGAGGCCGCCTGGGAACTCATCAAGGACGGTCACCGGCGCTACAGCACGGACCCCTCGTTCGTGGACTATTTCTGGACCGTGCGCATCATGCATGCGCCCTTCTGGCGGCTGCGCGACATCGCCCAGCGTTGTCCCACGGCGCAGATCTACCATTCGGTTTCCACCGGCTATGCCGGCATCCTGGGCGTGCTGCTCAAGCACCGCAACCCGCGCCCGTTCATCCTGAGCGAACACGGTATCTACGTCAAGGAACGCAAGATCGACCTGTACCAGGCGCAATGGATCAAGGACAACCGCAGCGTCTTTGAAAACGACCCCTCCCAGGTCAGCTACTACCGTCAGCTGTGGATCCGTTTCTTTGAACACCTTGGCTATCTGACCTACCAGGCCAGCAACCACATCGTGGCCCTGTACGAGGCCAATCGGCAACGCCAGCTGCTCGACGGCGCGCCGGCGGAGCGCACCAGCAACATCCCCAACGGGGTGGACATCGCGCGCTTTGCGCCCCTGCGCAGCCAGCGCAGCGCCACCGTGCCGCCCGTGCTGTGCCTGATCGGACGGGTGGTGCCCATCAAGGACATCAAGACCTTCATCCGCGCCATGCGCATCGTGGTGACCCGCATGCCGCAGGCCCAGGCGTGGATCGCAGGGCCGGAGGATGAAGACCCCGATTACGCCATCGAATGCCGGGACCTGGTCGAGCGCCTGGGGCTGCAGGACAGCGTGCGTTTCCTCGGTTTCCAGAAACTCACCGAGCTACTGCCCCAGGTGGGCCTGGTGGTGCTGAGTTCCATCAGCGAAGCGCTGCCACTGGTAATACTGGAAGGCTATGCGGCTGGCGTTCCCACGGTCAGCACCGATGTGGGTTCCTGCCGGCAGCTGGTGTACGGTCTGCCGGGCGACGACGCCGCCATCGGTCCCTCCGGCCGCGTGGTGCGCATTGCCGATCCGGACGCCTTGGCAGAGGCCTCGCTCGAATTGCTGTCCAACCAGGACACCTGGGAGCAGGCCAGCCGGGCGGCCATCCGGCGTGTGGAAGCGTACTACGCCCAACACATGATGTTCGACCGCTACCGCGAACTCTACGACCACGGACTGGCATGGCAGGCATAGGCTTCGCCATCCGGAAACTGCTCAACAAGCAGTCCTATTCCGGCCTGCTGCAGGCCTACGCCTACGCCGGCATCATCAGTTCCGGTCCGTGGATCCTGTCCATTGTGGGCATCATGCTCATCGGCTTGCTGAGCATCGGGGTGCTGGTGCCCCACGCCCTGATCGCGCAGTTCCAGATCACCGTCACCTACCTGTTCATGACCTCGCTGATCATGACCGGACTGGTGCAACTGTCTTTTACCCGGTTTGTCGCCGACCGCATCTTTGCCAAGGAAGAGGGTGCCATCCTGCCCAACTTCAATGGCCTGATGCTGGTGGCCATCAACGTCAGCATCGTCTGCGGGCTGCCGGTCGTGTTTCTCGCCTTCCCGCAGGAAACCGTGCTCTACCGGACCCTGTTTGTCATGGGCCTGGCCACCCTGTCGGCCATCTGGGTGGCCACGGTATTTCTCACCGGCCTGAAGCATTACCGCGCCATCCTGCTGATTTTCTTCTTCGGCTACGGCGCCACCATGGGGCTGGCGCTGGCGTTCTCCCGCCTGCTGGACATGGAAGGGCTGCTGCTGGGGTTTGTGGTCGGCCACTTCCTGCTGCTGGCCGGAATGATCTGGCTGATCTACCGCACCTACCACTCCGACCGGTTCATTGCCTTTGACATCTGGAAAAAAGGCGCCATGTACCGCAGCCTGATGGCGACCGGCTTCCTGTTCAATCTCGGCGTCTGGGTGGACAAGCTGATCTTCTGGTACTTCCCGGGCACGGGCCAGGCCGTCATCGGCCCGCTGCATGCCTCCGTCATCTACGACTTCCCCATTTTCCTGGCGTATCTCACCGTCATTCCCGGCATGGCGGTCTTTCTGGTGCGCATTGAGACCGACTTCGTCGAGTACTACAGCAAGTTCTACGACGCGGTCCGCGAGGGCGCCACGCTGGAGTACATCGAGCGCATGCGCAACCACATGGTCTACCACGTCCAGCGTGGGCTCTTCGACATTGCCAAGGTCCAGTCCATCACCGTGCTGGTGACCTTTGTGCTGGGTGAGGCGCTGCTGGAATGGCTGGGCATCTCGACTCTGTACCTGCCTTTGCTCTTCATCGACGTAGTGGGCGCCGGACTGCAGGTGGTGATGCTCGGCATTCTGAACGTGCTGTTCTATCTGGACCAGCGCCGGGCCGTCGTGTGGCTGACCGGCACCCTGGTGGTGACCAACGTGGTCTTCAGCGGCGTGTCGCTGTACCTGGGCGCCGCCTGGTTTGGCTATGGCTTTGCCGTGGCCATGCTGGTCACGGTGCTGGCCGGGGTCTGGACCCTGAATCGCCGTCTGGAAGCGCTGGAGTTTGAGACCTTCATGCTGCAATAGGCAGTGGACGTCCCGCCCAAAAAAAAAGCCTGCAGTCGCAATGACTTGCAGGCCCCCGGACGCGCGCTGAAAAACGTGCCGTTTAGAACGGTTAGCAGTCCTCTCATAACTGCTTACTGTGCTTGAATCTGGGCAAGGTGCCACTCTTAGAATTACCTGCCGCGTGAGACTCGAACCCTTTTCAAGTCAGTTACTGATGTTCATCGAGGGCGCCGTTGCTCGTCGGCGTAGCGATTAACCTGTGGAAGCGGCTGGTTGAGAAACCGCTCATCCAAGCCGCGAAGATGAGCGTTGTAGGCCCATCGAACAAATTGCTCTAGGAGCAAGTTGTTTTCTGCCTTGAGGCGACTGCACTCGTTGGTCAACCGTTCGATACGGTCTAGTGCCAGTTGCTGCTCTGGAAGTACCGCCTGTCGAGGCGTCTTACCAACGATAAGTGCGAGTTCCTGCTTGCGGTGCGCAAAGGCAATAGTGATTCGAGCGTGCCTGTGCAAAGCCTGCCGCGTATAGCGAGTAAAGAGCCTCTTCTCAATGTCATCAATCAGCAATTCCCATCGAAGTTTGCCGTTCCATCCGTCAAGGATTTCAACAATCTTTTCGATGTCGGCATCTTTCAGGTTTTTCCCCCTGCTCATTTCACCGACCCATCTGACCGGCTCACAACCTCCCATTTCAATTCGGGCTTCGCAGATTGCGTGAGGCGCCTGCTCTTTCGAGCCTGAACGGCCTGTTCCAAACGGGATGGAGCCTTGATATGCGTGAGTCGAATGACAGCGCCAGGCATCGACGGCCAATCCGCGCTGCGTCCATCGAGGGTTGTTTTCTTCTTCGTCGACTTCGGAGAAAGTTCGGCCGTCCATCTTGGTGACCGAATGTTTCGTCTGCACTCCACTGATGCTGTCTGAAGCACGCTCTCGCGGAAAATTTGCGGGGGACTTTCTTGTTTGCATCCACATGGAGCCTCTCGTTTTGTGATGTCGAGAAACATTAGCACCCATCGCTCAAGTCGGACTTGACAAAACGGCCTATCGCTGTCAACCAAGGGAAAGTCCTAGTAAAAAAAATTGCACTTCGTTCGTGTGCACGCTCTAAGTAGAGGGCGAATTAAAGAACTTCTGCGGTCATGAGGTATCTCGCGTCCACCAGCAACGACCAGGGCAGTGAACGAATGCGATGGGTCTGTTGAAAGTCAACCCCATCGACCATTAATTCGCAAAACGTGTCGATGGCTATGCTCAAGCTTTTAGTGACAAAAGTAAAAAGTGTTCAATAAATGCGTTTTTTCCAGAATCCAGAAATGTGTCAACAAAGAAAAAAGCCCCGTGAGCATTAGGCTCGCGGGGCTTTGTTTACGAGTTAAAAAAAGTAGTATCTAGAACGGAATATCGTCATCCATGTCGTCAAAGCCACTGGCCGGCCGGGGTGCGGGCGCAGCGGCACGGGGCGCGGGCGCCATGCGACGGGGGGCGGAGCCGCCGCCTTCGTCGCCGTCTCCGGGGCCGCCCATGCCTTCGCGGCCGCCCAGCAATTGCAGTTCGGTGGCAATGATGTCCACGGTGTTCTTTTCCACACCCGCCTGGTCGGTGTACTTGCCGTACTTCAGGCGGCCCTCCACGTAAATGGGGCGCCCCTTCTTGACGTACTCGCCGGCGATTTCGGCCAGGCGGTCGTAGAACGTCACGCGGTGCCATTCGGTGATCTCGGTGCTTTCGCCCGTGTTCTTGTCCTTGCGGCGGGTGCTGGTGGCCACACTCACATTGGCCACGGCCTGGCCCGACGGCAGGTAGCGGATTTCGGGGTCGCGACCGCAGTTGCCGACCAGAATGACTTTGTTAACGGATGCCATGGTTTCCTCCAGAATGGGGGGAGTTTAGCCGGCCTTTGCCGCAGCCGGCGCGCCAGGCACTTTGGGCGCCTGCATGGGCCAGGCCACCACCAGCCAGACCAGCATGGCCCCGGCTCCGGCCACAAACAGGCCTTGTGGCCCCGTATGCTTGACCAGCCACCCGCCCAGCATGCCGCCGGTAAAGAACCCCAATGACTGCAGGCTGTTATACATCCCCAGCGCGGCGCCGCGGGCGCCGGGCGGTGCCACCCGTGAGGCCATGCTGGGCTGGCTGGCCTCCAGCACGTTGAATCCGCAGAAAAACACAAACAGCAGCAAGGCCAGCTCCGTCACGGACGGCGCCCCAGTGGACACCAACAACAGCCCCAGCTGCACCAGGGCGATCAGCCCCACGGCGCCCAGGAATACGGCTCGCAGATAGCCCCGTTTTTCCAGCGGGAACAGCGTGGCGCCCATTACAAAGAACGAGGCCAGCACCGCGGGCAGATACACCCACCAGTGGTGGTCCTTGGCCAGCCCGGCCTGCACCAGCATGGTAGGCAGCGCTACCCACATAGACAGCTGCACCGCATGCAGCACAAAAACACCGAAATACAGGCGCAACAGGGCCGGATTGCGCGCTACCGCGACCAAGCCCGCGGCCAGTCCGCCCGCTTCAGGTGCGGCGTGCGCCGCCGGCTCGGCCGGCACCCACCACAGCACCACGGCAATGCCGATGACCGCCAGCGTGGAGGTCATGGCAAACAAGCCACTCAGGCCCACCAACGTGTTGAGCAAGGGCGACAGCACCAGCGACACTGCAAACATCAGGCCGATGCTGGCACCCACCAGCGCCATGGCCTTGGTGCGCACGCTGTCACGCGTCTGGTCGGCCAGCAGGGCCGTCACCGCCGCCGAGATGGCGCCGGCGCCCTGCAGGGCACGGCCGGCGACCAGCCAGGCCAGCGTGGGCGCCAGGGCTGCCAGCGCGCTGCCCAGCGCAAAAATAGCCAGCCCGATCACCATCACGCGCTTGCGGCCAAAACGGTCGGAAGCCACGCCAAAGGGAATCTGCAGCAGGCCCTGGGTCAGGCCATAGATGCCCATGGCCATGCCAATCAGGGCCGGATCATCGCCGCCGGGGTACTTGCGCGCCTCCAGCGAAAACACGGGCAACACGAGAAACAGGCCCAGCATGCGCAGGGCAAAGATCAGGGCCAGCGAAACCGTGGAGCGGCGCTCCTGCCCGGTCATGGTGGACGACGTCACGGGAGTGGCCTCCGGCGACACAGACGCGGAATCCGCAGCGGAATAAGACGGTGAAGACAAGGCAGTAACTCGCAAACTGGAAATTCCGCTGCACACACAGGGAAAGGCTGCCATTGTCTCCTATCTGCCCGAAATCGGCTGGCAAGGCAGCAAAGACCGCCATCTTTCACTATCATGGTAGGTTTCCCTGATTTCCCCGCACAACCTCTCCAGTGGGTCACGACCTTGACACTATCGAACGACGGCACCCCCTCTCCCCATGACCCGGACAGCACCTACCTGGCCCGGGTATTGCAGCAGCAGACCATCAGCATCCGGGGTGCGCGTACCCACAACCTGAAGAACATCGACCTCGACATCCCGCGCAACCAGCTGGTGGTGATCACCGGCCTGTCGGGTTCGGGCAAGTCCAGCCTGGCCTTCGACACCCTGTACGCCGAAGGCCAGCGCCGCTATGTAGAGAGCCTGTCCACCTACGCCCGCCAGTTCCTGCAACTGATGGACAAGCCCGACGTGGACGTGATCGAGGGCCTGTCGCCCGCCATCTCCATCGAGCAGAAGGCCACCAGCCACAACCCGCGCTCCACCGTCGGCACGGTGACCGAGATCCACGACTACCTGCGCCTGCTGTTCGCCCGCGCCGGCACACCCTATTGCCCCGACCACGACCTGCCCCTGCAGAGCCAGACCGTGAGCCAGATGGTGGACGCCGTGCTGGCCCTGCCGGCAGATACCCGGCTGATGATCCTGGCGCCGGTGGCACGCGAGAAGAAAGGCGAGTTCCTGGACGTGTTTGCCGAGATGCAGGCCCAGGGCTATGTGCGCTTCCGGGTGAACGGCACGGTCTACGAATTTGACGACCTGCCCGTGCTCAAGAAGACGGAGAAACACGACATCGACGTGGTGATCGACCGCATCAAGGTTCGCGCAGACCTGCAGCAGCGCCTGGCCGAAAGCTTCGAAGCCGCTTTGCGCCTGGCCAACGGGCGCGCCATCGCGCTGGAGATGGATGCTCCGGAACGCTCTGAAAATGATAGCGACCTGCACAATAACGACGGGGGCAAAGCCCCAAAAGAGCACCTTTTTAACGCTCGCTTTGCCTGCCCGGTCTGCAGCCACTCGATCTCGGAGCTGGAGCCCCGGCTGTTCTCCTTCAACTCGCCGGTCGGCGCCTGCCCCAGCTGTGACGGCCTGGGCCAGCAGGAGTTCTTTGACCCGGCACGGGTGGTGGCGTTTCCCACGCTCAGCCTGGCCAGCGGCGCCATCAAGGGCTGGGACCGGCGCAACGGTTACTACTTCTCGATGCTGGAGAGCCTGGCCAAGCACTACAAGTTCGACATCGAGGCGCCCTTCGAGTCCCTGCCCGACACGGTGCAGGCCGCCATCCTGCACGGTTCGGGCGAGGAGGAAATCAAGTTCAGCTACGTGGTGGACTCCGGCGCCTCGCAGGGCAAGAAGCTGAGCAAGAAGCACCCGTTCGAAGGCATCCTGCCCAACATGGCGCGCCGCTACCGCGAGACCGACTCCGCCCTGGTGCGCGAAGACCTGGCCCGCCTGCACAGCACCCAGCCCTGCCCGGCCTGCAAAGGCTCGCGCCTGCGCCTGGAAGCCCGCCACGTCAAGATCGGCGAGGGCGACCAGGCCCGCGCCATCTTCGAGATCAGCCGCGCCACCCTGCGCGAGAGCCACGCCTATTTCCAGACCCTGACCATGGCCGGTGCCAAGGGCGACATCGCGGCCAAGGTGATCCGCGAGATCGGCCTGCGCCTGAAGTTCCTCAACGACGTGGGCCTGAACTACCTCAGCTTGGACCGCAGCGCCGAAACGCTCAGTGGCGGCGAGAGCCAGCGCATCCGCCTGGCCAGCCAGATCGGCTCGGGCCTGACCGGCGTGATGTATGTGCTTGACGAGCCCAGCATCGGCCTGCACCAGCGCGACAACGACCGACTGATCGACACGCTCAAGCACCTGCGCGACATCGGCAACAGCGTGCTGGTGGTGGAGCACGACGAGGACATGATGCGCGCGGCCGACCACATCATCGACCTGGGCCCCGGTGCCGGTGTGCACGGTGGGCGCGTCATTGCCCAGGGCAACTTCGAGCAGGTCAGGGCCAACACCGAATCCCTCACCGGGCAGTACCTGGCCCACACCCTGCAGATTCCCGTACCCCGGCAACGTACGCCCTGGCAGCCCACGGTGCGCGCTACACAGGCGGCGGCCGACAAGGCCAAGCCCCACCGCTTTGCGCCCAGTCCCGCCGCCATCCGGCGGGCCGAGCGCGAAGCACACCACCAGGCCACGCTGGGCGACCTGCAAGCCCTGCGGGTCGTGGGCGCCAGCGGCCACAACCTGCGCAACGTGAGCGTGGATTTTCCCGTGGGCCTGTTCACCTGCGTGACCGGCGTCTCCGGCTCGGGCAAGTCCACGCTGGTCAACGACACGCTGTACGCCGCCGTGGCCCGCACTCTCTACCGCGCCCACGAGGAACCGGCGGCACACGAGGCAATCGAGGGCATCGAGCATTTCGACAAGGTCATCAACGTGGACCAGTCGCCCATCGGCCGCACACCGCGCTCCAACCCGGCCACCTACACCGGCTTGTTCACCCCGATCCGCGAACTGATGGCTGAGGTGCCCACCGCGCGCGAGCGCGGCTACGGCCCGGGCCGCTTTTCCTTCAACGTGGCCGGCGGGCGCTGCGAGGCCTGCCAGGGCGACGGCGTGGTCAAGGTCGAGATGCACTTCCTGCCCGATGTGTACGTGCCCTGCGACGTGTGCGCCGGTGCGCGCTACAACCGCGAGACGCTGGAGGTGCTGTACAAGGGCAAGAACATTGCGCAGATCCTGGAACTCACCGTGGAAGCTGCCTACGAGTTTCTGCAAGCCGTGCCCACCATCGCCCGCAAGCTGCAAACCCTGCTGGACGTGGGCCTGTCCTACGTCAAGCTGGGCCAGGCTGCCACCACGCTCTCAGGCGGTGAGGCGCAGCGCGTGAAGCTGGCGCTGGAACTCTCCAAGCGCGACACCGGGCGCACGCTCTACATCCTGGACGAGCCCACCACCGGGCTGCACTTTGCCGACATTGCCCTGCTGCTCAAGGTCCTGCACCAGCTGCGCGACGCCGGCAACACCATCGTCGTCATCGAGCACAACCTGGACGTCATCAAGACCGCCGACTGGCTGATCGACATGGGCCCCGAAGGCGGCTCGGGCGGCGGCACGGTGCTGGGCGTGGGCACGCCGGAAGACATTGCGGCCAACCCGGCCAGCCACACCGGGCGCTACCTGCAGCGCCTGCTGTAAGCGGCGCACCGGCGTCAGCCGGCGCGTGCGTGCTGGCGGACGAAGGCCTCGAAGTGGGCAGGCGACAGGGGCTTGCTGTAAAAATACCCCTGCACCTCGTCGCAGCCCTGGTCGCGCAGGAATGCCAGCTGAGCCTGCGTCTCCACGCCCTCCGCAATGGTGGCAAAACCCAGGCTATGGGCCAGACCGATGATGGCAGCCACGATGGCCTTGTCATCCGGATCGTCGGTGATGTCCCGCACAAACGACTGGTCGATCTTGAGCTTGTAGACCTGGAACCGCTTGAGGTAGCTCAGTGAAGAGTACCCGGTTCCGAAGTCGTCGATCGCCATGCGCACACCCCGCTGATGCAGCTCGTCCATGATGGCAATCGCCTCCAGCGGATCATTCATCGCCACGCCTTCGGTCAGCTCCAGCTCCAGGCATTGGGGCGGCAGGCCGGCGTCCGCCAGGATGCTGGAAACCAGCTCCGGCAGGTTGGCGTGGCGGAACTGCACCGCCGACAGGTTCACGGCCATTTGCTGCACCGGCAAGCCCGCATCGCGCCAGGCGCGCAGTTGCCAGGCCGCGGTGCGCAGCACCCAGGCGCCAATGGAAAGGATCAAGCCGCTGTCCTCGGCAATCGGGATGAACTCGACCGGAGACACCGATCCCAGGGTGGGATGCGTCCAGCGCAGCAGGGCCTCCGCCCCCACGATGGCGCCGTCGTGCAGGGACACCTGCGGCTGATACACCAGCTGCAGCTGGTCCTGCTCCAGCGCCCGGCTCAGAGCGTTTTCGAGCTGCAGGGCGCGGGTGCTCTGGGCCTGCATTTCGGCGGTGAAGAACCGGTAGGCGTTGCGCCCGCTCTGCTTGGCCCGGTACATCGCCGCATCAGCCCGCATCGACAGCGTCTCGAAGGTGTCGCCGTCGGCCGGGTACAGCGCGATACCGATGGAGAACGTAATGGCCAGCTCCTGCTGCCCGATCACGTAGCGTGGCGCGGTCGCCTCCAGCAGTTTGCGGGCCACATGGGCCGCGCCGGCGGCGTCGGTGTCCGGGCACAGGATCACGAACTCGTCGCCCCCCAGGCGGCTGATGGTGTCCTGCTCGCGCAGGGTCTGCTGCAGGCGCAGCGTCACCTGGATCAGCAGCGCGTCACCGACCTGGTGCCCCAGCGAGTCGTTCACGTTCTTGAACCGGTCCAGGTCCAGGAACATCACCGCCAGCGATTCGTGGCTGCGCTGCGCATGGCCCAGCTCGGTCTGGAGCCGGTCCTGCAGCAGGCGCCGGTTGGGCAGGCCAGTCAGGGGATCGAAATCGGCCAGTATCCGGATGTGCTCCTCGTCGGCCTTGCGCTGGGTGATGTCCGTGGCAATGGCAACATAGTTGGTCACCTGGGCCTGGGCGTCGCGCAGCTGGCTGATGGACAGCCAACCCGGGTACAGCGTGCCGTCCTTGCGGCGGTTCCACACCTCGCCGTGCCACTGGCCCTGGCTGGCAATAGCCTGCCACATGGCACGGTAAAAATCCCGGTCCTGCCGGCCCGAGGACAGCATGCTGGGGTTCTTCCCCAGGGCTTCGGCCTCGGTGTAGCCGGTGATCCGGGTAAAGGCATTGTTCACCCGCACCAGCCGGCTGTGCTGGTCCGTGATCATGATGACCTCTCCCACCTGGTCAAACACCTTGGACACCAGCTGCAGCTGCATCTCGGCGTTCTTGCGCTCGATGGCAATGGCCGTCAGGTTGGCCGCCATTTCAATCACCCCGATTTCATAGGCATCGGGCGCCACCGCCGTGCGGTGGTACACCCCGAAAGTGCCCAATACCGCGTTGCCACCGGAGCGGATGGGTTCAGACCAGCAGGCCACCAGCCCCGCCCGCGCCGCAACGTCCTTGAACGCCACCCAGTCCGGGTCGGTGGCAATGTCGGTAACAATCGCGCGCCGGCCCGTGAAGGCCGCCGTGCCGCAGGAACCCACGCCCTCGCCAATCGGCACCCCCTGGAGGGCCGCGTTGTAAAAGTCGGGCAGGCTGGGCGCCACCCCCTGGCGCAAGCACTGACCCTCCGTGTCCAGCAGCAGGATGGAACACAGCGCGCCGGGCAACACCTCCTGGATCCGCAACACAAAATCCCGCAGCACCTGCTCCAGCGGCACGCTGCTGGCCAGCCGCTCCAGCATGAAGCTGCGCAGCGCATCGCGCTGGCGCGCCCGCACCCGGTCCGTCAGGTCCATGTTGGTGCCCGACACCCGCACCACCCGGCCGGCCTCGTTGCGCTGGGCAAAGGCCCGCACCAGCACCGGAACGTAATGGCCGTCGCTGTGCTGCAGGCGGCACTCCGCCACAAAGCCCTCGCCGACGCTGCGCAGAAACTCCGTCATCAGCTCGACAACCCGCGGCACATCCTCAGGGTGCATGAACCGCCGCCACAGATCGGCATCGACCGGATACTGGTCCACCGCATAACCCAGCATCTGCCACCAACGCGGCGAATAGTAGAACCGGCCGCGCGACAGGTCCCAGTCCCACAGGGCATCGCGCGCGCCCTGCAAGGCCAGGGCGAGGCGGGTTTCGGACTCGGCGGTGCGGGCCTCGGCCTGGGTGCGGGCCGCTTCGCGGTCGAAATTGCGCAACGCGTAGTCGATATCCGAGGCCATTTCCAACAGCAGGTTCTGCACCGGTTCGTCAAAAGCCCCCTCTTCGTCCGCATACACCGTGAAGACCCCCACCACCCGGCCATCGCGGTGCAGGGGCAAGGCCGCCGAGGCCGCCCAGCCAAAACGCGCACCCCACGCATGCCAGGGTTCGGTGACGGGGTCTGTCTGGTACTCCTGGCACCAGTAGGGTTGATCGCCGTGCAGGGCGCGGCCCGTCGGCCCGGCCCCCATGGGGACGCTGTCATCGGCCACAATGCCCAGTTCCTGCGGCACTTCGGCGCCCACCCCATACGCGGCCACCGTCCGCAGCGGGCCGTGCTCGTTATCCACCAGCCCGATCCAGGCCATGCGCATGCCCCCGTGGTCCACGGCGCTGCGGCAAATCTGGGCAAAGAGTTCGGTTTCGTCGGCACAGCGCACGATGGCCTGGTTGCAGTCGCTCAGGGCCGCATACAGACGGGCCAGCTGGCGCAGTTTGGTCTCGGCCTCCAAGTGCGCCTGCTCCATTGCGTTGAGCCGGCGCTGCGTCTGGGCCAGCCAGCCCAGCACGCTTTCCTGGCGATCCGGCGGCACGACCATGGCATCCGAAAAATGGCCCTGGCCAATCCGGGTGATGTGCGTGTGGAGGGTGTCGAGCCGCCCCCCCAAGGTGGCGTGCAGTGTCCGGAACGAGCGCCACAAGGCCAGCAGCAAACCCAGGCCAACCAGCACAAACACCGTGCGCAGCAGCGTCGCCTGGCGCTCAGCCGCATGCACCGCCGCCAGGGTACGGGCATCCGAGAGTCGGTAGAACGCATCCAGCGGCTCCATGATGCGGGCCTTGGCCTGGTGGTAGGCCGCGTCGTGGAGCATCTGCCCGGCCCGCAGGCGGCGGGCGTCCAGGCCGGGCCCCGGGGTCTCCACCAGCGCCATGGCCTCGCGCTCCAGCAGGGTCAACCGGTCGGAATTGTCCTTGGCCAGTGCCAGCTGGCGAAATTCGTCCGGCTGGAAACCGGCTTCCTGCATTTTCTGCAGCAGTGGCGTCCTGTCCCCCCCGGCCGCCGCGGCCGCCGGCGGTTTGTCTGCCGCCAGATACCAGTACATGCTCTGGAAGTTGTCGGGGCGCGCCATCTTGCCGTCCCGGATGTCCAGAATCTCGAAGTAGTGCTGCTTGTACTCGGGAGCACCCGTCATCACGTACGTGCGTGCCATGCGGGTCAGGTCATCGGAGGACTGCCGCAACTCCTCTACCAGCAGGCGCGACTGGTAACGCAACTCGTTGGCGACATCAATCCGCTTTTCCGAGGCCACATACACCGCAAACACTGCCACCAGGACCAGCGCAAACGCCGCAGCCACCCGCAGGCTGAACGAGAAGCTGGCAGTCTTGAGGCGTGAGGTCATTGATGGCTACCCGGGTGACGCCCCATGGTAGCGTCAAATAAGGAGCCCGGCGGCGTGGGCCGCCCCGCACACGCGCCTGCGCGGCGTAAACCGGTATTATTTGACTGAAGCGCTCGGGCGTTCCGCCACGCGGTCGCGCCAGGCCTGCAGGGCCGGCAACCCTTCGCGGCCGGGCTGGAATTTCATCAGCCGGGCAAATTCGATGGCACAGAACGCCGTGATGTCGGCAACGGTGAAGCGCTCGCCAGCAATCCAGGGCTGGCGCTCCAGTACGTGGTCGAACCAGGCCGCCACCTCGCGCACCTTGGCCACCTGTGCCTGGCCAAACTCTGGAAACTGCGGCTGCTCCAGCGGCGCCAGCCCCGGGTGGGTATGGCGCACCACGTTGGCAATGCCACCAAACAGGTAGAACTCCACCCGCCGGTCGGCCATCTCGATAAAGGCGCGCTCCTCGAACGTGGTGCCCATCAGGTTGGGTTCAGGGTACAGCCCCTCCAGGTAGGTGCAGATGGCGCGGGTCTCGGTCAGCACCCGGCCGTCGTCCAACTCCAGCGCGGGCACCTTGGCCAGCGGGCTCTTGGCGCGGTAGGCCTGGCCCTGGTGTTCGTGGGCATTGAGGTCCAGGTTGACCAGGTTGATGCCGGTGATGCCTTTTTCGACCAGAAACATCAGGACGCGGCGGGGATTGGGCGCACCGTGCGCAACGTACAGCTGCATGCTCACACTCCTGTCTTGCGGGACTGGCCCATTTCTACCATGTTGCGCGCCTGGTCCGAGAACTTCTGGGCGGCTTCGCTGCCATCGCGGCGCAGTTCCAGCGTGGACGGCGGATTCTGCAGGCCACGCTGCACGGCCTCGCGCGCGCCCACCAACGCCAACCAGCGCTGCAGGTGCGGCAGGTCGTCCACCTCCACCCCCGACCAGCGGTGTGTGCGCACCCAGGCCCAGTTGGCGATATCGGCAATGGAATAGTCACCCGCCAGGTATTCATGGTCCTTCAGGTGACCGTCGAGCACGCAGAACAGGCGCTTGCTCTCGCCCTGGTAGCGGTCAATGGCGGGCTGAATCTTTTCCGGAAAGTAGCGGAAGAACACATTGGCCTGGCCCATCATGGGGCCGATACCGCCCATCTGGAACATCAGCCACTGGATGACGCGTGAGCGGCCCTTGCGGTCGGTAGGCATGAGGCGTCCGGTCTTCTCGGCCAGGTAGATGAGGATGGCGCCAGACTCGAACACCGCAAAGTCGTCTTCGTCACGGTCGACGATGGCGGGAATGCGGCCATTGGGGTTGATAGCCAGGAACGCAGGCGCCTTCTGCTCGTTCTTCGCCAGGTCCAGCACCTTGAGCGTGTAGGGCAGGGCCAGTTCTTCGAGAGCGATGGACACCTTGTGTCCATTGGGCGTGGCGGCGGTGTACAGGTCGATCATGCAAGGTCCCCGGAAGTGGATGGCGCGAAGCAACCCCCATGGTAGCGACCTTGCAACACCCCCGGTGTCGCGGGGGCAACGTGCAGCACGTCCCCGCGCCCCGCCTGGGGGAGGCCTAGCGGCCCAGGTCCTCGATGGCGTCCACCACCATGCCGGTACCCACGGCGATGAGCAGGATGTCGGCCGCAACCCGCACAAACTGGTGCCCGGCCGGCGGTGCACCCAGCTGCCGCAGGATACGGGGGTCCACCGCGCCATACTCCACGCCATAGGGCAGGGGGCGGCCCATGGCCCACTTCTTGGCCTGCCCCGGCGGCAGGCAACCGTTGTTCTTTTTGGCCAGTCCGGGCGGGCAATGGCCGGTGCGCGCCTGCTGGCGGTAGTAGTCCTGCAACTGGGTGCGCTGGGCCGGTGCGAAATAACTGCCAATGCGAATCTCGACCCCTGCGCGGGGGGCCGGTGCGGTCACGTAAGAATCCTGCTCGTCGCCCCGGTCCCTGTTCTTTCCGTGGCCAGCCCATTCGGGCTTGCCCGCCATAGAGGCCACGCTGGCCAGCACCAGTACACCACCGCACACCACACGCCCCACGTGCCACCCGGCACGACGGACCGACAAACTTTTACGCATTCTGTTTCTCCTGCAAAACAACAACTCCCTTAGCCGGCCTGCACCTGCTGCAGGGCGGCCTGCAGCACGCCCCGCGTGCGCTGGGCCTCGGCCCGCGCAGCGGCCGCAAAATCCGCCCCCGCTGCGGCATACAGAATGGCGCGGGAAGAGTTCACGATCACCGGCCCGGTGGACGCGGACGCCGTGCCGCGCCAGCCCGCCTTGACGGTGGCCACCGCGTCGCCGCCCTGCGCACCCACGCCCGGAATCAGCAGGGGCACGGTGGGTGCCAGTTCGCGCACGCGCGCAATCTCGGCCGGGTAGGTGGCGCCCACCACCAGCCCGAGCTGGCCGTTCTGGTTCCACGGGCCCTGCGCCAGCGCGGCAATGTGTTCGTACAGGCGGGGCTGGCCCGGCAGCTCCAGCAGGCGCTGGGGCTGGAAGTCGTCACCACCCGGGTTGGAGGTGCGGCACAGCAGGAAGGCACCCTTGCCGTGGTACTTCAGGTAAGGCGCCACGGAGTCAAAGCCCATGAAGGGCGACAGCGTGACGGCATCGGCGCCGTAGCGCTCGAAGGCCTCGATGGCGTACTGCTCGGCGGTGCTGCCGATGTCGCCACGCTTGGCGTCCAGGATGACGGGCACCTGGGGCGCCACACGGCGCATGTGGGCCACCAGCCGCTCCAGCTGGTCTTCGGCGCGGTGGGCGGCGAAGTAGGCAATCTGGGGTTTGAAAGCGATGACCAAGTCGGCCGTGGCGTCGACGATAGCGGCGCAGAAGTCAAAAATCTTGCTCGCGTCGCCGCGCCAGTGGGTGGGAAACTTGGCGGGTTCGGGGTCCAGCCCCACGCACAACAGGGAGCCGTTTTGGCGCTCGGCAGTGCGCAACTGGTCTAGGAAAGTCATGCGGCTATTGTAGGGAAGCGACGCACGGACCGTCGCCTTCGACGCGTTTCAAAGCGTAACGGGTGTCTATTAGTTCGCTACGCTTCGGGAATTCCGGCCAGCTGCTATTTATGGCAGGAAGTGGGTGCTCTCGATTGGACGATAGAGGTCAGCAACGGGCCTTTCGCGGACATAAGGCAAAGTGAAAGGCGGACGTTCAACGCCCTAGTTAACCGGCGTCGAAGCGCTAAGCGCGGAGGGTACCGCTTCAGGCCATGAGAATGCTGAAGGCATGGCCTGTAGTGGTGTCCGCGTTGAACGACCAGTTAGGCAGTACCGGGCACCCTCAATGACCGAGAGTATTCGGGCAGCAATTGGGCTGCAGACAGCTCTCGCCGCAGCGTGATTTGGGTGCTGTCTAACCGACCGAGGTTCGCCAGCTCTGCATCAAGTACCTTCTTGTTGCTTTCGGATAGACCCATTGCAGTACCGAAGATCTGTTTTGAATGACGGACCGGAATTTCACGCGGCGAACCAAATAGAAGCTGAAGATTCAACTCGTGAAACGCAAAGCCCAAGAAGACAAGAGTCTCTGCATCGAAGACAGCTTTACGAATTTGCTCAATCTGGCTGTCCGACTCAGACGTTCCCTCAGTGAAAGTTCTAAGGTTTTCAGCTACTTGGATCAGTGCCGACGAACTAATATCGCCACCGAAGGGCACTGAAGTACCTCGGTTTTGCCAGGGCAAGGTGCCGACTTGCCCATATGGATGGAGAACAGAGAGGTGCGAAACGATTTCTGCGGCTCGCTCCGGGCTGCTGCCGTAGTAGTTTTGAATGGAGTAATAAAGGAAGTGTTCCAGCGTTCGATCGTAATTGAACGTGACGACACGCACCCTAGATAGTCGGGTTGGCAGATCCTCTTCTTGTGCATTGAGACACACCAACTGAAAGAAGGCATTGAACCAAGTGTCGGCTACACGCCCAAAATTGATCGTGTTATAGATGTTTTTAGGACTCACATAAAGAGTACTGCTCCGCTCGGCTTTGAGAATCGCAGAAGCTATGGCGAGCTTTCCAACTGCGGCAATTGTGGGATTCGACCGGTGTGAGTCGATGAAGTTGTCAATCGACGGTGCCTGCGGCATCCCGGCACAGACCCGGCTTGAAGCGGAGTAATAGTCATCGACCAAGTGAGCGCTTCCAGAACGTTGCCCCAATGCATACAAGGCGTCACGAATTTGATCATCGCCACCGGTTAGTACGCGAAAGTTATCAACCTTAAAGGCTAAGCTGGACGCAATCTTGCCTTTCAACTCGCTTCCGGTCGGCATGCTGACCTCATAGCTGGAGCCTGCACCTAGAACGAAGGTCATGAACTCTGGAGTACTGGACATTTAAATTGTGCTCGCGAGCGATTTGTGGGCGTCTAGTGCAGTCCAATCTGGCGTCTGGCGGGGCAAATTGGACATCAAAAACTCCTGGAAGCGTTACCCGCAAAGGGTTTGCGCGCCCCCGGCAGTACTCAGGGCCAGTGTAGACGTGCATTAGGCAGCTGCCCATCCCCCAAACGGGTGACGCCGGCATGAAAAACAAACCCCTATGACCGGAACGCGGAGAAGCAGCAAACGACCGGCATTGGTCGGTACCAATCCAACCACACGGCCAATCGTTGTTAAACCTACACCCCGGGCTTAAACCGCACCGTCCAGCACATCCATTGCCAGGCACAGGTCAGCCCAGGCCTTGGCCTTGTCGGCGCTGGCGCGCAGCAAGACTTTGGGGTGGTAGGTCACCACCACGGGAATGCCGCGGTAGCGGTACACGGTGCCGCGCTGCTTGCCCAGGGGCAGGGCCGCCTGCTCGGGGTGTTCGCCCAGCAGCACCTGCGTGGCGAAACGACCCATGGCCAGGATGACCTTGGGTTGCACCAGCGCCACTTCGCGCTGCAGGTACTGCGCGCACTGGGCCAGCTCGGCCGCCTGCGGCAGGCGCCCGGGTGGGGGCCGGCACTTGACAACGTTGGTCAGATACGCGCCCTGGCGGGCGGTGCCGTTGCGGCGGGCGCCCACGGCCTTGAGCATGGCGTCCAGCAACAGGCCCGCCTGTTCGGCAAAGGGTTGCGCCAGGCGGTCTTCGTCTTCGTCCGGCGGATCGCCCACCACCAGCCAGTCGGCTTGCGCGGGCGCATCGGGGCGTTGCAGCGTGCTGTTCTTGCGCCCGGCACACAGGCCGCAGGCCTGGCAGGCAGCGGCGGTTTGCGCCAGGGCCGCCCAGTCCAGCCGGTGCAGTGCCAGTGCTTCGCCGGGCACGTCCGCGGCAGGCACCACGCTGCCGCCAGCGGCCGCCGCGAAGCGGGCCGGAAC
>NZ_JBXAFT010000012.1:0-70700 GCF_058793415.1 Rhodoferax sp. MLSD5-FHT05B10 | reverse complement strand
ACGTGCGACATCAAGGACCCGACGCAGAATATCGTGTGGGTCACGCCCGAGGGCGGCGGCGGGCCCAACTACGCGGGCATGTGAGGGCCCCGTTTTCATTGCTGGAATTGCAAGCCAAATTGGCCTGTAAACACCGTGTGGATTGCGCAGACTGCTCCTGAATCAGGAGCAGTCTGCGTCCTGCCCGCTTACGCTGCCGCCTTCACCTTCAGACGCCAGGCGTGCAGCAGCGGCTCGGTGTAGCCGCTGGGTTGCGCCAGGCCCTTGAACACCAGATCGGTCGCGGCCTTGTAGGCCATGCTGGTGGCAAAGTTGCCGGCCATTTTCTTGTACAGCTTGTCGCCGGCGTTCTGCTTGTCCACCACGGCGGCCATGCGCTGGAAGGTCTCTTCCACCTGGGCCTTGGTCACCACGCCGTGGTGCAGCCAGTTGGCCATGTGCTGGCTGGAGATGCGCAGCGTGGCGCGGTCTTCCATCAGGCCGATGTTGTTGATGTCAGGCACCTTGGAGCAGCCCACGCCCTGGTCGATCCAGCGCACCACGTAGCCCAGGATGCCCTGGGCGTTGTTGTCCAGCTCGGCCTGCTTCTCGGCAGCGCTCCAGTTGGGCGTGGCGGTGACGGGAACCTGCAGCAGGTTGTTCAGGATGGCGTCGCGTTCCTTGTTGTAGTTGGTCTTTTCCAGTTCCTTCTGCACGTCGCTGACGAGCACCTGGTGGTAGTGCAGGGCGTGCAGCGTGGCGCCGGTGGGATTGGGAACCCAGGCGGTGTTGGCGCCGGCCTTGGGGTGACCGATCTTCTGCTTCATCATCTCAGCCATCAGGTCGGGGGCGGCCCACATGCCCTTGCCGATCTGGGCCTTGCCGCGCAGGCCGCTGGACAGGCCCACCAGCACGTTGTTCTTCTCGTACGCCGCAATCCAGGCGCTGGTCTTCATGTCGCCCTTGCGGATCATGGGGCCGGCCTGCATGGCGGTGTGCATCTCGTCGCCGGTGCGGTCCAGGAAGCCGGTATTGATGAAGGCCACGCGGCTGGAAGCGGCGGCGATACAGGCCTTCAGGTTCACCGAGGTGCGGCGCTCTTCGTCCATGATGCCGAGCTTGACGGTGCTGTCGGGCAGGCCCAGCATCTTCTCGACGCGGGTGAACAGTTCGGCGGCAAAGGCGGCTTCTGCCGGGCCATGCATCTTGGGCTTGACGATGTAGACCGAGCCCTTGCGTGAGTTGCGGATGCCGTCCTGCTTGGTGCGCTTGAGGTCATGCATGGCGATGGTGGTGGTGACCACGGCGTCCAGAATGCCTTCGGGGATTTCCTTCACGCTGCCGTCGGCGGCGGTGTACAGGACGGCCGGGTTGGTCATCAGGTGGCCCACGTTGCGCACGAACATGAGGCTGCGGCCATGCAGGGTGACCTTCTTCTTGCCATCGGGGCCGGTGTACACGCGGTCGGCGTTGAGGCCGCGGGTCAGGGTCTTGCCACCCTTCTCAAAGGACTCGACCAGGGTGCCGTTCAGGATGCCCAGCCAGTTGCTGTAGGCCAGCACCTTGTCGTCGGCATCCACGGCGGCCACGGAGTCTTCCAGATCCAGGATGGTGGACAGGGCTGCTTCGATGACCAGGTCGCTCACGCCGGCGGCATCGCTCTTGCCGATGGGGGTGGCGCGGTTGATGATGATGTCCAGGTGCAGGCCGTTGTGCTGCAGCAGCACGCTGCTGGGGGCCTTGGCCTCGCCCTGGAAGCCGATGAACTGGGCCTTGTCGGCCAGCTTGGAGGTGGTGCCGTCCTTCAGCGTCACGACCAGGTCACCGCCCTTGACGGCGTAGCCTTGCGAGCCGACGTGCGAACCCTTCTTCAGGGGGGCGGTGCGGTCCAGCACGTGGCGTGCGTAGGCAATGACCTGGCGGCCGCGCTTGGGGTTGTAGCCCTTGGGGCCGACTTTTTCGCAGCCTTTTTCTTCGGAAATCACGTCCGTGCCATACAGCGCGTCGTACAGCGAGCCCCAGCGGGCGTTGGCGGCGTTCAGGGCGTAGCGGGCGTTCATGATGGGCACCACCAGCTGGGGGCCGGCCTGCTTGGCCAGCTCGCTGTCCACGTTGGTGGTGGTGATCTTGAGCTTGGAGGGGTTGGGCACCAGGTAGCCAATCTTCTCCAGGAAGGCGCGGTAGGCGGGCATGTTGGCGATGGGGCCGGGGTTGGCCTTGTGCCAGGTATCGAGCTCGGTCTGCAGGCGGTCGCGCTCGGCCAGCAGGGCGGCGTTCTTGGGGGCGAGGTCGGCCACAATCGCATCAAAGCCGGCCCAGAACGTGGCCGGGGTCACGCCAGTGCCTGGCAGCACCTGGTCTTCGATGAAACGGTGCAGAACCGTAGCGACCTGCAGGCGGTGTGCCTGGGTGCGGGGAGTGGATGCTGTGGCCATAGGGAACCTTTCCAATGAACGATGCTGAAAACGGGATAAAAATCGGACGCAAGCCGCGCCCTGCATGCAACGCACACAGGATGGGCCAAGCTACAAGCGTACTGTATTACATACTTTATATAAAACTATATGGAAAAACATCAATCTATTCGTGACTTTTTTACATGTAATGCAGGTCGCCATGGATAAGCCCTCAAACCTGCCCCTGCACGGCATCCGGGTCGTGGAATTCACCCACATGGTCATGGGGCCGACCTGTGGCATGGTGCTGGGCGATCTGGGGGCGGAGGTCATCAAGGTCGAGCCGCTGGCCGGCGACAGCACGCGCAAGCTGCTGGGCAGCGGGGCCGGTTTCTACCCCCTGTTCAACCGCAACAAGAAAAGCATCGCAGTGGACATGAAGAGCGTCCAGGGCCGCGAGGTGGTCCTGAAGCTCATAGCCACCGCCGACGTGGTGAGCGAGAACTTTAAGACCGAGACCATGCAGAAGCTCGGGCTGGACTACGCCACGCTCTCCAAGCTGGACCCACGCCTGATCTACGTGAGCCACAAGGGTTTCCTGCCCGGCCCCTACGACCACCGAACGGCGCTGGATGAGGTGGTGCAGATGATGGGTGGGCTGGCCTACATGACCGGGCGCCTTGGCGACCCGTTGCGGGCCGGCTCCAGCGTGAACGACATCATGGGCGGCATGTTTGGTGCCATCGGCGCCATGGCCGCGCTGATGCAGCGCCAGCAGACCGGCAGAGGGCAGGAGGTGCAGTCGGCCCTGTACGAGAACAATGTGTTCCTGGTGGCCCAGCACATGATGCAGTTCGCCGTGACGGGCCAGGCCGCCGCGCCCATGCCGCAGAAGATTTCGCCCTGGGGCATTTACGATGTGTTCAGTGTCCGCGACGGCGGGCAGATCTTTCTGGCCGTGGTGGGCGACACCCAATGGGGCACGTTTTGCCAGGCCTTTGGCTTTGCCGACTTGCAGCAGGACGTGCGCCTGGCCAGCAACAACGACCGCGTGCGGGCGCGCGACTGGCTGATCCCGTTGCTGCGCGAGCGGCTGGCCTCGCACACGGCCGCGGAACTGGCCTCCGTGTTCGAGGTCCATGGTTTGCCGTTTGCCCCCATCACCGATCCGCAGCACCTGTTTGAGGATCCGCACCTGCGCCAGACCGGCGGCCTGGCGCCCATGACCCTGCCCGATGGCCGGGAAACGGTGGTGCCCCTGTTGCCGCTCACCCTCAATGGCGAGCGGCTAGGCGTGCGCCAGAACCCGCCCCGGCTGGGAGAACACGGCAGCGCGCTGTTGCACAGTCTGGGCTACAGCGCCAAGGCCATAGCCGACCTGCAGGAAGCCGGAATATTGGGGTAATTAGGAGAGTTTTGTCTGTACTTGTGACTTTCATGCGTGTAATCTGCCCGCATGGACAAGCTCAAGCAACTGGAGTCGTTTGTATCGGTGGTCACGCGGGGCAGCCTGACAGCGGCGGCCCACGCCGAGGGCGTGGCGCCCGCCATCATGGGGCGCCGGCTGGACGCCCTGGAAGAGCGCCTGGGCGTCAAGCTCCTGCTGCGGACCACGCGGCGCCTCACCCTGACCCATGAGGGCAGCGCGTTTCTGGAGGATTGCCAGCGCCTGCTGGCGGATCTGGCCAATGCCGAAGCCAGTGTGAGTGCCGGGGGCGTCAAGGCCAGCGGGCACTTGCGCATCACGGCGCCGGCCGGTTTCGGTCGTCGGCTGGTGGCGCCGCTGATCCCCCGGTTCCGCGAACTGCATCCGGAGGTGACCATCTCCCTCAACCTGAGCGACCGGGTGGTGGATATTGCCGGCGAAGGCTATGACTGCGCCGTGCGGGTGGGTGACATGCCGGATTCTTCCCTTGTGAGCGTGCGGCTGGCCGACAACCGGCGCCTGTGCGTGGCGACCCCGGCTTACCTGGCACGCCACGGCACGCCGCAGCATCCCAGTGAGCTGGCACGTTTCCACTGCCTGACTCTCTCCAGCGATGCCTCGCAGACCCGGGGTTGGGCGTTCAACGTCCGCAAAAACCAGGGGGCGGAAGTGGTCCACCTCAAGCCCGCTGGGCCCATGGATTGCTCGGACGGCCAGGTGTTGCACGACTGGTGCCTGGCGGGTTTTGGCATTGCCTGGCGCAGCACCTGGGAGGTGGAGGCGGAAATTGCCGCCGGGGCGCTGGTGCCGGTGCTGGAGGACTTTGCCGCGCCGCCCAATGGCATCTACGCCGTATTTCCGCAGCGCAAGCACCTGCCGTTGCGGGTGCGCCTGTGGATTGACTTCCTCAAAGAACACTACGGCAGGCCCGGTTTCTGGCGCGCATCGTAGCGCCAGGGCTTATTGCGCGCCGAATTCGTCACCCAGTTCGCGGGCGCGCTGCTGCGCCGCCTGCATGGCACGGATGAAGCGGGCCTTCATGTCATCGTGTTCCATGGACGTGATGGCGGCGTAGGTGGTGCCGCCCTTGGACGTGACCCGCTGGCGCAAGATCTCCGGGGGTTCGTCCGACGAGCGGGCCAATTCGCCGGCGCCAATGAAGGTGGCTACGGCCAGCTGGTAGGCCTGTTCCCGGTCCAGGCCCATTTCGGCGCCGGCGGTCGCCATGGCTTCCATGAAATAGAACATGTAGGCGGGGCCCGAACCGGAGAGCGCAGTCACGGCGTCGAGCTGCTCTTCGCCGCGCAGCCACAGGAACTCGCCAGTGGTGCCGATCACGCGTTCGGCCTGGTGGCGACCGGCTTCGTTGACCGCGGGCCGGGCATAGAGGGCCGTGATGCCCTTGCCAATGAGGGCGGGCGTATTGGGCATGGCCCGGATGACGCGTTCGCTGCCCAGCCAGCGGGCGATGCTGTCGGAGCGGATGCCGGCGGCAACACTCAGGTGCAGGGCGTCGGCCGTATAGGCTTTGACCTGCAGAGCCGCCTCGTGAAAGGATTGCGGCTTGACCGCCCACAGCACGAGAGACGCCCGGCTCAAAAAGGGGCCGGCCTCGGGCTGTGCGGCAATGCCAAACTGGGCCGCAAGCCGCTCCCGGGTCTCGGTAAACGGTTCCACGACGTCGATGTGGTCGACCGGGAAGCCCTGTTTGACCAGGCCGCTGATAATGGCACTGGCCATGTTCCCGCCGCCAATGAAGGCAATGCGCTCATTCACGCTCATCATGTAGTCCTCTGTAGTCCGGGGTCCATGCCGTGGCATCCCCGGGGCGCCATTGTCGCAGGGTCGCCAGGCGTGCGCGGGGTGCCCGGGGCAACTATTTGCACAGGCGCCTACAAAAAGTGTTGACGGGGCCTGGAAACGCTGGCATACTAGCGGGCTTCGCTTGTAAAAGTACGAAGTTTCTGCCCAAATGGATGCGATGTGAGTGGTTCATGTCGCAAACAGCGGGCCCAAGACTGACCTGGTGTTGGTATTTGCCGGACTCTCGGCGGGTGCTGCTCCTGGTGCAAGTTGGGAATATTGAAATGATCCAGACTGAATCTCGATTGGAAGTTGCCGACAATACCGGCGCTAAGTCCGTCCTGTGCATCAAGGTGCTGGGTGGTTCTAAGCGTCGCTATGCAAGCGTTGGCGACATCATCAAAGTTAGCATCAAGGAAGCTGCTCCCCGTGGCCGCGTCAAAAAAGGCGAGGTTTACAGCGCGGTTGTGGTTCGCACGGCCAAGGGCATTCGCCGTGGCGACGGTTCCTTGGTGAAGTTCGACGGCAATGCGGCAGTGTTGCTGAATGCCAAGTTGGAGCCTATCGGCACCCGTATCTTTGGACCTGTCACGCGTGAATTGCGTACGGAAAAGTTCATGAAGATCGTGTCCCTGGCCCCTGAAGTTTTGTAAGGACACGCCATGAACAAGATTCGCAAAGGCGACCAAGTCATCGTTATCGCGGGACGCGATAAGGGTAAGCGCGGGACGGTGTCTCTGCGCAAGGACGACTCCCATCTGGTGGTCGATGGTGTCAACTTGGTGAAAAAACACACCAAGCCAAACCCCATGAAGGGTACGACCGGCGGCATCGTTGAAAAGACCATGCCCATTCACCAGTCCAATGTGGCCATTTTCAATGCCGCAACTGGTAAGGCTGATCGTGTTGGTATCAAGGTGCTGGCTGACGGTACGCGCACTCGCGTTTACAAGTCGAGCGGCGAAGAAATCAAGGTGGCATAAGCATGGCTCGTCTGCAACAACACTACCGCGAAAAACTGGCGCCCGAGTTGATGGCCAAGTTTGGCTACACCTCTGCAATGCAGGTTCCGCGCCTCACCAAGATCACCTTGAACATGGGTGTGAGCGAGGCCGTGGCTGACAAAAAGGTCATGGACCACGCTGTGAGCGACCTGACCAAGATTGCTGGCCAGAAGCCTGTCGTCACCCTGTCCAAGAAAGCTATCGCTGGTTTCAAGATTCGCGAGAATCAGGCGATTGGCTGCATGGTTACCCTGCGTGGCGTTCAGATGTACGAATTCCTGGATCGCTTCGTGACCGTGGCCCTGCCCCGTGTGCGTGACTTCCGTGGTATTTCTGGTCGTTCGTTCGATGGTCGTGGCAACTACAACATCGGCGTTAAAGAGCAGATCATTTTCCCTGAGATTGAATATGACAAGGTGGATGCCTTGCGCGGCCTCAATATCAGCATCACCACGACGGCAAAGACCGATGAAGAGTGCAAGGCGCTCCTCGCTGGTTTCCGTTTCCCGTTCAAGAACTGAGGTGACCTGTGGCTAAAATGGCTTTAATCGAGCGCGAGCTCAAGCGCGACAAGTTGGCTGCTAAGTACGCCAAGAAGTACGCTGAACTGAAGGCAATTGCCGGTGACGCCAAGCGCACCGACGAAGAGCGTGCTGCCGCCCGTCTGGGTCTGCAGAAGCTCCCACGCAATGCCAACCCAACCCGCCAACGCAACCGTTGCGCCATTACTGGACGCCCCCGTGGCACGTTCCAGCATTTCGGCCTCGGTCGCGCCAAGATTCGTGAAATGGCCTTTGCAGGGGAAATCCCCGGCATCGTCAAGGCCAGCTGGTAAGCGACAGGAGAACTAAACATGAGCATGAGTGATCCCATCGCTGACTTGTTGACACGCATTCGCAACGCACAAATGGTGGCCAAGACCACCGTGTCTGTGCCTTCTTCCAAAGTGAAGGTTGCCATTGCCCAAGTGTTGAAAGACGAAGGCTATATTGATGGTTTCAAGGTTTCTACGGCCGGCGGCAAGTCCGAGCTGGAAATTGCCTTGAAGTACTACGCTGGCCGCCCGGTCATCGAACGCATTGAGCGCGTGAGCCGTCCTGGCCTGCGCGTCTACCGCGGTAGCGATGCAATTCCCCAGGTCCAGAACGGACTGGGTGTTGCGATCGTGACCACGCCCAAGGGCGTCATGACTGATCGCAAGGCGCGCGCTACCGGTGTCGGTGGCGAAGTCCTGTGCTACGTCGCTTAACACTACATTGAGGAGAAATTAAAAATGTCCCGTGTAGGTAAACTCCCCGTTGCTGTTCCAGCTGGCGTGGATGTGTCGATCAAAGACAATCATATTAGTGTCAAGGGTTCCGGTGGTGCTTTGCAGCTGACAGTGAATGCCCTGGTGAACGTGGTGAGCGAAGCTGGCAAGCTGAGCTTCCAGCCCGCCAATGATTCCCGTGAAGCCGATGCCATGTCCGGCACCATGCGCCAGTTGGTCAACAACATGGTTGTGGGTGTCACCAAGGGTTTCGAGAAGAAGCTCAGCCTGATTGGCGTGGGTTACAAGGCCCAGGCTACGGGTGCCAAGCTGAATCTGGCTGTTGGCTACTCGCATCCGGTCAATATTGACATGCCTGCTGGCATTGCAGTTGCAACGCCAACGCCGACTGAGATCGTGATCAAGGGCGCAGACCGTCAGCGCGTAGGCCAAGTGGCTGCTGAGATTCGTGCCGTTCGTCCGCCAGAGCCCTACAAGGGCAAGGGCATCCGCTACGCGGACGAGAAGATCACAATCAAAGAAACCAAGAAGAAATAAGGAGCTGCAACATGTTGACCAAAAAAGAGCAGCGTCTTCGCAGAGCCCGTCAGACCCGCATCCGGATCGCAAACCAGGGCGTTGCCCGTTTGACGGTAAACCGCACCAACCTGCACATCTACGCCAGTGTTATCTCTGGCGACGGTGGCAAGGTGCTGGCAACCGCATCCACGGCCGAGGCCGAAGTGCGCAAGTCCTTGGGCGGTGCAGGCAAAGGCGGCAATGTCGCTGCTGCCCAAATCATTGGCAAGCGTCTGGCAGAGAAGGCCAAGGCGGTTGGTGTCGAGAAAGTTGCGTTTGATCGTGCAGGTTTTGCGTACCATGGCCGCGTCAAGGCGCTGGCTGATGCGGCACGTGAAGCTGGCTTGCAGTTCTAAGCAGATCGGAAATAAAGATGGCTAAAGTTCAAGCGAAAATGCAGGGTAAGGCTGAAGGGCCTGAGGACGGCCTGCGCGAGAAGATGATCGCGATCAATCGCGTCACCAAAGTGGTTAAGGGCGGCCGTATCCTCGGTTTTGCTGCACTGACCGTGGTGGGTGACGGCGAAGGTCGCATTGGCATGGGCAAGGGCAAATCCAAGGAAGTTCCTGCAGCAGTGCAGAAGGCCATGGAAGAAGCGCGTCGCAACATGATCAAGGTGTCGCTCAAGAATGGTTCCATCCACCACCAGGTGAATGGTCACCACGGTGCCGCCAACGTCATGATGGCTCCTGCTCCCAAGGGTACCGGCATCATTGCTGGCGGTCCTATGCGCGCAGTTTTTGAGGTGGTGGGTATCACCGATATCGTGGCCAAGAGCCATGGTTCGTCCAATCCCTACAACATGGTTCGCGCCACTTTGGATGCGCTGTCGGTGTCTACGACTCCTTCGGAAGTTGCAGCCAAGCGCGGCAAGACCGTTGAAGAGATCTTCGTTTGATCGGAGACTTGCAAATGACTACACAACAAACCGTAAAAATCCAGTTGGTCCGCAGTCCAATTGGTTGCAAGGAATCCCACCGCGCCACCGTGCGTGGCCTGGGTTTGCGCAAACTTCGCAGCACCAGCGAGCTGGTGGACACGCCCGAAGTGCGCGGCATGATTAACAAGATCAGTTACCTGGTCAGAGTGCTCTAAGGAGTTGATGATGGAACTCAATAGCATTAAGCCTGCTGACGGTGCCAAGCACGCCAAGCGTCGCGTTGGTCGCGGTATCGGATCGGGTCTCGGCAAGACCGCGGGCCGTGGCCACAAGGGTCAGAAGTCCCGCGCTGGCGGCTACCACAAGGTTGGTTTTGAAGGCGGTCAGATGCCCATGCATCGCCGTTTGCCCAAGCGCGGCTTCAAGTCGCAGTTGCTGAAATTCAATACCGAAGTCACGCTGACGACGCTGGACGCACTGGGCTTGCCCGAAGTGGATCTGCTGACGCTCAAGCAAGCTGGCATGGTGGGTCAATTGGCCAAGGTTGTGAAGGTCATCAACACCGGAACGATTGCCAAGGCAGTCAAGCTCACCGGTATTGGTGCCACAGCGGGTGCCAAAGCTGCGATTGAAGCGGCCGGTGGTAGCGTCGCCTGATTCACAAGCTGAAAGAGAAACAAGTGGCAACTAACGCAGCACAAATTGCAAAGACGGGGAAGTTCGGTGATTTGCGTCGCCGGCTCGTGTTTTTGTTGCTCGCGCTGGTGGTGTACCGCGTTGGCGCGCACATACCGGTGCCGGGCATTGATCCTGCGCAGTTGCAGCAATTGTTCAAGGGTCAGCAAGGCGGCATCCTGAGCCTGTTCAACATGTTCTCGGGTGGTGCCTTGTCCCGGTTCACGGTCTTTGCGTTGGGGATCATGCCGTATATCTCGGCTTCGATCATCATGCAACTGCTGACCTATGTCTTGCCGACTTTCGAGCAATTGAAGAAGGAAGGCGAGGCAGGGCGGCGCAAGATCACGCAGTACACCCGCTACGGCACGCTGGGGCTGGCATTGTTCCAGTCGCTGGGCATCGCCATGGCGCTGGAATCGTCTGCGGGACTGGTGATTGCCCCCGGTTTTGGCTTCCGGTTGACATCGGTGGTTACGTTGACGGCAGGGACCATGTTCCTGATGTGGCTGGGTGAACAGATTACCGAGCGCGGCTTGGGCAACGGAATTTCGATTCTGATTTTCGGCGGCATTGCTGCCGGACTGCCCACGGCCATTGGCGGTTTGCTGGAGCTGGTGCGCACCGGTGCAATGAGCATTATTGTTGCGTTGCTGGTAGTGGTGCTGGTGGCCCTGGTAACGTATTTTGTGGTGTTCGTGGAACGTGGTCAGCGCAAGATTCTGGTGAACTATGCGCGTCGCCAGGTGGGTAACAAGGTATATGGTGGGCAGTCTTCCCACCTGCCGTTGAAGCTCAACATGGCGGGTGTGATTCCCCCGATCTTCGCGTCGTCGATCATTTTGTTGCCGGCAACGGTTGCCAACTGGTTTAGCTCGGGTGATTCAATGCGCTGGTTGAAGGACATTGCCAGCACGTTGAGCCCCGGCCAGCCGATCTACGTCATGCTGTACGCTGCCGCCATTGTTTTCTTCTGCTTTTTCTACACGGCCCTGGTGTTCAACAGCCGCGAAACAGCAGACAACCTGAAGAAGAGCGGTGCGTTCATTCCTGGCATTCGGCCAGGAGACCAGACGGCAAAGCATATTGATAAAATCCTGCTTCGCCTGACGCTTGCGGGTGCAATCTACATCACGTTCGTGTGTCTGTTGCCCGAGTTCCTGATCTTGAAGTACAACGTGCCGTTTTATTTTGGCGGCACCTCGCTTCTGATCATTGTGGTGGTGACCATGGATTTCATGGCCCAGGTTCAGAATTACATGATGTCGCAGCAGTACGAATCCTTGTTGAAGAAGGCGAACTTTAAAGCTTCTTGAGATAGTGAATACAAATGTCTAAAGACGATGTAATTCAGATGCAGGGAGAAGTGGTTGAAAACCTGCCGAACGCGACTTTTCGTGTGAAGCTGGAAAATGGCCATGTAGTGTTGGGTCATATTTCCGGGAAGATGCGGATGCATTACATCCGGATATTGCCGGGTGACAAGGTTACCGTTGAGCTGACCCCGTATGACCTGAGTCGTGCGCGGATTGTGTTTAGAGCTAAGTAATTGAGCGCAGGTTCCGCGCGATTCAAAGTCGGAACGAGCGAAGAGTTTTAGGAGAGCAAAAATGAAAGTTTCGGCTTCGGTCAAAAAAATTTGCCGTAACTGCAAAATCATCCGTCGCAAGGGTGTTGTTCGTGTGATCTGTACGGATCCGCGCCACAAGCAGCGGCAGGGTTAATTGCAAGAGTTTTAGAGGACGAAAATGGCACGTATCGCTGGCATCAATATTCCGCCGCAACAGCATTCTGAAATTGGCTTGACTGCCATTTTCGGTATCGGTCGCACCCGCGCTCGCAAAATTTGCGAAGCCTGTGGCATTGCTTATTCCAAGAAGGTCAAGGACTTGACCGACGGTGATCTGGAGAAAATCCGTGATCAGATCGCCCAGTTTACAATCGAGGGTGATTTGCGTCGTGAAACGACGATGAACATCAAGCGATTGATGGACATTGGATGCTACCGCGGATTCCGTCACCGCCGCGGCTTGCCGATGCGTGGTCAGCGTACCCGCACGAACGCCCGTACCCGCAAAGGCCCGCGTAAGGCTGCTGCGTCATTGAAGAAATAACAGGGATTGAGAAACCACCATGGCAAAAGCTCCCGCCAATAACGCCGCCCAGCGCGTCCGCAAGAAAGTCCGCAAGAATGTTGCTGACGGCATTGCGCACGTTCATGCTTCGTTCAATAACACCATCATCACCATCACCGACCGCCAGGGCAATGCCTTGTCCTGGGCATCGTCGGGTGGTCAAGGTTTCAAAGGTTCGCGTAAGTCCACTCCGTTTGCAGCCCAGGTTGCCTCCGAAGTTGCCGGTCGCGCTGCCTTGGAACAGGGCATCAAGAACCTCGACGTCGAAATCAAGGGCCCCGGTCCTGGTCGCGAGTCGTCGGTCCGCGCTCTGGCTGCACTGGGCATCCGCATCAACATGATTGCCGATGTCACCCCAGTTCCGCACAACGGTTGCCGTCCGCAAAAACGTCGCCGTATCTAATTTTTCAACAAGCCCACCGCCATCAGCAGCCGCTGATGGCTCCCGCATTTCCGTGCGGCAGATGACATAAAGGAAGTTCAAGTGGCACGCTACCTCGGCCCCAAGGCCAAACTCTCCCGCCGTGAAGGCACCGACCTGTTCCTGAAGAGCGCCCGTCGCTCCATCGGTGACAAGGCCAAATTCGACTCCAAGCCCGGCCAGCACGGTCGCACTTCGGGTACCCGTACATCGGACTACGGTCTGCAGTTGCGCGAAAAGCAAAAAGTCAAGCGCATGTACGGCATTCTGGAACGCCAGTTCCGCCGCTATTTCGAGGAAGCAGACCGTCGCAAGGGCAATACCGGCGCCAATCTGTTGTCCCTGCTGGAGTCCCGCTTGGACAATGTAGTCTACCGTATGGGCTTCGGCTCCACGCGCGCAGAGGCCCGTCAAATGGTTTCTCACAAGGCCATTACCGTGAACGGCAGCTCCGTCAACATTCCGTCGTACCTGGTCAAGGCCGGCGATGTGGTGGCAGTCCGTGAAAAGTCCAAGAAGCAGAACCGCGTGGTGGAAGCACTGCAACTGGCCCAGCAAGTCGGCATGCCGGCCTGGGTTGAGGTGAGCGTCGACAAAGCCGAAGGCACGTTCAAATCCGTGCCGGATCGCGACCAGTTCGGCGCAGACATCAATGAATCGTTGATCGTTGAGTTGTACTCGCGCTAATCCGGTTTGAGTCGTTGAAATCGTTCCTTGGCTGCGGGGCACTGCGGCCGAGGTGCTTCACCAGCCTTACCGACGTAACGAGTCGGGGGTATTGAGAGGAAGTCTGCATGCAAAATAGTTTGCTTAAACCCAAGTCCATCAGCGTAGAACAACTGGGCCCCAATCGCGCCAAAGTTGCGTTGGAGCCTTTTGAGCGTGGCTATGGTCACACTTTAGGCAACGCATTGCGTCGCGTGTTGCTCTCGTCCATGCCGGGTTTCGCGGCAACGGAAGTGACGATTGCGGGCGTATTGCATGAGTACTCGTCCATTGACGGCGTCCAGGAAGATGTGGTCAACATTCTTCTGAATTTGAAGGGCGTGGTATTCAAGTTGCACAACCGCGATGAAGTGACATTGAGTTTGCGCAAGGATGTGGAAGGCGTTGTTACGGCGGCTGACATCCAGACCCCGCACGACGTTGAAATCATCAACCCGGGTCATGTCATTGCCAATTTGTCGCACGGCGGCAAGCTGGACATGCAAATCAAGGTTGAAAAGGGTCGTGGCTATGTGCCAGGAACCATGCGTCGCCATGCTGACGAGCCCAACAAGTCCATTGGCCGTATCGTGCTGGACGCTTCGTTCTCGCCGGTCAAGCGCGTGAGTTACACTGTGGAAAGTGCGCGTGTCGAGCAGCGTACCGATCTGGACAAGCTGGTCGTTGAGATTGAAACCAACGGCGCAGTGTCTGCTGAAGACGCCGTGCGCGCCTCGGCGAAGATCCTGGTGGAACAGCTGGCCGTGTTTGCCCAGCTGGAAGGCAGCGAACTGGCGGCATTTGATGCGCCCGCACCGCGCGGCAATACGCAATTCGATCCGATTCTGCTGCGTCCTGTGGACGAGCTGGAGTTGACCGTGCGTTCGGCCAACTGCCTGAAGGCGGAAAACATTTACTACATCGGTGATCTGATTCAGCGCACCGAAAACGAGTTGCTCAAGACCCCGAACCTGGGTCGCAAGTCGCTCAATGAAATCAAGGAAGTGCTGGCTTCCCGTGGTCTGACTTTGGGCATGAAGCTCGAAAGCTGGCCACCTGCTGCGCTCGAAAAGCGTTAATTTTTGAACCCTTCGGGGTTCCGTGCCAAGGGCAGTACCTGATACGGCTGCCTGTTTATAACTAAGGAAATCTACCATGCGTCACGGACACGGACTACGTAAACTCAATCGCACCAGCTCGCACCGTTTGGCGATGCTGCGCAACATGATGAATTCGCTCATTGAGCACGAAGTCATCAAGACCACGGTGCCCAAGGCAAAAGAACTGCGTCGCGTCATCGAGCCGATGATCACCTTGGCAAAGGAAGCCACCGTGGCAAACCGCCGCCTGGCGTTTGACCGCCTGCGCGACCGCGACAGCGTGACCAAGTTGTTCAATGACCTGGGCCCACGTTTCAATGCGCGTCCTGGTGGTTACACCCGTATTCTGAAGATGGGTTTCCGCGTGGGCGACAACGCGCCCATGGCTTTGGTCGAGTTGGTGGATCGTCCTGCTGCTGTTGAAGCTGCAGAAGATGCACCGACCGCATAAATAGGTTATAATTTAAAGCTTGACGCGGAGTGGAGCAGCCTGGTAGCTCGTTGGGCTCATAACCCAAAGGTCGTTAGTTCAAATCTAGCCTCCGCAACCAACAAAACGTGGTATTCCACGACAGCTAAGGCTCACTTCGGTGAGCCTTTTTTGTTGTCTGGCCATGCTGGGGCGTGATGTAGTTTGCGCCTGCGCGGCATGTGCCCGTGCAGCACCTTCAGGCTTGAATTGGAGCCTGCTGCGGCCTGACTAAAGGCTGGCCAACGGGGTGCCTGCAGCGGAGTCGTCGACCTGCAGCTCCTGGGTCAGCTTGTGCAGATCCGCACTCAGGCGCGCAAGGGTGGCTGCATCCAGCCGGGCCAGGGCGCCCGGCAGAACCCCTTCATAGGGGCCCTGAACCTTCTTGAAAATCTTTCGGCCCTCGGCGGTGAGGCGCAGCTCAACGGCGCGCTTATCGCCGGGCGACTTGGATACCGTGATCATGTCCTTTTTCAGCAGTGCCTTGACCAGGTTGCTGGCCGTGGACTGGTGGATGTCCATGCCTGCGGCGATGTCGTTGACGCCTATCCCCGGCGTACTCTGGATCAGACTCAGTGCCCAAACCTGGGCACCACCCAGGCCCGCTTCCTTCTCCACCTGGCGGAAGTGGGTGCGGACCGCCTTGAAGACACTGCGAAATTGCCGCAGCACTTGTGCGGCATCGTCGGGCGCGCTGGCAGGAGGTATGGCCTTCATGGTGTGTTCTTTGAGGTGTTGGCGCAATCATAAAAGCACTGCGCGGGTCTCAGCTTACCCGTGGCGGGCATTGCATGTGTGCATCGCATAATCGGGCTTTTAGCCGCTTCAGATCTATGACCTGGGATTTTCCCGACCCGTTTACGCTGCCTGTGACGCCGTTGAGCGGTGACATTGACCATTTCAATCACACCAACAATGCGGTGTACATCCAGTGGTGCGAGCGGGTGGGTTGGGCCCATTCAGAGGCTTTGGGCTTGCGTCTGGCGGACTACCAGCGCCTGGACCGCGCCATGGTCATTCGTCGCAGCGAATACGACTACCTGCTCCCGACGGTATTGCAGGACGAACTCACTCTGGCTACATGGCTGCTCGACAGTGATGGCAAGCTGACGATGCGGCGGGGATTCCAGATCCAGCGCAACCGCGATGGCGCCACGGTTTTGCGCGGACGGTGGGATCTGGTGTGTGTCGAGTTGCGCACCGGGCGGCCGCGTCGCATGCCACCCGAGTTCTGTGAGGGCTATCTGCCGGCCATCGTGGCCCCGGGTACCGCCGCGTGATCCCGTGTCCGAGACCGGCCCGCGCATGACGCTTTACCGACAGGCTGCCGCAGTGGCCCTGCAGGGGGTGCTGGGTCTGCTGGTGTGGGCTGGCAGCGGCGTGGCGCTGGCCTGGGGACCGCAGGGGCACCGGATCATCGCCAGCCTTGCCGAGCAACAGCTCACTCCGGCTGCGCGCAAAGAGGTTGCCCGGCTGCTGGCCGCGGAGCCGGGCGCGACTCTGGCATCGGTCGCCAACTGGGCCGACGAGTACCGCAGTGCAGAAACGGCGGCGTGGCACTACGTGAATTTTCCACGCCACGTCTGTGTCTACAGTGCGCACCGCGACTGCCCGGATGGTGCCTGCGTGGTGGAAGCGATCGCGCAGCAGACGGCCGTCCTGCAGGCCGATACGTCCGACGCGAGCCGCCTTGCTGCCCTGAAGTACCTCGTGCATCTGGTGGGAGACGTGCACCAGCCTCTGCACGCCGGATACCGTGACGACCGGGGCGCCAACACCTACCAGTTGCAGGTCTTCATGCGGGGCAGCAATCTGCATGCATTTTGGGACTCCGGGCTGCTCTACGCACTCAACGAGGACGTGGCCGCCCTGACCGCCCGCTTGTCATCCCAGCTTCCACCGGTCGCCGACACCCAGTGGACGGCCGCCGAGGCGGCGCAGGAATCCTGCCGGATCGTGGGGATGTCTGGCTTCTACCCGCCGAGACGGGTGGGGGTAGACTACATCAGGCGGTTCACGCCGGTGGTGGAGCAGCGTCTCGTGCAGGCAGGTTCCCGACTCGCCGGATTGCTCAATCGGATCTGGAAATAATTGACATGCTGCAATACCGCACCATCCCCGTAACACCCTTCAGTCAAAACTGTACCGTGGTCTGGTGCGACCAGACCCTGCAGGCCGCGGTCATTGATCCAGGTGGTGATCTGGATCGCGTGCAAGCCGAGGTTGACCGGCTCGGACTCACACTGGAGCAAATCTGGCTCACGCACGCACACATCGACCACGCCGGTGGTGCGGCCGAACTGGCGCGGCGCTTGGCGCTGCCCATCGTGGGGCCGCATGAGGGTGACCGCTTCTGGATTGACGGCCTGCCACAGCAGGCGCAACGGTTTGGTTTTTCCCATGCCGAGGTGTTTACGCCAACCCGCTGGCTGCACGATGGCGATACCGTGTCGGTGGGGCGCAGCCATTTGGAAGTGCGCCATTGTCCGGGGCATACGCCCGGCCATGTGGTATTCCATTCGAGCGAAGCCCACCGCGCTTTTGTGGGGGATGTGCTGTTTGCGGGGTCCATTGGCCGCACGGACTTTCCGCAGGGAGACCATGCCACTTTGGTCGCGAGTATCAGGAACCGCCTGTGGCCCATGGGCGATGACACGGTTTTCATTCCGGGGCACGGTCCGGAGAGTACGTTTGGATGGGAGCGGAAAACCAATCCGTATGTGGCCGACTAGCGCGCAGGGGACAGGTGGGGGGCGAGCGTCGGCATACATTTGACCCTGGATGCGCGTTTTGGTAGGCTCACTCAACCCCGGCGCACCCCCGCAAACAACCCAAGGAAAGAACGCATGACCATTCTCGTAGCCTATGCACCGCGTCCCGAAGGCCAGGCCGCCCTGGACAAGGGGATTGAAATCGCGAAACGCCGCAAGGAACGTCTGCTGGTGGTCAATGCCACCTCCGGTGGCAGCAAGGACGAAGCGGCCATGGCCAGCGTGCAGGACGTAGAGCGCATCGAGAAGCTGCTGAAGGAAGCCGGCCTGGATGCGGAATTCAAGCAGTATGGTCGCGGCAAGAATGCCGTAGAGGAAATCGAGGCCCTGGCCGAGTCCCTGAACCCCTACGTGCTGATCATTGGCTTGAGAAAACGCTCTCCGGTAGGCAAGCTCATCATGGGCAGCATCGCCCAGGAAATCCTGCTGTCAGTTTCCTGCCCGGTGTTGGCCGTCAAGGCCCCATAGGCCTTCGCGGCCACGGGTATCGATCGCGGCCGGGGACGGGTCTGACGGCTCGGCATGTCCGGCTGCGCCGGGCTTCACCCTGACGCCCGGCGGGTCGCTCACGGTAGGCGACAATGGGGGCTGTGAAGCGCCAGGGCGTGTCAGTGCGCCGCCCGGGATTCCCTAGATTGAACCGTCCAAGAGAGTTTGTATGCCTGTTTACCGTTCCAAGACCTCCACCGCCGGCCGCAACATGGCAGGTGCGCGTTCCCTGTGGCGCGCGACTGGCATGAAGGACGACGATTTCCAGAAACCCATCATCGCCGTGGTGAACTCGTTCACCCAGTTCGTGCCGGGCCACGTGCACCTGAAGGACCTGGGTCAGTTGGTGGCGCGCGAGATTGAAGCCGCTGGCGGCGTGGCCAAGGAATTCAACACCATAGCGGTGGATGATGGCATTGCCATGGGCCATGACGGCATGCTGTACTCACTGCCCAGCCGCGACATCATTGCCGATTCGGTGGAATACATGGTCAACGCCCACTGTGCCGACGCCATGGTGTGCATCTCCAACTGCGACAAGATCACCCCCGGCATGCTCATGGCGGCCATGCGCGTCAATATTCCGGTGGTGTTTGTCTCCGGTGGCCCCATGGAAGCCGGCAAGGTCCAGCTGGCCAACCCCACCACGCACAAGCTGGAGTTCAAGAAGCTCGATCTGATTGACGCCATGGTGATGGCTGCAGACGATTCGGCGTCCGACGCCGACGTGGCCGAGGTCGAGCGCAACGCCTGCCCGACCTGCGGCTCGTGTTCCGGCATGTTCACCGCCAACTCCATGAACTGCCTGACCGAGGCCCTGGGACTATCCCTGCCCGGCAACGGCACCGTGGTGGCCACGCACGCCGACCGCGAGCAGTTGTTCAAGCGTGCCGGCCGCCTGGTGGTCGACCTGTGCAAGCGTTACTACGAGCAGGAAGACAGCAGTGTGCTGCCGCGCTCCATGGGCTTCAAGGCGTTCGAGAACGCCATGACATTGGACATCGCCATGGGCGGCTCCACCAACACCATCCTGCACATCCTGGCGATCGCGCAGGAGGCCGAAATCGACTTCACCATGGCCGACATCGACCGCCTCTCGCGCGTCGTGCCCCAGCTGTGCAAGGTTGCACCCAACACCGACAAGTACCACATCGAAGACGTGCATCGCGCCGGCGGCATCATGGCCATCCTGGGCGAACTCGATCGCGCCGGCAAGCTGCACACCGACACGCCCACCGTACATGCCAAGACCATGAAGGATGCGCTGGACCAGTGGGACATTGCCCGCAAGCCATCCGAGGCGGTCAAGACCTTCTACATGGCCGGCCCCGCTGGCATTCCCACCCAGGTGGCGTTCAGCCAGAACACCCGCTGGCCCAGCCTGGATCTGGACCGGGCCGCTGGCTGCATCCGCAGCGCTGACCACGCGTTCTCGCAGGAAGGCGGTCTGGCCGTTCTGGTCGGCAACATCGCGCTCAACGGCTGCGTGGTGAAGACGGCCGGGGTGGATGACAAGCTGATGGTGTTCGAAGGCCCTGCCCACGTGACCGAATCGCAGGACGAAGCCGTGGACCACATCCTGGCCGACGAGGTCAAGGCCGGCGATATCGTTATCGTTCGCTACGAAGGCCCCAAGGGTGGCCCCGGCATGCAGGAAATGCTCTACCCCACCAGTTACATCAAGTCCAAGGGCCTGGGCAAAGCCTGCGCCCTGTTGACCGACGGGCGCTTCTCCGGCGGCACTTCGGGCCTGTCCATCGGCCACGCTTCGCCCGAGGCTGCTGCGGGTGGTGCGATCGGCCTGGTGCGCAATGGCGACCGCATCCGCATCGACATTCCCAACCGCAGCATCAATGTGCTGCTGTCCGACGAGGAACTGGCCCGTCGCCGCGCCGAGCAGGATGCCAAGGGCTGGAAGCCCGCACAGCCGCGCAAGCGCAGGGTTTCGGCGGCCCTCAGGGCCTATGCCAAGCTGGTGATGTCGGCCGACAAGGGCGCCGTGCGCGACCTGTCCCTGCTGAATGACTGAGCGACAACCGGCCCCTTTCGGCACTGACCGGAATTCCATGCAAGCAGAAAGCTTCATTGTCGGCAAGGACGCGTCCCTTGAGTCCTCCATCAGCACCATGCAGGCCAGGCTGGGGGCTCTGGGGTTCCAGGTCGAGGAGCGTTCGTGGCTCAACCCGGTGGACGGTATCTGGTCGGTGCATGTGCGCGACCGGGACTGTCCCCTGATGTTCACCAATGGCAAGGGTGCCTCCAGGCTGGCCGCTCTGGCCAGCGCCCTGGGGGAATTCTTCGAGCGCCTGTCGTGCAACTACTTCTGGAACCACTACTACCTCGGCTATGCCTACGCCGAAAGTGAAGAGCGTCCCTTTGTCCACTACCCACAGGAAGCCTGGTTTGTGCCGGGCGAGAATGGCGAATGGCCGTCCGGTCTGCTGACCCCCGAGCTGCAGGCGTTTTACAACCCGCGGGGCACCATCGATGCGGCCGCGCTGGTGGACTTCAACTCCGGCCACAGTGACCGTGGCATTTGTGCCATCCCGTATGTGCGCCTGCGCGATGCAGCCGTGGCCTATTTCCCGGTCAACATCATCAGCAACCTGTATGTCAGCAACGGCATGTCGGCCGGCAACACGCCGCCGGAGGCGCGCACACAGGCGCTGTCCGAGGTGTTCGAGCGCTTCATCAAGTTTCGCATCATCAGCGAAGGGCTATGCCTGCCGGACGTGCCGCAGGACGTCATCGACCGCTACCCGCGCATTGCCCGGGGCATCCAGGGCCTGCGCGATGCGGGCTTTGGCATCCTGGTGAAAGACGCGTCGCTGGGCGGCAAGTACCCGGTGATGAACGTGACGCTGCTCAACCCCAAGGACCAGGGCTGCTTCTCCAGTTTCGGGGCGCACCCGCGTTTCGAGATTGCACTGGAGCGCGCGCTGACCGAATTGCTGCAGGGGCGGGCGCTGGACGCGCTGGAGGGCTTTCCGGCGCCGGGGTTTGACCTGGAAGAAATTGCCAGTTCGCCCAACATCGAAATCCACTTTGTGGATTCCAGTGGCATCCTGAGTTGGAATTTCCTGGGCGCCCAGCCCGATTTCGCCTTTTGCGACTGGAACTTCAGCACCACCACCGCCGAGGACTACGCCTGGCTGGTCGACGCCATCCATGCCATGGGTCACGACATCTATGTGGCCGACTTCACCCACCTGGGGGTCTACGCCTGCCGCATCATCGTGCCCGGCATGTCGGAGATCTACCCCGTGGACGAGCTCGAGTGGGAGAACAACAGTGTGGCCAACCCCATCCGCGAGGCCATCTGCCATCTGGCCGATCTCGACGACGAGGAGTGCCGCGATCTGCTGGACACGCTCAACGAGAACGGCCTGACCGAAGACCGCCTGGTGGCGGCCCTGATTGGCCTGGCGCCCGGTGACGACGCATTCTGGAAAGACCTGCGGGTGGGCGAGCTCAAAACCCTGCTGGCACTGGCCATCGGCGACCAGCAGGCCATCAGCGAAGGCTGCGAGTGGATGCGCCACTTCGGACAGATCAATGCCCAGCGGCTGCGGGTGTACGGCTGCATCGAAAACCTGCAGCAGCTCGATTCCGGCCACGGCAGTGCCCATTTCGCATTGGCACTGCAAAGCCTCTACGGTGCGGAAACGTTGGATCAGGCCCGCGCACTGCTCAGCGGCACATGGCGGTTTTTCGGCCAGCCATCGCTCGGGCTGGACCTGGCCCAGTGCGACATGCACCAGCGCCTGCTCACCGCCTACGGCAAGTTGCACCGGAGCGCGCCGGCGGCCCACTGAACAGCCACAGTGCGGCCGTCCAATGCGGCACAATTCACGCATTACCCCGTGAACCTATCCACCATGACTGACGCATCCACCATTGCCCCCCGCGACAAGGCCGAGATCCTGGCGCAGGCGCTGCCCTACATCCGCAAGTTCCATGGCAAGACCATGGTCATCAAGTACGGCGGCAACGCCATGACCGACCCGGCCCTGCAAAAGGCCTTTGCCGAGGACGTGGTGCTGCTGAAACTGGTAGGCATCAACCCGGTGGTGGTGCATGGCGGCGGCCCGCAGATTGAAGGCCTGTTGCAGCGCCTGGGCAAGAAGGGCGAGTTCATCCAGGGCATGCGTGTGACCGACCCCGAGACCATGGAGGTGGTGGAGTGGGTGCTGGCCGGCGAGGTGCAGCAGGACATCGTGGGCCTGATCAACCACGCCGGCGGCAAGGCCGTGGGCCTGACCGGGCGCGACGGTGGCATGATCCGCGCGCAAAAGCTCAAGATGCTCGACAACGCCGACCCCACCAAGGAGCACGACGTGGGCCAGGTGGGCGACATCGTCAGTGTCGACCCGTCCGTGGTCAAGGCCCTGCAGGACGATGCCTTCATTCCGGTGGTCAGCCCCATCGGTTTTGGGGACAACAACGAGAGCTACAACATCAACGCCGACGTGGTGGCCGCCAAGCTGGCCACCGTGCTCAAGGCCGAGAAACTGATGATGCTGACCAACATCAGCGGCGTGCTGGACAAGTCCGGCCAGCTGCTGACCGACCTCACGGCACGGCGCATCGACGAGCTGTTTGCCGACGGCACCATTTCTGGCGGCATGCTGCCCAAGATTGCCGGCGCGCTGGACGCGGCCAAGAGCGGCGTGAACTCGGTGCACATCATCGACGGGCGCGTGCCGCACGTGCTGCTGCTGGAGATCCTGACCGAGCAGGCTTTCGGCACCATGATCCGGTCCCACTGAGGGCGGGGCGCAGGAATGCTATGGTTTCCATAGCTGTCTGCGCAGATTCCACGGGGTTTTTATCCCGATTGAATGCCTTTTTCGCCGGAAACCGGCCACCCGCCGCACCCGGGGCCGCCGGCACCGGGCGCCGGGCGTCGGCTGTGCGAGAATCATTGCACAACTGCTGTGTGCACCATGCCAGACGCCCTCACTACTTCCACTGATTCCCAGGACGGCGAGTTCCACGCGGCCAGTTCGCCTGCGCCCGGCGCGGTCGTGCGCAAGCGTCCCAAGCCCGGAGAGCGCCGGGTCCAGATTCTGCAGGCGCTGGCCAGCATGCTGGAGCAGCCCGGTGGCGACCGCATCACCACCGCCGCACTGGCAGGACGCCTGGCGGTAAGCGAGGCGGCCCTGTACCGGCATTTCGCCAGCAAGGCGCAAATGTTCGAAGGCCTGATTGAATTCATCGAACAGACGGTGTTTTCGCTGGTCAACCAGATTGTGGAACGCGAGCAGGCCGCTCCGTCTGGCGGGGCGCCGGACGCCGGGCGGCGCCAGGTAGCACGCATCGTGGTCATGCTGGTGCAGTTCGTCGAGAAAAACCCGGGCATGGCGCGCGTCATGGTCGGAGATGCGCTGGTGTTCGAAAACGAGCGCCTGCAGCAGCGCATGAACCAGTTCTTTGACAAGATTGAAGCCACGTTCCGTCAGTGCCTGCGGAGCGAAGACCCTGCCGCCGTGTCCGCCACGCCGACCCTGGACGCGCAGGTGCAGGCCTCGGTGCTGTCGGCCTTTGTCGCCGGTCGCCTGCAGCGTTTTGTGCGTTCGGGCTACAAGCGGCTGCCGTCCGAGCATCTGGACGCCAGTCTGCACCTGCTGCTGGGGTAAACCCTTCTTTTCGTTAGAAAAATACGTCTAGAACGCCAAAATAGTGGCGGTGGTCGGTGGAAATGTTGCAAAATAGCACGATCGTTCTATTTTTGGCATACTCCTCCTATGTCCCTTGCATCCCTTTCGGCCAAGCTGATCCGCAAGACCCAGCCGTCTGCTGCACGGTCCGGGCGCGCGCTGCAAAAAGGCCAGCAGACGAAGATGGCCATCGTGGACGCCGCGCTCGGCCTGGCCACCCAGATCGGCCTGGAGGGCCTCAGCATTGGCGCGCTGGCAGAGGCCACGCACATGAGCAAGTCGGGGGTGTTTGCCCATTTTGGCTCGCGTGACGAGCTGCAGATTTCGGTGGTGCACGAGTATTTCCACCGCTTCGAGCGCGATGTCTTTTCCGTCGCGCTGCGTGAGCCGCGCGGTCTGCCCCGGCTGCAGGCCCTGTTTTCCAACTGGATGAAGCTGGTGGCAGTGGAAATCCAGTCGGGTTGCATTTTCATCAGTGGCGCGGTCGATTTCGACGACCGGCCCGGCCCGGTGCGCGATGCCCTGGTCTCTTCGGTCCAGACCTGGCTCAACGCGCTGCTGCGCGCGGTGGTGCTCGCCAAGGAATGCGGCCATCTGCCGCCCGATGCGGACGAAAACCAGATCGCGTTCGAGATCCATGGCCTGATTCTGGCCCTGCACTACGAGGCCCGTTTCTTGCAGAAACCCGGTTCCATTGAGCGGGCCAACACGGGCTTTGCCAACATCCTTGCGCGCTACGGTGTACGCGTTCCTTCCCCTTAATCCCTTCCTTTTTTGTTACCTAGGAGTAATTCCGCATGCCTACCTATACCCCTCCCCTGCGCGACATGCAGTTTGTGATGCACGAAGTGTTCAACGTCGTTGCCGACCTGAAGCAGATTCCCAAGCACGCGGACATCGATGCCGACACCATCAACGCGGTGCTCGAAGAAGGCGGCAAGTTTGCGGCCGAAGTGACCTTCCCCCTGAACATCAGCGGTGACGCCGAAGGGTGCTCCATCGACCAGACCACCCACGCGGTTACCACGCCCAAGGGCTTCAAGGAAGCCTACGCCAAGTACGTCGAAGGCGGCTGGGCGGCCCTGGGCTGCGAGCCCGAGTACGGCGGCCAGGGCCTGCCGTTCGTGGTCAACAGCCTGTTCTATGAAATGCTCAACAGCGCCAACCAGTCGTGGACCATGTACCCCGGCCTGACCCACGGCGCCTACGCGGCCCTGGAAACCCACGGCACGCCCGAGCAGAAAGCCACCTACCTGCACAAGATGACCTCTGGTGAGTGGACTGGCTCCATGTGCCTGACCGAACCCCATTGCGGTACCGACCTGGGCCTGATGCGCACCAAGGCCGAACCCCAGGCCGACGGCACCTACAAGATCACCGGCAACAAGATCTTCATCAGCGCCGGCGAGCATGACATGACCGACAACATCATCCACCTGGTGTTGGCCCGTCTGCCCGATGCGCCCCCCGGAATCAAGGGCGTCAGCCTGTTCATCGTGCCCAAGTTCCTGGTCAACGCGGACGGCACGCTGGGCAAGCGCAATGGCATCTATTGCGGCGGCCTGGAGCACAAGATGGGCATCAAGGCCAGCGCCACCTGCCAGATGGTGCTGGAAGACGCCGTGGGCACCATGGTCGGCCAGCCCAACAAGGGCATGCAGGGCATGTTCGTGATGATGAACGCCGCCCGCCTGGGCGTGGGCAACCAGTCCCTGGGCCTGACGGAAGTGGCGTACCAGAACGCCCTGGCCTATGCCAAGGACCGTATCCAGATGCGTTCCCTCACCGGCCCCAAGGCCAAGGACAAGCCGGCTGACCCCATCATCGTCCACCCCGATGTCCGCCGCATGCTGCTCACCGCCAAGGCCTATGCCGAAGGCGGCCGTGCCCTGCAGGCCTACTGCGCCATGTTGCTGGAAAAAGAGCACCACCATCCCGATGAAAAAGTGCGCAAGGACTCCGCCGAGATGCTGGCCATGCTCACCCCCATCGCCAAGGCCTTCCTGACCGACAACGGCCACATCGCCACCAATGCCTGCATGCAGGTGTTTGGCGGCCACGGCTTCATCAAGGAGTGGGGCATGGAGCAGTTCGTGCGCGACAACCGCATCAACATGATCTACGAAGGCACCAACACCATCCAGTCGCTGGACCTGCTGGGTCGCAAGATCCTGGGCAACACCGGCGCCACGCTGCGCAAGTTCGGCAAGCTGGTGGGCCAACTGGTGGCCGAAGAGGGCGTGAACGAGAAGATGGCCGAGTTCATCAACCCCATCGCCGTGCTGGGTGACCAGATGACCAAGTTCACCACCGAAATCGGCTTCAAGGGCTTCCAGAATCCCGACGAAGTAGGCGCGGCTGCGGTGGACTACCTGCGTGTGGCCGGTCACCTGGTGTTCGGCTACTTCTTCGCCCGCATGGCCCAGGTGGCCCTGCGCGAAATCGCCGCCGGCAATACCGATCCGTTCTACGTGGCCAAGCTGCAGACGGCGCGCTTCTATTTCGCCAAGTTGTTCCCGGAAACGGCTACATTGATGCGCACTGCGCGTGCCGGCAGCAAGGTGCTGATGGATACGGACGCAGTGTTCGCCTGATCCGGAGTCCCCGGGTTGAGCGACTTCCCTGTCTGATTAATAACAAAGAGGAGTTCCTATGTTTCGCTCAGCTATTGCCATCCTGATCGCCGCGTCGTCTGCTTCTGCCATGGCGCAGATGACCCCCGTGGGTTTGTGGAAGACCATCGATGACCACGATGGTTCTGCTAAATCCGAAATCCGCATCGTGGAGAACGCGGGGGTCGTTTCCGGCAGGGTCGAGAAGATCCTGGAAAAGGGCAAGCAGGATGAAAAGTGCGTCGAATGCAAGGACGAGCGCAAGGACCAGCCCATCCAGGGCATGGAAATCCTGCGCGGTCTCAAGAAGGCGGAAGGCAAGGATGTGTGGGAGGGCGGCAACGTCCTCGATCCCAACAACGGCAAGGTGTACCGCGCTTCGGTAACGCCCATAGAGGGTGGCGCGAAGCTCCAGATGCGTGGCTACATCGGGTTCTTCTACCGCACCCAAACCTGGATTCGCGTCCAGTAATTTATTTCAGGAATTTATATGTCCCGTTTCAATGTCCGTAAAGTCGCCGTGCTCGGCGCCGGTGTGATGGGCGCGCAGATCGCGGCCCATCTGGTGAATGTGAAAGTGCCGGTGGTGCTGTTCGACCTGCCTGCCAAGGAAGGCCCCAAGAACGGCATCGTCACGCGCGCGATTGACGGCTTGAAGAAACTCAAGCCATCCCCCCTGGGCGTGGCCGACGACGCCGCACTGATCCAGCAGGCCAATTACGAAGAGCATCTGGAGCAGCTGCGTGGCTGCGACCTCATCATCGAGGCCATCGCCGAGCGCATGGACTGGAAACTGGACCTCTATAAAAAGATCGCCCCGTTCGTGGCACCGCACGCCATTCTTGCGTCCAACACCTCGGGCCTGTCCATTACCAAGTTGTCCGAGGCACTGCCCGAAGAGATGAAGCACCGCTTCTGCGGCATCCACTTCTTCAACCCGCCCCGCTACATGGCACTGGTGGAGCTGATCAACACGCCGGCCACCGAGGCGGTGTACCTCGATGCGCTGGAAGCCTTTGTCACCAGCAATCTGGGCAAGGGCGTGGTGCGCGCCAAGGACTCCCCCAACTTCATCGCCAACCGCGTCGGCATTGCCGGCATGCTGGCCACCATGAAGGAAGTGGAAAACTTCGGCCTGACCTACGACGTGGTGGACGACCTGACCGGCAAGAAGCTGGGCCGCGCCAGTTCCGGCACCTTCCGTACCGCCGACGTGGTGGGCCTGGACACCATGACCCACGTCATCAAGACGCTGCAGGACACGCTCTCCATCGAGACCGATCCCTTCTACGCCAGCTTTGCCACCCCCGCAGTGCTCCAGACCCTGCTGGATATGGGCAACCTGGGCCAGAAGACCAAGGCCGGTTTCTTCAAGAAAGTCGGGCGTGACGTGCTGCGCTTTGACCTCAAGAGCAAGGACTACGTGCCCGCCGGCCAGAAAGCCGACGAGGTGTACGGACGCATGCTCAAGAAGCCGGCGGCCGAGCGCTTGAAGCTGCTGCGCAACGCCGAAGGCGCGCAGGGCCAGTTCCTGTGGGCTATCCTGCGTAACAGCTTCCATTACGCTGCCGTGCACCTGGCCTCCATTGCCGACAACGCCCGTGATGTGGACTTCTGCATGCGCTGGGGCTTCGGCATGAAGCAGGGCCCGTTCGAGCTCTGGCAGGAAGCCGGCTGGCTGGAAGTGGCCAAGATGATCCAGGAAGACATCGATGCCGGCAAGGCCCTGTGCAAGGTACCGCTGCCCGACTGGGTCTTCAAGGGCCCCGTGGCCGAAGCCGGCGGCGTGCACACACCGCAAGGCTCCTGGAACCCGACCACCGGCACCTTCGTTCCGGTGCGCCAGCTGCCCGTGTACGCACGCCAGCATTTCCCCGAAAGCGTGCTGGGAGCCAACGCCGCTTCCGCTGCCACCGCGGGCAAGACGCTGCAGGAAGACGAATCCATCCGCCTGTGGACGCTGGACGGCGACGTGCTGATTGCCAGCATCAAGACCAAGATGCACGCCATTGGCGGCGGTGTCATCGAAGGCCTGAACCAGGCCATCACCCTGGCCGAGAAGGATTACCAGGGGCTGGTGATCTGGTCGCCGGACGAGATGTTCTCGGCCGGTGCCGACCTGCAGTCCATGCTGCCCGGCTTCATGATGGGTGGCGTCAAGGCCATCGACGGTGCTGCGCACGAGCTGCAGAAGGTCATGCTCAAGCTGCGCTACGCCAGTGTGCCCACCATTGCCGCCATCCGCGGCCTGGCGCTGGGCGGCGGTTGCGAGATGGCCGTCTACTCGGGCAAGCGCGTGGCCGCCATGGAAAGCTACATCGGGCTGGTCGAAGTGGGTGTGGGTCTGGTCCCCGGTGCCGGCGGCCTGACCTACATCGCCCGCCGCGCCGCCGAGAACATGGCGCTGTCCACGTCCAAGGACGTGCTGCCTTTCCTGACCGAAGGCTTCACCTGCGCGGCCATGGCCAAGGTGGGCACCAGCGCGCTGGAGTCGCGCAAGCTGGGCTACCTGCTGGAGAGCGACGTGGTCGTGCCACACAAGGACGAACTGCTGTTTGTTGCCATCAACGAGGCCAAGGCGCTGTTTGCCAGCGGCTACCGTGCACCGCACAAGCGCCTGTTCCCCGTGGCGGGCCGCAGCGGCATTGCCACCATCAAGGCGCAGCTGGTCAACATGCGTGACGGCGGCTTCATCAGCGCGCACGACTTCCACATCGCCGGCCTGATTGCCGAAGTGGTGTGCGGCGGCGCGGTGGACGCCGGCACCCTGGTCACCGAGGAATACCTCATGGCCATGGAACGCAAGGCCTTCTGCAGCCTGCTCACCCATCCCAAGACCCAGGAACGCATCATGGGCATGATGTCCACCGGCAAGCCGGTGCGCAACTAAGGACACACCACAATGAAACAAGTTCAAGACGCCTACATCGTTGCCGCCACGCGCACCCCCATCGGTCGCTCCGGCCGCGGCTACTTCCGCAACACCCGCCCCGACGAACTGCTGGTGGCCGCCATCAAGAGCGCCATGCTGCAGGTGCCTTCGCTGGACCCCAAGGCCATTGAGGACGCCATCATCGGCTGCTCCTTCCCCGAAGGCGAGCAGGGCATGAACATGGCCCGCATCGCTACCGGTCTGGCCTTCAGCCACCCGGTGGGCGGCGTTACCGTCAACCGCTTCTGCGCTTCCGGCGTGACCGCCATCCAGATGGCTGCCGACCGCATCCGCGTGGGCGAGGCCGACGTGATGATCGCCGGCGGTGCCGAGTCCATGAGCATGGTGCCCATGGGCGGCAACAAGCCATCGTTCAGCCCCGCCATCTTCGAGCGCGACGAGAACATCGGCATTGCCTACGGCATGGGCCTGACCGCCGAGAAGGTGGCCCAGCAGTGGAAGGTGACGCGCGAGATGCAGGACGCGTTTGCGCTGGAGTCCCACCTGCGCGCCATCAAGGCACAGCAGACCGGCGAGTTCACCGACGAAATCACGCCTATCGACATCATCGAGCGCACCCCCGACCTGGCCACCGGCGAAGTCCTTACCAAGGCCCGGACCGTGAACCTGGACGAAGGCCCCCGTCCCGACACCTCGCTCGAAGGCCTGGCCAAGCTCAAGCCCGTGTTCGCGGCCCGCGGCAGCGTCACCGCCGGCAACAGCTCGCAGACCAGCGACGGCGCTGGCGCGCTGATCCTGGCCAGCGAAAAGGCGGTCAAGCAGTTTGGCCTGACCCCGCTGGCGCGCTTTGTGTCCTACGCCGCACGCGGCGTGCCGCCCGAGCTTATGGGCATTGGCCCCATCGAGGCCATTCCCGCTGCCCTGCGCTACGCCGGCTTGCAGCACAGCGACATCGACTGGTTCGAGCTCAACGAAGCCTTCGCTGCCCAGTCGCTGGCGGTGGTCAACACCCTGGGACTGGATCCCGCCAAGGTCAACCCCATGGGCGGCGCCATCGCCCTGGGCCACCCGCTGGGCGCAACCGGGGCCATCCGCGCCGCGACCGTGGTGCACGCCCTGCGTCGCCACAACCTGAAGTACGGCATGGTGACCATGTGCGTGGGCACGGGCCAGGGGGCTGCCGGAATCTTTGAGCGCGTGTAAGCGCAGCCGCACCAGGCCACCTGCGGGTGGCCTTTTGCATGGAGTAACGCCATGGAAACCTTGACCCTGTCTGCGCCCGATGGCGCTCCCCTTGCCGCACGCGTGTTTGGCGCCGAAGGGGGCGCCCGCGGCAGCGTGGTGATCGGCGCGGCCATGGGCGTGCGTCAAGCCTACTATGCGCCGTTTGCGCAGTGGCTGGCCGGGCAGGGCTGGCGCGTCACCACCTTCGACTACCGCGGCATGGGGGACTCGCTGCCGGCGGCCGTCTCCCGCGGCCTGCGCGGGGTGCAGGCAACCCTCAACGACTGGGTGCTGGACTACGAAACCGTGGTGGCGCACGCGCGTGCCACCCAGGCGGACGGGCCGCTGTACCTGATCGGGCACAGCCTGGGCGGGCAGCTGCCGGGTCTGTTCGCGCAGCCCGAGCGGGTGGACGGCCTGCTGGGGGTGGCGTCGGGCAGCGGTTACTGGCGCGACACCGCACCGGCACTGCGGCGCAGCGCGCCCTTTTTCTGGCATGTGCTGGTGCCGGTTTCCACCGGTGTGTTCGGCTACTTTCCCGGTAACCGGCTGGGCATGGTGGGCGACCTGCCCGCGGGCGTGATCCGGCAGTGGCGCCGCTGGTGCCTGAATCCGCGCTACAGCGCGGGTGCGGAGGACGCCACGACCCGCTATGCCCGTGCACGCTTTCCGGTGCTGGCCCTGTCCATTGCCGACGATGAAATGATGACGCAGCGCGGCATCGAAAACCTGGTGGCCCTGTACCAGAACGCGCCGCGTCGCGTGCAGACGGTGGCGCCAGCCGACATGGCGGTGCGCCGCATCGGACACCTGGGCGCGTTTCGCAGCGAGCACGAGCCGGTGCTGTGGCCGCAGCTGCAGCAATGGATGCTAGGCTTGGCATCCAAGGAATCCACATGACACAGCATCTTTTTGACCAGGCCATTGCGCTCACGGCACAGCCTGACAACCATTTTTCCGGCCACACCAGCCCGGCCTACGCCAACATGGTGGGCCCGTTTGGCGGCATCACCGCGGCGCAGGCGCTCAATGCCGTGCTGCAGCACCCCCAGCTGCTGGGCGAGCCGGTGTCGCTGACCGTCAATTTCGCCGCGGCACTGGCCGATGGCCCGTTTGACGTCGTGGCCCGCCCGGCGCGCACCAACCGCTCCACCCAGCACTGGATGGTCGAGTTTTTCCAGGCCGGGCAGACCGTGCTCACGGCCACGGTGTTCACCGCCACGCGCCGCGAGACCTGGGGGCTGGACGACGAACCCCTGCCCGTGGTGCCCCCGCCCGACCAGGTGGCGCCTCCCGCCCGGCAGGCCCCCATGCCGTTTGTGCAACGCTACGAACTGCGGCCTGTGACGGGTGACATGCCCTCCGTGTGGGACGGCAGCGGCGGCAGCAGCAGCCTGTCCCAGCTGTGGGTGCGCGACAACCCGCCGCGCCCGCTGGACTTTGCGGCCCTGAGTGCCATGGCCGACATCTTTTTCCCCCGCGTGTTCATCCGACGGGCCAAGTCGGTTCCGGTGGGCACCGTCACCATGACGGTGTACTTCCACGCCGACTCCGAGCAGCTCATGGCCACCGGCAGCGGCTACCTGCTGGCCCAGGCGCGGGCCCAGGTGTTTCGCAACGGCTATTTCGACCACACCGCCCAGCTGTGGAACGAGGCCGGTGTCCTGCTGGCGACCACGCACCAGATCGTGTACTACAAAGAGTGATGCAATCACTGTCTCCATTCCAAGAAAGAGGAAGACCATGCAAGATGTTTTGATCCACACCGCCGATGGCGTTACCACCCTCACCATCAACCGGGTGGAGAAGAAGAATTCCCTGACGGCGGCCATGTACGCCGCCATGGCCGACACCCTGCAGCAGGCCCAGGACGACGATGCCGTGCGCGTGGTGGTGATCCAGGGTGACGTCACCGTGTTTAGTTCCGGCAACGACATTGGCGATTTCCTGAGCGGCCCGCCCGCCACGCCCGACGCGCCGGTGTCGCGTTTCCTGCGCGCCATTGCCACCTTCCCCAAACCCCTGCTGGCGGCGGTGTGCGGCCCGGCCGTGGGCGTGGGCACCACCATGCTGTTCCATTGCGATCTGGTCTACGCCGGCGACAACGCCGCGTTTTCCATGCCCTTCGTGAACCTGGGGTTGTGTGCCGAAGCGGCCTCCAGCCTGCTGGTGCCGCAGATGATGGGCTACCACCGCGCGGCCGAGGCGTTGCTGCTGGGCGAGCCCTTCATGGCCGAGGCGGCGCTGGAAGTGGGGCTGGTCAACCGCATCGTGCCGCCGCTGGAGGCCAACGCCTTTGTCCAGGCCCAGGCGCGCAAGCTGGCAGCCAAGCCGCTGTCGTCCCTCGTGGAGACCAAGCGCCTGATGAAGAAAGGCCAGATGGCCCAGGTGCTAGCGCAGATGGACGAAGAAGGCCAGAGCTTTGGCCGCATGCTGCGCGAACCGGCAGCCAAAGAGGCGTTCACCGCCTTCCTAGAGAAGCGCAAGCCGGACTTTTCCCGGGTTTGAAGGCAAAATCGGCTGTCTGGCGCCGTGCACTCTGCGCAGACAGCTATTAAAACAATAGCACTAGGAGACACCATGTCACTCGCGGGCAAGACCCTGTTCATCACCGGCGCCTCGCGCGGCATTGGCCTGGCCATTGCCAAGCGGGCGGCGGCTGACGGCGCCAACATCGTCATCCTGGCCAAGACCACGGACCCCAATCCCAAGCTGCCCGGCACCATCTACAGCGCCGCGGCCGAGATTGAAGCGGCCGGTGGCAAGGCCCTGCCGCTGGCGGTGGACATCCGCGACGACGCGGCCGTGTTCGCTGCCGTGGAGCAGGCAGTGCAGACCTTTGGCGGCATCGACATCCTGGTCAACAACGCCAGCGCCATCAGCCTGACCAACACCGAAGCCACGCCCATGAAGCGCTTCGACCTGATGAACGGCATCAATGCCCGTGGCACCTACCTGTGCACGGCAGCCTGCCTGCCGGAGCTGAAGAAAGCGGCCGCTGCCGGGCGCAACCCGCAGGTGCTGACGCTGTCGCCGCCCTTGTCCATGAAGACGCACTGGTTTGCGCCGCATACCGCCTACACCATGGCCAAGTACGGCATGAGCATGTGCACCCTGGGCCATGCCGGTGAGTTCAAGAAGTTCGGTATTGCCGTCAACAGCCTGTGGCCGCGCACGGCGATTGCCACTGCCGCCATGCAGATGATCCCCGGCGTGGACCTGGCGTTGTGCCGTACGCCCGAGATCATGGCCGACGCCGCCTACTGCGTTCTCACCCAGGCGCAGTTCGACACCGGCAACTTCCACATCGACGACACCGTACTGGCCGCCCACGGCGTGACCGATCTGGACCGCTATGCGGTCACGCCCGGCAACACGCAATTCCTGCCCGACTTTTTTGTGGACTGAGCCGTGCTGATCACTCTGGTTCTCATTGCCGGCATCTGGGCCGGCCTGCAAAATTCCCTGGCCGGCGGAGGCTCGTTCATCACCCTGCCGGTGCTGATGCTCTCGGGCATGTCCCCGCTGGCGGCCAACATCACCTCTACCGTGGCCCTGTTCCCGGGGCAGGTCACCTCCGGTCTGGCCGGGCGCAAGCTGGTGTCGGGCGCGGGGCGCTTGCCGTTCTGGGCACTGTTTGCCGTCAGCATCCTGGGCGGCGGCGTGGGCGGCCTGTTGCTGCTCAAGACGCCATCGACCGTCTTCGCGCTCCTGGTGCCGTGGCTGGTGCTGTTTGCGACCGTGGTCTTTGCCTGGGGCAGCTTCTGGCGCAAATCCGGCGAAGCGGCCGTGCACCTGGGGCCCGTGGGGGCCGCGCTGGCCCAGTTCCTGATTGCGGTCTATGGCGGCTACTTTGGCGGCGGCATCGGGTTCCTGATGATGGCGGCACTCACCATGGCCGGCTTGCCGACCCGCAACGCTGGGGCCACCAAGAATGCGCTGGCTGGCGTCATGAACGCCTCGGCTGTGTTGCTGTTTGTCACCTCGCCGCAGGTGCACTGGTACCAGGCGCTGGTGCTGGGGGCTGGCGCCATTGGCGGCGGTCTGCTGGGCGCGTGGGCCCTGCACCGGATCAACGAGCGGGTGCTGCGCATCGTGATCGTGGGCGTTGGCATCTGCCTGACCGTTGGTCTGTTCCTCAAGCCGGTGTGAACCCGGTTCTGGCCGTGGCATATTTATACAAAGCAACCGCTTGCTTTAAATAAAAATATTTGGTATGGTCGGGGCATGAAGCCCGACGCAGCACAACCCGCTACCGAACCCACGGCCAAACGCCCGCGGGGGCGCCCCCGCAAGACGGTGGATGAACGCGACGACGGCAACCGCCGCCAGGCGTTGCTGACGGCGGCGGCGCATCTGTTTCGCCGCAAGGGCTTCGATGCCACCACGACGCGCGACATTGCCGCCGCAGCCGATATGCAAAGCGGCTCCCCCTTCTACCACTTCAAGAGCAAGGACGCGCTCCTGTACGCCGTGATGGAGGAGGGCATGCACTCGGCACTGGCCCGTCAGCGCGCCGCCGTGCAGCAGCCCGGCCACGCCCGGCTGGCTCCGGCCGAACAGCTGCGCATGCTGGTGGCGGCGCATTTCGAGGTGCTGCTGGGGCCGGGCAGTGACTTCGTGCCGGTGATGCTGTACGAGTCGCGCTCGCTGCAGCCGCGCCAGCGCAAGTCGCTGGCCAAGCTGATTGCCGAATACGAATCCCTGTGGATGCCGGTACTCAATGCCCTGCATGCCAGCGGCCAGTTGCGGGCCCCGGTCGGGTTGGCGCGCCTGCTGATCCTGGGGGCACTGAACTGGTCGGTGCAATGGTTTGATCCCAAGAAGGGCGCGTCGTTGCAAGACCTGACCGACGCCGCCATGGCCTTGTTTTTGAAGGAGTCCTGATGCAATACGGTTCTGTTTTCGCCCCCAATCTGTTTGCGGGCAAGGTAGCGGTGGTGACGGGCGGCGGGTCCGGCATCGGCCGCTGCGTGGCCCATGAGCTGGCGGCGCTGGGCGCCCAGGTGGCGCTGGTCGGGCGCAAGGTGGAGAAGCTGCAGAAGGTGGCCGACGAGATCACCGCAGACGGCGGCACCGTGAGCTTCCAGGTCTGTGACATCCGCGAGGAAGAGTCCGTCAAGCAAACCGTGGCGGCCATTCTGGCGCAGCATGGCCGCATCGACGCGCTGGTGAACAACGCCGGCGGTCAGTTCATGACGCCGCTGGAAGCCATCAGCGCCAAGGGCTGGCAGGCGGTGGTCAACACCAACCTGACCGGCGGCTTCCTGATGGCGCGCGAGTGCTACCTGCAGGGCATGAACAAGACAGGCGGCAGCATTGTGAACATCGTGGCCGACATGTGGGGCTCCATGCCCGGCATGGGCCACAGCGGTGCGGCGCGCGCCGGCATGGTCAGCTTTACCGAAACGGCCGCTGTGGAATGGGCGGGCAAAGGCGTGCGTGTCAATGCCGTGGCACCGGGCTACATTGCGTCGAGCGGCATGGACAACTACCCGGTAGAGGCCGGCCCGATGATCCGCGAGATGGCCAAGACCATTCCCGCCGGGCGCTTTGGCACCGAATCGGAAACCGCAGCGGGCATTGTGTTCTTGCTCAGCCCCGCCGCGTCGTTTATCAGCGGAACCACCTTGCGCATCGACGGTGCGCGCCCGCAGGCCCGCAGCGGCTACCCCATGCGCGTGCCCGACGCCACGGTGCAGGCACGCGATGCGGTCAAGGCCTTCAACGGCTTTCACCGCGCCATCGTTCCCAAGGTGTTCCAGGTCTGAGCCAGCTGAGCACCCCTCCATTGCATTGAAAAGGAAATCCGCATGTCCATGACTGATATTGGCGACGAAGACATCGTCCTGGTGGAAGACGCCGCACGCAAATTCATTCAAACCGAAGTCGCCCCCCACCTCGAATCCTGGGAGGAGGCCGGCGTGTTTCCGCGCGCCCTGTACCAGCGCGCCGCCGACATGGGCTGGCTGGCCATGGGGTTCCCGGAGGCCTTGGGTGGCACACCCAGCCCCTGGAAACTGCGCAATGCGCTGACCATGACGCTGGCCCGCACGGGCGGCAGCGGTGGCCTGATGGCCAGTCTGTTCAGCCACAACATCGGCCTGCCGCCGGTGATGCGCCACGGCTCGCCGGAACTGCAGCGCGAGGTGATCCCCGACGTGCTGGCGGGCAAGAAGATTTCCGCCCTGGCCATCTCCGAGCCCGGCGGCGGCACCGACGTGTCGGCGCTCAAGACCACGGCGCGGCGCGAAGGCGACGAATATGTGGTCGATGGCGAGAAGATCTTCATCACCTCCGGCACCCGTGCCGACTGGTACACCGTGGCGGTGCGCACCGACCTGCAGAACAAGGGGCCCATGGGCATCTCCATGCTCATGGTCCCTGGCGACGCGGTGGGGCTGGAACGCACGCCGCTCAAGAAGATGGGCTGGCTGTGTTCCGACACGGCCCAGCTGCGCTTTGACGGCGTGCGCGTGCCGGCGCGCTACCTGGTGGGCGAAGAGGGGGCGGGCTTCAAGATGATCCTCACCAACTTCAATGGCGAGCGCCTGTCCATGGCCGCGCTGGCGCTGGGCTTCTCGGAGGCCTGCTACGACGAGGCCTTGAGCTGGGCGCAGCAGCGCAAGACCTTTGGCACGGCCATCATCGACCACCAGGTCATCCGCCACAAGCTGATGGACATGAAGATGCGCATCGAATCCACCCGGGCCTGGCTCCACAGCGTGTCGGCCCGTGCCGATGCCGGCGACCGCGGAGACAAGGCGGCCAAGGGCGCCGAGTGGGTGGCGCAGGTGTGCCTGTTGAAGAACCACGCCACGCAGACCATGCAGTTCTGCGCTGACCAGGGCGTGCAGATCCTGGGCGGCATGGGCTTCATGCGCGGCACCAAGTGCGAGCGCATCTACCGCGAGGTCAAGGTCATGACCATCGGTGGCGGCACCGAGGAAATCATGAAGGAGTTGGCCTCCCGCCAGCTGGGTCTGTAAGATCGCGGCATGGCCCATTCCAAATCCAGCGCCCCGGCGGCGCCCATTGTCTTCGAACCCGAGTTCATCCAGAACCTGGCCCGCATCTTTGAAGAGTCCATCGTCTTCAATACCGTGCTGGGCCTGAAGATCGACTCCATCGCCCCGGAGCGGGTGGTGGCCCACATTGCCATGAAACCCGAGCTGGTGGGCCATTACAGCTTCAACCGGCTGCACGGCGGCGTCATCAGCGCAGGGCTGGACGCCATGGGCGGGCTGGCCGTCATGGCCGCCATCGGTGCCCGCCACATGGACGAGGCGCCGATGCAGCGCCTGCACCGCTTCTCCAAGCTGGGCACCATTGATCTGCGGATCGACTACCTGCGTCCTGGCATCGGGGAGCGTTTCGAGTTGCGCGCCGAGGTGATGCGCCTGGGCTCGCGCGTGGCGTCCACCCGCATGGAGTTCCTGGGCGCCGACGGCAAGCTGCTGTCGACCGGCTCCGGCGCCTACATCGTCTCCTGATCTGCTATTGATTGCATAGCTGTCTGCGCAGTATCTGCGCCGCCTGGCGGCCGATTTGATATAAAAAAGCCACCTTGCGGTGGCTTTTTTGTTATGGGGCCCGCTTACTTCTTGGCGGCCTTGCCGGCGGGGGCCTTCACATCGTCGCCAAAGTATTCGGAGACCGGTTTCCACTTGCCGTCCTGAATCTGCGACAGCCGTGCGGCGTCGCTGCCCAGGTGGCGGGTGGGTGAGAACGACTGCGCCGGGCTGCCGAAGATATCGGGCGCGATGGACAGGGTGTCCATGACCTTGATGAAGCTCTCGGTCGTCAGGTTCTTGCCGGCCTTGTTGGCTGCGTTGGCAAAGTTGGTGATGATCTGGTAGCCGTAGACCGAGAACACGGCGGGATCCTCGTTGAACTTGGTCTTGTACTTGTTGGACCAGAAGCGGATCGGTTGCGACGCGTCATCCGTGTAGGGATTCTGCGAGGTCATGGCGGCGTAGAAGCCGTCCATGGCCTTGCCGCCGAGCTTGTGGATCAGGTCGGTGTAGGCCGCGCTGGAGCCCAGGAAGACAGGGTTGTAGCCCATCTTGCGGGCGGTGCCGATGGCGCCAATGGTTTCGCGGATGATGGTTCCCAGCACCACCATGTCGCAGTTGGCGGCCTGCAGCTTCTGGATCTGCGAGGAGAAGTCGGTTGCGCCGCGCTTGTAGGACGTCTTCTCGGCGTAGGTCATGTTGAGGGTCTTCAGCCCGGCTTCGCCGCCTTTGAGCACTTCCAGCCCGAAGTCGTCGTCCTGGTACAGGGTGCAGACCTTCTTGAGGCCTTTTTCCTTCACCAGCTTGGGCGTCGCATAGCGGATCTGGTCATAGTAGGCGCCGGCAAACGAGTACTTGAGCTTGTGGAAGGGCTCGTACATTTCCCGCGCCGCCGACAGCGGCATGAAGTTGATGACGTTCTTCTCGAACTGCACCGGCATGGCGGCCATGTTGTGCGCCGTGCCGATGTGGCCGACCATCATGAAGATCTTGTCCTGGTTGACCAGCTTCTGTGCGGCCAGCACGGCTTTCTTGGGGTCGTAACCCGAGTCTTCCACCAGCAGGCGGATCTTTCGGCCGTTGATGCCGCCCTGCTCGTTGAGTTCGTCCACGGCCAGCATCATGCCGTTGCGGGCCTGCTTGCCGTAGCCCGCCAGGGGGCCGGACAGGTCCTGGATGGACCCCAGGAGGATTTCATCCTTGCTGACGCCTTGCTGGGCACTGGCTGCGGTGGCCGTCAGTGCCAGCGCGGCGAGGGTGATAGCGGTGTGCAGTTTCATCGTCCGTCTCCTTTATGAAAATAATCGCAAGGACCGGCGGGGTCCTTGCCCGGGGTGCTCCGTATGGTGCCCCAACGGCGCGGTTTTGTCATGTCCCGCCGCTGGTGGCCGTTCAGTAGGTGTAGTCCATCACCACCGCCCAGCGTCCGTCCTTGATCTGCGACAGGCGCGATTCATCGCTGCCCAGGCGGCGGGTGGGCGTGAACTTCAGGGGTGGGCTGCCAAAGATGTCGGCCGGAATCCGGATGGTTTCCATGGCGCGGATGAACTTGCTGGTGGTGGGGCGGTCACCCGCGTCCCGCATGGCCTTGGCAAAGATGTTGATGGTGTTGTAGCCGAACACCGACATGTTGGACGGGTCCTCGTTGAACCGGGTCTTGTACTTGTTGGCCCACAGGCGCGCCGCCGGGGTGCCCGAATCCACGTAGGGAATCTGCGCCGTCATGGTGGCGTACAGGCCCTCCACGATCTTGCCGCCCAGCTTGGGGATCAGCTCGGAGTAGGCTGCGCTGCTGGCCAGGAAGACCGGGTTGAACCCGGACTTGCGCGACTCGCCAATGACGCCCACGGTTTCGCGGATGATGGTGCCCAGCACCACCAGTTCGCACCCGGCCGAGCGCATCTTGGCAACCTGCGAGGAGAAGTCGGTGGCGCCGCGCTTGAAGGTGGTCTTTTCCGTCAGCGCCATGCGCTGGTTCTTCAGGCTGTCTTCCGTGCCGTTCAGGATTTCCACGCCGAACTCGTCGTCCTGGGTGACCGTGCAGACCTTGGTGGCGCCGGTCTGGCGCACCAGCTTGGGCAGGGCGGTGCGGATCTGCTCGTAGTAGGTCGAGTTGATGGCGAACTTCAGGCGGTGAAACGGCTCGTACATCTCGCGCGCCGCGGTCAGGGGGAAGAAGTTGATGACTTCCTTCTCGAACTGGATGGGCATGGCCGCCATGTTCTGCGCCGTGCCGATGTGGCCGACCATCATGAAGATCTTGTCCTGGTTGACCAGCTTCTGCGCGGCCAGCACGGCTTTCTTGGGGTCGTAGCCCGCGTCCTCCACCAGCAGCTTGATCTTGCGGCCGTTGATGCCGCCCTGCTCGTTGACTTCCTCGATGGCCATCTGCATGCCGTTGCGTGCCTGCTTGCCGTAGCCGGCCAGCGGGCCGGACAGGTCCTGGATGGAACCCAGCAGGATTTCGTTCTTGCTGATGCCCTGCTGTTGGGCCGATGCCAGGGTGGCGCTGGTGGCCAGAACGGCCAGCGCGATAAGGTGCTTGGTTTGCATGGTGTGTGAATGGACTTTCGTGTTACAGGTACATCGCGTCGATTTGCGCGGCGTACTTCTTTTCGACCAGCTTGCGTTTGAGCTTCATCGTGGGAGTCAGCTCTTCATCCTCCGCTGTCAGCTGGTTCTCCAGCAGGAAGAATTTCTTGATCTGTTCGACGCGGGCGAACTTCTTGTTGACGCGGTCGAGCTCGCCCTGGATGAGCGCCTGCACCTCGGGCGCGCGGGTCAGGCTGGCGTAGTTGCTGAAGGGCACATCGGCATCCTGGGCAAACTTCTCCACGTTCTCCTGGTCGATCATGATGATCACGGTCAGGTAGGCGCGCTTGTCGCCAATGACCACGGCGTCGGTGATGTACGGCGAGAACTTCAGGTCGTTCTCCAATTCGCTGGGCGTGATGTTCTTGCCGCCGGCCGTGATGATGATGTCCTTCATGCGGTCGGTGATGCGGTAATAGCCTTCGTCGTCCACCACGCCCACGTCTCCGGTGTGCAGCCAGCCCTGCACGTCAATGGCTTCGGCGGTTTTCTCCGGCAGGTTCAGGTAGCCGGCAAACACGTTCTTGCCGCGCACCAGTAGCTCCCCGGTGGCGGGGTCCAGCCGGACCTCGTTGAAGCCGGCCGCCGGGCCGATGGAGCCCGGCTTCATCTTGCTGGCTGGCACGCCGGTGGAGGCGCCGCACGTTTCGGTCATGCCCCAGACCTCCAGCATGGGCACGCCCAGCGCCAGGTACCAGCGCACCAGATCGGGTGAAATGGGCGCCGCACCGGTGACCAGAAAGCGGGCGCGGTGGATGCCGATGAGCTTGCGCACATTGTTCAGCACCAGCCACTGCGCCAGCCGGAACTGTAGCTTGAGCCCGGGGCCCACCGGCTGCCCGGCCAGCACGCGGTCGGCAATGGTGGTGCCCACGCCAATGCCCCAGGCATAGGCCGCCTGCTGGATGAAGCCGGCTTCCTTCAGCGCGATCATCACGCCGGAGTAGAACTTCTCCCACACCCGGGGCACCGCCGTGAAGACGGTGGGGGCAATCTCCCGCACGTTCTCGGGAATGGTCTCGGGGTTCTCCACGAAGTTGAGCATGGCGCCGGTGTACAGGGCGAAATATTCGCCGCCCATGCGCTCGGCAATGTGGCACAGGGGCAGGAAGCACATGCGCTCGTCGCGGTCGTCTTGCGCCACCAGGGTGTTGAAGCCGCGCACGGTGTAGACCAGCCCGGCGTGCAGGTGCATGGCCCCCTTGGGCTTGCCGGTGGTGCCCGAGGTGTAGACCAGGATGGCCAGGTCTTCAGGCCGGCAGGCGTCCACGCGCTGCTGCAGTTCCTGGGGATGCTCGACCAGGTAGGCCCGACCAAGGGTGCGCAGGGCCTCCAGACTCATGACGCCGGGCTCGTCGAGGTCGCGCAGGCCCTCCATGTCGAACACCACGATCTGGCGCAGCCCGGGCAACTGGCTGCGCACCTCCAGGGCCTTGTCAAGCTGCTCGTCGTCTTCCACGAACAGCACCGTGGTGCGGGAATCGTCGCACAGGTACTGCACCTGCGGCGGGGCGTCGGTCGGGTAGATGCCGTTGGCCACACCGCCGCAGGACAGCACGGCCAGATCGGTCCAGACCCACTCGACCACGGTGTTGGCCAGAATGGACGCGCACTCGCCCCGGGCAAAGCCCAGGCTCAGCAGGCCGCCGGCGATCTCGCGCACGGCCTCGGCGGTCTGGTTCCAGGTCCAGCTGCGCCACAGGCCCAGGTGCTTCTGGCGCATCCAGACCTTGGGGCCGCGCTGGGCCACGGCGTTCCAGAAAATGGCCGGGATGGTTTCGCCCGGCATCACGATGTCGTGGCAGGGCTGGATGTTGCTGGTGTCCCAGAGTCCGCTCATCTGTGTTATCTCCAGGTCTTCTTCTTTTTCCAGCGCCGCTCGCCGCGCACGCCGTGCTCCTTCATGCCGAGGTAGAACTCCTTGATGTCGTCCTTCTCGCGCAGGTGGGCGCAGGTGTCTTCCATGACGATGCGCCCGTTTTCCAGCACATAGCCGTAGTCGGAGGCGTTGAGCGCCATGTTGGCGTTCTGCTCCACCAGCAGGATGGTGGTGCCGCGCTCGCGGTTGATGCGCACCACGATCTCGAAGATTTCCTTGGTGAGCTTGGGCGAAAGGCCCAGGCTGGGCTCGTCGAGCAGGATCAGGTCCGGGTTGGCCATGAGCGCGCGCGAGATGGCCAGCATCTGCTGCTGGCCGCCCGAGAGCAGGCCGGCGTCCTGCGCCGAGCGTTCCTGCAGGATGGGGAAGTAGCCATACACCGCCTCCATGTCCCGGGCCACGCCGTCGCGGTCGGTCCGGGTGTAGGCGCCCATCAGCAGGTTGTCGTGCACGGACAGCAGCGCAAACACCTCGCGCCCTTCGGGCACATGGCTCAGGCCCTGCTGCACGATGAAGGCCGGGTCCTTGGCGGTAATGGGTTCGCCCTTGAATTCGATCGAGCCCTTGCGCGGGTCGATGATGCCGGAGATGGTCTTCAGAATGGTGGTCTTGCCCGCGCCGTTGGAGCCCAGCACGGTGGCAATCTCGCCCCGGCGGACCTGCAGGCTGACGCCGCGGATGGCCTTGATGGGCCCGTACGCGCTCTCCACGTTGAGCAGCTTGAGCACCGGCTGGTCACTGATGGGTGGGGGCTGGATGCTCATGCGGCCTCCCGGGAAGGCGCGGTCTCGCGCCGCAGTGATGACACGTCGTCAATGGACCCCAGATAGGCCTCCACCACCCCCGGGTCGGTCTGCACTTCGCGCGGCGTGCCCATGGCGAGCACTGCGCCCTGGTTCATGGCCACTACCCGGTCCGATACCTTGGACACCAGTGCCATGTCGTGCTCCACCATCAGCACGGTGATGCCCAGCTCGTTCTTGATGTCCTGGATCCAGAAAGCCATGTCGTCGGTCTCCTCCACGTTCAGGCCGGACGACGGTTCGTCCAGCAGCAGCAGCCGCGGCTCGGTGCACAGCGCGCGGGCCATCTCCACCACCTTGCGCACGCCGTAGGGCAGGCCGGCAACCAGGGAGTCGCGGTAATGCTGCAGGTCCAGGAACTCGATCACCTCCTCGGCCTTTTCACGCGCCAGCAATTCGGTCTCGCGTGCCTGGGCGGTGAAGAACAGGTCTTGCCACAGGTTGGTCTTGCGGTGGGTGTGGCGCCCGATCAGCAGGTTGTGCAGGACCGAGGCGTGCTCGAACAATTCGATGTTCTGGAAGGTGCGGGCAATGCCCAGGGAGGCCACGGCCTGCGGCGGCTGGTCGGTGAGCCTGAGCAGGCCGTTGGGGCCCAGGTAGTCGATCCCGCCCGTGGTGGGCGTGTAGATGCGGCTGATCAGGTTGAAGACGGTGGTCTTGCCGGCGCCGTTGGGGCCGATCAGCGTGAACACCTCGCCCTGTTTGACGTCGAAGCTGACGTTGTTGACCGCCAGCACGCCGCCAAAGCGCACGCTCAGGTTGTTGGCAGAAAGAAGGGTGTCGGTCATCACTTCAGCCTGTCGGATTTTTGGAAGGATTTCTGCCGCTTGAACATGCCCTTGCGGTAGAACGGGAACATCTGCAGGTAGGTGCGGATCTTGAGCCAGCGCCCGTACAGGCCCATGGGTTCGAACAGCACGAAGGCAATCAGTACCAGGCCGTACACCAGGCCCTGCAGGCCGGGGGCCTGGCCAATGACGGCGGGCAAGAGGTCCTTGACCGAGGCAATGGCCTGGGGCATGGCGATCAGGAAGATGGCGCCCAGAAAGGCCCCGTGCACCGAGCCCACGCCGCCGATCACGATCATCAGCAGCAGGTCGATGCTTTGGAGGATGTTGAATTGGTCCGGTGAGATGAACTGCAGGTTGTGCGCATACAGCGCGCCGGCAATGCCGGCCAGCGCGGCCGACAGCGCAAACGACAGGGTCTTGTAGTAGGCCAGGTGAATGCCCATGCTCTGCGCCGAAATCTCGGAGTCGCGGATGGCGACAAAGGCCCGACCCGTGGGGGAGCGCAGCAGGTTCAGGATGCCCAGCGTGGCGGCCACGGTGATGACCAGGCACAGAAAGTAGAACTGCTCGCCGCTGTCCAGCACCCAACCAAAGAGGTTGGGCTTGAGCACTCGTATGCCGGCATTGCCGCCGGTGACCGATTCCCAGCGCGCCAGCACCTCTTCCACGATGAACCCGAATGACAGGGTGGCAATGCCCAGGTAAATGCCCTTGACGCGCAGCGCCGGCAGGCCCACCACCACCCCCACCGTGGCCGACAGCGCGGCCGCGCAGGCCAGCGCCAGCGGGAACGGCAGGCCCATGTTGGTCAGCACGGTGTGTGTGTAGGCGCCCACGCCCAGGAAGGCCGCATGGCCCATGGAGAACAGGCCGGTATAGCCTGCCAGCAGCATCAGGCCCAGGCCGGCCACGGAGTAGATCAGCACCAGGGTCAGCTGCGCCAGCCAGTATTCGGCAAACAGCCAGGGCGCGGCCAGCAGCAGCACCATGAGCAGGCTGTACCAGAAGACATGCCCGCCGTGCTTGGCCAGGTTGATGTCCTGGCCGTAATTAGTCTTGAAAATGAATCTCATACTTTTTTGCGCAACTTTTCGCCGAACAGCCCGTTGGGCCTGACCATCAGCATGACCAGCACCACGATGTAGGCAGCGGTGTCTTTGAAGCCGTCGGGCAGGTAGAAGCCCGAGAGCGATTCCACAATGCCGATCACCAGCCCGCCTACGATGGCGCCCGGCAGGCTGCCAAAGCCGCCCACCACGGCGGCCGGAAAGGCCTTCAGGCCAATGAAGCCCATGTTGGCGTGCACAAAGGTAATGGGCGCCAGCAGCAGGCCGGCAATGGCGGCGACCGCCGAGGCCAGACCCCAGGCAATGCCGTTGAGGCGCTTAACCGGAATGCCCATGTAGTAGGCCGCCAGCTGGTTCTGCGAGGCGGCCTGCATGGCAATGCCCAGCTTGCTGTAGCGGAACAGGGCGAACAGCAGCACGCACAGCACGGCGGTGGCGCCAATCACCACCATGTGCTCCACGTTCAGCACCAGGCCGCTGACGTTCCAGATTTCATCCTTGTAGGGCACGGGTAGCGCCTGCGTGTCGGTGCCGATGCCGGGAATAACGGTGATGAGGCCGCGCGCCACGTAGCCAATGCCGATGGTCAGCATCACCACGGAAAAAGCCGGCTGGCCCAGGATGGGGCGGATCACCACGCGCTCCAGCAGCACGCCGAAGACGGCCATGCCGGCAATGGCGCAGACGACGGCGAGCCAGTAGGGGAAACCCAGCATGGTCATGCCCACCAGGCCGCCGAACGCGCCCAGCATCATCAGCTCGCCCTGGGCAAAGCTGACGGTCTCCGTTGCCTTGTAGATGAGCACAAAGCCCATGGCGATCAAGCCGTAGATGCAACCCTGTGCAATCCCGCTGATCACCAATTGAAGAACTAGCACATTGGCTCCCGTTGTTGTTATGTGGCAGCCCGTTTATAGCGGCGGCTTATCGAATGCTTGATAGGGTTGTCACTGATGATCAGGGTAGACACCGATGCTTTTGTCCCCTGCGTGACTGTTTAATCGGGCGCCATGATGCCAACCGTCCAAACCACCCAACACGGGGCCGTTACCGTGGTGACCCTGTCGCGCGCCGATGTGCGCAATGCCGTGGATGCCGACACGGCGCGTCAGCTGTACGAGGCCTTCCTGGCGTTCGACGCCGACCCGCAGGCGCGCGTGGCCGTGTTCCACGGCGCGCATGGCCATTTCTGCGCCGGCTGGGATCTGCAGGCCGGTGCCCGCATGGCCCAGCACCTGCAGGAGGGCGTGGATCCCTTTGCAGCATTGAATTTTTCGCCGGCGAACGCGGCACCGCAGGGGCCCATGGGGCCTTCGCGTCTGCTGCTGTCCAAGCCGGTCATCGCCGCTATCAGCGGCGCCGCCGTGGCTGGCGGCATGGAGCTGGCCCTGTGGTGCGATTTGCGGGTGATGGAGGCGGATGCCTACTTTGGCGTGTACTGCCGCCGCTTCGGTGTGCCGCTCATTGATGGCGGCACCGTGCGCCTGCCGCGCCTGATCGGCATGGGCCATGCCATGGACCTCATCCTGACTGGGCGCAAGGTGGAGGCCGCCGAGGCCTTGCAGATGGGCCTATGCAACCGCGTGGTCCCCACGGGGGAGGCGTTGCCCGCTGCCCTGGCACTGGCCGAGCAGCTGGCAGGCTTTCCGCAGGCCACCATGCTGGCCGACCGCGCCAGTGCCTATGCCCAGTGGGACCAGGACTTGCCGCACGCGCTGCACCAGGAGTGGCAGCGCGGCAAGGCCTGCATTGCCCAAGGGCTGGAGGGCGCGGCGCGTTTTTCCGCCGGCGCGGGACGGCACGGAAAGTTCTAGCGCCCCCGCGTGCCGGCGCGGACCCTGCTGCTTACTTCTTCATCTCGTCCTTGGCCATGCCATCTTTGGCCATCGCGTCCTTCTTCATGGTGTCTTTCGCCATGGCATCCTTTTTCATCGCATCCTTCTTCATGGCGTCCTTTGCCATCGGTTCTTTTTTCATGGTGTCCTTCGCCATGGCATCGTTGGCCATTGCGTCCTTCTTCATGGCGTCTTGTGCCAGGGCATAGTTGCCGGCCAACAGCAAAGAGGCGGTGAGGATGGTGGTCGTGATCTTGTTCATGTTGAACTCCTTTGAGATGGTAAAAAATGGCAGTGATGCCGATACTTCAGGGCGCCCGCGCAGGATTGCTCAGGTGCCGCCGAACCAGTTGTACCCCTGGTCTTCCCAGTAACCGCCGGGGTAGGTATTGGTGACAAAAATTGCGTGGATATGCTTGGGATTCTTGTAGCCGAGCTTGGTGGGCATGCGCAGCTTCAAGGGGAAGCCGTAGCGTGGTGGCAGGGGCTGTCCGTCATAACTAAGGGCCAGCAAAGTCTGGGCATGCAGTGCGGTCGGCATGTCGATGCTGGTGTAATAGTCATCCGAGCACTTGAAGCCCACATACTTCGCCGTCAGGTCCGCGCCCACGCGGCGCAAGAAGCTGGAAAAGGGTATGCCCCCCCATTTGCCTATCGCGCTCCAGCCTTCCACACAAATGTGGCGGGTAACCTGATCGGCCTGGGGCAAGGCATGTAGCTCCCGCAGGGACCAGGAATGCCGGTCTGCCACCAGCCCCGTCACTTCCAGCCGGTAGCGCTCCCCGTCCACTGGCCGGATCTCGTCTTCGCCATAGAACGCATTGAATGGGAATGGCCGGGTGATCATGGAGTCGGCATACGTCGGTGCCAACCGGTTCGGATCGAACAGCCACCCCTGCACCTTGTCGTTCCAGCGCGAGACCTCCATCAGAGCCGCCTCGGCACTGTTCTCGTCGACGATGGTGCAGCCGCTCAGCAGAGACAGGCCACCCAACGTCAAGGCGCGACTGAGAAACATGCGCCGCGCTGGCTGCTCCATGCGGCGTGCCAGGTCTTTGGTCGCGTCCTTGAGGAAGGCATCGGAGTCGAAGGTCTGCAGGTTGTGGAAATGTTTGCTCACGGTGTGGACTCCTTATTTGCCGCGGATCATGGTCACCAACGTGCGTGGCACCAGCGCCACCATCACCAGATGGACGCCCACGAACGCCACGAGCAGTGCCATGGCCAGGAAATGCACACGCCGTGCGGCTTCATAGCCGCCGAGCAGCTCGCGCAACAACGGGAACTGGACCGATTTCCACAACACAAGACCGGACATCACCAGCAACACGCTGTCGAGCATCACCAGGAGGTAAGCCATGCGCTGCACAGCGTTGTACTGGCGTGGGTTGGCGTGCGACAGGCGTCCGTGCAACGTGGCGCGAAGGTCCTGCAACAGGGCGTGCAGTGACAGTGGAAAGAATTTGTGCCACAGCCGTGCGCTGCCGACGTTGCACAAAAAGTAGACCAGACCATTGGCCACCAGCAGCCACATGGCGGCGAAGTGCCATTGAATGGCCCCGCCGAGCCAGCCGCCCAGCGTAATGCCTGCCGGCACCGTGAAGTCGAAAAATGGTGCAGCGTTGTAGATGCGCCAGCCACTCAGTGCCAGAACCGAAACGGCGACAGCATTGAGCCAGTGCGTTACACGCAACCAGGCGGGGTGAATGGGCGGGGCATTGTTGGGCATTGCGAATCCAGGTTCAGGCTTCAAACGGTTACGCGGTTTCTGCTCCTCAGCGGAAGCGGATTGGCTGTACGATCTGCCCGTTAATTCGCCAAGACATGCCGTCCGGTTACAACACCGGGAAAATATTTTCCAAATGGGGCGAGAAAAATATTCTTCATCCGCCTGTAACCAAACCCTCCGATGCAACGAATAGAGAAGGTAGATCACTTGAGTGCTGGAGAACAGCAGCTCAGAGCGTTGCTGGTTTCGGGGCTGGCCGGTGATGCGCATGCCTACCACGCGTTTTTGCAGCAACTGAGTGCGCATTTGCGCGCCTTCCTGAGAGGGCGCCTATCCAGCCTGCCGGATGAAGTGGAGGATTTGGTGCAAGAGTCGCTATTGGCCATACACAATCAGCGCCACACCTATGAAGCCAGTCGACCGGTGACGGCGTGGATTCACGCCATTGCCCGCTACAAGCTGATCGACTTCCTGCGTCGACGGGCCGGGCGTGAGGCACTCAACGATTCGATCGAAGATGAATCAGAGCTATTTGCCGCCTCTGACATCGAAGCGAGCAGCGCACGGTACGACGTGACCCAGTTGCTGGATCAGCTGCCTGACCGGCACCGGCTGCCCATCGTGTGTGTGAAATTGGAAGGTTTGTCGGTAAGCGAGGCGGCGCAGAAAACGGGCATGTCGGAGTCCGCCATCAAGGTTGGCATTCACCGTGGCCTGAAGGCACTTGCAGAAAAAATACGGGGAACAGAATGAAGACGGAAGATCTTGTCAATATGCTCGCGACCGGCGTCGAGGCCATCCCGCCGCATGTGGCCGCTCGCCGTTTTGCCGTGGCCTTGGGCTGGGGCGCGGTGGGGGCCACCCTGCTGATGCTGCCGCTGCTGGGTGTGCGCCCGGATCTGGGCGCCGCAGTTTTGCTGCCCATGTTCTGGGTCAAAGTGCTGTTTGTTGTATGCCTGTTGGCCGCCAGCTTGTTTGCAGCGGTTCGCCTGTCACAACCCGGCAGTCGGCTGCAACGGGGCGCAGGCATATCGGTTGCGCTGCCTGTGTTGGCCATGTGGGCGCTTGCGGTTCTTGATTTGAACCGGGCTGAGCCCGTGCAGCGGGCTGGGTTGTTCTGGGGTGATACGTGGGCTTCCTGCCCGTTCCTCATTGCCATGCTGTCCGTTCCCGTATTCGCCGGCGTTTTGTGGGCCATGCAGGGTCTTGCGCCAACGCGGCTGCGCCTCGCTGGTGCGGCAGCCGGGCTTCTTTCCGGGGCAACCGGGGCACTCGTGTACTGCCTGCATTGCCCGGAACTGACGGCGCCGTTTATAGGATTTTGGTATCTGCTGGGCATCCTTATCCCGACGGTGGTGGGGGGGGGGCTGGGGCCGCGGATGCTGCGTTGGTAGAGACAAAGGGTCGCAACGCGGAGTAGGTCGGCGGGTTGTTTGCGACCAACTTCTGTCCGTCGCTTTGGGACTGCGAACGTCGGAAAATGGCGGGAAGCAGCCCCATGGCTTCTTCAGCCTAGTACCGCAACGGACCAATATCAGGTGCTGACCAATGACCGCTTGTTAGCGATGCACTCAAATGAAGTTGTTGTTTTGATTGACTGATCTGGCAGCTTCAGACTGATTGCAGCCGATCAGTTTCCGCGGCCGAATGACTGCGTCTGCGGAAACTGGAAGTTGAACTTTTGTCTTCGCATGGTCCTAGAGCCTCCCCTCGCGCTAAACCGATATCAGAAGTCGGGCAAGAGCAACTGTTTGATATTGTTGTATGATGAACGTCATGCGAAATAAACAAATCAGCGCCAGGGCTGCAGCCAAAGAAGAGACGCACGAGCGAATCGTGGCCGTGGCTGCGCGGGCCATCCGTCGAAGCGGCTATGACGGAACGGGTGTTGCGGACATCATGAAGGAAGCCGGTCTGACTCATGGCGGGTTCTATTCCCATTTCACTTCGCGCGAGGCTATGCTGGCCGAGGCGGCCAGTCGGGCGTGCGCCGAGTCTGCCGCCGCCGTGGCGGAGGTTGTGGCTGACGTGCCACCCGACAGGTCCTTCGAGGCCATGGTGCGTGCCTATCTTTCCAAGGACCACTTGGAGCAAATAGAGGCGGGCTGCCCCCTGGCTGCCATCGGTTCCGAAACCTCGCGCCAGGCGCCCGAAGTGCGTCGGGTAACCACGCGCCACATCCAGGAAATGGTAGACCTCGCGGCCCGGCAATCGCCAGACTGGGGCCAGCCCGCGGCTCATGAACGCGCATTGGTGACAGTGGCCACCATGGTGGGTTCCTTGCTGCTGGCGCGCGCCGTGGACGATCCGGCCCTGTCCGATAGCCTGCGCGAGGCTGCCGTCAAACAACTGCTTTCCGCGGCTTCTTGACTTGCCTAAGGTTGTGGCCTATTTTTTTGTCTTTACATATGATGATCATCATTTCAAATAAGACGAGCCGCTTCATTTGACCCCCTTAATTCGACGGAGAACACACCATGAACATGAAACAGAAAATCGCACTGGTAACCGGTGCTTCATCGGGCATCGGCCTGGCCACCGCCCTGCGGCTGACGAAAGCCGGCTACAAGGTCTACGGCACCAGTCGGCGCGGCGGCACTGCCAAGGGCGCATCGTTTGAGATGTTGCCGCTGGACGTGACCAACGACGCGTCGGTCGATACCGCCGTCCAGCAACTGATGGTGTGCGAGGGCCGCATCGACCTGCTGGTCAACAACGCAGGCTTCGGGGTCGCCCCCGCTGCAGCCGAGGAAAGCTCGCTGGACCAGGCGCGGGCCATCTTCGATACCAACTTCTTCGGCATCATCCGCATGACGCGCGCCGTCGTGCCGCACATGCGCCGTCAGGGCAGCGGACGCATCATCAACATCGGCTCGGTGCTGGGCTTTCTGCCCATGCCCTACATGGCCTTGTACTCGGCGACCAAGCACGCGGTGGCGGGCTACACCGAGGCGCTGGACCATGAACTGCGTACCCTGGGCATTCGTGCCGTAGTGGTGGAGCCCGCCTACATCAACACACCGTTCGAGGCGAACCTGATGGCGCCCGACGCTCCGCTGGACGTGTACCGCGATATCTGCGCTGGTGTGGAGAAACGGGTCAAAGAAGTTCTGGTGAACGCCGACGGCCCCGAGGTGGTGGCCGAAATGGTGCTGACCGCCGCCCAGGCCAACCGACCCAAGCTGCACTACACCCCGGGGCTTGCCAAGCGCATGCAGTTGCTGCGCCGATTCGCACCCGCCAGTGTGCTGGACTCTGGGATGCGCAAGGACCTGCGTCTTCCCGCCTGATCACTAAGAAACACACAAGGAACCACCATGAAAGCATTTGTTCTTGACGGCTATGGGAAGAAGCGCGCATTGCGCTTGGCAGACGTGCCAGAGCCTGAATTGCGCGACGACGAAGTCCTGGTGCAGGTGCATGCTGCTGGCGTGAACCTGTTGGACTCCAAGATTCGGGCTGGGGAATTCAAGCTCATCCTGCCCTATCGCATGCCGCTGATCCTGGGTCACGATGTGGCCGGTGTGGTGGTCAAGGTGGGCGCGCACGTGCGGCAGTTCAAGCCGGGCGACGCGGTCTATGCGCGGCCCGATGACTTCCGCATCGGAAGCTTCGCCGAGTTGGTTCCGATCAAGGAGGCATCGCTGGCGCTCAAGCCCCAGGGGCTCACCATGGAAGAGGCGGCCTCCATCCCTCTGGTGGGCCTGACCGCGTGGCAGGCGCTGGTCGAGGTGGCCAAGCTGAAGAAAGGACAGAAGGTCTTCATCCAGGCCGGCTCGGGCGGCGTGGGCACCTTCGCAATTCAATTGGCCAAGCATCTTGGTGCCACGGTTGCCACCACAACGAGTTCGGCCAACGTGGCGCTCGTGAAGCGCCTGGGAGCGGATGTTGTCGTTGACTACAAGACGCAAGACTTTGAAGAGCATCTGCGCGACTACGACGTGGTGTTGCACAGCCAGGACAGCGCCGCACTGGAAAAGTCCCTGCGCGTGCTCAAGTGTGGCGGCAAGCTCGTCTCCATCTCCGGGCCAGCCGATCCGGCGTTTGGTCAGCAGATCACGGCGCCGGGCTTCGTGAAGGTGGTTATCCGGCTGCTGAGTGCCGGTGTGCGGCGCAGGGCAAGCAGGCTGGGTATCGACTATTCCTTTCTCTTCATGAAGGCCAGCGGCAGCCAGTTGCGCGACATCACGCGTCTCATCGAGGCGGGCGCGATCCATCCGGTTGTCGACAAGGTATTTCCTTTCGATTCCACCAACGAGGCCCTGGCCTACGTCGAGTCCGGTCGGGCCAAAGGGAAGGTCGTTATCAGCATCAAGTGATCGCAGCTTACTGCCCTACGAGAAGCCGCGGCAGTTGTCTCAGACGCGGCACTTGCGGCGTTTGCGAATGGCCGTATTGCATTGAAGGCTGAGCGCTCACGCATTGTTGGTTTCCGACACTATTCACAGCCGGACGCCTGTGGATCATGCCAGCCTGTAAGAACAGTCTTCAAATAGAACGATCAAGCGCATTGAAGGCATTGCCTTGTGAGGCGACCCCCGCCTTTGGATAAAGAGTGCGGCGCAAAAAAAAATGCGGCTGCACCAACGCGCCCGAAACCGGGGTGGGCATTTCTGGAGTATCTTGGCGGCAGAGCCTTTGCCTTACTGAATACGAACCATGCCCACCTCTGCAACCTCGGCCGCGCCGCCCGGACCCAAAAAACGACGCCGCCCGTCTCCGCTGACCCTGGATGCGTGGAAGCAGTTCGTCCATGTGGCAAAACCGTACTGGCAGGAAGACCAGAAGAAGGCAGCGTGGACCCTGCTGGCCCTGCTGATTGCCCTGATGCTGGCCGAAACCCAGCTGGCGGTGATGCTCAACGACCAGAGTGGCGAGATGACCTCGGCACTGGCCGGCCGCGATGCCGACCGGTTCTGGAAATCGGTGTGGGCCTGCCTGGGCATATTGGTGTTCGCGGTGCCGATCTACGCCTTTTATTACTACATGCGCGATGCCTTCGCCAACCAGTGGCGGCGCTGGCTCACCGGCCGCTTCCTGGACGGCTACCTGCAGAACCGCAAGTACTACGAGCTGGGCTCCGGCGGCGAGATCGACAACCCCGACCAGCGCATCAGCGAAGACATCAACACCTTCACCGGCCGGTCCATCCACTTCCTGCTCATCTTCCTGGGTTCGATGATGCAGTTGGTGGCCTTCAGCGCCGTGCTGTGGTCGATCTCGCATCTGCTGGTCGGCGTGTTGGCGGTTTACGCGCTGGTGGGCACGGTGGTTGCGCTGTACGTGTTCGGCGCGCCGCTGATCCAGCTGAATTTCTGGCAGCTGCGCCGCGAGGCCGATTTCCGCTTCGGTCTGATGCGCCTGCGCGAGAACGCCGAATCCATCGCCTTTTATCGCGGGGAGGCGCAGGAGCGCGCGCAGATCGACAGCAAGTTCGGCAAGGTGTTTGCCAACTTTGCGCGGCTGATCCGCAAGCAGCGCTCGCTCAACATGTTTCAGCGCGGCTTCAACCAGCTCACGCTGGTGATTCCCAGCGTGATCCTGGCCGATGGCGTGCTGTCGGGCCGGCTGGAGGTCGGCCGGGCCGTGCAGGCAGCCGGGGCGTTTGCCGCCGTGCTCGGGGCCGTGGCGCTGATCGTTGATAACTTTGAGAGCCTGAGCCGGTTTGTGGCGGGCATAGACCGCCTGCAGGCGCTGTCCAGGCTGGTGCTGGTCGATCCGGCGTCCAGGCCCGCTGCGGATGCGCAGCACCCGCAGATCCAGACCCGGCTGGGCGAGCAGTTGGCGCTGGAGTCGCTCACGCTGTACACGCCGCAGTTCGAACGGGTGTTGATCCGGGAGCTGAGCCTGACCCTGAAGCCGGGCGATGGCCTGCTGATCACCGGCGACAGCGGCTGCGGCAAGAGCTCGCTGTTGCGGGCGATTGCGGGGCTGTGGCGGTCTGGCACGGGCGTGGTCCGTCACCCGCCGCTGGAGGACGTTTTCTTCCTGCCGCAGCAGCCCTACATGCAGGTCGGCACCCTGCGCAGCCAGCTCATTTACCCCAGCGCAGAGTCCGGCTTGAGCGATGCGCGGCTACTGGAAATACTGGAGGAAGTGCACATGGCCGAGCTGGCTGACCGCGTGGGCGGGCTGGACGCCGTGCATGACTGGGAGAAGCTGCTGTCCGTGGGCGAGCAGCAGCGCATCTCTTTCGGGCGCGTGCTGGTGCACCGGCCCCGCATCGCCATCCTCGACGAAGCCACCAGCGCGCTGGACGACGCCAACGAAAACGCGTTGTATGAACGCCTGCGCAGCGGCGGAACCACCCTGGTCAGCATCGCCCACCGCGCTGCCGTGCTGCGCCACCACACCCATGTGCTGCGGCTGCTCGGCGAGGGCGCATGGGAGTTGCACGCCGCCAGCGGCTACCAGTTTCACGGCCCGGCATTGGGTGTGGTGGACTAGCCGCAAGGCTGGCTCCGGGCTCTGTTTGGGGCTTGGTGCGCCATACTCCCGGCAGGCGCCCCCACGGTGGGGTGCAACAGCAAGAAGGAATCGGCGTGCAATCAGCAAGTGACCAGTGGTTTGACGAGGCGTACTACCAGCGCTACTACTTCGACAAAAAAACCAGTGTGGTCGACCCCGAGCACGTCCAGCGGCTGGGCGCTTTTGTATGCAGCTACCTCAAGTACCTGCGCGTACCCGTCAAGCGGGTGCTGGATGTGGGCTGTGGCATCGGCCTGTGGCGTGAACCGCTGGCCAGGCACTTCCCGGACGCCACTTACCACGGCGTGGAGTACAGCGCATTTCTGTGCGAACGCTACGGCTGGGAGCGCGGATCGGTGGTGGACTATTCGTCTGCCGATCCGTATGACCTGGTGGTCTGCCAGGGGGTTCTGCCCTACCTGAGTGCGGTAGATCTGCAGCGGGCGCTGCGCAACCTGGGCACGTTGAGCCGTGGCGCGCTGTATGTGGAAGCCGTGGCGCGTGAGGACTATGAGCGCGGCACCCTCGACGAGGAACTGACCGACCCCCGCCTGTTCCGTCACCGGGCGCAGTTGTACCGGCGTGGCCTGTCGGAGGGGTTCACCGAGCTGGGCGGCGGCGTGTGGCTGAGCCACAAGGCCGAGGTGCCGCTGTTTGAACTCGAATGCGTGGGCGGCCGTTGACGTCGGGCGCTGCCTTATACCGCCGTCTTTGAGATTTCGCGCGGCTTGCCGTTGTCGTCAATGGCCACATAGGTGAGCGTGGCCTCGGTCACCTTGATGTACTGGCCCTGCGCGGTGAAGCGCTCGGCGTAGACCTCCACCTTCACGGTGATGGACGTGCGGCCAATGCGGCTGACCTTGGAGAAGAAGCTCAGGATGTCACCCACCCGCACCGGCTGCTTGAAGATGAACTCGTTCACCGCTACCGTGGCCATGCGCCCCTGGGTGTAGCGTGCGGGCAGCACCGAGCCCGCCAGGTCGACCTGCGCCATGACCCAGCCGCCGAAGATATCGCCGTTGGCGTTGCAGTCGGCCGGCATGGGAATCACCTTGAGCACCAGAGCCTCGTCAGTGGGTAATTGGATGCCTGTGGGGCTGGTATTGGTAGACATGGGCACAATCCTCCTGAAATAACTCAGAGAATTGTCGCCCATGCGCCCCAATGGTCACCACGCAGCGGCTATTGCCCCGGTTTCGCCCGGTGCGGCCACCCCGCCCAAGTCCGACTGGACCACCCTGCAGCGCCTGTTCCCCTACCTGTGGATCTACAAGTGGCGCGTGGTGGCGGCGCTGGCCTTCATGGTGGGGGCCAAGCTGGCCAACGTGGGCGTGCCACTGTTGCTCAAGAACCTGGTCGACGCCCTGGCGGTGAAGCCGGGTGACACGGTGGCGGTGCTGGTGGTCCCGGCGGCGTTGCTGCTGGGCTACGGTGCCTTGCGCCTGTCCACCTCGTTGTTTACCGAGCTGCGCGAACTGGTGTTTGCCAAGGCCACTGAAGGGGCGGCGCGCTCCATCAGCTTGCAGGTGTTCCGCCACCTGCACGCCATGAGCCTGCGCTTCCACCTGGAGCGCCAGACGGGCGGCATGACGCGCGACATCGAGCGCGGCACGCGCGGCGTGCATTCCCTCATCAGCTATTCGCTCTACAGCATCATCCCCACGCTGATCGAGGTGACCCTGGTTCTGACCCTGCTGGCGGTCAAGTTCGACGTGTGGTTTGCCTGGATCACCATCGTGGCGCTGGCGGTCTACATCGTCTTCACCATCACGGTCACCGAGTGGCGCACACAGTTCCGCAAGAAGATGAACGAGCTGGACTCGTCCGCCCACAGCCGCGCCATCGACTCGCTGCTGAACTACGAGACCGTCAAGTATTTCAACAACGAAGAGTTCGAGGCCCGGCGCTACGACGACAACCTGGAGCGTTACCGCCGCGCCGCCGTCAAGAGCCAGACCACACTGTCCGTGCTCAACACTGGCCAGCAGCTCATCATTGCCGTGGCATTGGTCACCATGCTGTGGCGGGCCACGCAGGGCGTGGTCGACGGGCGCATGACGCTGGGCGACCTGGTCATGGTCAACGCCTTCATGATCCAGCTCTACATTCCGCTGAATTTCCTGGGCGTGATCTACCGCGAGATCAAGCAGAGCCTGACCGATCTGGAAAAGATGTTCACCCTGATGGAGCGCGAACGCGAGATTGCTGATGCGCCCGATGCCCCGGCGCTGCAGCTGGCCGGCACACCTGCCGTGGTGTTTGACGACGTGAGCTTTGCCTACGACCCGTCGCGCCCCATCCTGCACCACATCCGGTTCGAGATTCCGGCCGGCAAGACGGTGGCCGTGGTGGGGCCCTCGGGCTCGGGCAAGTCCACCCTGGCGCGGCTCATGTTTCGTTTCTACGACGTGCAGCAGGGCCGCATCACCATTGCCGGGCAGGACATCAAACAGGTCACCCAGGCCAGCGTGCGCCAGGCCATCGGCATCGTGCCGCAGGACACGGTGCTGTTCAACGACACGGTGGAGTACAACATCGCCTACGGCAAACCCGGCGCCTCCCGCGCCGAGGTGGAGGAGGCGGCCAAGGCGGCCCACATTCACGCCTTCATCGCGGCCACGCCCGCCGGCTACGACACCATGGTGGGCGAGCGCGGGCTCAAGCTTTCGGGCGGCGAGAAGCAGCGCGTGGCCATTGCCCGCACCCTGCTCAAGAACCCGCCCATCCTGATCTTTGACGAAGCCACCTCGGCGCTGGACTCGGCCAACGAACGCGCCATCCAGGCCGAGCTCAACAGCGTGGCCCGCAACAAGACCACGCTGGTCATCGCCCACCGCCTGTCCACGGTGGTGGACGCGCACGAAATCCTGGTGATGGAAGCCGGGCGCATCATCGAACGCGGCAACCACACCGCGCTGCTGGCGGCGCAGGGGCGCTATGCCGAGATGTGGGCGCTGCAACAGCAGGGTGGGGACGTGGTTGAGGGTGAAATGGCGCGCTAGTAGCCGTGTAATGCGCGTGAAGTGCTATTGATTTAGTAGTGCTTTGGCCTGCGCGAGACAGGGTTTGGGGCATTGTCCCCCGCCTCATGCTGTCAAATGCCCAGAAATCGGCGGAGGCCAATGTCCCAAACTCTGCGGGTGGTCCGTTGGCCGGGATTCAAAGTCGCGGTTTGGACCACAGTGGGCCAAAAGCGGTCTTCGACTAATGTCTGCATTCGGGTAAAGTCCTAGATAAATTGCTATGCATTTGAACCCGACACATGCACAGCCCTAGCGGAAACTTTAACCCCAGTGACTATTGATAGACACCCAAGCCAGCGATGATGTTGCTCGGCAAGTTGCGCAACCCAGGCTGTAAAGCTCATGCCGTAGCCAATTCGCAAAGTGCCTTTGGAGAAGTGCGCACGTCGCGTCAGACGTGGAAACATTTAGATAGCGAGAACCTACCTTATGACGCTTGATATCCGCGGGGGGCTCAAGAACACTGCCATCAATCACAGTGATTACGTTGCATTCGAGGAGATGCTATCGAATGCCATCGACTCCTATTTAATTCGCAAGAGCAGGGGCAGCACCGCACCGCCATTCTTGATGAAGATCGACATCAAGATAATCGACGCCGATTTGTTTGGCGCTCAATTTGGCGTCGAGATCTATTGCGCGGACAACGGCGCTGGCTTTGGAGATGATGAGGTTAAGGCCTTTGTTACCAAAGATTCGACGTACAAGGACCAATTACAAATCCCAGGTATTGGTAAGTGCAAGGGCGCTGGCCGCATTCAGTTCTTTCACCACTTTGACCGACTGTCAATTGATAGTGTCATCGAGCGATCCGGCAGTATCGTAAGGAGAACACTGCAGGTAGATGAATCGACCCGCGAAATCTCCGAAAATTCGTTTAACACCACTCCGGCCGATGGTGCGGAAGTCCAGACTTCTTTCACACTAAAGAGTTGGCGGCAGAACACGCTCACGGCTGAACAAAAAGCGGAACGATGCTCCATACCCGAAGTCTTCTCTGCGTCGGCAGTCTCCGCCCACCTATACACCGCCCTACTGCAACGGCTCATCATCCTTAAGAAGCTGATTGGGGATTTCAAAATTGAAGTCACTTCAAGCCAAGGGGATATCTCCGCCACGAAAACGATTGAGGGGAGAGATCTGCCGGAACCTATCGGGCAAGTCGCGGAAATCCCTCTCACGTGTATGCACTCGAAGGAGTTTCGAATCGGACCGAAATTGAGAGTGACTAGGTACTCGTTCCCAGAAAGTGAGTTTCCGAATTTTCGGCATGAGATAGCCCTCTGTGCCAACTCGGCGGTGGTGCAGTTGATCACGAAGCGCTACTTGCGCAATGCCAATGAACGCAAGCGCGCAACTGCCGGAAACTTCGAGCTGCTCCTTGTGGAGGGTGAACTCCTCGAGGAGAAGGTCAACCAGCAGCGAGATGGGTTCGACATCCCATTCGCCTGCACTGACAATGAAACTCTGTTGGAGGAGTTCTCGCTAGATGATGTCGTCGAATCGCTGGAAGACTATGTTTTTCAAATCATCACACCAAGCGATTTTGACAAGGACATATTGGTCAAATCTACCGAGCAAAGATTCGGCATTACTCGGCAAATGATTGAGGGAACAAACGTCAAAATCCACTACGGAGACAACGAAGAAAACATTGCGCGCCGGGTTTTGAAAAAACTGCAAGATGACATCGTTGGAGATACCTCCAAACTCTTCAAAATCAAGGATGAGCTTCTTCAACTTGATCCTCGCTCAGCAGATTTTCGAAGCAAGGTCAGCGAACTCTCTTGGAAGTACGCCAGCTCCATCAAAAAGATGGATATGACCAACCTATCTCAGTTGGTTGTCCGTCGGAGTGCAATGATCGAAGTACTCGGTCTTGCCGTTGGAGGGTTGCTTACGTGCCAAGTTGAGGAGCCGGGAAAGCGGAATGAGAATGAGCGCATCATTCACAATATTTTCTTCCCAATGGGCAAGGACTCCACAGAGACGGCCGACCACGATATCTGGCTCCTCAACGAGGAGTACCAATATTTTGAGTACATCGCTCCTGACAAGTCTCTCAAAACTATCAAATGGTCTGATGCGGAGAATCTATTTGAAGCCGATATCGATGAGAGTTTGGGAAAGCTATTTGCATTCAATAATAAGACTCACGAAGGCAAACGACCTGACATCGCGATCTTCACAAATGAGGGGGCAGCAATCATTATTGAGTTCAAGGCGCCAGACGTTGGGATTCAAGAGCACATCCCAGATTTGGCGCAATATGCTCGCCTTTTGGCCGCAAAGTCCAACGGTCGTATTAGGAAGTTCTATGGCTATTTGATTGGCTGCACATTGGACCCTTCCAGAATGACTCCTGGGTATACGCGATTTGCCAACGGTAAAGGGTATTTCCGAAGCGACAAACTGGTCGATGATGAGACCAACCGTGTCTATGGGGAGTTGTACAGTGAGGTCTTGCTGTACGAGCATTTCATCGATCGCGCAGCACTTCGCCTGCGCGTCTACAAGGACAAGTTGAAGGTTCAATTTGAGTGACGTCGCTCATTGACAGACCAATCTACCAGCGACGGCAAAGGCTACTTTTCAGTCGTCCATCGCATACGCGCGGTACCATGTGCCGGCATGTCCGCTATTTGGCAATGTGACAGATGCTGCGGATTTCCGCTTCGGGTCGTATTCGGGCATCCAGCGGAACGCTTGCTTAGAAGCGTTTTGCAAGACCACTACCAGTCTGAACCCATCTCAATTCCAAGGGTCTGCTTCCAACTCGGTGCAGCACTCGCCTCCATGCATTCCGCGCATAATTTAGGCCATGGAAACCAAATGGCTTGAGGATTTTGTCTCGCTGGCTGAAACCCGCAGCTTCAGCCGTTCGGCCCAGCTGCGGCACGTGACGCAGCCTGCGTTCTCGCGGCGCATCCAGTCGCTGGAAGCCTGGGCCGGCACCGATCTGGTGGACCGCAGCAGCTATCCCACGCGCCTTACCCCGGCCGGTGAGACCCTGTACGACCAGTCGCTGGAGGTGTTGCAAGCCCTGCAGAGCACGCGCGCCATGCTGCGCGGCCACACCACGGCCGGGCTGGATGTGATCGAGTTCGCGGTGCCGCACACGCTGGCGTTCACCTTTTTCCCGGCCTGGGTGTCGTCCCTGCGCCAGACCTTCGGCCCCATCAAGAGCCGGCTGATTGCGCTCAACGTGCACGACGCCGTGATGCGCATGGTGGAGGGCAGCTGCGACCTGCTGATTGCCTACCACCACCCCTCGCAGCCCTTCCAGCTGGATGCCGATCGCTACGAAATGGTGAGCCTGGGCGAGGAGACGCTGGCGCCCTACGTCAAGCCCGATGCCAACGGCGCTCCGCTGTTCCAGCTGCCGGGAAGGGTGGGCCACCCGCTGCCGTACCTGGGCTACGCGCCCGGGGCCTACCTGGGGCAGATGGTGGACCTGATCCTCAAGCAGTCCGGCACCGCCATCCACTTCGACCGGGTGTACGAAACCGACATGGCCGAAGGCCTCAAGGCCATGGCGCTCGAAGGCCACGGTGTCGCCTTCCTGCCGCACAGCGCCGTCAAGAAGGAGCTGCGCACCAAGCGGCTGGTCAGCGCCCTGCCGCCCGACATGGCGGGGCTGCAGATCACCATGGACATCCGCGTCTACCGCGAGAAACCCGTGGCCCGGGAGTCGCAACGCGGAGCCGCGCGGGCGCACAAGAGCAGCGCGCAGGCCTTGTGGGATTACCTGGTGGCCGCGTCCGCCCGCAAGTAAAAAACCACGCAGCCCGGCTTTTGGGACAATAGGGGCATGAACGAACTGACCCTGACCCGACCCGACGACTGGCACCTGCATGTGCGCGATGGCGACGCCCTGCGCACCGTCGTGCCCCACACGGCCGCCCAATTCGGACGCGCCATCATCATGCCCAACCTGCGCCCGCCCGTAACCACCGCGGCCCAGGCCGTGGCCTACCGGGCCCGCATCCAGGCGGCCGTGCCGGCCGGGGTGGCTTTTGAGCCGCTGATGACGCTGTACCTCACCGACAACCTGCCGGCGGATGAAATTGCGCGCGCCCAGGACGCCGGGGTGGTGGCCCTCAAGCTCTACCCCGCAGGTGCCACCACCAACAGCGATGCCGGTGTGACCGACCTGCGCAAGACCTACAAGACGTTGGAAGCCATGCAGCGCGCCGGCCTGCCGCTGCTGGTGCACGGCGAGGTGACTTCGCCCGACATCGACCTGTTCGACCGCGAAGCGGTGTTCATCGACACGCAGCTCATTCCTTTGCGCAAGGATTTTCCCGAACTGAAGATCGTGTTCGAGCACATCACCACGCGCGAAGCCGCGCAGTACGTGGCCGAGGCCGACCGCTTCACGGGTGCCACCATTACGGCGCACCACCTGCTCTACAACCGCAACGCCATCTTCACCGGCGGCATCCGCCCGCACTACTACTGCCTGCCGGTCTTGAAGCGCGAGACGCACCGCCTGGCCCTGGTGCAGGCCGCCACCAGCGGCTCCAGCAAGTTCTTCCTGGGCACCGACAGTGCGCCGCACCCGGCACACCTCAAGGAACATGCCAGCGGTTGCGCCGGCTGCTACACCGCGTTCAATGCCATGGAGCTGTACGCCCAGGCCTTTGACGCCGCTGGCGCACTGGACAAGCTGGAAGCCTTTGCCAGCTTCAACGGTGCCGCCTTCTACGGCCTGCCGCGCAACACCGGCACCATCACCCTGCGCCGCGAGGCCTGGACCATGCCCGAGAGTTTTGCCTTTGGCGAGGCCCAGCTCAAACCCCTGTGCGCCGGTGAATCCTTGCCGTGGAGACTGGTATGAGCGCGCGTGACGGGCAAAGGACCGAGGCACGCATTGCGCTGTTGATCGATGCAGATAACTCGCCTGCGTCAAAAATCGATGTCATCCTCACAGAGCTTTCCACGTTTGGTGTAACCAATGTGCGCCGCGCCTATGGCAACTGGAAGAAAAGTGAACTCAAGGGTTGGGAAGAGAAATTGCATGAGCACGCTATTCGCCCCATGCAGCAGTTTGATTACTCCAAGGGTAAAAACGCCAGCGACATGGCAATGGTCATTGATGCGCTGGAGCTGCTCTACACCGACAGGCCAGACGCTTTCGGGATTGTGTCGTCGGACGCGGACTTCACGCCATTGGTGATGCACCTGCGCGCGAAGGGTGCAGCGGTCTATGGCTTTGGCGCACAGAAAACGCCGGAACCCTTTGTCAACGCATGTTCCCGCTTCCTGTATCTGGATCGGTTGGGCAATGGTGATCTGGGGGAAGCCGCTGTCGCGGCAGTTACCGTGGCAGCGACGGATCCGAGCGCGCTGCCGGCCAAGGCTGCACAACCGCTGCGCGTGCCAACGGATCAGTTGCGCAAGGATGCCAAATTGCTGGGCCTGTTGCGTACGTCGGTGATTGCGTGTGAGGATGAGGACGGCTGGGCGAAAGTCGGGGCGGTTGGAACCCACCTGAGCAACCGGGCCTCGTTTGATCCGCGCAATTATGGCTATGCCACGTTGACCAAGTTGCTGGTGGCCACCGCCGCTTTCGATTTGCGCGACGAGGGGACATCCAAGGTCAGCGTGCGGGACAAGCGCCATTTCCTGGCACTCGCGACGGCGTGAGTACGGGGAGCCAGTCGGTCGCGGATATCGCGCGCATTGACTGGGGTGCGCCATGGCTGGCGCCTTGGCGTGGGGTTGGCGAACCGGTTGCCACGCACATGGAGCAAGGATGTGCGGCGGCGCTAAATGCCGCGGTGCCGCCGGCGCCGGTGCAGTTCGTGCCGCAGGCGGTGCTGCCCGCCGGCGAGGCCTACGAGGCGTTCATTTTCCGCACCGGGCAGGTGCCCACGCGCGACGGTCTGCACGACTTCTTCAATGGCCTGTGCTGGCTGCAATTTCCGCAGACCAAGCGGCGTCTGAACCAGTTGCAGGCGGCGCAGATTGCGGCCTCCGGCATCCAGCCGGTGCGGGGCCCCACGCGGGACGCCATCACCGTGTTTGACGAGAATGCTGCCTTTTTTCAGGGGCCCGATGCCCTGTGGGAGGCCCTGGTGGTCAAGGACTGGCACAGGGTGTTCGTGACCCTGCGCCCGCAGTGGGCGCAGGTGCAGCTGCTGCTGTTTGGCCACGCCCTGCTGGAGAAGCTGGTTGCACCCCGAAAACCGATCACCGCCCACGTGTACCGTGCGCAGGCTGCTAGCAATTCCATAGCGGATCTGGACGCCTGGATGGCGGCGGACCTGCACGCGGACAAGCTCGCGGGCAAGCCCTTTGCCCATCTGCCGGTCCTGGGGGTTCCGGGGTGGTGGCCGGGCAATGGCGACCCGGCTTTCTACCAGGACCCCGGCGTGTTCCGGGCCCGCGCCAGCCACCCTTGAATTCGGCCTGTTTGACCTTACCATTGGCGGTGTCGGCCCGCGTGGACTGGGCTGCAACGCAAGGAAACCATGAAACGTATTTTGCTGTTTGTCTTGACCAACGTCTTGGTCGTTGCCGTGCTGGGCATTGTGGCCAGCCTGCTGGGTGTCAACCGTTACCTCACGGCCAACGGCCTCAACCTGGGCGCCTTGCTGGGCTATGCCCTGGTGATGGGTTTTGGCGGCGCCACCATTTCGCTGCTGATCAGCAAACCCATGGCCAAGTGGAGTTCGGGCGTGCGGGTGATCGAGCAGCCGCAGAACGCGGACGAAGCCTGGATTGTGGAGACCGTGCGCAAGCTGGCCAGCACGGCCGGTATCGGCATGCCCGAAGTGGGCATCTTCGAGGGCGCGCCCAACGCGTTTGCCACCGGGGCCTTCAAGAACTCGGCCTTGGTCGCCGTGTCCACCGGCTTGCTGCAGGGCATGACCAAGGACGAGATCGAAGCGGTCATTGGGCATGAGATTGCCCACGTGGCCAATGGCGACATGGTCACCATGACCCTGATCCAGGGCGTGATGAACACCTTCGTGGTGTTCCTCAGCCGGGTCATCGGCTACGCGGTGGACAGCTTCCTGAGCAAGGGCGACGAGCGCCGCTCCGGCCCCGGCATCGGCTACATGATCACCACCGTGGTGCTCGACATCGTGTTGGGTTTTGCCGCCGCCATCGTCGTGGCATGGTTTTCGCGCCAGCGTGAATTCCGTGCGGACGCCGGCTCGGCCCAGCTCCTGGGGCGCAAGCAGCCCATGATCAACGCCCTGGCCCGTCTGGGGGGCATGGTGCCGGGCGAGTTGCCCAAGAGCATGGCAGCCATGGGCATTGCCGGTGGCATCGGACAGCTGTTCTCGACCCACCCGCCGATTGAAGCGCGCATTGCCGCGCTCCAAGGCGCGCAGGGCTGATTCCCCCACCGGACCGCACCATGGAATTCGCGACCTGGCTGACATTCTTCGCCGCCTGCTGGGCCATCAGCCTGTCGCCGGGCGCGGGCGCCGTGGCGGCCATGAGCGCCGGCCTGAACCACGGGTTTCGCCGCGGCTACTTCACCACCTTCGGCCTGGTGCTGGGCATCTGGACCCAGGTGCTTGTGGTGGGCGTGGGGCTGGGGGCGCTGGTAGCGGCGTCCAGCACGGCGTTCCAGGTGGTCAAGTGGGCGGGGGTGGCCTACCTGGTCTGGCTGGGCATCAGCCAGTGGCGCGCGCCGGCCACGCCCATGGTGGCGCAGAGCGACGAGGGCCCCACGGTCACCCGCCGCTCCATGATTTTGCGCGCCTGGATGATCAATGCCGTCAACCCCAAGGGCACGGTGTTCCTGCTGGCGGTGGTGCCCCAGTTCATGGTGCTGTCGCACCCCCTGCTGCCCCAGTACCTCATCATTGCGGCCACGCTGGCCTTCACCGATCTGGTGGTCATGGCCGGTTACACCGCGCTGGCCGCCCGGGTGCTGGGCGCGCTGAAGTCGCCGTACCACATCCGCGCCATGAACCGCGTGTTTGGCACCCTGTTCGTGGTGGCCGGCTCGCTGCTGGCGTTGTTCAAGCGCGCGGACTGAACGCGCGGGCCCGGTTGGGAGATTACTTTTCCTCACACGATGTAAACACTTTGTTTACATCTTCGGGTGCACACTAGGTCTTTGAAGTTGCCGTGCGGTCCCTGCGGCCGCACCCTACAGAAGGAGGTGTTGCATGCAACAGCCGTACGACCCCGCCGCCACCAGTGCGGCCACCAGCCAAGGCGCGCTGGTTCCGGTCGATCAATTGATTCTGGACGTCTATGCCACGGCCCCGGTGCAGGTGCGCAGCCGCATCCTGTCCCGCCTGATCGCGAAGGTGTATGCCGCCGCGCCGCCGGCCACCCAGCGCAAGCTGCTGGGGCATCTGCTGCGTCCCCTGGGCTTGCTGTCCCTGGCCGTGGTGGCCGACGGGATTTTTGCCAAGATTCTGGCGCGCAGCGGCTGGATGGAGCAGAACGTGTCCCTTGAGGACGTGCAGGCCATCCAGCCTGGCGACGTGGTGTCGCTGGTGGACTATGTGCTGCAAGTCAGCGGGGACGCCATCAACGGGCTGGCCCAGTTGCTGATGGCCTCGCCCAACCTGATGGGCTCGGTGGCGGCAACGGTGCTGGTCACCCTGCTGCTGCAACGGGCCCGCCAGAGCCGCCTGGCCGACCGGGAGCTGGACTAGCGTTCGTCGGGGTGCGTGCTGCTGCCCAGCACGCTGCGCGCCACCGCCTCGGCCACCTTGATGCCATCCACGCCGGCTGACAAGATGCCTCCGGCGTAGCTGGCGCCTTCGCCGGCCGGGTACAGGCCGGCCACATTCACGCTTTGCAGCTGCGCGTTGCGCGGAATCTTCAGCGGGGATGAGGTGCGCGTTTCCACGCCGGTGAGCACGGCGTCGGCCATGTCAAAGCCCTTGATCTTGCGGCCAAAGGCTGGCAGCGCCTCGCGGATGGCGTCAATGGCGTAGGGCGGCAGGCTGGGCGCCAGGTCGCCCAGCTTCACGCCGGGTTTGTAGGATGGGTGCACGCTGCCCCAGTGGCTGGACGCTCGCGCGGCAATGAAGTCGCCCACCAGCTGCCCCGGCGCCTCGTAGCTGCTGCCGCCCAGCACATAGGCACCGGCTTCCAGCTGGCGTTGCAGGGCAATGCCGGCCAGCGGGTGGGTGCTGTCCGCGCTGCCGGGGGCTGCCTGCGCCCGCAGGGCGGCGGCTTCCTGGGCGTAGCGTTTGCCGTCCATCGGGCCAAAGGCCTGCACGAAGGCGGCCTCGTCGCCGGGGAAGTCCTGCGGGTCTATGCCCACCACAATGCCGGCATTGGCGTTGCGTTCGTTGCGTGAATACTGGCTCATGCCGTTGGTGACCACGCGCCCGGGTTCCGACGTGGCGGCCACCACCGTGCCACCGGGGCACATGCAAAAGCTGTATACCGCCCGGCCGTTGCTGGCGTGGTGCACCAGCTTGTAGTCGGCCGCGCCCAGCATGGGGTGGCCGGCGTGGCGGCCCCAGCGGGCGCGGTCGATCACGCTTTGCGGGTGCTCGATGCGAAAACCCACCGAGAAGGGCTTGGCCTGCATGGCCACGCCGCGCTGGTACAGCATGGCAAAGGTGTCGCGGGCGCTGTGGCCCAGCGCCATCACCACGTGGTCGGCGTCCAGCGTGTAGCGGCTGCCGTCATGCATGTTTTCGACTTGCAAGCCGCATATGTACTGCGTGGACTGCTCTGTTTCCAATAGCACGTCAACCACGCGCTGCTCAAAACGCACCTCGCCGCCCAGCGCAATGATCTGGTTGCGGATGCTCTCCACCACCTTGACCAGCTTGAAGGTGCCGATGTGCGGATGCGCTTCGTACAGGATTTCGGGCGGCGCGCCGGCCTGGACGAACTCGGCCATCACCTTGCGCCCCAGGTGGCGCGGGTCCTTGATCTGGCTGTACAGCTTGCCGTCCGAGAAGGTGCCGGCGCCGCCTTCGCCGAACTGCACATTGCTTTCCGGCTTGAGGGTTTTGCGGCGCCACAGGCCCCAGGTGTCCTTGGTGCGCTGGCGCACCGTGGTGCCGCGCTCCAGCACCAGCGGCTTGAAGCCCATCTGGGCCAGCACCAGTGCGGCGAACATGCCGCAGGGGCCAAAGCCCACCACCACCGGGCGCAGGGGCAGATCGGCCGGGGCGTGGCCCACCGGGTGGTAGGCCATGTCGGGTGTGGGGCCGATGTGGGGGTGGTTCGGGAATTGCGCAAGCAGCACGGCCTCGCGGGCCGGGTGGGCCAGCGCCAGGTCCACGATGTAGACCACCAGCAGTTCGGCCTTGCGGGCGTCAAAACTGCGTTTGAACACCTGCAGTGTGGCAATCTCGGTCTCAGCAATGCCCAGTGCCTGTGCGGCCAGCGCGGTCAGGGCGGCAATGGGGTGGGGCGCCGGCGCGCGGTCCTGGTCGGTTTCCGTGGGCGCGTCGGCGGCGCGGCGGGCCTCCACCGGAACGGCCGACAGCGGCAGCTTGAGCTCGGTGATGCGGATCATGGCTTCTTGGGCACGCGCCGGATCAGCCCTTCCTGCGTCACGCAGGCCACCAGCTTGCCGTCACGGCTGAAGATGCTGCCGTGGTTCAGGCCCCGCGCATGGCTGGCCGTGGGGCTTTCGCAGACATACAGCAGCCAGTCGTCGATGCGGAAGTCGCGGTAGAACCACATGGAGTGGTCCAGGCTGGCGGTCACCATGTCGGGCTGGTAGTAGCTGGCCGCGTGGGGGCGCAGCGAGGTGCCCAGCAGGCCGAAGTCCGATGCGTAGGCGAGCAGACACTTGTGCAGCGCCTGGTTGCCGGTCACCGTGCCGGCGGCGCGGAACCAGGTGCGCTGCATCGGGGGCTGTTTCTCCGGGTGGAAGTGGTCCACCGGGTCCACGGGCCGGATTTCAATGGCGAGGTCGGGGACTGCGCGCGGCCCGCTTTTGGTGGGGATGAGTTCCGGGACCGGGCGGTTGCTCAGGGCCTGGCTGGCCAGCGACTCGGGCGATGGCACCTCGGGCATGGTGGCCTGGTGCTCGAAACCTTCTTCGTTCGCCTGGAACGAGGACGACAGGATGAGGATGGGCTTGCCGCCCTGCGACGCGGTGACCCGGCGCACGCTGAAGGTGTTGCCGTCCCGGATGCGGTCCACGTTGTAGTGGATGGGGGCCAGCGGGTCGCCGCCGCGCAGGAAGTAGGCGTGCAGCGAGTGGGCGTCGCGCTCCTCGCAGGTGTTCCCGGCGGCAACCAGCGCCTGGCCCAGGATGTGGCCGCCAAACAGGTTGCGAAATCCCAGGTCCAGGCTCTGCCCGATGAAGTGGTCGGGCGCCGCGCATTCGAGCGCGAACAGGCCGAGCAGTTCGTTCAGTGCGGTAGGCGTATCGCCTGCGGAAGGGGTGTGCGCTGCGGCGTTTTCCTGCATACCAGTCTCGATCATCTCAATCTATTGAAGGGGAGGGTCGATTGTAGGCAGGTGCCTGTGCGCGGCTACACCGTGCCGGCAGCGCGCGTGGTCTGGCGGAACTTGTGCTCCAGTTCCTGGCGCAACTCCTTGCGCATCAAGGCCGCGGCAAACCGGCGCTTTTCGTCCGGCGTATCCGGGCGCAAGGGCGGCACGGTGGTGGCCTTGCCGTCGTCGTCCACGGCCACCATGGTGAAGAAGCAGCTGTTGACGTGGCGTACTTCCTGGGTCCGGATGTTTTCCGCCACCACCTTGATACCCACTTCCATGGACGATGTGCCGGTGTAGTTCACGCTGGCTAGGAAGGTGACCAACTCGCCAACCTGGATGGCCTGCAGGAACAGCACGCGGTCCACGCTGAGCGTGACCACATAGCGCGACGCGTAACGGCTGGCGCAGGCGTAGGCCACCTGGTCGAGCAGCTTCAGGATGGCGCCGCCGTGCACTTTGCCGGAGAAGTTGGCCATGTCCGGGGACATGAGAACCGTCATGGTGAGTTGGTGGGTGAGCAGGTTCATGGGCGGGCGCGAAAGCGAAAGGGTGCCAGTGTACGGGCCGGCGGGAAAACGCGCACCGCAGTCGGTGCGGCCTTTATTGCGTGGCGGCGCGGCTTTCGTATACCAGCACCGCGGCGGCGAGGTCTTCCAGCGCGGTGCCGACCGATTTGAAGACGGTCTGCTCCAGCGGAGACTGGCGCCCCGGTACGGTGCCCCGGCACAGGTCCTGCAGCGTGCCGCATACGCTGTCCGCGGACAGCACGCCACGCGACAGCGGGCCGAGCAGGTCGCCGCTTTTCTGCAGGGCCTCGGCGGTGTCGACAAACAGGCGTGCGCCGGCAAAGCAGGCGTCGTCGGCCTCGCGCATCGTGGGCGTGAAACCGCCGATCAGGTCCAGGTGGCTGCCGGCACGCAGCCAGGCGCCCTGCACGACGGGCTCGGTGGCCAGCGTGGCGCAGCTGACGATGTCCGCCTGCGCGGCCGCGTGCGCCAGGTCGTCGGTCACGCGGGCGGCGACACCGCTGGCGTTCAGGGCATCCACCAGCGCCTGGGCCTGGGGCGTCTTGCGCGCCCACACCAGGACCTCGTCAATGGGCCGCACCTGGCGGTAGGCATGCGCCAGC
>NZ_JBXAFT010000011.1:0-72013 GCF_058793415.1 Rhodoferax sp. MLSD5-FHT05B10 | reverse complement strand
GGTGACCACCAGGCCCTGCAGCGGCGCGTCCGCCGGCCAGGCCGCTTCCAGCGCCTGCACCATGGCTCCGGCGGCCTTGCCCGCCCCCAGCACCAGCGTGCGGGCACCCGGCTGCGCGGGTGGCGCAGGCAGGTAGGCCGCCAGGGTGTGCGCCGGCAGGGCGCGGCGCACCGCTGCCCAATACAGGTGTTCCAGAAACGCGCGGGGGTGGGTGCCGGGGTGGGGAGCAGTCATGGTGGGGCCGTGTCGCGGTGGGGAAGCCCCTATTCTGACGACAACCATCTTCTGGCGGCGGCAGCCAGCCGCCATGGCCCCACCCACACGTGGCGTTTGCTATCAAAACAAGAGCTTTCTGCGCACTGTCTGCGGGGGCTGGATGCCAATGTGGTTTATAGTTTTCCACTCCCCCACAGCACCGGTACGCGCCATGCCCACTTTCGACACCGCCCTCGCCTTCTTTGCAGCGTCCGTGCTGCTGGCCCTGGTACCCGGCCCGGACAACGTGTTTGTGCTGCTGCACTCGGCCGTGCACGGCCGGCGCGCCGGCATGCTGGTGGTGCTGGGTCTGTGCACCGGCTTGCTGGGGCACACGACCGCCGTCGCGCTGGGGCTGGCCGCCGTGTTTGCGGCGTCGGCAACCGCGTTCACCGTCCTCAAGCTGTGCGGGGCCGGCTACCTGGTGTGGCTGGCCTGGCAGGCATGGCGGGCGCCGGTCAGTGCCCTGGGCGAAGCAACCAGCGAAGCCAGCAGCCCCCGGCTGTCGGCGGCACAGACCTACGGGCGCGGTGTGCTGATGAACATCACCAACCCCAAGGTGGCCATTTTCTTCCTGGCCTTTCTGCCGCAATTCACCAACCCGGCCCAGGGCTCCATGGTAGGACAGATTCTGCTGCTGGGCGGCATCTTCATGCTGGCAACCCTGCTCACGTTTGGCGCCGTTGCGGTGTTCGCCGCCAGTTTCGGCATGGCCTTCAAGCGCTCGCTACGCGCCCAGCGCTGGCTCAACCGCATCGCCAGCCTGGTCTTTGTCGGACTGGCGCTCAAGCTGGCCACGGCACAACGCTGAGCGGCACGGCAGCGGGCACGACCGACGGCTAGTTGACGCGGGCCCCGCCCTCGTACCACTGCCGGATCACACCGCGCTCAGCCTCCGTGATCTCGGTGGCGTTGTTCATAGGCATGGCCCGCAGCACCACGGCCTGCTGGTAGATGGCCAGGGCGTGGGTGGCAACCCCCTGCGCCGAGTCCAGCCGCACATTCTTCATCTGCACCTGCGCGCCATGGCACAGGTAGCAACGTTGCGCCAGCACGGGTTGCAGTTTTTGGTAGTCCACCGGGCCTGCAAGCGGCACTGCTCCTGCGTCAATCGCTCCTGAATGCATAGCATCCGATGGCCCACCCGACACTGGACGCAACCACACGATGGCCCCCAGAATCACCACCACGCCCGCCAGCGCATAGGGCCAGGGGTGGGCGTTGCGGCCCAGTTTGAAGCCGTGGCGCAGCACGAAGAACTGGCGGATGGCGGCGCCGGCGGCCATCATGAGCACCAGCACCAGCCAGTTCTGCGGGTGGCTGTAGGTGAAGCTGTAGTGGTTGCTCAGCATGGCAAAGAGCACCGGCAGCGTGAAGTAGGTGTTGTGCACGCTGCGCTGCTTGCCGCGCTTGCCGTGTATGGGGTCCACCGGCCGGCCGGCAGCAATGTCGGCCACCATGGTGCGCTGCCCCGGAATGATCCAGAAGAACACATTGGCGCTCATGCTGGTGGCCAGCATGGCGCCCACCAGCAGGAAGGCGGCACGCCCGGCGAACCAGTGGCAGGCCAACCAGGCCGCCAACACCACCAGCAGCGCCACCAGTGCGCCCACGATGGCATCGCCGTGCGGGCGCTGGCCGAACAGGCGGCAGACGGTGTCGTAGGCCAGCCAGAACACCACCAGGAACGCCAGCGCCACGGCGATGGCCGCCGCCGGCGTCCACGCCATGACCGAGGGGGCGATGAGGTACGTTCCCGCATTCCACAGGTACAGCACGGTGAACAACGCAAACCCGCTCAGCCAGGTGCTGTAGCTCTCCCAGTAGAACCAGTGCAGGTGCGCCGGCAGCTGGGGCGGCGCAACGGCAAACTTGACCGGGTGGTAGAAGCCGCCGCCATGCACGGCCCACAGCTCGCCGCTGACGCCCTGGCGTTTCAGGTCGTCGTCGACCGGCGGCGTGAGGCTGCTGTCGAGAAACACGAAGTAGAACGAGGAGCCGATCCAGGCAATGGCCGTGATGACATGGACCCAGCGCAACAACAGGTTGGCCCAGTCCAGCAGGTAGTTTTCCATGCGGCGTGTTCTCCTTGGTGCGTGCGCAAAGTCTATACAGTTCCCGCCGGCGCGGGCACCTGCAGCAGCTGGGCGGCGACGGCCACGGCGATCACCGGCGGCTGCTTGTCGGCGATGCCGGGCACGCCGATGGGGCAGGTCACGTGGGCCAGTTCGGCCGCGCTGAAACCTCGCGCCTGCAGCCGCTGGCGAAAGGACGCCCATTTGGTCTTGCTGCCGATCAGCCCCACGTAGGGCAGGTCGCCCTGCGCGCGCTGGCGCGCCAGGCAGGCTGCCACCACCTCCAGGTCTTCGGCGTGGCTGAAACTCATGATCACCACCCGGGACTGCGGGGGCAGATCGGCCACCGCCGCCTGCACCGGCTGGGAGTGCTCGCAGCGCACGTTGTCCGGCAGGCTGCCGTGCTCGGTGTCGGTTTCAAAGACCGCATCGCGGCTGTCGATCCAGGTCACCGCCAGGGGCAGGTTCCCCAGCACCTGCACCAGGGCCTGGCCCACGTGGCCGCCGCCAAACAGGGCCACCGGCACCTGCGGGCGCGCCAGCCGCACCGCCAGGGCGGCCTGGTCCTGCGCCGTGACCCGCTCAAACTGCAACACCACCTCGCCGCCACAGCACTGGCCCAGGCTGGGGCCCAGTGCATAGCGCACCCGGGCCTCGGCGCCATCCGCCTGCACCAGCACCCGGCGCGCGTGGGCAATGGCGTCCTGCTCCAGGCGCCCGCCGCCGACCGTGGCCACGGTTGCATCGGCAAATACGGCCATCCAAGCACCCACTTCGCGCGGCACCGAACCGCGCGTGGCCTGCACGGTGACGAGCACCGCCGCTTCCTGCGCCAGACTGTGTAAAAACCGGTGCATCAAAATCACAATCGGATACCTTTTTTCACGCGCCCATTTCTCACAAAAGCCGGGAATTCAGGCACAGTATGCATTCGCCTACCTGCACAGAAGCACGCCATGACAACCTCCTCACCCCGCCCGAAACTGCACAAGGTCAGCCTGTGGGCCAGCATTGCCGCCCTGATTGCCGGCTGCGCCGGCAGGCCACCCGCGCCGCCGGCAGAGCCAGCGGCTGCGCTTCCCCCGGTTACCCTGGGCAAGGTTTCCCAGGCCCGCACACCCCTGGATTACCGCCGCGACGCAGCGGCCCACCTGTACGCCTTGAACAGCACGCGCATCTACGCCGGCAAAATGCCCCCGCTGCTGTATGCCATTGGCGTGCTGCAAGTGGACATTGATGGCCGCGGCGGCGTCACCGCCATTCGCTGGATGCGCGCCCCCACCCAGGCGCCCGAGGTCATTGCCGAAATTGAACGCTCGGTGCGCCAGGCGGCTCCGTTCCCGGCACCGGCCCGCATGGGCCGCGTCACCTACACCGACACCTGGCTCTGGCACAAGAGCGGCCGCTTCCAGCTCGATACGCTGACCGAAGGCCAACTCTGACTCCACCCGGCGCGGCTCAAGAACCCCGGTAGGTGGAGTAGCTCCAGGGACTGACTAGCAGCGGCACGTGGTAGTGCTCATCCACATGGGCCACGCCGAAGTCCAGGCTGACGAGGTTCAGGAAATGGGGTTCGGGCAGCGCCACACCACGCGCCCTGAAATAACCCGCCACATCGAACACCAGCCGGTAGGTGCCCACGCGCAGATCGGCGTCGTCCACCAGCAGGCCATCGGGGCTGCGGCCATCCGCGTTCAGCACCCAGCGCCCGATCAGCGTGGCCTGCTCCCCGTGTGTGGTGTACAGCGTCACGTGCATGTCGGCTGCGGGCGTGCCGTGCATGGTGTCCAGTACGTGCGTGCTCAAGCCCATGGCGCGGTCCTCGTGAAGTGTTTTCCAAAGTGTATACACTTTTGAGGATTGCCGCTATCATGCCCCGCATGGACTCTACGACCCACGCCATCGTCGAGGCGCTGACCCGCTCCATCGTGGAGCACCGCCTGCAACCGGGCTCCAAGCTGGTGGAGCAGAAACTGGCCGACCAGTTTGGCGTCTCGCGCACGCTGGTGCGCCAGGCCCTGTTCAAGCTGTCGCAGAACCGGCTCATCCACATGGAGCCGGCGCGCGGCGCCTTCGTGGCTGCCCCGTCGGTGGACGAAGCCCGGCAGGTGTTTGCCGTGCGTCGCATGCTGGAAGCCGGCATGGCCAGCGCCTTCATCCACAGCGCGACGGTGGACGACATCCAGGCCCTGAAGGACCACGTGGCGCAGGAAGCCGCCGCCGTGCAGCGGGGCGACGTGCCAGGGCGCACGGCGCTGCTGGGCGATTTCCATGTGTGCATGGCGCAGCGCATGGGCAACGCGGTGCTGGCCCACCTGCTCACCGACCTGATCTCGCGCTGCGCGCTCATCACGCTCATGTACCAGTCGCGCAGTTCCGCCGAGCATTCCCACGAAGAACACGCCGCCATCGTAGCCGCCCTGGAGGCCCGCGATGAGGCCCTGGCCCTGCGGCTGATGGAAAGCCACCTGCGCAACGTGGAAGAAGCCCTCACCCTCAGCCCACCCGCCGGCGTAACAGCATGAAACATTACGACACCACCGGCCCCTACCCCCGTGACCTGGCCGGTTACGGCCAGCACCCGCCCCATGCGCAGTGGCCGGGCGGTGCGCGGGTGGCCGTTCAGTTTGTGCTGAACTACGAAGAAGGCGGCGAAAACTGCGTGCTGCACGGCGATGCCGGCTCCGAACAGTTCCTCTCGGAAATGGCCAACCCGGCCAGCTACCCCGATCGCCACATGAGCATGGAGAGCATCTACGAATACGGCTCGCGTGCCGGTTTGTGGCGCATCCTGCGCGAGTTCGAACGCCGCGGCCTGCCGCTCACCGTGTTCGGCGTGGGCATGGCCCTGCAGCGCCAGCCCGAACTGGCCGCGGCCCTGGTGGAGCAAGGCCACGAAATCGCCTGCCACGGCTGGCGCTGGATCCATTACCAGAACGTGGACGAGGCCACGGAGCGCGAACACATGCGCCTCGGAATGGACGCTATCACCCAGCTCACCGGACAACGCCCGCTGGGCTGGTACACCGGCCGCGACAGCCCGCGCACACGCCGCCTGGTAGCCGACTACGGCGGCTTTGAATACGACAGCGACTATTACGGCGACGACCTGCCCTTCTGGATGCGCGTGCAAAAGACCGATGGCACGGTGGTACCGCAGCTCATCGTGCCCTACACGCTGGACTGCAACGACATGCGCTTTGCCCTGCCCCAGGGCTATTCGTACGCCGACCCATTCTTCCAGTACCTGAAAGACAGCTTCGACGTGCTCTACGCCGAAGGCGACCCGAACGGCCTGAACCAGCCGACCATGATGAGCATCGGCATGCACTGCCGCCTGCTGGGCCACCCCGGGCGCATCACGGCCCTGCAGCGCTTTTTGGATCACCTTGCCCGCCATGACCGGGTCTGGGTATGCCGGCGCGTGGACATTGCGCGGCACTGGAAAGCGGTTCATCCGTACCAGGAGTGAGCACGCCATGGCACTGACACTGGACCAGATCAACCAAGCGTCGCTGGACGACGCCACCGCACTGCTGGCCGGCCTGTACGAGCACTCGCCCTGGATACCCCGCACTGCCCTGGCCCAGCGCCCGTTTGCTTCGCCGGCGCAGCTGCAGTACGCCATGGTGCAGGTAGTGAACGCAGCCGGTGAGGCCGCGCAGCTGGCGCTGATCCGCGCCCACCCCGAGCTGGCCGGCAAGGCCCGGGTGGACGGGCAGCTCACCGCTGAATCCGCCCACGAGCAGCAGACCGCCGGCCTGACACGCTGCACGCCGCAGGAGTTCGAAACCCTGCAGCAGCTCAACCGCGACTACAACGCCCGCTTCGGCTTCCCCTTCATCCTGGCCGTGCGCGGGCCGCGCGGCACCGGCTTGGGCAAAGCCGAGATCATGGCCACCTTTGCGCGGCGCCTGCAGAACCCGGCCGATGTCGAGCGCCAGGAATGCCTGCACGCCATCCACCGCATTGCCGAGCTGCGCCTGAACGACCTGCTGGGCAAGCACCCCGACCAGGGCAACGCGGTATGGGACTGGCACGAAGCCCTGGCCCGGCACAGCGAGCCGGCCTATGCCGCGCAGGGCCAGCTCACCGTCACCTACCTCACCGATGCCCACCGCGCCTGCGCGGCACAGATTGCGCAAACCATGCGCGACTGCGGCTTCGACAGCGTGGTGGTGGACGCCGTCGGCAATGTGGTGGGTCGCTATGAAAATCATAGCTATATGCGCAATGAAGACGGTCACTCCGGCATCAAAACATCTCCAACTTTACTCACCGGAAGCCACTACGACACCGTGCGCAATGGCGGCAAGTACGACGGCCGCCTGGGCATTTTTGTGCCCCTGGCCGTGGTGCAGGCGCTGCACCGCCAGCAGCGCCGGTTGCCCGTGGCGCTGGAGGTGGTGGCCTTTGCCGAAGAGGAAGGCCAGCGCTTCAAGGCCACCTTCCTGGGTTCCGCTGCGCTGACGGGCGACTTCGATCCGGCCTGGCTGGACCAGCAGGACGCCGACGGCATCTCCATGCGCCAGGCCCTGCAACACGCCGGCTTGCCGGTGCAGAATATTGCCGCACTGAAGCGCAACCCGGCCGACTACCTGGGCTTTGTGGAAGTGCACATCGAACAGGGCCCGGTGCTCCATGCGCTGGACCTGCCGCTGGGCGTGGTCACCAGCATCAACGCCAGCGTGCGCTACCAGGGCGAGGTCATCGGCATGGCCAGCCACGCCGGCACCACGCCCATGGCCAGCCGCCGCGATGCCGCCGCCGCGGTGGCCGAGCTGCTGCTGTTTGTGGAGCGGCGCGCCGGTGGCGACGACGATTCGGTCGGCACCGTCGGCCTGCTCAACGTGCCCGGTGGCTCCATCAACGTGGTACCGGGGCGCTGCCAGTTCTCCCTGGACCTGCGCGCCCCGACCGACGCACAGCGCGACCGCCTGGCCGCCGATGTGTTGGCCGAACTGAACGCCATCTGCGCCCGCCGGGGCGTGCACCACACGCTGGTCGAGACCCTGCGTGCCAGCGCGGCACCCAGTGCACCCGCCTGGCAAGCCCGCTGGGAGGCGGCCGTGGCGTGCCTGGGCCTGCCCGTGCACCGCATGCCCAGCGGCGCCGGCCACGACGCCATGCAGCTGCACCGGGTCATGCCGCAAGCCATGCTGTTTGTGCGCGGGCAAAACAGCGGCATCAGCCACAACCCGCTGGAGTCCACCACCAGCGACGACATGCAGCGGGCGGTGGATGCCTTTGCCGCACTCCTGGAAGCCATTGCCCCATGACCCCCTACGCCCAACTCGACGCCTGGATCGACGCGCACTTTGACGAACAGGTGCGTTTCCTGCAGGAACTCATCCGGGTGCCCACCGACACCCCCCCGGGCAACAACGCCCCGCACGCCGAGCGTACCGCCGAACTGCTGACCGCCATGGGCCTGCCACCCGAACGCCACCCGGTGCCGGCGGAGCTGGTGCACGCGGCCGGGCTGCAGAGCATTACCAACCTGGTGGTGCGCCGCGCCTATGGCCCCGGCCCCACCGTGGCCCTGAATGCCCACGGCGATGTGGTGCCGCCCGGCGAAGGCTGGACGCACGAGCCCTACGCGGGCGACATCGCGGACGGCAAGGTCTACGGCCGCGCTGCCGCCGTGAGCAAGAGCGACTTTGCCACTTACACCTTTGCCGTGCGGGCACTGGAGGCCTTGCAGCTGCCGCTGCACGGCGGCGTGGAGCTGCTCTTTACCTACGACGAGGAATTCGGCGGCGAAGTGGGGCCGGCCTGGCTGCTCAGGAACAAGCTCACCCACGCCAACCTGCTCATTGCCGCGGGCTTCTCCTACCAGGTCATCACGGCGCACAACGGCTGCCTGCAGCTGGAGGTGACCGTGCACGGCAAAATGGCCCACGCCGCCATTCCCGATTCCGGCGTGGACGCGCTGCAGGGTGCCGTGCACATTCTCAATGCCCTGTATGCGCAGAACACGCTGTACCGGCAAGTGCGCTCGCAGGTGGAGGGCATTACCCACCCCTACCTGAACGTGGGCCTGATCAGCGGTGGCACCAACACCAACGTGGTCCCGGGGCGCGTCACCTTCAAGCTGGACCGGCGCATGATTCCCGAAGAGCAACCCGAGCAGGTGGAAGCCACCCTGCGCCAGGTCATTGCCGATGCCGCAGCGCGCATACCCGGCATCACCGTGGACGTTCGGCGCATTCTGCTGGCGCGCGCCATGCGGCCGCTGCCGGGCAACCAGCCGCTGGTGGCGGCCATCCAGAAGCATGGCGCCCTTGTTTTTGGCGAACCCATACCCGCCATGGGCACGCCGCTGTACACCGATGTGCGCCTGTTTGCCGAGGCCGGCATTCCCGGTGTGATCTACGGCGCCGGCCCGCGCACGGTTCTGGAGTCCCACGCCAAGCAGGCCGACGAACGCCTGGAGCTACAGGACCTGCGCCGCGCCACCAAGGTGGTTGCGCGCACGCTGCTGGACTTGCTGACGCCCCCCGCACCCTAGGTGCCGCTACTGGAACAGGCGCTCCTGCAGGAAGGCCACAAAGGTTGCCGTGTTCAGGGCCAGCCATTGGCGTGCCGGGTAGACCGCGTAGATTGGCGGCCCCGGATTCAGGCGGTACTGCGGCAGCAGCTCGACCAGGGCGCCACTGGCCAGCTCGTGCTCGACCAGCAGGCGGTCCAGCACCGTGATGCCGGCGCCGGTGCAGGCGCTGGCAACCAGCGCCATGCCGTCGTTCGCGCGGATGCGGCCCGTAGCCTGAACCGGGATGACGGTGTCGCCGTCCTGAAAGCTCCATTCGTCCCACACCCGCGTGCCGCTGATGTAGAGCAGGCACTCGTGCTGCGCCAGATCGGCGGGGGTTACCGGAGTGCCGGCCCGCTGCAGATAGGACGGCGCGGCCACCAGCACGCGGGGGTTGTCGGCCAGCTTGCGCGCCACCAGGGTGGAGTCCTCCAGGTGCGCCACGCGAACCGCCACATCGATCTGCTCGGCCACCAGGTCGGTCAGGCGGTCTTCCACCAGCAGCGTGATCTCCACCAGCGGGTGGCGCCGGGTGAATTCGGTCACCAGGGGAATCAGGTAACGCTGACCCAGCGGCCGCGGGCAGGCAATGCGCAGCCGGCCCCGGACTTCTTGCTGGAACTGGCCAGAGATCTGTTCAACATTGGCCAGCGAACGGTCGATGTGCTGGGCCTCCAGCAGCACCGCCTCCCCAACCTCGGTCAGCGTCAGCCTGCGCGTGGTGCGCTGGATGAGCCGGGCGCCCAGATCGGCCTCCAGCTTGGCCAGCTGCCGGGAAATGACGGATTTTCCGCAGCCCAGACGCAGCGCCGCCTTGCTGATGCTGCCGGCGCTCACGATGGCAGAGAACGTGGCCAGATGTTGGGGGTTGAGCATGAGCCGGCGGTAATTGTTGACCTAAAAGGAACAATATTTTGTCATATTGAGTCTATGCAAGCAACGATGCATCTCCTACAGTCGACCTGACAGCACTTTGCTGCATTCCACTCCCCCCCTTTCGATTCAGAAATACCCCATGAGCGACACCTCTGTACCCACCTCTGTTGAGCCACTGATCGAGGCCCTGCAATGGCGTTACGCGACCAAAGGCATGAACCCCACCAAGGTGGTACCGCAAGACAAGGTCGAGCGCATCCTGGAGGCCGCACGCCTGGCCCCGACGTCCAGCGGCCTGCAGCCGTTCGAGATCATCGTGGTCACCAACGCCGCGGTGCGCGAGAAGATCAGGCCCATCGCCTGGAACCAGGCCCAGATTACCGATGGCTCCCACCTGCTGGTGTTTGCGGCCTGGGACGACTACACGGTCGAGCGCATCAACATGATGTTTGACCTGACCAACACCCAGCGCGGCTTCAAGAACGAAGGCTGGGAAAACTACCGCCAGATGCTGCTGGGCAGCTACCCCAAGCGTGGTGCGGAAGTGAACTTCCAGCACGCCGCCCGGCAGGCCTATATCGGCCTGAGCGCCGCCCTGATTGCCGCCGCCTTTGAGGAAGTGGATGCCACGCCCATGGAGGGCTTTGACGCCAACGCCCTGGATGCGATCCTGGACTTGCGCGCCCGCGGCCTGCGCAGCGTTGCCATCATGCCCATTGGCTACCGCGCCGAGGACAAGGACTGGCTGGTCAATCTGAAGAAGGTCCGCCGCCCCCGCGAGCAGTTCGTCACCGAAGTCTGACCGCCGCGGGGCGCAGGCCCCGCCCTCAGGGGCTCAGCCAGTCCTTGAACCGCTGCAGGATGTCCAGATCCAACGTGCGCACGGCGCCGGCGTTGGCGAACTCGTCGTACATCCAGTCGCCCTGCACCTGCGCCACACCGGCAGGCGGCGGGGTCTGGTAAGGCGGCCTGCCGTTCAAGGCCACGCGCATGAAGTCGATCCAGATAGGCAATGCCAGAGTGGCACCAAACTCGCGGCCCCCCAGGGATTGGGGTTCGTCGTAGCCCATCCAGGCCACCGCAGTGGTGGCGCCGCTGTAACCCGCAAACCAGCCGTCAAAGGCATCGCTGCTGGTGCCGGTCTTGCCGGCCAGGTCCTGGCGCGCCAGCTTTTGTGACGCGCTGGCACCGGTGCCCGAGATGGTCACTTCGTGCAGCATGCTGCCCGTCACAAACGCGTTGCGGGCATCGAGCACGCGGTCGCTCTCCTGCGCAACCGCCACCGGCTTGGCTTCAAAGAGCACGGTGCCGCGGGTGTCGGCCACTTTCTGGATCAGGTAGGGAGTGACCTGGAACCCGCCATTGGCAAACACCGAGTAGGCTCCCGCCATTTGCAGCGGCGTGACCGAACCGGTACCCAGCGCCAGGGTGTAGTTCACCGGTTGCTTGGCACCGTCAAAGCCAAAGCGCGGCAGGAAATCATGCGCGTACTGCGGGGTGATGGCGCGCAACAGGCGCACCGCCGCCACGTTCTTGGATTTCGCCAGCGCCGTGCGCAGGGTGATGGAGCCGTCGTACACGCCGTCGTCGTTCTGTGGCGTCCAGGGCTGGCCACCGGTTTCCTGGGGAGTGAGGGTCAGCGGCGCGTCGTTGACCAGGGTGCCGGGTGAATAGCCTTTTTCCAGCGCCGCCGAATAGATGAAGGGCTTCATGGCCGAGCCGGGCTGGCGCCAGGCCTGGGTCACGTGGTTGAACTGGCTGGCATTGAAATCAAAGCCACCCACCAGGGCGCGGTAGGCGCCGGTCTGGTTGTTCAGCGCCACAAAAGCCGCGCCCACCGACGGCAACTGCGCCACGCTCCAGCGGCCCTTGCTGTCTTGCACCACCCGGATCACCGAACCCGCCTTGAGTTTGAGCGCCGCCGGGGCCTTGGGCGCCAAGGCGGCGGCGGCCCAGCGCAGGCCGTCGGCACCGAGCGCAATTTCATCGCCATTGGCCAGCACCGCGTGTACGGCCTTGGGACTCACGCTGATGGCCACAGCCGCCACCAGCCGGTCGCTGGGCGGGTGTCTCTGCAGGGTGGCTTCAATCAGCTTCTGCCGCTCCGCACCCGCATGCGGCAGTGCCACGTAAGCTTCTGGGCCGCGGTAACCGTGGCGCTGGTCGTAGGCCAGCACGTTGCGTCGCACAGCGTCGTAGGCGGCCTCCTGCTCGGCCTGCACCAGCGTGGTGGTGACGACGATACCCCGGGTGTAGGTCTCTTCCTTGAACTGCGCGTACATGGCCTGACGCACCATCTCTGCCACGTATTGCGCATGGCCGCTGTACGACTGCCCCTCGGCAATCACCCGGATGTCTTCCTGCTGCGCCTGCTTGAGTTGCGCCGCGGTGATGTAGCCCAGCTCGCGCATGCGCTGCAGGACCAGCAACTGGCGTTGCCGGGCACGCTTGGGGTTGACCACCGGATTGACGGTGGACGGTGCCTGCGGCAGGCCCGCCAGCATGGCAGCCTGCGCCAGGCTCAGGTCCTTGAGGGGCTTGCCAAAGTACACCCGTGCCGCGTTGCCGAAGCCGTACGCCCGCTGGCCCAGGTAAATCTGGTTCATGTAGAGCTCCAGGATCTGGTCTTTGGTCAGCGTGCGCTCGATCTTGTAGGCCAGCATCACCTCCGTGAGCTTGCGGGAAAACAGCTTCTCCTTGGTCAGGAAGAAGTCGCGCGCCACCTGCATGGTGATGGTGGAGGCCCCCTGCCTGAGACCACCCGTCAGATCGGCAAGGACTGCGCGCGCCACACCCTTGAAATCGACACCGCCATGCTCGTAAAAGCGGGAATCCTCGATGGCCAGCAGCGCCTGCTTCTGGATCAGCGGAATGTCCTGGATGGCCACAAAGTCGCGCCGTTCCTGCCCAAACTCGCCAATGAGCACGTTGTCGCTGGTGTACACGCGCAGGGGAATCTTGGGCCGGTAATCCACCAGCGCGTCCAGGTCCGGCAAGTCCAGCGGCGCCGCCGTCGATGCAAAAGGCAGGACCACCACCGCCCACAAAAGCAATAACCGGGAAAAAAATGCGGGAATTGGATGCATCGCAATCGAGCCGCTCAAAGCCGCCAGAAGCCGGCCCTGTGCAGAGAGGCTCTACAAAGAGGAACAGGCCGCCATTATCGTTAGGTCAACGCCCCTGCCGCCAAGCCCCTGTAAATGGCCCTGTGAAAATTGTAAACAGGCGTGACGCTCCTGCCCCAAGCCCAGCACCGGCGGAGGCCAGTTAGAATACGGCCCACTGGAAGCGTGGCAGAGTGGTCGATTGCACCGGTCTTGAAAACCGGCGACGGGAAACCGTCCGTGAGTTCGAATCTCACCGCTTCCGCCACGCCATACAACAAAACAGGCTCTGGTGCAGCGTTGCACCAGAGCCTGTTTTTTCGTCCAAGGCCAGCCCCGCAAGGCTGGCCGCTTACCCGGTTCAGTAAGGCATCTTGACAAACTGGCGGGACAGACGTTGCCACCACGGCAGTTCAACCGACATGTTCCAGTAGAACTGGACGGGCGACGTAATGCCCTCGACCTTGCTGCTGAAGGCCACCGGTTCGAAGAACTGGCCCAGGATGCCAAAGGCACCGATGTCAACGAGGCGTTGCTGCACCTTGGCCGCCAGGGCTTTCTTCTCGTCCTGCGAGGTGGCGCGATCAAACGCTACGCGGTACTTCTCAAGCTCTTCGTCCTTGGGCCAGCCATACCAGCCGGTTTCACGGTCACCCGAGAAGGCGATGAAGCTCGGGTCCAACAGGTCGCCCGCCAGCCACCAGGTGTGGAACATGTTCCAGCCGCCGTCCTTGACTGCACCGCGGTTGGAACGCCGCTGGGTCAGCGTGGCCCAGTCCATGTCCTGGACGTCAACCGTCATGCCGATCTGGCGCAGCTTCTCGGCAGTCACCTTCGTGAAGGCTGAAATGACCGGGTTGTCCTTCGGGTTCAGGATGACGACCGGCGTGCCATCGTACTTGGCAGCCTGCAGGGCTTTCTTGGCAGCATCCAGGCTGGTGGCTTTCATGGTCTCGCTGGCAGCGCTGTTGGAGTACGTCGTGCCGCACGGGAACACCGAGTAGCAGGTGCGCCAGTACTTCTTGTCGCCCAGCGCGGCAGTCATGTAGTCTTCCTGCTGCATCACCATCGCTACCGCGCGGCGCACCGCCACGTTGTCAAACGGCGGTACCAGGGTGTTGAAGCGTGCCATGCCGATGTTGCCCAGCGGGTCGGTCGAGGCAATCGTCACGTCCTTCTGGTTTTCCAGCATGGGAATCAGCTGGCTGGACGGCGATTCGACGTAGTCCACCTTGCCGGCGATCAACGCCTTCACCGCAGCAGCCTGGTCGGGGTAGTAGCGCCATTCAATCCGGTCCGCCTTGGGCACCTTGCCGCCGGCGGCCATTGATGACTCCTCGGCACGCGGCACATACATCTTGTTCTTGACATAGACAGCCTGCGACTCCGGAACCCACTCATCCTTCTTGAAGATGAAGGGGCCCGAACCCGTGCTGTCCTGGATGGGCTGGAACGGATCGGTTTCCGCCACCCGCTTGGGCATCATGAACGGCACGTTGGCCGACATCTTGGCCAGCGTGTTGGGGATGTCCGCGTGGGGCGCACGCAAGTTCATGCTGAACATCTTGGCGTCTGTGGCGGTCAAACTTTCCATGTCACGGAACAGTTGCTGTCCTGCACCATCACGCTTGCTCCAGCGCTGGAGAGAGGCTATGCAATCCTCGGCCGTCACGTCCGTGCCGTCGTGCCACTTCAGGCCGTCACGCAACTTGAAGGTCCAGGTCTTTTTGTCGGGTGACACCGTCCAGGTATCGATCATTTGAGGCTTGGCTTCCCCGTTTTCGTCCATCGCGAACAAGGTGTCGTAAACGAGGTACCCGTGGTTTCGCGTGATGTAGGCCGTAGTCCAGACCGGATCGATGACCTTGAGCTCCGCGTAGGGCGCAACGCGCAGGACGTTTCCGGCGCATCCTGCCAACAGCAGAGGCACCGCCAACGCCGCCACTGAAGCGACCCGACTTCTTTCCCATTTCAGAATTTTCATTTCCATTCCCCTTCTTAAAAAACAACCACTAAACACGGAAAACCCGCCGTCGCCAACCGACGCCATCCGCACCCAAAACTCCCTGAACACCCTCGGCCCTTCTTCAGAGCCGCGGCCCGTCTTCCCGCTTGCCCGGCTCATACGACAGCAGGGTGTAAACCACGCTTCCGCCATAGAAATCCGCCTGCACCTTGACCGGTCCGCGTAGCGCCGCAAACTCGCAGGTCACCTTGAACGGCAGCGCGGATGCGCGCGTCTGCATCCGGCTGTCAATCTGAAACACATGGCTGGCAGGCACCATCGCCGGCAGGCATTTGCTCGCCACCTTGAGAAAGGGGCGCGGAAAGTACGGTGCCAGCATGAGCACCAGCGGGCTGAACACGCCGCCCCGCGGCACCGTGGGAGCCAGGTCCTGCCAGTGCATTCCCGCCTTGGCGGCATAGGGTATGGAGGGCACGGCCAGCGCCAGCAGCTTGAGAAAAGGCGACGCCACCTGCCGCAGTTCCGTGATGCGCCAGGCATCGGGCTCCAGCACGGACACCAGACTGCCTTGCCCGTCCACCTGAAAAATACGCTGGCCAAACTCGTCCAGCAGGATGTCCACCCGCAGCGTGGCAGCGGACTGCCGCTCTCGGTACGCACGGGGTACACGCCCCTTGGCCTCCACCATCCAGACGGCAGACCCCGGAACAATGCCAGCCAGCGCCTGGTACACCGGCACATTCAGCGGCGCAGCCATGACCACATCGCCCTCGCCGGGCAGCGCGGCGGCGTTCCACGACAGGAAGGCCGCGTCGGAAGGTGCCGTGGTCAGGTAATTGGCCAGACGGAAAGCCGTCGTTGGCGCGCCGGGCTCCGGTGAGTCCTGGTGCTGCAAGTGCAGATGGGGAACCGGCGAACGCCCGGAGTTGCCCACCAGTCCCAGGTAGTTTCCGGTTTCCACGCGCGCGCCGGGCGCCACGGCAACGGTCCCCTGCTGCAGGTGGGCCACCAGGACCCAGCCGCCCTTGTCCAGGCGAATGACCACGAAATTGCCCCACTTGTCGGCGTAGTTGCACTCCCCCATCGCGTTGTCCGCCACCGTGTTCTTGATGCGCTCCACGATGCCCGAGACCGGCGAGAAAACACTGGCGCCCCAGATGGAGCCCGACGCCGACGGGCGCTGGAAGTCCAGGGCGTGGGAATAGGCGCCCGTGTGGCTGAGATCGCCCGCGAACCCCTGTGAAATCTTCAGCTCGCCCGCCACCGGAACCGCCAGCAGCGAAAAGAATGGCCCGAACCGCTGGTACCAATAGGCCGCCAGCCACCACCGCTGTTCCGGCGGAATGTCCGACGCGAAACTCTGGCGCACGACAGACCGGTCCCGGGTGAACGCGCCCACGCCCACCCAGATCGCCACCGCGGAAGACACCGGCAGATAGGCAATCGCCGACCAATCCAGCGCGTACTGCAGCACCAGGGCAAAGAACGAGGCGGCACACCCGCCCACGACGGCCACCAGCAAGCTCAGCCGGCCCGGCAGGAACACCACCGAACCCAAGGCCATGCCGGTGATGAAGTAGTTGTATGACACCGGCAACCAGTAGTACACCAGATGCATCTGCTGGAACGCGAGCGCCACACCGACCCCGCTGATCCAACCTGCCAGTCCGTTGAGGAACATGGTCCGGGACCACAGCAGTATGGCCACGCAGACCAGCAGACCGACGCCGACTTCGGACGTGTACATCAGCGATCCCATTGACCGCAGGAAACTCTCTCCCCAGCCGGTTACGTCATGCGGCAGGGGCCAGGCGGGCATGGTGTTGGCCGCAACGACCGTGCATTGCGGGCAGACCTTGAACAACATGATGGCCACCAGGCAATAGCCCCAGAGCAGCGGCGGAAAGACGCTCCTGGAAAAGGCTCGCATCAGGGCGGCAGACACCATGGTGGCAGCCAGGGCCGCGGCAGCCGCCATCCCCAGCCGCGGGCCCCAGGCCAGTCCCAGGCCGCTGGTCATCCAGCCCGTGACAATGGCCGCCATCAGGGCATTGGCCTTCAGCCCGCCCCCCAGAATGGGGGTTTCGTGGATCCGCAGCATGCGCTTGATCAGCGCCCCGGTGGCCAGCCCCACCAGCGCAAAGACGGCATAGGACGGTTGGCGCAAAAGGGCGATCCACAGCAGGAGCCCGATCAGAGGGTCCGGAATGAAGAAAATGCCGCCGAGAACCCGCCCGAACGGCGTCAGCAGGGGGTCGAATTTTCTGCGCAGGGCGCTACCCGCCCGGGCCAGCGCCTTGCCCAGGCCGGCCGATGCCGGAACCCGCAGGGTCGCAGAGTCAGCAGCCATTACGCCTTGCCTCCCAGATGGGCCGGGAGCCGTTCGGGGCGCTGGATGTCGTCCAGGACCTCGCGCGCACGAATGATTTCCGGTTTTCCGTTCGCGTCGATCAGGACGACCGCGGGGCGGTAGCAGATGAACTGCATGGACTGCGACAGGTTGTAGGCCCCCACCGGATGCAGGGTGACCACGTCGCCCACGCTCAACGGAGGCAGGTCCACGCTATAGCGCACCACGTCAATGGACATGCACAGCGGGCCGTAGAGCCGCACCGGAGAAGGCGGCGCATTGACCACGCGCGCCGGCAGAGCATTGATCTGGTACCAGGTGGCGGTGTAGAGCAGGTTGACCCCGGCATCCATGACATAGCTCGCCCGTGCCTGCTCCCCCAGCAACATCTGGTCCTTGTAATCGCGCCCGGTAAGGTCGGCGTTGACGGCGACCGGGTGGCGCACCCCCTTGATGGCCACCACCGAGGTCAGCAGATAGCCGGCGTCATCCACCAGATGGCGCCCGCTCTCAAAACGCAGTTGGGGGCGCTTCTTGGCGGGCAGGCGGTTCAGCACTTCGGCAATGGCATCGGCATACGCCTCGATCGGAGGGATCACCCGCTCGGCCGGTCCCTCCATTCCGTGCAGCAGGCTGTGGGACGGGAAACCACCCCCCAGGTTGATGCAGGGAACAAGGTGCTGGTGCTCCGCAAAGATCTGCTCGCGCAGTGCCACCAGCTTTGCCGCCGCCACCGCATAAGCTCCGGGAGCCAGGATATAGGTTCCGATGTGCGTATGCAGCGTGTGCAGCCGCAGCCGGGAATTCCTGGCAACCCGATCGGCCGCACGCCCGGCCTCCCCGTTCTCCACCGAGAAGCCGAACTTGGACCAGACAGGCCGGATGCCCGCGTCCAGCCAGACACGGATGCCCACATCCAGTGGCTTGCTGAGGTGGCGGGTGAGCTCCTCGACCAGGCTCAACTCGTCCCAGTTATCAATCTGGATCAGGGCTCCCTCGCTGATGGCGCGCTCCAGAATGCTGCGGGGTTTGTACGGCCCGTTGAAAATGATGTTGCCACCCGGAATGCCGAGCTTGCGTGCCTTGTGGTACTCGAAATCGGAGACGACCTCGGCCATCCAGCCTTCCTGGTGAAAGACCGTGCAAATGGCGTTCAGATAGTTGGTCTTGTACGACCAGGCAAATTGCGTGTTGTCGTAGCGGCTGCGAAACGCCTCGCGCATGCGGCGGGCCTGGTCGCGCAGGCTGTTCTCGGAAAAGACAAAGAGTGGCGAACCAAATTGCGCAATCAGCTCCGTGACTGAAACACCGTCAATCTCCGGCAAGGTGGGTGAGCAGGCACCACGCGCATAAAAATTGCGCTCGGCCTGCGCGTCCAGCGCCTGGCGGCCCAGTTCGGCGCCGACGCTTGGGGGGAGGTATTCGCTGCTCATGACGTGCTTCCAGTTGGGACGGGAACGGGTTGAAGAACGCGCTCGCCACGGCTGGCCATGTCAGCGAAGTCGGCAAAATCACCCGTGAGATCGACGCAGTGGCGGACAAACATCTGGCCTGCCACAGGCGTTTTCAGATACGCTGGAGCCTGGCCCAGCAGGCGGTCCACCAGCAGGGCAGGGAGATTGCAGCCAATCTGGGACGGGAAGTCGATCCACGCCGGGAAACGGGGATTGATTTCCATGAGCGCATAGGGCTTGCCCGCTGCCTTGAGAAACTCCAGCTCGAACGGCCCGTTCCAGCGCAACCCATGGATGATGCGCTGCGACAGCTCATCAATTTCCGGGTTTTCGACCACGATGCCGCCATAGCCCTTGCCATGCGCTGTGCGCAGCAGCTTGCGAATGGTGCAGCTCTTGACAATACGCCCCCGGCCATCGCCCACGCCGGTCACGTCGTACTCTTCGCCGGCAACGGCCTCCTGCACGACCAGGGGCCATCCCCAGATGTTGACAATGTCTTCGTAGGCCAGCGCCAGGTCCGCACGGGACTTGACCAGGTGCGCGTTGTACAGACGGCCCTTGACGTAAACCGGATAGCCGATTTCCGCGGCACATTGCTCAACCTCCCAAGGGTTCTTGGCAACTTTGGTAACCGGTGACGGAACGCCGATGCGCTGGCAGAAATCGTACAGACCCGCCTTGCTGCTGGCCTCAAACGAGGCCGGCGACGGAAGAATGCACCCAATTCCCCACTCCTGCAACTTCGGGGCGATGCTGCTGAAGTTTTCAAGCTCCGAATCCAGGCAGGGAATGATGAAACCGATGTCTTCCTTCTGGCGGATGGCGTCCAGCCGCTCCTGCAGGGCGGCTGCGCCTGCCCCCGGAAAAGGTATCAGGTAGGCGGCATCCGGATGGTCGAGCCCCTGCCCATACAGGCTGCTCTCCATGGGGTCGTAGGAAAGCCCGATGAGGCGCAGGCCAGGAAAGCGCCGGCGCAGGCTGGCGATGACGGCTGCACCCGGCTGCGGATTCTCACCGCGGTGTAACCCGGTAACAGCAACGGCTTTGATCTGGATTTTCATGGTTTTCACTTCACCGGTTCGGTGTCGAGCAGTCCCAGCGCGGTCAACTGGTTCAGCAAGAGTTCCGTATCCCGCACGGCGGTCGCGTGGTCCACCCCGTAGCGCGCCATGATCAGGTCGGCAAACTCTTCTGTCCTGGCACCGGCATCCCGTGCACGCAACAGGTAGTCCGCTGTCGGGCTCAGCCGGTAAAACATGCCCGAAGCGGTGTTCAGGACAAACGAATCGCCATAGAAACGCAGCGCATCCGCGGGCCGCGCCGCCGGGGCGCCTTCCGCATTCTTTTTCTTCCCAGCCACGTTATTCCCCATTCATGATCGGTATAGACAAAGACTAAACACTTTGCGCGCCCGATAATTGACAAAACTCAACGTGCAACACCGGTCGGCAGTCTCCTCTGAGGCACCTTGAAAACACCCCTGTTTGTCCCTATATTGAGTGTGGGTAGTGAGAATCGACTGAAAGCCGCCCAGTGGACTCCTTGGACAATGGGGGTCAGGCGGTAGGTAAATCGTTTACCCGGCGTTCACCGCTACCTGATGTGAGCAATCGCAACCATGACCGAACCTGTCTACAGAACCCGATGGCATATGGCAGCTACGCTGCTGGCCCCGTTTTTCGACCGACGCAAGGGCGAAAGACGGTCTGCGGGCGCTGCATCTCCCACCGGGGCACCGGTGGCGGAAAGGCGGGGGGACAGACGGCGCCTGGTGAGCGTCGCGCTGTGGAGCATGCCGTCGCTGTTCCTGCCGGCGGCCCACGCCGGTGAAAAGGTCATGTTTGAGGCCAGCCGCGCCTACTACGCGGACCATGTAACCCTGCGCGCCGACATCTCCAAACCGGCGGGCGAAGGCCCGTTTCCAGCCGTAGTGCTGATGCATGGCTGCGGTGGCTGGCAACCAGCCGTGCGCTACACCATGAACTCCTACGCCGACTTCCTGGTCAGCAAGGGTTTTGTCGTCCTGAACCTCGACAGCTTCGGTCCCCGCAGCATCGGTGGCGGCAAGGTCTGCGAGAACGTCAGCAAGCAGGTCGATGCGCTGGATTACCGCACCTACGACGCCTACGACGCCCTGAAGTACCTGCAGTCCCTGAAGTACGTGAACCCCAAAGGCATCTTCCTGATGGGCCAGAGCAATGGCGGCAGTGTGGCCATCAACGTGGCACTGGGCGATGGACCGCGTGAAATGAAAGCCAAGGACGGCGGTTACCGCGCGGTCGTGGCCTACTACCCCTGGTGTGGTTCATTTGGCAACCGCCGCATCGAACTCGCCAAACCCCTGCTGGTTTTCGGTGGCGGGCAGGACAGCTGGACTCCTACACAGGAGTGCGAAAACGCCCGCTCCACCGGTGCATCGCTGGATGTGAAGGTGTACCCGGAGGCCGCACACTCGTTTGACCTGGAAATGGTGCCGCAGCGGTATCTGGGTAACTTGGTAGGCCTCAACCGGCCCGCGGCAGACGACAGCCGGGAGCGCATGCTGTCCTTCTTCATCAAGCACATCGACGGTTACGGCTGGCAAACCACGGCCCAAGCGCCTGGCACGCAGCGCACCGCGCAGCTGGCTAACGCCAACGTCCAGTAAACCTGCGGGGCCGACTTCCGGCCCTCAGGTCCACAAATCCAGCGGCGGGTCTGCCACCACGGCGCGCAGGATGTCCGAGCGCGATACAAAGCCAGTCACCTGCCCGTGGTCGTCCACCACTGGCAAACCGGGCAGGCCGGTATCAAGCAGCACGCGAGCCACCCGGCGAATGTCGGTGTCGGCCGCCACGCTGGGCACCGGCGTCCACATGACCTCGGAGACGTTCTGCAGCAACAGGGCACGCCATACCAGCGCATGGCTCTCCGGGCCGGGCAAGCGCTCCGGGCGCATCAGGTCGGCACGCGACAGCAAGCCCACCAGCACGCCGTCGCGGGCCACGACCGGTGCCTGGCCCAGGTGGTTTTTCGCCAGCACCTGCCAGGCCTGCTCGACCGTGAAGGTGTCGGCAATGGTGGTCACCGGGCTGCTCATGATCGCGTCCACCCGCGTCAGCAGGTGCCGCGACGCGTCCGGCTTGCGGGTCTGCTCGTAGGCGGCCAGGGCACTGCGGTGCACCACGTCCGTCGGCACGACCGGATGGGGGTCGGAGAAATGGGCGGGGTTCTGGTCGCGGGGGTCCAGCCCTATGGGCCGCACCGCATACGAACGGGTCACCGCGGACACCGGCCCCACATGCCGCAGTTCCTCCATGGAGCCCCGAAACAGGCGCCCTGCTTTGCCGTACACCGAGAACATCGCACCCCCCTTTCACGTGCCCGCGGCACGCCACTCAAGCTGCATTGGACAGGAAAAGCGCCTGCAAGTCACTGAGGAAATCAAAGCCCCGTTGCGTGGGGCGAACACGGGCAAAGTCACGCTCGATCAGGCCCTTGGCCTCGGCCTGCGTCAGGGCGGCCTCGATGGCGGTCACCGCCAGCCCGGTGCGCTCCGTGAAATCACGCAATCCAAATCCGTTGCGCAGGCGCAGGGCATTGAGCATGAATTCAAACGGCAACTCGGCGCGGCCAACCTCCTCCACCTGCGCCACGGCGTTGCCCGCCAGCGCGTGTTCCATGTACAGGCGCGGTTCCCGAAAGCGCACCTGACGCACCACCCGGTGCGCAAAGCTCAGCTTGCTGTGGGCGCCCGCGCCAATGCCCAGGTAATCGCCGAACTGCCAGTAATTGAGGTTGTGCCGGCAGCGGTGGCCGCTCCTGGCATAGGCCGACACCTCGTAACGCTCCAGCCCGGCCACGCCGGTAAGCTCGGTGATGTGGTCCAGCATGGCGTAGGCCGTGTCGTCCTCGGGAATGGCCGGCGGGTACTTGGCAAAGTAGGTGTTGGGCTCGATGGTGAGGTGGTAGATGGAAATGTGGGGCGGCGCAAACTGCAGCGCCATGCCCATGTCCTGCCCCACCTGCTCCAGCGTCTGGCCCGGCAGGGCATACATGATGTCCAGGTTGAAGGTGTCAAAGGCCTTGGCCGCCTCCTCCACCGCCGCCAGCGCCTGCGCGCGGTCGTGCACGCGGCCGAGGGCCTTCAGGTGGTCATCGTTGAAGCTCTGCACGCCCACCGACAGGCGCGTGACGCCCGCATCGCGGTAGGCGCGGAAGCGGTCTTTCTCGAAGGTTCCGGGATTGGCTTCCAGCGTGATCTCGCAGTCCGGCTCCAGGCGCAGCCGGGCGCGGATGTCCCCCAGCAGGCGGTCGATGGTGGCGGGGGCAAACAGGCTGGGGGTTCCGCCGCCGATGAAGATGCTGTGGATACCACGGCCCCAGATCAGCGGCAAGGCGGCTTCCAGATCCGCCACCAGGGCGTCCACATAGCGCTGCTCGGGCAGGTCCGTGGGCGCCATTTCGTGCGAGTTGAAGTCGCAGTAGGGGCATTTCTTCAGGCACCACGGCAGGTGCACATACAGCGACAGCGGAGGCAGCGCCGTCAGTTGCAGCGTGCCGGGGCGCATGTAGTGGGTGATGTCCTGCACCACCACCGGGCTTGCCGCCGCCGACACCGTAACAATGGGAATCATGGCGCGGCCAGCCAGCGTTCGCGGATCAGCGCGGCCATGGCCTGGGCGGCGCGCCCGCGGTGGCTGTTGGCGTTCTTGACCGCAGTGGGCAGCTGGGCAAAGGTCTGCCCGAACTCGGGAATCCACATGACCGGATCGAAGCCGAAGCCGTTGGAGCCGACCGGCTCCCGTGCAATCTGGCCCACCACGCGGCCCATGGCAATCAGCGGCTCCGGGTCGTCCGGGGTGCGCACGGCCACCAGGGTGCTGACCAGCGCCGCGCGCCGGTGGTCGATGCCCTGCATCTGCTCCAGCAGGGCACGCACGTTGTTGCTGTCGCCCTTGGCGTAGCCAAACTGGGTGGCGTAATAGGCGGTGTCCACGCCCGGCAAGCCGTTGAAGGCGTCCACGCACAGGCCAGCGTCATCGGCCAGCGCCGGCAGACCGGTGTGCAAGGCCGCGTTGCGCGCCTTGGCCAACGCGTTTTCCACAAACGTGCGGTGCGGCTCCGGCGCCTCGGGCACGCCCAGTTCGCCCTGGGGCACCAGCGTGCAGCCCAGGGGGGCAAACATGGCCTGCAGCTCAGCGAGCTTGCCCGGGTTGTTGGAGGCAAGAACAATTTTCATAGAAATACAGCCTTAGGCTCCGTCAATACTGCGTAGATTGCTACTATTTTGATAGCGCCTGCTGCTGCAGATCCATCAACTCGGCGATGCCTTTCTCGGCCAGCGCCAGCAGGCTGTCCATTTCGGCCCGCGAGAAGGCCACGCCCTCGGCGGTGCCTTGCACCTCCACAAAATGCCCGGCACCGGTCATGACCACATTCATGTCGGTGTCGCAGGCCGAATCCTCCGTGTACTCCAGATCCAGCAGCGGCGTGCCCTGCACGATACCCACCGAGATAGCCGCCACCGGGGCGGTAATGGGCGACGCGGTGATCTTGCCGGCCGCCAGCAGGCCGTTGACGGCATCCTGCGCCGCCACGAAGGCGCCGGTGATGGCGGCCGTGCGCGTGCCGCCATCGGCCTGCAGCACGTCGCAGTCGAGCTGGATGGTGCGCTCGCCCAATTTCTTGAGGTCGAACACGGCGCGCATGGAACGCCCGATCAGGCGCTGGATTTCCTGGGTGCGCCCGCTTTGCTTGCCCCGTGCCGCCTCGCGGTCGCTGCGCGTGTGGGTGGCGCGGGGCAGCATGCCGTATTCGGCGGTGACCCAGCCTTCACCACTGCCGCGCTTGTGGGGCGGCACCTTTTCTTCCACCGAGGCGGTGCAAAGGACACGGGTCGCCCCGAACTCGATGAGGACCGAACCCTCGGCATGCACGGTGTAGCCGCGCGTGATGCGCACCGGGCGCAACTGGTTGGCGGCACGTGTGCCGCTGCGAACAAATTCAGTCATGGAACAACCTTGGAAATAGGGCGCCATGCGGCGCCAGGGGTCAGGATTTGCGGGACGCGGTGCGTCGGATGGCTTCGTTGATCTCGGCAATGGAGCGCTCGATGGCGTCGTCGTCCAGATCGTCCACGCCGGAGTCCAGCCATCCCACCTGCACGGTGGAGGCAAACACGCCGTCGTCGATGCTGTCGGTCGAAATGCTGCCGCGGGTGGACTCGAACGTGTCGGGTGTCTCCCACTCCATGGCAATCACGGTCACGTTGTCGCTCTGAGAGCCGGCCTTGATCAGCGCACGCTCGGCCAGATCGGGAACGGACGAGGCGACGGGCTTCTGGCCCAGGTGGTAGACGATATCGGCATCGTCCAGACTGCTCCACAGGCCGTCGGAACACAGGAGTATCCGGTCCCCCTGCTGCAGGGGCACCGGCCCGGTCACGTCGAAGATGGGGCGCGCCGGCGAACCCAGGCAGGTGTAGAGCACGTTGCGGTTGAAGTTGGCCGGCAGCGGAATCGTGGGCTTGGCCGACTGCTGCTGCTCCAGGTAGGAGTGGTCCCGCGTGCGGGCCAGCAATTCACCCGAGCGCACGAAATACAGGCGCGAATCACCGCAGTGCGCCCAGGTCGCCACGCCCCCCTGCACGATGGCCGCCACCAGCGTGGTGCGCGGGGTGTCGGTCAGGTTCTTTTCTGCGGCGTACCGCAGGATCTGCCGGTGGGCAGCCAGGATCGCGGTGGAAAAGAAGGCCTTGACGTCTTCGATCTCCGGCTTGGCTTCCTGCTGGTACAGCGCAGAAATGACCTGCAGGGACATCTGTGCGGCAATCTCGCCCTCGGGGTGCCCGCCCATCCCGTCGGCCAGCAGGAACAGCCCGGAGCTCTTGGTATAGCAGTACCCCATGCGGTCTTCGTTTTTCTCACGACCGCCTTTGCGACTGATCTGGAAAACAGAAAATTTCATTTGGTCTTTGTGCCTACACCCGTGGGACCCTGTGCAGTCTTCTTGGTGTCAGACACCATGGTGTCAAACTGCATGCGCATCTTCTCGGTCACACTGAGCTTGGTGTAGTGCCGCTCGCCTTCGCGGCTCAATTCCTTCTGCAAGGCAAAGACCGACTGCGGGCGCGACAGGGGGTCCAGCGACATGCACCACTCCACCACCTCGATCAGGTTGTCGGAATAGACCCCGCGCAGACGGGCCAGCGCAATGGCAATGCGGTCTTTCTCCAGGCGCTGCGGCGCCTCATTGGGCGGAAACCCCTGCATGCAGGCGTAAATGCAGGCGCCAATGGCGTAGATGTCGGTCCACGGCCCCATGGAGGCATCGCGCCGGTACATCTCGGGCGCTGCGAAGCCGGGCGTGTACATGGGGCGGATGAAGTTGCCTTCCTTGCTCAGCACCTCGCGGGCCGCGCCAAAGTCGATGAGCACGGACTTGTTGTCGTCAGTGATGAAAATATTGGCCGGCTTGATGTCCAGGTGCAGCATCTTGTGCTGGTGCACGATGCGCAAGCCGCGCAGGATCTCATCGAACAGCGAGCGGATGGTGGACTCCCGGAACACCTTGCTCTGCTTGAGGTCGCGTGCGGTCACGATGAAGTCCTGCAGGGCCGCGCCCTCCAGGTAGTTCATGACCATGTACACGGTCTCGTTCTCGCGGAAGAAGTTGAGCACGCTCACCACCGAAGGGTGGGAAATCTGGGCCAGCGAGCGCCCTTCTTCAAAAAAACTCTTGAGACCCAGGCGGTACAGCGACAGCTTCTCCGGCTGAATCTTGGGCAGCAGCTCGCCCGGCGCGCGGGTCGCCAGCGATGACGGCAGGTATTCCTTGACAGCAACCTGCTGGCCATCGGGGTCGAGCGCCAGATACACCAGCCCAAAGCCACCCGCCGCCACTTTGCGGATGATGCGGTAGCCACCGATGACGGTGTCCGGGGGTAAGGGTGCTGGCTTGACCTTCGACATAAATAAGGAATGAAAGCTCGTTGGATTCGGCTGAACCGGGTTATTCTTGGGGCCGTTCCCCTGACCCGAGAGACCGCTATGCCAGTTTACAGTATGACGGGTTATGCCAGTGCACAACACAGCACGGCCTCCACTACCCCCGATTCCGACACCAAAACCCCTTCCGGCCAGCTCGGTCTGGAGATCCGTTCCGTCAACAGCCGCTTTCTGGACCTGTCGTTTCGCCTGCCCGAAGACCTGCGCCAGTTCGAACCGGTGCTGCGTGACCTGCTGGTGGGCCGGCTCAAACGCGGCAAGGTGGAAGTCCGCGCCTCCATCGAGATGGCCTCCGCCACCAGCGTTCCCGACCCCACCCCCCGGCTGCTGCAGCGCCTCAATGCGGTGCAGGACAACGTGCGATCGTGGCTGCCCAGCGCCACGGCGCTGAGCGTGGCCGACGTGATCCGCCTGGCCGCGGCCGAACAGGGCAGCGCACGCGACTGGAGCGCCGAGGTGCTGCCCCTGGCGGAAGAGGCTCTCAAGGCCCTGCTCAGCGCCCGCCAGCGCGAGGGTTCCCGGCTGTCCACCATGCTGCTGGAGCACATCGCCCAGCTGCGCACGCTGGCGCAGCAGGCCATTCCGCTGATCCCCCAGCTGGTGGAGCAAAACCGCCAGCGCTTCCTGACCCGCTGGCAGGAAGCCATGGCCCTGGCCGACGGCAGCACCCTGCCGGAGGCCGCGCAGGACCGCGCACTGACCGAAGCCACCGCCTTTGCCATCCGGATCGACGTGGCCGAAGAAATCACCCGCCTGGGCTCGCACCTGGACGAAATCGAGCGCCTGATCAAGAAGGGCGGGGAAATCGGCAAACGGCTGGACTTCCTGATCCAGGAACTGCACCGCGAGGCCAACACCCTGGGCTCCAAATCGGCGGCACTGGAACTCACCCACATCTCGGTGGACATGAAGGTCCTGATCGAGCAGATGCGCGAGCAGGTCCAGAACATAGAATAAGCGACCTCAGTTACCGCCCTCAGTGCCAATATCTATGGACTACCCCGGGAATCTCTTTGTCGTTGCAGCGCCCAGCGGGGCTGGGAAATCCAGCCTGGTCAAGGCCTTGCTGGAACTGGACTCGCACGTGCAGCCTTCGGTGTCGCACACCACGCGCGCGCCCAGGGGCCAGGAAAAGCACGGACGCGAGTATTTTTTCGTTTCCCAGCAGGAGTTCGACGCCATGGTGGCGGCCGACGCCTTCGTGGAATGGGCCCATGTGCACAACCACCGCTACGGCACCTCCAAAAAGGCCATTGAGGAGCGCATGGCGCAAGGCGCCGACGTGATTCTGGAAATTGACTTCCAGGGCGCCCTCCAGATCAAGAAGATCTTTGCCAACGCCATTTCCATTTTCATCCTGCCCCCCAGTTGGGAAGAATTGCGCGCCCGCCTGGAGCGCCGCGGAGAAGACACGCCAGAGGTGATCGAGGTGCGCATGAAAAACGCCGCCACCGAAGTCGCCCATGTGGATAAGTTCGACTTCGTTATAATAAACGAACTGTTTGACCGCGCGCTTTTCGACCTGAAAGCGATTGTTCACGCCCAGCGCCTCCGATTTGCGGCCCAGCGCCGTGCCCGGGCTGAAACATTCAAGGCGCTGCTTATCCCTTAGTCCTCCGGAGAACTCCATGGCCCGTATCACTGTCGAAGACTGCCTGTTGCAGATCCCCAACCGCTTCCAGCTGGTGCTGGCCGCGACCTACCGCGCCCGCATGCTCAACCAGGGCCACACGCCCAAGATCGAAAGCAAGAACAAGGCTGGCGTAACGGCATTGCGCGAAATTGCCGCCGGCAAGGTCGGCCTGGAAATGCTCAAGAAGGTTCCCCTCTGAGCGTCCCGCCCCCCAGAAAGGCACCGCATGCGGTGCTTTTTTTTGGTCTTTATGCCGACCGGACAGCCAAAATCCAGGCAGCGCGCTACATTTGAGACATGGGATCTTCGCTAAAACCCACGCCACGCAAGGATGCCCCGGTTCCGGAAGGGGGGCAGAAAGAGGCACGCCCTCCCGCCGCCGTCACTGCCGCTTCCGCCAGCCTGGCGGGGCTGACCGCCAAGCTCGATTACCTGACCCCGTCGGACTACGAGCAGGTCCGCCAGGCCTACCGCTTTGCCGACGAAGCCCACCTGGGGCAGCTGCGCAACAACGGCGAGCCCTATATCACGCACCCCATTGCCGTCGCCACGCAGTGCGCCGAATGGAAGCTGGACGCGCAGGCCCTGATGGCTGCACTGCTGCACGACGCCATGGAAGACTGCGGCGTGACCAAGGCCGAACTGATCGAGCGCTTCGGCTCCCCCGTGGCGGAGCTGGTCGATGGACTGACCAAGCTCGACAAGCTCCAGTTCAACACCCGTGAAGAGAACCAGGCGGAATCGTTTCGCAAAATGCTCCTGGCCATGGCGCGGGATGTGCGCGTCATCCTCATCAAGCTGGCCGACCGCACCCACAACATGCGCACCCTGTCGGATGTGCCCCGGGCCAAATGGGGCCGCATTTCGACCGAGACGCAAGACATCTACGCCCCCATCGCCCACCGCCTGGGGCTGAACCAGACCTACCGCGAGTTGCAGGACCTGGCTTTCCGCCACCTGCACCCCTGGCGCTACGCCACGCTGTCCAAGGCCGTGGCCAAGGCGCGCAGCCGGCGCCGCGACCTGATCCAGAAAGTGCAGAAGGAAGTGGAAGCCGCGTTTGCCGCCGCGCACATGAACGTGCGCATTGCCGGACGCGAGAAAACGCTTTACTCCATCTACCGCAAGATGGACAGCAAGAACCTGAGCTTTGCCCAGGTCACCGACATCTACGGTTTCCGGGTGCTGGTGCCCCAGGTCACCGATTGCTACACGGCCCTGGGCATCCTGCACCAGCTCTACAAGCCGGTTCCGGGCAAGTTCAAGGACCACATCGCCATCGCCAAGCTCAACGGCTACCAGTCCCTGCACACCACGCTGGTGGGGCCGTCGGGTGTGAACGTGGAATTCCAGATGCGCACCGAAGCCATGCACATCGTGGCCGAGTCGGGGGTGGCGGCGCACTGGCTGTACAAGGTCAAGAATCCGGACGACACCTCTTCCGACCGGCTGGGCACGCAGTGGCTGCAATCCCTGCTCGACATCCAGGACGAAACCCGGGATGCCGCGGAGTTCTGGGACCACGTCAAGGTGGACTTGTTCCCCGACGCGGTCTACGTGTTCACCCCCAAGAGCCAGATCATGGCACTGCCCCGCGGGGCCACCGTGGTCGACTTTGCCTATGCCATCCACAGCAATGTGGGTGACCGCACCATGGCGGCCCGCATCAACGGCGAGCAGGTGCCCCTGCGCACCGAGCTCAAGAACGGCGACGTGGTGGAAGTCGTGACGGCCCCGGTGTCGGCACCCAACCCCGCGTGGCTGGCGTTTGTGCGGACAGGGCGCGCGCGCTCCAAAATCCGCCACCATCTCAAGACCCTGGCGCAGACCGAATCCGAAGAGCTCGGCGGCAAGCTGCTGGCGCAGGCCCTGCGCGCCGAGGGCATCGAACATTTCCCCGACGACGATCCCGCCTACGAACCCATCTGGGAGAAGCTGCTGCGCTTCACCGGCAGCAAGAACCGCCAGGAACTGCTGACCGATATCGGACTGGGCAAGCGCATTGCCCACATCGTCGCCAAGCGCCTGGTCCATCTGCTGGCCGAAAAAGGGGAGCGCCCGGACGCCCTGCTGCTCACGCGCGAGCGCTTCACCGCCCACGAAACCACTTCGCAGGGTTCCATCACGCTCGACGGCAGCGAGAACGCGTCGGTGCAGTTTGCCCACTGCTGCCGGCCCATACCCGGCGATGCCATTGTGGGCTACCTGGGGCGCGGCGAAGGTCTGGTGGTGCACGTGCAGGACTGCCCCATTGCCAAGAAACTCCAGCACAAGGACAGCGAGCGCTTCATTGGCGTCGAATGGGCTGACGAACCTGTGCGGGCGTTTGAAGCCGGCATTGTGGTCACCGTCACCAACGGCAAAGGCGTACTGGCCAAGGTTGCTGCAGCGCTGGCGGCGGCCGAAGCCGACATCGTGCACATCGACATGGGGCAGGAAGCTCCGCACGACGACATGGACCTGCGCTTTGTGGTGGCCGTGCGCGACGCCAGCCACCTGGAAACCGCCTTGCGCAACCTCAACCGCAATCCGTCCGTGATACGCGCTTCGCGCAGCAAGGTGGCAACGCCGGGTTAAGCCTTCGCGGGACTGGGGTAGCGCACCGCAAGCACCTCGATCTCGCTCACCCGCTCGGGCATGACCAGTTTGAGTTCATCGCCCTCGCGGGCCTTGAGCAGCGTGCGGGCAATGGGCGAAATCCAGCTGACTTCGCCCTGCGCACTGTTGGCCTCGTCAATGCCCATGATCGTGACGGTGCGCTCCTGGCCGGTCTCGTCGGCGTAGGTCACCGTGGCGCCAAAGAAAATCTGGGTATTGCCGAAATGCACGGACGGGTCGACCACCTCGGCAATCTCCAAGCGCTTGGTCAGAAAGCGGATCCGGCGGTCGATCTCGCGCAAACGTTTCTTGCCGTAGAGGTAATCCCCGTTTTCCGAACGATCCCCATTGCTGGCCGCCCAATGCACGATGTCCACGACCTTGGGGCGCTCAACGTCAATCAGCGCCAGCAGCTCGTCGCGCAGTCGCGCATAGCCCTGTGGGGTGATGTAGTTCTTGCCACCGGCCGGAATGGGGGGCAGTTGCAATTCGTCGTCGGCATCGTCTGCGCCTGCCGACTCTTTGGTAAAAGCCTTGCTCATGGAACACCGTGCAACAGGATCGGAATAAGAAAAAGGCCTGTGATCTTGCAATCACAGGCCTTTACTTTTGGTGCGGCTGGCAGGAATCGAACCCACGACCCCTTGGTTCGTAGCCAAGTACTCTATCCAGCTGAGCTACAGCCGCTAAGCCTCGAAGTATATCAGAAGATTTGCCACTTCGGCAAGTTTCATCCAGTTACGGCCCACATTCTTGCCGATGTCAGGGTTTGAGTCCCAGCAGTGCACGGGCTTCGGCCGGGCTGGCAATGGAACGCCCAGCGCGCTCTGCGCAGGCGGCCAGTTCAGTGATCAGGGCACCGTTGCCGCCAGCGCGGTCGCCGTTGGGCAGGTAGAAGGTGTCTTCCAGGCCGGTGCGCAACATGCCGCCCAGATCGGCGGTCTTTTGGTGCACCGGCCAGATTTCCTGGCGACCAATCAGCGTGGCTTGCCACACGCTGTTGGGCACCATCCACTGGGGCAGCAGCGCCAACAGGTCCGCATCGCACGGCATGCCCGAGGCCACACCCATGACCAGGTTGTACTCGGGGCGGCCCATCTCAGGCTTGAGCATGCCGTTTTTTACAAACATGCCCACCGCGCGCACAATGCCCACGTCGAAACATTCAAATTCCGGGTGGGTGCCACACTCGGCCATCACGTCCAGAAACTGCTGAACCTTGGACACCGGGTTGTCAAACACCATGGGCGGCCAGGCCCAGTTGCCGTCATCCTTGATCTTGAGGTAGTTCAGGCTGCCGGCGTTGCAGGCGGCAATCTCGGGCTTGACGCGCCGGATGCAAGCCAGGGGGCCGGAAACGTCCTTACCCACCACCCCCGTGGTCAGGTTGATGATGACGCCGGGGCAGGCAGCGCGAATCGCGTCCACCACCGAGGCCATCACCTCAGGGTCCCACGAGGGCATGTGGCCCATGCCCTCCTCCTGGTTGCGGACATGCACGTGCATGATGGACGCGCCGGCATTGAACGCATCGCGCGCCTCCGCCGCCATCTGGGCCGGTGTCACCGGAACCGGGTGCTGCTTGGGGTTGGTCAGCACGCCAGTCAGCGCACAGGTGAGTATTGCTTTTTCCATCATGCTTCCTTGGTTGGGGTCAATTCAAGTTCTACCAGCAGGGCACCGGCCTCCACCTGGTCTCCGACGTTGGCATGCACTGCCAGCACCTGGCCCGCGGCCTGGGCTGACAACCACATTTCCATCTTCATGGCTTCGACACAGACCATGGCCTGGCCGTCTTCCACCGCAGCGCCCGGCGTCACCAGAATCTGCGTGACCTTGCCGGCCACCGGCGAGCGCGCCTTGCTGGCATCCTTCAGGGCGTCGGCGTCCGGGAACGGTGACACCTCGGTGAATACAAAGGCGCGTCCGTCCAGCGCCAGATGCAGATCCGAACCACTGAGGACCGATATGGCCGAGCGCACCACGCCGTCGATCTCGTAGCGCAGTTCCCCTTCCACACCGCCGAGCACCTTGGCGTGGCGCGTGGCGCCGTCGAGCATCAGCACCACACCGCCATGGCGGTCAGGGCGGACCCGCACGCTGCGCACCGTGTCGCCGTTGCGCAGCAGCAGTTCAAACGCGGCCACGCTGTCGGCGCGCCAGCTGTTGCCGTGGCGCATGGCCAGGGCCATGGCCGCCACGGACCACACCTCGTCGCCGGGTGCAGCTTCCTGCAGCAGAGGTTCGCCCTTGTCCAGCCACTGGTCGATCAGGGTGGTGGTCATCTCGGCCTTTCGGAAAGCCGGGTGGTCCACCAGGTCGCTCAGGAAACGCCCGTTGTTGCGCAAGCCCAGCAGAGGCGCATTGGCCAGCGCTGCACGCAGGCGGCGGATGGCGTCGTCGCGGTCGCGTCCGTGCACGATCACCTTGGCCACCATGGGGTCGTAGTACGGGGAGATCACGCTCCCCTCGCAAATGCCGTCGTCAATGCGCACGCCCGCGTGCAAGGCATCGGCGGGGCGCCACCACAGCACGGTTCCGGTCTGCGGCGCAAACCCAGCGTAGGGGTCTTCCACGTAGAGGCGCGCTTCAATGGCGTGGCCGGTGAGGGTGATATCAGCCTGGCGTGCCGGCAGGGGTTCGCCCGCCGCCACCAGCAGCTGCCACTCCACCAGGTCGTAGCCGGTGATGCACTCGGTCACCGGGTGCTCCACCTGCAGGCGGGTGTTCATTTCCAGGAAGTAGTGGTTGAGCTTGTCGTCCACGATGAACTCCACCGTACCCGCGCCGCGGTAGCCCACGGCCAGCGCTGCCGCCACGGCGTCCTTGCCCATGGCTTCGCGCATGGCGGGAGTGACCACAGGCGACGGCGCTTCCTCAATCACCTTCTGGCGGCGGCGCTGGGCCGTGCAGTCACGCTCGCCCAGATACACGGCGTTGCCATGGGCATCGGCAAACACCTGGATCTCGATGTGGCGGCCGTTGTCGATCAGGCGCTCCAGCATCAGCGTGCCGTCGCCAAACGCGCTGGTGGCTTCCCGGCGCGCACCGTCAATGCCCTGCTGCAGTTCGCTGTCGGCGCGCACCAGGCGCATGCCGCGTCCGCCGCCGCCGGCAACGGCCTTCACCAGCAGGGGGTAACCCAGCTTCTTGGCCTCGGCAATCAGGTTGGCATCGCTCTGGTCGGCACCCAGGTAGCCGGGCGCACACGGCACACCGGCATCCAGCATGCGGCGCTTGGCCAACGCCTTGTCGCCCATGGCCTCAATGGCGCTGGCAGGCGGGCCGATGAAGACCACGCCGGCATCGGCGCAGGCCTGCGCAAACGCGGCGTTCTCGCTCAGGAAACCGTAGCCGGGGTGCAGGGCATCTGCACCGGTCTTGCGGACCGCGTCCAGCAGGGCGTCAAACCGCAGGTAGGACTCGGCGGCAGGCGAAGCGCCAATGTGCACGGCCTCATCGGCCAGGGTCACGTGGGGCGCATGGCGGTCCGCGTCACTGAACACGGCCACGGTGCGGTAGCCCAGGTCACGGGCGGTGCGGATGACCCGGCACGCGATCTCGCCCCGGTTGGCAATCAGAATTTTGGAGAAGGTCATTGCGGTGCCCACTGTGGTTTGCGCTTTTGAATGAATGCAGTCATGCCTTCCAGCCCCTCCGGGCCTTGGGCTGCACGGGAAAAGATGGCGGCCGCCGCTGGCACCAGCGCCTGCGGCTCGCTCAGACGGGCCTGGGCCATGAGGGCCTTAGTGGCCGCCAGCGCGCCGGGGGCGCAAGCCAGAATGTCGGCCAGCACGGTGTCGAGTTCCGCTGGCAACGCCGCGGTGGTGGCCACGGCATGCACCATGCCAATGCGTAAGGCCGCTGCGGCGTCCAGGCGGCCACCGGTCACGGCCAGGCGCTTGGCCTGCGAGTAGCCCAGGCGCTCCACCAGGAACGGGGCAATCTGGGCCGGCACCACGCCCAGCGTGGTTTCCGGCAGACGGAAACTGGCCGTCTCGCTGGCGAGGGCCACGTCGGCCACGCAGGCCAGACCAAAGCCACCGCCCATGACCGTGCCTTCCAGCACCGCCACCACGGCCAGCGGTGTGCGGGAATAAGCCACGCACAGCTCACCAAAGGCGGCATTGACCTCCGCAATGGGGTCGCCGCCACCCTGCGTGGCCTGCATGGCCCGCATGCGGGCGCCGGCCATGTCTTTCAGATCGGCGCCGGCACAGAAGTGCCCCCCTGCACCGCGCAGCACCACGACACGGACCGCGTCGGGCTGGCCCACGGTGGCTTCGGCAGCCTGCAGCGCCTGGCGCAGCTCGGCCACCATCTGCAGCGACATGGCGTTGCGCGACTCCGGTCGATTCAGCGTGATATACAGCGCAGGCCCCGTCTGCTCTGCGTGGATTGCTTCAAATTGCATAGCAAATGCCATTACGCTTTGCCCGGCAAAGTGCCTTCGAACTTGCAGATGATGCCCAGCATGATTTCGTCGGCGCCGCCGCCAATGGAAATCAGACGGCCGTCGCGGTAGGCTTGCGAGATAGGGTTGTCGGCGGTAAAGCCCATGCCACCCCAGTACTGCAGGCAGCTGTCGGCCACTTCGCGGCTCAGACGGCCGGCCTTGAGCTTGGCCATGGAGGCCAGCTTGGTCACGTCCTTGCCGCTGACGTATGCCTCCACCGCGCGGTAGGTCAGCGCACGCAGGGCCTCCACTTCGGTGCGCAGCTCCGCCAGGCGGAAATGCACCACCTGGTTGTCCAGGATGGGCTTGCCAAAGGTCTGGCGTTGGCGGGTGTATTCGATGGTCTGGTCGATCAGCTTGTCCAGCGAGCGCAGCGAACCGGCGGCGCCGTACAGGCGCTCTTCCTGGAACTGCAGCATCTGGAACATGAAGCCCATGCCTTCCTGACCAATCAGGTTGCTCTGGGGCACGCGCACGTTGTCGAAGAACAGCTGGGCGGTGTCGCTGGAGTGCATGCCGATCTTCTCGATCTTCTGGCGTGTCACACCCGGGCTGTCCAGGCGCACCATGATGAGCGACTTGTTCTTGTGCACCGGGCCGTCCGACGTGTTGGCCAGCAGGCAACACCAGTCGGCCTGCATGCCATTGGTGATCCACATCTTGGAGCCGTTGATGATGTAGTCGCCACCGTCCTTGCGGGCGGTGGTCTTCAGGGCGGCCACGTCCGAGCCGCCGCCGGTCTCGCTCACGCCGATGCAGCCCACCATGTCACCGGCAATGGCCGGTGCCAGGAACTCGCGGCGCAGGGCGTCGGAGCCAAAGCGCGCCAGTGCCGGGGTGCACATGTCGGTTTGCACACCAATGGCCATGGGCACGCCGCCGGCATTGCACTCGCCCAGGGCTTCAGCCATCACCATGGAGTAGCTGAAGTCCAGACCCATGCCGCCGTATTCCGTGGAGTACTTGATGCCCAGCAGGCCCAGGTCACCCATCTTCTTGAACAGCTGGTGGGCCGGGAAAATGCCCGCCTTCTCCCACTCGGGCAGATGGGGGTTGATCTCGTTGGCCACAAACTTGCGTACCGTGTCGGAAATTTGCTCGTGTTCGGGTGTGAATTTCATGGTGAATGCCTTGAAGTTGAAGGTGGGTGTGTTGGGAGATAGGGGAGTTACATGCGTGCCACACCGAAGGTGTTGGGGCGCAGGGTTCGTTGCTCGGCTTCCTGGGCCAGTGCTAGGCACAGCCCCAGGACGCGCCGTGTGTCGCGCGGATCGATGATTCCGTCGTCCCACAGGCGGGCAGTGCCAAACAGGGCGGCAGACTCCTTGTCCAGCCGCAGGCGCAGGCCGTCGGACATGGCCTTGAGGGCTTCTTCGTTGGCCTCGCCGCCAGCGCGTTCGATCTTGGCGCGGTTGACAATGTCCATCACCTTGGCCGCCTGCGCGCCGCCCATCACGGCGGTGCGGGCCGTTGGCCAGGAGAAGATGAAGCGCGGGTCGAAACCGCGGCCGCACATGCCGTAGTTGCCGGCGCCATACGAGCCGCCCACCACCACGGTGAATTTGGGCACGCGGGCGTTGGCCACGGCCTGGATCATCTTGGAGCCGTGCTTGATGGCGCCGCTGCGCTCGGCCACCGAGCCCACCATGTAACCGGTGGTGTTCTGCAGGAAGATCAGCGGCGTGCCGCTCTGGTCGCACAGCTGGATGAACTGCGCGGCCTTGGTCGAACCGGCGGGCTGGATGGGGCCGTTGTTGCCCAGGATGCCCACCAGATGGCCCTGCACCCGGGCGTGGCCGCACATCATCTCGGGGGCGTAGCTGGCCTTGAACTCCAGGAAATCGGAGCCATCCACCAGGCGGGCAATGATCTCGCGCACGTCGTAGGGCTCGCGCTCGTCAGCCGGCACGATGCCCATCAACTCCTGCTCGTCGTACAGCGGCTCGGCATAGCTGGCGGCTGCGGGCGTCTGGTCCCAGCGCAGCTTGTCCATCACCTCACGGGCCATGCCGATGGCGTGGGCATCGTCTTCGCACAGGTACTCGCCCAGGCCGGTGACCTGGGCGTGGGTCTCGGCGCCGCCCAGCTCTTCGTCAGTGCAGTCCTCGCCAATGGCGGCCTTGACCAGCGGGGGGCCAGCCAGGTAGATGTTGGAACGCCCGCGCACCAGAATCACGTAGTCGGAAAGGCCGGGCAGATAGGCGCCACCGGCCGTGGACGAGCCGTGCACCACGGAGATCTGCGGCAGGCCGGCTGCCGACATGCGTGCCTGGTTGGCAAAGCTGCGGCCACCGTCCACAAAGATCTCGGCCTGGTACATCAGGTTGGCGCCGCCGCTTTCCACCAGATAGATCAGGGGCAGCTTGTTTTCGATGGCGATGGTCTGCGCCCGCAAGGCCTTGCGCAGACCCATGGGTGCCACCGTTCCGCCCTTGACCGCGCTGTCGTTCACCGACACCAGGCAGCGCTTGCCCGCCACCACGCCGATGCCAATGATGGAGCCGCCGCCGAGTACGGCCTTCTTGCCATCGTCGTCGTGCATGTTGAGCCCCGCCAGGCGGCTCAGCTCCAGGAACGGTGTGCCGCGGTCCAGCAGGCGCGCCACGCGTTCGCGCGGCAGCAGCTGCTTGCGCTTTTCGAACTTCTCGCGCTTGGATTCGGATTCGGCGATGACCAGGCCTTCCAGCCTTTGCACCTCGGAGAGCAGGCCCTGCATGCGCTGCACATTGGCAGCGAAGGCATCGGCCTTGACGTTGATTTTGGAACGGATAGCAGGCATCAGAACGGGTCCTTGCGTTGAAACTGGGCGCAGTTTAGTGCAGGGTAACGTTAACGTCAACCAAATATCGTATAGGTATTAATACTATACTTAACGTCATGCAATGTTGCTAAGATTCGGGCCGGTTCCTGCAGCCACCGCTGCGGGAGACACCCCCAAACCACACACCAAGGAAATTCAAATGAACCTCGAAGAATGCACACAAGCCATTCGCACCAAAGTTGGCGCTGACAGCGGCCTGGGCGCCGTCCTGAAATTCGATTGCGGCGCTGACGGCGTCATCCTGATCGACGGCAAGTCCACCCCCAACACCGTGTCCAACGCCAACACCGACGCCGACTGCACCGTGGGCATCACCCTGGACAACCTCAACGCCCTGCTCAGCGGCGACCTGGAGCCCACCACCGGCTTCATGGCCGGCAAGCTCAAGGTCTCTGGCGACATGGGTGTTGCCATGCGCCTGCAACGCGTCATCTAAGACCACCGGGAGCCGCCAGCGTGACCACGTCCAAGAAAACGGCCAAGGCATCGCAGTCGCCCCGGGTGGCCGCGAGCACTGCGGCCGTCACGGACGCCCAGGCCTTCGTCGACTCGCACCGCGACGAGGGCACTTCCGAACTCTTCGGCATCACCGAGTTGTGCCGCGAGTTCGGCATCACGCTGCGCGCCCTGCGTTTTTATGAAGACAAGGGGCTGCTGTCGCCGCGACGCATCAACGGCGCGCGGGTCTACACCCGCCGCGACCGCGCCCGCCTCTCCCTCATCCTGCGCGCCAAGGACATCGGTTCACCGTTGTCCGAAATCAAACGTTACCTGGACCTGTATGGCCACCAGGGCGAAGGCCGCGCGCAACAGCTCAGCTACGTGATCGAGCGCACCGACACCGAGATTGCCGAGCTGGAAAAGAAACGCGCCCAGATCGACAAGACCCTGGCCGAACTGCGCGTCATCAACGCCAGCTGCCGCAAGCACCTGGAAGCGCGCCTGCTGGCGGACAAGAAGACAGCCGCCTAAGGTGCTGCTACCTGGACATTCGCGGCCAGGCGGCAAAGGTAGATTTTCAGTTTCGGGGTATCAGGGCGAAAGCCGCAACCTACACGGGCGACCTGGCGCACTCGCAAAAGCTACTAGCGCACAAGAAGCGCGATATGACAGAACACGACTTCAAGTCCCGGATGGGGGAGCGAGTTAAACCGCTGCGCTAAGACTTCGTTACCTAGGCTTTTACCTTCACGGTTGGTAGTGAATGCCGATCTCGTTTTTCGAAAAATTGCTGCCAATTTTTTAAGTAATTTTCGACCTCTCTAATTGAAAAATGACGACGAAAGACTTTGTGATCGTCATATTCAAAAATAAAGTCGAAATCGCCAAACCTATCCAAAAATTCATATGCGTAAATTGGCGGGGAAAATTCCGCTACGCCACTGATCCAAATGCCCGATACACAGGATTCAACCGTTGATGCCGGTACATAGCCTCCGGCAAGGGGAGGACCTGCAAGTGCAACTGGAATGGATACACCGGTCACTCGACTCCGGATTACTGCAGATATTGGATTCAAGTCACGTCGTCCGTTCGCCTTCAAATAAAAGGGGAAATTCGCGATCAAAAATTTATTTTCGTAGTCACTATAGCTATTGAAGAGGCGTTCGAAGCGCCATGAGATTCGCCGGAAAGGAAATAAGTAGAACTTAAAATATTTTGGCAAGGAATCCGGATGCATCGGATCGATTGGCATACGAAGCAGCATGACAAGGCCGGCGGTTGAAGCGAAGGCCAATGATGCCCAGACGACAGCCTGGAGGGGCAAGGGGTAACCTCGAAACACTACCCAGAGCTCATGAAACCACTCCGAAGTGAACCCGTAGTAAGCGAGCACAGACGCAATAAGGAATTTGACTCCAGCGAGTACTGCGCCACTCAATAGACGACTCATCCATTTCATGTCTAAGCTCCTATTACCGAAGACTTTATCTTCTGAAATGTAGAAATGCGCGCCTGTTTGTAGAAACGCCTCCGATCCCGAGACGGGTGCGGAGGCGCATGGATATTGGTAGGGCGTGAGGGACTTGAACCCGCGACCAAAGGATTATGAGTCCTCTGCTCTAACCAACTGAGCTAACGCCCCAACCGAAGCGCTGATTGTAATGGGCTACTTGTGGTGGCTCAGGGCGTTGCTTACCAATTTGGAGGTGATGTCCACAATCTGGATCATGCGGTCGTAGGCCATGCGCGTGGGGCCGATCACGCCCAGGGTGCCCACCACCTTGCCGTCCACCTCATAGGGGCTGCTGACGATGGACAAGTCCTCAAAGGGAACCACTTGGCTCTCGCCGCCGATGAAGATGCGCACGCCTTCGGCCTGGCCGGCAATGTCCATCAGCCGCATGAGCTGGGCCTTTTGCTCGAACAGCTCGAACGCGCGGCGCAAATGCCCCATGTCGCTGGAAAAATCGGACACCGACAGCAGGTTGCGCTCGCCCGAGATGATGACCTCGTCCTGCGTTTCGGTGATGGCCTCCGAACTCACGGTCACGGCCGCTTGCATGAGCGCGGCAATCTCGGAGCGCAGGGACTCCACCTCGCCTTGCAGGCGCTCGCGCACGTGCTCAATGTCCAGCCCCACATACTGGCTGTTGAGGAAATTGGCCGCCTCCACCAGCTGGGCCTGCGAATAGTCCTGCTCGGTGAAGATGACGCGGTTTTGCACGTCGCCATCGGGCGAGACGATGATCACCAGCAGGCGGCGCTCCGACAGGCGCAGAAATTCAATATGGCGGAACACCGAGGTGCGCCGGGGCGCAATCACCACGCCCACAAACTGCGACAGGTTGGACAGCAGGTTGGCCGCGTTGGAGATGACTTTTTGCGGCTGGTCTGGCGCCAGGCTGTGCGCCGCGTACTGGGTGGGCTGCACGGTGAGCATGGTGTCCACGAACAGGCGGTAGCCGCGTGCCGTGGGAATGCGTCCGGCCGAGGTGTGCGGGCTGGCAATCAGCCCCATTTCCTCTAGGTCCGACATGACGTTGCGGATGGTCGCCGGCGACAGCTCCAGCCCGGATGCCCGCGACAGCGTGCGGCTGCCCACCGGCTGTCCATCGGCGATGTAGCGCTCAACCAGCGCTTTCAACAACAACTTGGAACGATCATCGAGCATGGGATCATTTTAATGATGTAATTTGCGGATGAAGTCCCAATTCCGCCACGTTGCACTGATCGGCAAGTACCAGGCCAGTTCGTCCGGCGCCTCCGGCGCGTCGTCACGCCAGGCCCTGGATGACATTGCCCACTTCCTCATGGATCAGGGCTGCGAGGTGGTGGTGGAAACCGACACCGCCACCAACATGGGGCTGACGACCTACACCGCCATGAGCCTGGCGCAAATTGGCAGCACCTGCGACCTGTGCCTGGTGGTGGGCGGCGATGGCACCATGCTGGGCATAGGCCGCCAGCTGGCGCCCTACGGGGTGCCGCTGATTGGCATCAACCAGGGGCGCCTGGGTTTCATCACCGACATTCCGTTCGAAAACTACCAGGCCAGCCTGTTGCCCATGTTGGCCGGCCACTACGAAGAAGACCACCGCAGCCTGATGCAGGGCAAGGTTATGCGCAACGGACATTGCGTGTTCACGGCGCTGGCCATGAACGAAGTGGTGGTCAACCGCGGAGCCACCTCGGGCATGGTGGAGTTGCGGGTGGAGGTGGACGGGCATTTTGTGGCCAACCAGCGGGCCGACGGCCTGATCATTGCCACGCCCACCGGCTCCACGGCCTATTCGCTCTCCGCTGGCGGGCCGATCCTGCACCCCGCCATTCCGGGCTGGGTGCTGGTGCCCATTGCGCCGCATACCCTGTCAAACCGGCCGATTGTGTTCGCCAATACTGCGGAGATAGCTATAGAAATCGTAGCAGGACGCGATGCCAGCGCCAATTTCGACATGCAGTCCCTGGCCTCGCTGCTGCACGGTGACCGCGTCGTGGTCACCCGCTCGCAGTACCACGTGCGCTTCCTGCACCCCAAGGGCTGGAGCTATTTTGACACCTTGCGCCAAAAATTACACTGGAACGAAGGAGCAGCGTAACCGTGGCCCTGAAACGTATTGTCCTGCGGGACTTTGTCATCGTCAGCGAGCTGGAGCTTGATCTGGAAAGCGGCTTCACGGTGCTCACCGGGGAAACCGGCGCCGGCAAGTCCATCCTGATCGACGCCCTGCAGCTGGTCACCGGCGCACGGGCAGATACCGGCGTGATCCGCGAGGGCGCCAGCCGCACCGACGTCAGCGCCGAATTCGATACCCCGGCCGGCGTGCGCGCCAGCCTGCAGGAAGCCGGCTTTGACGACAGCGAGCTGTTGCTGCTGCGCCGCACCGTGGACCTGCAAGGCAAGAGCCGCGCCTGGATCAACGGCAGCCCCGCCACCGCGCAGCAGCTGCGGTCCATTGGCGAGCAGCTGCTCGACATCCACGGCCAGCACGCCTGGCAGAGCCTGACCCGCCCGGACGCCGTGCGCGGCCTGCTGGACGCCTATGCCCAGGTGTCCACCACCACCCTCGCTGCGCGGTGGCAGGAATGGCGGCAGAGCCAGAATGCCCTGACCGAAGCCCTGGCCGCCCAAGACACCCTGCAGCGCGAACGCGAACGCCTGACCTGGCAGATTGGCGAAGTCGACAAGCTGGCCCCGCAGGCCGACGAGTGGGACGAGCTGCAGAGCAGCCACAATCGGCTGGCCAACGGCCAGGCCCTGCTGGATGCCGCGCAAGGCGCCCTGCAACGGCTGGAAGACGAAGACGGCAACGCGCTCAAGCTGCTGCACAGCGCGCTGCAACTACTGCAAGGCCAAGCCCATCTGGAGCCCGACTTCAAGGACCCGGTAGACGTGCTGGGCTCCAGCATTGCGCAGGTGGAAGACGTCGTACACACCCTGCGCGCCTACCTGCGCCGCACCGAGCTCGACCCCGAACGCCTGGCCGAGCTGGATGAACGGCTGTCGCTGTGGATCTCGCTGGCACGGCGCTACAAGCGCCCGCCAGAGGAACTGCCGGCCCTGCTGGCCGCCTGGAAGGCCGAACTCGCCCAGCTGGATGCGGCGTCCGACCTGGAAGGACTGCAAAGCGCCGAAAAGAAGGCCCACGCCGCGTACTTAGCCGAGGCCAAGACCATCACCAAGGCCCGCACCAAGGCCGCGCCGCTGCTGGCGCAGGCCATCACCCAGGCCATGCAGGGCCTGGGCATGCAGGGCGGCCAGTTCCAGGTGGTGCTGGAACCCGCTGCACAGCCCATGCAAAGCGGGCTGGAAGACGTGGGCTTTCTGGCGGCCGGCCACGCCGGCAGCACACCGCGCCCGGTAGGCAAGGTGGCCTCGGGCGGCGAGCTATCGCGCATGGCGCTGGCCATTGCCGTGACCACCAGCCAGCTGGGCACCGCGCAAACCCTGATCTTTGACGAAGTGGATTCGGGCGTCGGCGGCGCCGTGGCCGAAACCGTGGGGCGCCTCATGCAGCAGCTGGGCCAGGACCGCCAGGTGCTGGCCGTCACCCACCTGCCCCAGGTGGCCGCCTGCGCCAACCACCACCTGGTGGTGGCCAAGCAGATGGACGGCAAGGTCACGCTCAGCACGGTGGCCGCGGTGCACGGCGAGCAGCGCGTGACCGAAATCGCCCGCATGCTGGGCGGCGAGAAGCTCTCGGGCACCACCCTCGCCCACGCCCGCGAAATGCTGGAATCCGGAGCCTGATGCCATGAGCGACACACCCCACGCCATGGAACTGTTGCTGATCACCGGCATGTCGGGCTCCGGCAAGTCGGTCGCCCTCAACGCGCTGGAAGATGCCGGTTTCTACTGCGTGGACAACCTGCCGCCGGAGCTGCTGGTGGCGTTTGTCGAGCTGGAGCAAAAACACCAGGCACGCCGCGTGGCCATTGCAATGGACGTGCGCAGCGCCACCTCGCTGCCGCTGGTGCCGCAGCAGCTGGAAGCCCTGCGCAGCCAGGGCATTGCCGTCAAGTCGCTGTTTCTGGACGCCAATACTGATACGTTGGTGCGCCGCTATTCCGAAACCCGGCGCAAGCACCCGCTGTCGCAGGGCCCTGCCGGACATGGCGAGCAGGACGCGCGCCGCGCGCTGGTGGACGCCATCGAGCTGGAGCGCAAGCTGCTGGCGGCCCTGCGCGCGCAGGCGCACGTCATCGATTCCAGCATCATCCGCCCCTCGCAATTGCAGGCCTACGTCAAGACGCTGATTTCGTCACCGGACGCGCAGCTGACCCTGGTGTTCGAGTCGTTTGCCTTCAAGCGCGGCGTGCCCACCGACGCCGACTATGTATTTGATGTGCGCATGCTGCCCAACCCGCACTACGAGCCCGAACTGCGCCCCCTGACCGGGCGCGACCAGGCCGTGATGGACTTCCTGCACACGCAGCCCGACGTCGACCTGATGCTCCACCACATTGCGCATTTCCTGGAGAGCTGGCTCGACGCCCTGGTGCGCGACCACCGCAGCTATGTCACCGTGGCCATCGGCTGCACCGGTGGCCAGCACCGCTCGGTCTACTTGGTGGAACGCCTGGCGCAGCACTTTGCCGCGCAATGGGTCACGCTCAAACGCCACCGCGAAATCGACGGCCTCTAAGCGCTGTTCCTTAAGGCCCGCCTAACCCGGGTCCGCCTGCGCCAGCAGCTTGCGAATGGGCGCGGGCAAACCCAGCTGCGGCCACGCGTGCGCCGCCACCCAGCGCCCGTCACCCCACTCCAACGCCTCGTCCGGCACCGGCAAACGCCAGACGTGCAGGTGCAAATCCTTGTGCGTGAGCACGTGCTGGAACGCCGGTTGCGCCTGCAGACCGGCACGCAGGGAAACCGGCACGGCGCGCACCAAGGCGTCCTCGCTGTCAAACAGGGGCAGGCAGTGCAGCCCTGCCCACACCCCGGGCGTGGGGCGTTTGTCCAGCCACACGGCGCCGTCCGCGGTTTGGGCCCACAACAGCCAGAGCGACTGGCTGCTGCGTTTGAGCGTGCGCGTGCGCACCGGATACTGCTGGGGGTTGCCGGCCGCTGCGGCCACACACACGGACTGCACCGGGCAGGCCGCGCAATCGGGCTTGCGGGGCAGGCACACCGTGGCGCCCAGGTCCATCATGCCCTGCGTGTAGCGCGGCATGGCCGCCGCGGCGCCGTCCGGCCGGGGCAGCAGCCCTGCGGCCACTTCCCACAGGGCGCGCACGTTGGCCGCCTGCGCCAGGTCGGCGTCGAAACCCACGACCCGCGTCACCACCCGCTTGACGTTGGCATCCAGAATGGCCACCCGCTCGCCAAAGCATAGCGACGCGATCGCCGCCGCCGTGGAGCGCCCAATGCCGGGCAGGGTTTCCAGCACCTGCGCAGCGCGGGGAAACGCGCCGCCGTGCAGCGCCATGACCTGCTGCGCACAGCGGTGCAGATTGCGCGCGCGGCTGTAATAACCCAGGCCACTCCACAGGCCCAGCACGTCGTCCAAGCTGGCCGCAGCCAGCGATTGCACATCCGGAAAGCGGGCCACGAAACGGGCAAAGTAGTCGCGCACCGTCACCACCTGCGTCTGCTGCAGCATGATCTCGGACAGCCACACCCGGTACGGGTCCTGGGTGTTTTGCCACGGCAGGTCGTTGCGGCCGTGCTGCTGCTGCCACCGCACGACGCGGGTGGCAAAATCATCCACCGGCAAGGCCACGCTCAGGCGAATTCCACGTCCACCACCGTACTGGACGGCTGGTTGGAGACGATCAGGTACTCGGTCAGCTCTGCCAGCTTGGCATCGATCTGGTTCAGGGCCGCGCTCTGCTGCTCGATGTCCTGGATACGGTCTTCCAGGCCGCCGGCGGCCTGCTGGATGCGGTCGATGGCTTCGATGCGGCGGGTGAAGTTGCGCCGGCGCTCACGCAGCTGGGCGTCGAGCTGGGCCGCGGCCGACTTGCTCCACAGCTCCACATCGGCCAAGGCCGCCTCGTGCGTGTTGCGCAGACGGGTGGACAGAGCCCGCACCAGGCGATCGGCGAATTCGGGTTGCGCCAGTTTGAATGCGTTACCGATGCCCAGGTACTGCAGGTGGCTGCGCTCCACCAGATCCAGCTCCTCCAGGTAGCCGGCCATCTGGGGTTCCGTGGGCGCCTGCAAGGAGAAGCCGTACTCGCCATTGAGCTGGCGGAACGTGGCCGCCAGCATGGTCTGGATTTCGTTGCACAGCGCCTGCACCTTCTGCAGGTTGCCCCGCAGGCGGTCAAAGGTTTCGCCGTAGGCCTTCTTGACGCCCAGCTTGAGGCCCTTTTGCGTCAGGGTCTCGGTGAGCTGCGACATTTCCTTTTTCAGCGTCCGCGACCCCAGGATGCTGAACACCTCGCGCAGCAGCTTGAGGTGCACCGAGCGCACGGCATGGATCTTGGCGCCGCCCAGGTCGAACTCCGTCTGCTCCTGCGAAATGCGCGAGCGCATGTGCTTGATCACCGTGGCATTCTTGCCCTGCAGGCCCTTGAGCTCCATCATCTGCTCGGTCAGATCCCGCTTGCGGATGTTGATGACACGGCCGGTTTCGGTGCGCAGGTCCGAAATGCCGGACACCATGGCATCGGCCAGAATCTGCTGGCGCTTGCCCATCATGCCGCGCCCCAGCGCGTCTTCCAGTACCGGCAGGCAACTCTGCTGGAGCAGCGCCGCGTCGTCGGTCACCTTGGCCACCAGGCCCTTCTGGGCCGACACGGCAATCACCCGGTCGCGGGGAATGCCCAGGATGTCGGCGGTGCTGGTCTTCTGGCGGTCGATCTGGGCCTGAATCTGCGCCGGGGTGCTCAGCGCGTCCCACAACGTGTCGATCTTGTTGAGCACCACGAGCCGGGCGTTGGTGTCGTGGGTCTCGGTGATGAGATGCTCGCGCCAGATGGACAAGTCGGATTTGGTGACCCCGGTATCGGCCCCCAAAATGAACACCACGGCATGCGCCTGCGGAATCAGGCTGACGGTGAGTTCCGGCTCGGCGCCAATGGCGTTGAGTCCGGGCGTGTCCAGAATCACCAGCCCCTGCTTGAGCAGCGGGTGGGCAATGTTGATCAGCGCGTGGCGCCACCTGGGCACCTCGACCATGCCCTGCGCGTCCAGCACGGGGTTGTCTTCCGGCGCCTGGTTGTGCCAGAAGCCCAGCGCACGCGCCTCGTCCTGGGTCACCTTGCGCGTTTCGGCCACTTTTTCCAGGGCCAGCGCCAACTGTTGCGGATTGTTCACATCCAGGTCGATGCGGGTCCACTTCTCGGGCGCCATGCGCCACTCCATGAGCGCCTGCGGCTGCAGCCGGGTCTCGATGGGAAGCAGGCGCAGGCAAGGGGGCACGTCGGCGTCGTACCCCATTTCGGTGGGGCACATGGTGGTGCGCCCCGCGCTGGCGGGCATGATGCGCCGGCCATAGCCGGCGAAGAAGACGGCGTTGATCATCTCGGACTTGCCGCGGGAGAACTCTGCCACAAAGGCCACCATCACCTTGTCGGAGCGCACCTGGGTTTCCAGGCGGCGCAGGCGTTCCTCGACTCCGGCATCGAGCAGCTCGTTGTCCTTCATCCACTCCGCAAGCAGCTTCAGGCGCAGCGCAAATTCCCGCCGCCAAGAGCCGTGCTGGTCAAACTGGTCGTTAAATGAAGTAGCCAAAAGTCGCCCCCAAGGAATCGCTCAATATAGCATTGCACCCACGCGGCCCCCTCAGGGTTTCTGGCAGTGGCTGCAGAAATAGGTGGAGCGCTGCCCCTGCCGGATGGCGCGGATCGGCGTGCCGCAAACCTTGCACGCCTGCCCCTGGCGCCCATACACCATGGCCTGGGCCTGGAAATGCCCCGCCTCGCCATGGGCGTTGGAAAAATCCCGCAGGGTGCTGCCACCCTGCTCCACCGCCCGCGCCAGCACCTCGCGGATGGCCTGGTGCAGGCGGGCTGCGCGGGGCCGGCTCAGCTTGCAGGCCTGCGTGGTGGGCCGGATGCTCGCCAGAAACAGCGCCTCGGATGCATAGATATTGCCAACCCCCACCACCACGTCGCCGGCCAGCAACACCTGTTTGATGGGCGCCCGGCGCCGCGCCAGGCCCGCGTGGAACAGCGCCGCGTCAAACCCGGCTCCCAGCGGCTCCATGCCCAGCTTGCCCAGCAGCTTGCGGGCCGTGGCGTCCTGCTCATCGGGCGCGTACACCACGGCGCCAAAACGGCGCGGGTCGTGCAGGCGCAAGACGCCCTGCGTGGTGCGCAATTCAAAATGGTCATGCACTCCCGGGGCCGGCAACTGGGGGGCAAACGTCAGACTACCCGACATGCCCAGGTGAATCAGCAGCAGACCCGGGTCCAGGTCCAGCAGCAGGTACTTGCCGCGCCGGCGCACGCCGCGCACCTGGCGCCCCACCAGGGACTGCGGCGCGCAGTTCAACGGCCAGCGCAGCGGCTTTCCCAGGTGGACGGCCTGAATGCGCGCGCCGGCAATGCGCCCGGCAAAACTCAGGCGCGTCACTTCGACTTCCGGCAGTTCAGGCATGGGGCAGCGATCCTTCAGGTTGGATTATTATGGTCCGATGTCACGACCTTCCCGACTCCTCGCCCTGGCCCTGCTGGCCGCCCTCGCCTGCGGCAGTGCCGCGCAGGCATCCGCCAAGCAGTCCGGCCCCAACAACTCCAACCTCAACAGCGACCTGTTCTACCAGCTGCTGGTGGGCGAGCTCAGCGCGCAGTCGGGCGACAACGGCTCCGCCTACGCCCTGATGCTGGACGCCGCGCACAAGACCAACTCGCCGCGCCTGTACGAGCGCGCCGTGGAACTGGCCCTGCAGGCGCGCAACGGCGAATCGGCGCTGGAGGCCGCCCAGTCGTGGGCCCGCGCCTACCCGACATCGCTGGACGCCAACCGCTACCTGCTGCAGATCCTGATCGGCCTGAACCGGATCGCCGAAACCCAGGAGCCACTGCGCCGTGGGCTGGCCGCCCTGCCCCCGGCAGATCGTGCGGCAGCCATCGACCTGGTGCCGCGCTACTACGCCCGCGCCACGGACCGCCCGCTGACCGCCAGCGTGGTCGAGAAAGCCCTGGCCCCGGAACTGGGCAACCGCGCCACCGGCCCCGCTGCCTGGGCCAGCATTGGTGTGCTGCGCCTGCAGGCCAACGATGCCGACGGGGCTCTGGAAGCCACACGCCGCGGCGTCGCCCTGAACCCCAAGGCGCAGGAGCCCGTGCTGCTGGCACTGGCCATGATGAACGCCAAGCGCCCCGCCGCCGAGGCCCTGGTGCAAAAGTATCTGTCGGGCCAGCCCCAAGCCGAGATCCGCATGGCCTACACCCGCAACCTGCTCAATGCCCAGCGCTACGCCGACGCCTACGCCCAGACGCTGCTGCTTAATGCCGAGAAGCCGGACATGGCGGAAGCCTGGCTGGTCCGCGGCTCCCTGGAACTGCAGGACAAGAAAGTGGCACAGGCCGAGTCCTCGCTCAAGACCTACGTGGCCATGAAGCCGGTGCCCGCCGACGCCGCGCCGTCGGAGATGGACCGCGGGCTGGTGCAGGCCTACCTGCTGCTGGCCCAGATTGCCGAACAGAACCAGCGGCCGGACGAGGCGCTGGCCTACCTGAGCCGCATCGACAGCCCGCAGGATGCCCTGCGGGTACAGAGCCGGCGCGCCGCCATCCTGGCGCACCAGGGCAAGCTGGCAGAGGCCCGTGCCCTGATCCGCAGCACGCCCGAGACGCAACCGGAAGACGCCCGCGCCAAGATCAGCGCCGAAGTGCAGCTGCTGCGCGAAGCCCGCCAGTACCAGAATGCCTACGAGGTGCTGTACAACGCCACCGCCCAGTACCCCGAGGACATGGACCTGGTCTATGACCAGGCCATGATGGCGGAAAAGATCGGCCGGCCGGACGAAATGGAAGTGCTGCTGCGCCGCGTCATCGCCACCAAACCCGACTACCACCACGCCTACAACGCGCTGGGCTATTCCTTCGCAGACCGGGGCGTGCGCCTGGCCGAAGCCCGCGAACTGATCACCAAAGCGCTGGAATTTGCGCCCAACGACCCCTTCATCGTCGACAGCCTCGCCTGGGTGGAGTTCCGCTCCGGCAACCCCGCCGAAGCCGCGCGCCTGCTGCAGGGCGCCTACAAGGCCCGACCGGACGCCGAGATTGCCGCCCATCTGGGTGAAGTGCTGTGGTCCCTGGGCCAGCGCGACGAGGCCAACACGGTCTGGGCGGCCGGCCTGGCGCTGAGTCCCGAGAACGAGACCCTGCTGGAGACCATGAAGCGCCTGCGCGGCAAGCTGTGAAGACGGCACTGCCCTCGGCGCTGCGCCTGGCGCTGGTTATTGCTATCTTTTTGCTAGCTGGCTGCGCAATACCCGTGCGCACCAGCGGCATAAATGATGCCGAAAATGCGCACTGGCAGGGGCGCCTGGCCGTCAAGGTGTACAGCACCCCGGTGCAGGCCTTCTCGGCCGATTTCGACCTGCAGGGCAGCGCCCAGGCCGGCACCCTGGTCTTCAGCAGCCCACTGGGCAGCACCGTGGCGCGCCTGCAGTGGGACGCCCGCTCCGCACAACTGCAGACCACGGGGGAGCCCCGGTACTTTGACTCGCTGGACGCGCTGACGCGCCAGGCCACCGGTACCGAGCTGCCCATCGCCAGCCTGTTTGCCTGGCTGCAGGGCAACGAACCCCGCACGCCCGGCTGGCAGGTTGACTTGCAGAACCTGCCCAACGGGCGCCTGAGCGCCCAGCGGCTGCCGCCGGAAACGCCGGCCGAGCTCACCATCCTGCTGGAGCGCTAGGCCGGCGCACCGGATAATCACCCCATGCAGTCGCTCTACGACATTCCCGCCCCCGCCAAGCTCAACCTGTTCCTGCACATCACCGGGCGCCGGACGGACGGCTACCACCTGCTGCAATCGGCCTTCATGCTGATTGACTGGTGCGACACCCTGCACTTTTCCGTGCGCAACGATGGCCAGATCAGCCGGGAAGACCTGACCTGGGAATTGCCCCCCGACGACCTGGTGCTGCGGGCCGCCCGCGCCCTGCAGCAGGCCACGCAGTGCCCGCTGGGCGCGCACATCGGCGTCGCCAAATCGGTTCCGGCCCAGGCAGGCATGGGTGGCGGCTCGTCCGACGCCGCGTCCACCCTGCTGGCGCTCAACCGCCTGTGGAAGCTCAACCTGCCTTTGCCGGCGCTGTCGCGCCTGGGGCTGGCACTGGGGACGGACGTGCCTTTCTTCCTCGGCGGGCACCATGCCTGGGTCGAGGGCATCGGCGAGCAACTCACCCCGCTGGAGCTGCCGCCGGCAAGGTTTGTGGTGGTCAAACCGGACGCCGGTTTGGATACCCGACAAATTTTCTCTGACCCATCTTTAAAACGCGACACAAAACCAGCTATAATTTCAGGCTTCGCTGCGAATGCTTTTGGTTTTGGCCAAAATGACTTGCAAGCGGTTGCCCAGAAGCTCTGTCCTGGTGTGAATCAAGCCCTTGAGTGGCTCGAATCCCAGGGTTTGAACGGCAGGATGACCGGTTCTGGAAGTGCGGTGTTTGCGCAACTGCTGCAGAATGTCGAGATCGGCAACGCGCCGGACGCGTTGCAAGTCAAGGTGTGCAGCAATATGGATGTCCACCCCCTGGTGGGATGGGCAACCAGCGATGGTTTATCGGTGGGCAGCGTTTAGCTGTCAACCTGTGTAGGGGAGTCGCCAAGTTGGTTAAGGCACTGGATTTTGATTCCAGCATGCGAAGGTTCGAATCCTTCTTCCCCTGCCAAATCTGTTGTCCGGGCCGTTCCGGCAACAGCACGCGCAACGTACAGACATAAACCCACTCTCTTCGCTGGAACCCACATGCAGGCACCCACCCCTCCTGATTTCATGGTTTTCACCGGCAATGCCAACCCTGGCATGGCGGCTGATATCGCTAGCCACCTGGGCATTTCGCTGGGCGCGGCCACGGTGGGTCGCTTCTCCGACGGTGAAGTCACCGTGGAAATCAACCAGAACGTGCGGGCCCGTGACGTGTTCGTGGTGCAAAGCACCTGCGCACCCACCAACGAAAACCTGATGGAACTGCTGATCATGGTCGACGCGCTCAAGCGCGCCTCGGCCGAGCGCATCAGTGCCGTCATTCCCTATTTCGGCTACGCGCGGCAAGACCGTCGCCCCCGTTCCACTCGCGTGCCCATCACCGCCAAGGTGGTGGCCAACATGCTGCAGGCCGTGGGCGTGGCCCGCGTGCTGACCATGGACCTGCACGCCGACCAGATCCAGGGTTTCTTCGACATTCCCGTGGACAACATCTACGCTTCGCCCGTGCTGCTGGGCGACCTGCGCCAGAAGAACTACGAAGACCTGATCGTGGTGTCGCCCGACGTCGGCGGCGTGGTACGCGCCCGTGCACTGGCCAAGCAGCTCGGCTGCGATCTGGCCATCATCGACAAGCGCCGCCCCAGGGCCAACGTGTCCGAGGTGATGCACGTCATCGGTGAGATCGAAGGCCGCAACTGCGTCATCATGGACGACATGATCGACACCGCCGGCACCCTGGTGAAGGCCGCCGAAGTGCTCAAGGAGCGCGGCGCCAAGAAGGTGTACGCCTATTGCACCCACCCCATTTTCTCGGGCCCCGCCATCGAGCGCATCGCCAACGGCGGCGCACTCGACGAAGTGGTGGTGACCAACACCATTCCGCTGAGCGCTGCTGCAGCGCAATGCCAGAAAATCCGCCAGCTCTCCGTGGCTCCGCTGTTCGCCGAAACGATCCAGCGCATTGCCAAGGGCGAGTCGGTCATGAGTTTGTTCTCGGATCAGGAAAACCTTTTTTAAGGTTTCTATAAAACCTTGAAAAAGGTTGTTCGGGGCAAAAAGCAAACGCCCGGCCCCTTGGGGCCGGTTCGCGTTTTTATTAAACCGGAGTCACACTGGTCGCGGTGGACTCTCACAGGAGTTAGTTATGAAATTTGTCGCTTTTGAGCGCGCCAAGCAGGGCACGGGTGCGAGCCGCCGTCTCCGCAATTCGGGTCGCACACCCGGTATCGTTTACGGTGGAGCCGCCGAGCCTCTGGCTATCGAGCTGGACCACAATGCCCTGTGGCATGCCATCAAGAAGGAAGCGTTCCACGCCTCCATTCTGGACATGGAACTCAACGGCAAGGAAAGCAAGGTCCTGCTGCGCAACGTGCAGATGCACCCGTTCAAGCAACTGGTGCTGCACATCGACTTCCAGCGCGTGGATGCCAACACCAAGCTGCACATGAAGGTGCCATTGCACTTCAAGAACCAAGAAGAGTCTTCCGCATTCAAGGTCGACCACTGCCTGATCACCCACGTGCTGAACGAAATCGACGTGGCTTGCCTGCCCGGCGACCTGCCCGAGTTCATTGAAGTGGACCTGAGCGACCTGAAGAAGGGCGCTTCCTTCCACCTGAGCGACGTCAAGTTGCCCAAGGGCGTGTCCGCCGTGGTGCGCGGCAAGGAAAACCCGGTTCTGGTGTCCGTGGTGGTTCCCGCTGCCGAAGTGGCCGCCGAGGCTGCTGCCGAAGCCGCTGCCGCAGCTCCCGCCGCCAAGGGTGGCAAGGCCGCTCCTGCTGCCAAGAAGTAATCGGAGTCATCCGGTCACGCACAACGGCCCACTTCGGTGGGCCGTTTTCGTTGGGGGGCACCCCGTTTTTGCCCTACCATCCACGACACACACGCCATCCTGCTTTTCATGATCAAACTGTTTGTTGGCCTGGGCAACCCAGGACCGGAATACGACGCCACCCGCCACAACGCCGGTTTCTGGTGGGTGGACGCGCTGGCGCGCGAACTCAAGGTGCCGCTCAACATGGACAAGGGCTACCACGGTCTGGTGGGGCGCACCACGCTGCACGGGCAGACGGTGTGGCTGCTGGAGCCACAGACCTTTATGAACGTGTCGGGCAAGTCGGTGGCGGCCCTGGCCCGTTTCTTCAAGATTGCGCCGTCCGAAATTCTGGTCATCCACGATGAACTGGACATTGCGCCCGGCCAGGCCAAGCTCAAGCGCGGCGGCAGCCACGCCGGCCACAACGGCCTGCGCGACATCCACGCCCAGCTGGGCACCGACGACTACTGGCGCCTGCGCCTGGGCGTGGGGCACCCAGGCAGCAAGGCCGAGGTGGTGAGCTGGGTGCTGAAGAAACCCATCCTGGACGACCGCATCGCCATCGAGCAGTGCATAGACCGCACGCTCAAGGCCGTGCCGGCCTTCCTGGCCGGCGAAATGGACAAGGCGACCCTGCTGGTGCACACCAGCAAGCCGCCGCGCCCCCATGTGCCCAAGGCGCCGCGCCCAGCCCAGGCGCCCGCCACCGCCGTCACCACACCCGAACCGGTACCCCCCAAGGAAACACCATGAAGCAACGCCTGCCACTTGCTCTGTTTTTCATAGCTGTCTGCGCAATGAACACGGGGGCCTGGGGCCAGAAAGTCTACCGTTGTGGCACGGCCTACAGCCAGACGCCCTGCGCCGACGCCGTGGCCGTGGATGTCACGGATTCACGCAGCAAGGCGCAAAAGGCGCAGGCCGATGCCCTGACCCGGCGCGATGCGGCAACGGCCGACACCCTGGAAAAAACCCGCCTGCAGGACGAGGCGCAGGCCCAGGCCGACAGCCAGGCGGAACGCCACAAGAACAGCAAGGCCGCCAGCGCCGTGGCCAGGAAAAGCACGAAAAAGAAGAAAAAGGAACCGGACTACTTCACCGCCCGCGATACGGGCGCAAAGACGAAAAAGACCGCCGAAAAACCCGCGAATTAAGCCTTGACGGCCTGCTGCAGCCGGCGGTACTTCTGCCACAGGGTTTCCTGGTCTTCCACATGCTCCGGGTTCACCGGAATGCACGACACCGGGCACACCTGCACGCATTGCGGCTCGGCGAAATGGCCCACGCACTCGGTGCATTTAGCGGGGTCGATCTCGTAGATGGCAGCGCCCAGGTAGATGGCCTCGTTGGGGCACTCGGGCTCGCACACATCACAGTTGATGCACTCGGTGGTGATCATCAGCGCCATGGCAGAGGCTCCACCCGCAGGGCTGCAGAAAAAAGGGCATGTTGCATGCCCCTAATTATCGTTACTTGTCAGCAGCAGGGTTTTTACCCGCCGCGCTGTCGCCGTCTGCTCAGGGCAGGTCCGCCATCAGGGGGTCGGGTTTGACGATCATGACCGGGATGAGGCTGGCGTGCAGCACCTCGTTGGAAACCGAGCCCAGCATGGCGCTGCGCAGGGCACTGGTGCCGCGCGCGCCCATCATGATCAGATCACAGGCAAAGCGCTCGGTCATGTCGATGATGGTATGGGCGGGGTCGCCCCGGGCCACTTCGCACTCGTACTCCACGCCGGCGGCGTCCAGCAGTTCCTGCGCACCCTGCAGGGCATGCAGCCCCGCCTCGGCGCTGGCACGGTCTATCTGTTCCGGGTCGTGCACCACCACCAGTTCGTACAGGCTGGGCGTCTCCTGCACATTGGCCAGCACCACCTCAGCCCGCCACCCCGCCAGCAGCATGCGCACGGCAAAACGCACCGCCTCCAGCGCCAGCTCCGAACCGTCCACGGGTAACAAGATTCTCATGGCAACCTCCTGTTGGGCGACGACCCGCCCCCAGTATGCCGCGCTAGGCCTTGGGTGTCTGCACTTTTTGCAGCAGGCGGGCATGCACGGCCGGTGCCACAAACTGGGCCACCTCGCCCTGCAAGGTGGCAATCTCGCGCACCAGCGTGCTGGAGATGTGCTGGTAGCGGGCGTCAGGGGTCAGGAACACGCTCTCCACCCCGGGCGCCAGGGCGCGGTTCATGCCCGCGAGCTGGTTCTCGAAATCAAAGTCGGTCACCGAGCGCACGCCGCGCAGCATGGCCTGCGCGCCCTGGCTTTTGGCGAACTCCACCACCAGCCCGGTAAACGGCTCCACCCGCACGTTGGCGTAGGGCTTGAGCACTTCGCGCACGGTCTCCAGGCGCTCCTCCAGGCTGAACATCGTCTTCTTGTGGTGCGCCGCAGCCACTGCCACGATCACGGTGCCGAACAGGTCCGCGCCGCGGCGGATGATGTCCTGGTGGCCCAGGGTGATGGGATCGAAGGTGCCGGGGTACACGGCAATCACGGGTTTTGACATGGCATGCTCCGGGGCCGGTGGCCCTGCTGGGAAAACGATTATGCGGTGGCGCGCAGCAAGTGGGCATGCACGGCGCCAGCCTTAAGGTAGCGGTGCACCACTAGGCCCATGGGCTCCAGCGTGGCGTCCGTCCAGGCCTTGGGCGCTTCCAGGTACACAAAGCCCTCGGGCGCCAGCACGCGCGCGGCGGCGGCCAGCGCGGCCTCGTACACATCGGCATCAAACGGCGGGTCGAGAAAAACCACGTTCTGGCTGGCTGGTGCCAGCGCGCGCAGGGCGGCCACGCCCTCGCCCCGCTGCACCTGCAGGTTCTGCACCACCGGCTCGGGCAACTCCAGCGCCAGCAACTGCGTGCGCACGCGCTGCAGCTGCTCGACCAGGGCGGCGTCCTTCTCCACCAGCAGCACATCGGCCGCGCCGCGTGAGGCGGCCTCAAACCCGAGGGCGCCGGTGCCAGCAAACGCATCGACGCAGCGCAGGCCCGCCATGTCCTGGCCCAGCCAGTTGAACAGGGTCTCGCGCACGCGGTCGGGCGTGGGACGCAGGCCGGGCTTGTCGGCCACCTTGAGTTTGATGCGTTTCCAGTGGCCGCCGATGATGCGGACCTCGTGCGACTGCACGGCTTTGGCGTGGACGGGACGTTTGGGTGCGCTGGCTTTGCCGCGCGGGGCTGGGGAGGCTTTGGCTTTCATGGGCAAAGCTTAACCCACGGCGGAACGGTCTTCTTCGCCCGCGGGGGGCGCACCCAGGGTCCGGCGGGCGGCCTCAGCTGCCAAGCGCGCAGAAATCGGCCGCCCGCCGGGCCCTGGGTGCTGATTGGGTGGCGCGCGGTTGTTGAATTGCTATTGAATTAGTAGCTGTTCGGACAGGCATTGCAGGGGCTGCAGGCACTTTTTGCGTTGAAATGTCAACAGGCACACTCTTCTGCTTCGCCGTTACACGACGGACGAGTATCTTGCGGTAATGCGCTCACCCGTTTTGGGGATGGGCACCCGGCAAACACCTCGTACCATGGTGCCCTTACATCGTCAGGCTTACAGGAGAAGACCGTTGAATATCACACAAGAACAACAGAATGCCGCGGGGGAATTGGTCGATTTGATTGCGGCCAAAGTCGGAAACAACCGCGCCATTCATGCAGAAACAGCAATTTCCGCTTCGGCGCGACTGTCTGGCAGCCTTTTACTACGTTCCTTTGATCTGCGTCTTGAAAACTTTAAGCAGGGAACCGTTCTTCTTTCAAATGAAGCGAACGAGAAAGGCCCCATGCTTGCAAACACGTTAGCCGCAGTACTGTCCACCTCAAGCGTATCTTTGGATCAAAGCAAGCTGGGAGGGCAAACGGAACAAAGGGGTGAAGAACCTCGCCTTGATATTCTGAGCGCACTTACTCTGCTGCAGGAAGATGCTATAAAAATTTGTGAAACCAACCATCTCAGCCTTGAGCAAGCAGCACAAGCCGCAGCTCTAGCGACTGCATTCATCGTTAAAGAGTGCGCCCCGCAGATTGGTGCTGAAACAGGGTTCAATGTCGCAGTTTTTGGGTTCGTCGAAGGTAGCAAAACGGTGCCGCCGAGTACCAGCAGGACAACCAAGTTCAGTACCAAACCTTGGTTCAAGTTCTGGCAATAAAGCCAAGCCCAACATTCAACACGGACTGGCGCGATAGGGTCGCGTCAGCAGATGAATTCAAACGTTGGAACCTGCTCGAAATCGCACCCATCCCAACTCCGACAAACCAGCCCCAACGCCAGCCCTGACCCCGCACTCCGCCCTTCGGCGCGGCCGAGCAGCGCAGCATCGGGCGGAATCAGAGGCTCAGATGTTTGAGCCCGCAGGGCGAGTTTCTGAGACTCCCGCCCGGTGCGAGCAGCGCAGGGGCGTCGCGCAGCGACCCGCGGCATAGGGCGGGGTGCGGGGCCAGGGCTGGCGTGCCAGCGCCCACCCAGCCCCGTGTACTACTTCTGCGCCGCAGCCCCCAGCACCACCGTCACCATTTTCTCGGGCTGGATCTTGCGCGCAAAGGCGGCGCGGATGTCGGCCACGGTGACGCGCTGCACCTGCTGCGTCCAGGTGTCCAGGTAGTCCAGCGGCAGGCCGTTCCAGGCTATGTTGGCCACGTTGTCGAGCAGCTTGCGGTTGCTGTCGGTCATCAGCGCAAAGCCGCCGATGAGGTTGGCCTTGGCGGCGGTCAGTTCCTTCTCGGTCGGGCCCTCGGCCACAAACTTGGTCAGCACCTCCCGCACCAGCTGCAGCGCCTGCTGCGCCTGGTCGGGGCGGGTCTGCAGGCCGATAGTGAAGGCGCCGGCGTGCAGGCCGGGCGCAAAGTAGCTGTACACGCTGTAGCTCAGGCCGCGCTTCTCGCGCACCTCTTCGGTCAGGCGCGAGGTGAAGCCACCGCCGCCCAGAATGTGGTTGCCCACCATCAGGGCAAAGTGGTCGGGGTCGTTGCGCTTGTAGCCGGGCTGGCCCACCAGCACATGGGCCTGGGCAGAGGCAAAGGCAATATCCTTTTCCTGCGCCTGCTGCAGGGGCTGCACCTCGGGCACCGGCGACAGGGCCGGGCAATCGCCCGCAGGCAGGCGGGCAAAGAGCTGCGTTACCAGCGCATCGGCCTGCGCGCGATCGAGGGCACCCACGATGCTGACCTTGGCGTAACAGGGGCGCACGGCACGGCCATGCAGCGCCACCAGGTCTTGCACGCTGACGCGGTTCAGACTTTCTTCAGTGGTCTCCGCGCCATACGGGTGGCTGCCGTAAACCGCGTGCGAATAGGCCCGCGCCGCCTGGGTGGCCGGGCGCGTGTTGGCTTCCTTCAGGGCCGCCACGAGCTTGGGCCGGTCGCGCAGCCACAGCGCTTCCGGAAACGCGGGCTCGGCCAGTTGCCGCGCCGCCAGGGCCGCGGCTTTTTGCAGCAGGTCGGGATAGGTAAGTGAGCGCAGCGAGAAACTCAGGCGGTCGCTCCCCGCGCCACCGCCGAACGAGGCTCCCAGATCGGCCCAGGCTTCGCCCAGACCGTTTTCATCCAGCGCGGGCTCCTGCGCGGTGGCGCGCACGCCGTCGCTGGTGGCGGCGGCCATGAGGTTGCTCAGGCCGGGTTTGTCGGCTGGGTCGCGGCGGGCTCCTGCGTCGAAGTCGATGCGCACGTCCACCATGGGAATGGCCGGGCTTTCGGCCAGATACACCTGCGCGCCCGAGGGTTGCGTCCAGTGCATGATGGGGATGCCCGCCCACGCAAAATTGGCACAAAAAAGGCCTACAGCCCCCGTAAATACTGCGCAAGCAGCTCTCATTTTGATAGTAATCATGGTGGCCTCAGTCGCGCATGCCAGCCATGGGCACGCGGGGTTTGCGGGTTTTGTCCAGCGGTTGGGGCAGCAGGGTGGCCACGGTGAGGGCATCGTCGCCAAAGTACTTGGCCGCCACGGCCTGCACCTGCGCGGCGGTCACGGCGCGCAGGCGGGCAATCAGTTGCTCGTCGGCGCCCAGTGCAAAACCGGTCACCCAGTTCGAGCCGAGCGTGCGGGCCTGGTTGAACACGCTGTCGCGCTTGTAGACCTCGCCCGCTACCCACTGGGTCTTGACGCGCTGCAGCTCCGGCTCGGTCACGCCTTCGGCCGCCACACGCGCCACCTGCGCACGCAGGGCCTGCTCCACCTGGGCGGCGGTCTTGCCAGCCGCCGGCACGCCGGTAAGCAGGAAAAGCTGCGGGCCGCGCCCGGTGAGGCCGAAGGACGCGCTGGCGCTGTCGGCCACATGGTCTTCGGGCTGGGTGAGTGCGCGGTCCAGGCGGGCACCGCTGTAGCCGTCGAGCACAGCGGACAGCACGGTCAGGGCCAGGGCGTCATCGCTGCCCGCATCGACCCCGGCACGCTCCAGCCCCTGGGGTGTGAGGCCTGGCCCCTTGAAGGCCAGCGCCACATAGGCCTGCTCGGCCGGGGCCTTGAAATCAAAGCGGCGCAGGCCGGCCTGCGCCGGCTCTTCCCGCGGCTTGCGCGCGGGCACGGCGCGCTGCGGAATGCGGCCGTAAATCTTCTCGGCCAGGGCATGCACCCGGGCCACGTCCACGTCGCCGGCCACCACCACGGCCGCGTTGGCCGGGGTGTACCAGCGGCGGTAGAAGGCGCGGGCATCGTCGGCGGTCAGGGCGTCCAGGTCGCTCATCCAGCCCACCACCGGGCGGCGGTAGGGCGAGGCCAGGTAGACGGTAGCGTCCAGCGCCTCGTGCAGGCGGGCGTGGGGGTTGTCTTCGGTGCGCAGGCGGCGCTCTTCCTTGACCACTTCCAGCTCCTTGGCAAACACGGCGTCGCTCCACTGGTTGTGGGCGAAGCGGTCGGCCTCCAGCTTCATCACCTCTTCCAGGCGCGCGGCGGGAATCTGCTGGTAGTAGCCGGTGGCGTCCTTGCCGGTGAAGGCGTTCTCACGCCCGCCCAGGGCGGCCACGCGGCGCGAGAAATCGCCGGCCTTCACGGTGGGCGTGCCCTTGAACATCATGTGCTCCAGCACGTGCGCCACGCCCGTGGTGCCATCCACCTCGTCCATGGAACCCACCCGCACCCAGACCATGTTGACCGCCGTGGGGGCCCGGTGGTCGGGCTGCACGATGAGCGTCATACCGTTGGACAGGGTGAACTGCATGGCCGATGCCGGCTCGGCCGCCCGCACCCGGGGCACGGCGCCCAGGCCTGCCGCCAGCAGCAGGGTCAGCGCCAGCGCACGGAAACGGGAGGGGAAACGGGAGGAAACAGGGCTTGCGGCGGGCGCCAGGGGGCCCGCGGACAGGGGGTGTGGGTGTTTCATAGAATGGTGTGATTCTAAGAACGCCCCACATGTTCAGTTTTTTTAAAAAAAAATCCCCTCCCCCGCCCGCCGCCGCGCCCGCGGCACCGGCCGCCCCTGCTGCCGCGCCCGCCGGGTCGCCCGCCGCTGCCGGCGGCTCCCTCATTGGCAGCGCGCTGGTTGCCCCCATTGATGTACCGGTCCCCAGCGCCGCGCCGCCCGAGCGGCAGAAGTGGCTGGACAAGCTCAAGGCCGGGCTGGGCAAGACGGCCTCCAGCATCTCGGGCGTGTTTGGCGGCTCGCAGGTGGACGAAGCCCTGTACGAAGCCCTGGAAGACGCACTGCTGATGTCCGATGCCGGCGTCGCCGCCACCCAGTACCTGCTGACCGAGCTGCGCCGCAAGGCCAAGGAAGGCGGCGTGACGCACCCGGTGGCCCTGAAGAACGTGCTGGTGGCCCTGCTCACCGAGCTGCTGCAACCGCTGGAAAAACCGCTGGTCATCGGCCAGCAGCAACCCACCGTCGTCATGGTTGCGGGCGTCAACGGCGCGGGCAAGACCACCTCCATTGGCAAGCTGACCAAGCACCTGGCCGACCACGGCGCCAGCGTGCTGCTGGCGGCTGCCGACACCTTCCGCGCCGCCGCGCGCGAACAGCTCAGCGTGTGGGCCGACCGCAACCTGGTGGAGATCATCAGCCAGGCCGGTGGCGACCCGGCTGCCGTGAGCTTTGACGCTGTGAGCGCCGGCCGGGCCCGCGGCAAGGACGTGGTGCTGATCGACACCGCCGGACGCCTGCCCACCCAGCTGCACCTGATGGAAGAGTTAAAGAAGATCAAGCGCGTGATCCAGAAGGCCGATGCCTCGGCCCCGCACGAGGTGCTGCTGGTCATCGACGGCAACACCGGGCAAAACGCCCTGACCCAGGTGCGCGCCTTTGACGACGCCCTGGGCCTGACCGGCCTCATCGTCACCAAGCTCGACGGCACGGCCAAGGGCGGCGTGCTGGCGGCCATTGCCCGCGAGCGGCCCATCCCCGTCTACTTCATTGGCGTGGGCGAAAAGCTCGAAGAGCTGGAGACCTTCAACGCCCGCGAATTCGCCCAGGCACTGCTGGGCTGACCTTTTCTTGATCCTGGGGCCCACCATGTTCCAACACCACGCCAAAACGAACACCCCCACCCTCTCGCGCCGTCACGCCCTCGCGCTGGCCGCCGCCAGCCTGGCGCTGCCGACCTGGGCCCAGAGCCCGACCGCCTGGAGCGAGATCGAACGCGCGGCCCGTGGCCAGACCGTGTACTTCAACGGCTGGGGCGGCGGCGACGCCATCAACGCCTACATCCAGTGGGCGGCAGAGCAGGCCCTGCAGCGCTTTGGTGTGCAGGTGCAGCACGTGAAGGTGAGCGACGCCGGCGACGTGGTCAAGCGCGTGCGTAACGAGAAGGCCGCCGGCAAGTTCACCAACGGCACGGTGGACATGGTCTGGATCAACGGCGAGAACTTCCTGGCCATGAAGCAGGGCGGCCTGCTGATGGGCCCCTTTGCCGAGCGCCTGCCTGCCTACGCCTATGTGGACGTGAAGGGCAAGCCCACCACCCGCATCGATTTTTCCGAGCCAGTGGACGGCATGGAGGCGCCCTGGGGCATGGCCCAGCTCACCTTCTTTGTCGACCGGCAACGCGTGGCCGAGCCGCCGCGCAGCATGGGCGAGCTGCTGGCCTTTGCCAAGGCGCACCCGGGGCGCGTCACCTACCCGCGTCCGCCCAACTTCCACGGCACCACGTTCCTGAAGCAGGCCCTGCTGGAAATCCACACCGACCGCACCGCGCTGTACCAGCCGGTCACGCCCGAGGCCCTGGCCCGCATGACCGCGCCGCTGTGGGCCTACCTGGACGCGCTGCACCCGCACCTGTGGCGCGCGGGCCGGCAGTTCCCGCAGAACGTGGCCGCCGTGCAGCAGATGATGGCCGACGGCGAGCTGCTGCTGGCCTTCACCTTCAACCCCAACGAACCAGCCAACGAAATCGCTGCCAACCGGCTCGCGCCAAGCGTGTACAGCTACCAATTCAATAGCGGAACCATCGGGAACACGCACTTTCTGGCCATTCCGTTCAACGCCCGCGCCAAGGAGGGCGCGCAGGTGTTCATCAACTTCCTGCTGGGCGCCGAGGCGCAGGCGCGCAAGGCCGACATTGCCGTGTGGGGCGACCCCACCGTGCTGGCCGTCAACCGCCTGCCCGCCGCCGAGCGCGCCCGCTTCGCCGCCAAACCCCAGCCCGGCCAGGTGGAGGTGAGCGCACCGGCCATTCCCGAGCCGCACGGCAGCTGGGTGGAACCGGTGGAGAAGGAATGGATCAGCCGTTACGGCGTTTGACAGTCACCTAGGTGGCAGCCTGCAGAAGGCATTTGCCGACAATGGGCCGCTTCCATAACAACGAAGGAGGAGAAGGTCCATGAAAAAAACAATCCAACTGATCGGTGGCGTGGTCGCCGCGCTGGCGGCTTACCTGCTGCTGTGGCCGGTGCCCATTGCACCGGTGGCGTGGAACGCGCCCCAGGCCCCCGGCTACGTGGGGGCCCATGCCCCCAACACCCGGCTGGCCAACCTGCAGATGATCGACTTGCACGGCGAAGTGGGCCCCGAGCACATCGCCTTTGGCCCGGACGGCAAGCTCTACACCACGGTGGCCAGCGGCAACATCCTGCGCATGAACGCCGATGGCTCGGCGCAGGAGGTGTTTGCCAACACGGGCGGGCGCGTGCTGGGCTTTGATTTCGACGCCAAGGGCAACCTGATTGCGGCCGACGCCGTCAAGGGCCTGCTGGCCATTGCGCCCGACGCCAAAGTCACCGTGCTCACCGACACGGTGGGCACCGACCCCATCCGCTACGCCGACGGCGTGGTGGTGGCCAAAAACGGCAAGATGTATTTCAGCGATGCCTCCACCCGCTTCGCCCCCAAGGACTGGGGCGGCACCTTCGAGGCCAGCGTGCTCGACATCCTGGAGCAGTCCGCCACCGGGCGCATCCTGGAGTTCGACCCCGCCAGCAAGACCACGCGCGTGGTGGCGCAGGGCATCAGCTTTGCCAACGGCGTGGCCCTGAGCCAGGACGAGCAAAGCCTGTTCGTGAACGAAACCGGCAAATACCGCGTCTGGAAAATTGCCGTGACCGCCAACGCGCTGGATGTAACCCAACCCAGCGCCCAGGCCCGCGTGCTGCTGGACAACCTGCCCGGCTACCCCGACAACCTGATGCGCGGGCGTGACGGCAAGATCTGGCTCGGCTTTGCCAAGCCCCGCAACCCGACCATCGACAACTTGGCGACCAAGCCCCTGATGCGCAAGATCACCCTGCGCCTGCCGCGCGCGCTGTGGCCCATTCCCAAGGCCTACGGCCACGTGATGGCCTTCACCGAAGACGGCGCGGTGGTGGCCGACCTGCAGGACCCCAGTGGCGCCTACCCCGAAACCACGGCCATCACCGAGACCAAGGACCGGCTGTACGTGCAGAGCCTGCATGCGCATGGCCTGGGCTGGCTGCCCAACAAATAAAGACACCGCGCAACGCCTCAGGTTTGGACGCGTTCTGCCGATACCAGTAGGTATACGTCCAACCCGAGACCTGCGCGGCATGAACTCCCCCCTACTCCGCCCCATCACCCGCGAACTGGAACTGCTGCAGTGGTGCGGCCAGTTGCGCACCATCCGCTTCAACGAATACGCGGCCCTGCGCTTTGCGACCAACGCCATCCAGGCACTGCGCGATGCCCGGCTCACCGACCGCAACCCCATGGGCCAGTACACCATGGCCTACGAGGGCGTCTATGCCCTGTGCCTGGGCTCCATCTACCGGCACGGCCTGCTGCCCACCGGCCAGGTCCGCCAGCGCCCGCTGGTGATCCAGCTGGGCTGCGAGATGATGCAACTGTCCTTCCAGGACCGCGACAAGATCCTCAACGCCAGCAAGTACCGCGAGCTCATCACCTGCGACGCGCCCGAGCCGGTGGAAGCGGTGGTGGCCCGGGACATGGTGGTGCTGGGCAGCCGGGCCCTGGCGCAGGCGCGGCGCGTCTATCCAGACTGGTTCCTCTAGCCCCCGGGCAGGCGGTGGTCCGCATCGGGGCGCTGCCGCGGGAGGGCAACACGCTGCATAATCCGCAGTCGCTTTGAGGCCATCCCATGACGTTCCTACTCCCCCGCATTGAACTTGAAAGTGCCCCCAACCCCACGGCAGCCGTCATCTGGCTGCACGGCCTGGGGGCCGATGGCAACGACTTTGCCCCCATCGTGCCCGAGCTGGCGCTGGAGGGCTGCCCGCCCATCCGCTTCGTGTTTCCGCACGCGCCCAGCATCCCGGTCTCGCTCAACGGCGGCTACGTCATGCCGGCCTGGTACGACATCTACGGCATCAACCTGGTGGACCGCCAGGACGACAAGGGCATCCAGAAGTCCGAGTGGGCCATCAACGCCCTGATCGAAGACCAGGTGGCGCGCGGCATTCCCCATGAGCGCATCGTGCTGGCCGGCTTCAGCCAGGGCTGCGCCATGGCGCTGCACACCGGCCTGCGCCTGGCGCACCGGCTGGCCGGCATCATGGCGCTGTCGGGCTACCTGCCGCTGGCCGACCGTTTTCCCAGCGAGCGCCACGCCGCCAACGCCCACACCCCCATCTTCATGGCGCACGGCACGCAAGACCCGGTGGTGGTGCTCCAGCGCGGCGAGGACTCGCGCGACGCCCTCGTCCGGCTGGGCCACCCGGTGGACTGGCACACCTACCCCATGCAGCACAGCGTGCACCCGCAGGAGATTGCCGACATCTCCGTGTTCCTGACCCGCGTACTGGGCGATGTGGCCCCCACGGTTGCGCACCATGCGTAGCGCCGTGTCCGCCGCGTGAGCGACAGCACCCGCCCGCTGGTGCTGGGCATCGACTTCGGCACATCCAACTCGGCGGCCGCGCTGGTCGACGCCAGCGGCCAGCTGCACACAATCACGCTGGACGGTGCCCGCGCCGAGATGCCCACCGCCCTGTTCTTCTCCAGCGAAACCCACACCGTGCTGTACGGCAGCGCGGCCATGCAGGCCTACCTGGCCGGCACGGAAGGGCGCCTGCTGCGCTCACTCAAGAGCCTGCTGGGCAGCAGCCTGATGGAGGAGTACACCGCCGTGGACGGCCAGAGCGTGCGCTTCTTCGACATCGTGGTCCTGTTCTTCAAGGAACTCAAACGCCGCTGCGAAGCCCAGGTGGGCCAGCCACTGAGCCGCGCCATGCTGGGCCGCCCGGTGCACTTTGTGGACGACAACCCCGAGCGCGACACACTGGCGCAGGAGACCCTGGCCCGCGCCGCCCGGGAGGCCGGCTTTGCCGAGATCGCCTTCCAGGCCGAACCCATTGCCGCCGCACTGGACTACGAGCGCCGGGTGACGGTTGAGACCACGGCGCTGGTGGTGGACATCGGCGGGGGCACGTCGGACTTCACGGTGATCCGCCTCAACCCGGAGCGCAGCGCCCAGCGCGACCGCACGGCCGACATCCTGGCCACCACCGGCGTGCACATTGGCGGCACCGACTTCGACCGCCTGCTGGACCTGGCCACCGTGATGCCGCTGCTGGGCTACCGGCACATCGGCACCGGCGGGCGGCCCGTGCCCAACAGCGTGTTCTTTGACCTGTCCACCTGGCACCTGATCCACCAGGCCTACACCCGCAAGGCCCTGCACTTTGCCAAGGAGCTGTGGACCGACTACACCGACCAGACCCTGCACCGCCGCCTGATGGACGCGCTGGAAGGCCAGCACGGCCACCGCATGCTGGCCGGGGTGGAGGCGGCCAAGATTGCCTGCTCCCTCACCGGCGACGACGCGCTGGTGGACCTGGACTTTCTGGGCCACGGTCCGTCCGAACACCTGGGCGCCACCATCTCCGCGCCCGGCATGGCCGATGCGCTGCAGAACGCGCTCGGCCAGGTGGTGCAGTGCGCGCAAGCCTGCGTGCAGCAGTCCGGCCTGGCGGCGGTGGACGTGGTGTACCTCACCGGGGGCTCCTCTGCCCTGCGCCCGCTCATCGACGCCCTGCATGCCGCCATGCCGGCCGCCACGCTGGTGGAGGGCAACCGCTTTGGCGGGGTCGCCGCCGGCCTGGCCTATGCCGGCGCCACGCAGTCGTTCTGACACGGGGCTCGGTTGCTACTGATTTGGTAGCAACATGTGAATATTTCACAGTACACGGGGCGCTATTTCCCTATAAGCTCGCGGGAATTACTCACCCGTTGCACTTTGTTACATACGATGCTGGTCCAAAAAATTATCGCCACCTGGCTGCAGCAACTCACCGCGCTGGTATTCCCGGCGGTGCTGGTTGCCATCGCCGCAAGCGCGCTGGTTTGGCAGCTGGTCCACGTCGAGTCGCAGGAGCAAGCCCCTGTCCCCATCCGGGTATGGGAGCAGACCGCGGCGGACCCCGCCTTGCCGCACACCGAAGCACTGCGCCACCTGGACGCCAGCGCACCCACGCGCGCCTTCGAATCCCGCCTGTCGACCCACGATTTCTGGCTCACGCTGGAAATGCCGGCCAGTGATGCCGACCATCCCCTGGTGGTGGACTTCCCCTCGCGCCACGCCACCAACCTGACGTGCTGGGACCGTGCCAGCGACCGCCTGCTCGGCAGCGCCGACCGGCGGAACACCAGCGGCGGCCTCTCCCGGAGCCGGGCGGGGTTTGCACTGGCGCTGCCGGGCCTGCAGCACGCCACCCCGATCCTGTGCCGGGGCGCGTTCCGGGGGCCCGCCAAGATTTCTGCCCAGGTCTGGTCCGGCGAAGCCCTGGATGCCGCCCAGGCCGCGCACCAGAAGAAAGGCTCCATGATCGAGGCCGGCATTGGCGTGCTGGCTCTTTTCATGCTGCTCACAGCCCTGGTCAACCACAGCCGGCTGTACTGGACGTTTGTGGGGTGGCTGCTGCTCAACATGCGCATGGCCGCCCTCTCGGCGGGAACCGATTTCGACCTGTTCGGCCTGGCCATTGACCCGGCGGCCATGATTGCCGTGCGGCAATGGACCGTATGCGTGTACTACGCCATGACCATCGGCCTGTTCAGCCTGCTGTTCCAGGCGGAGCTCAAGAACATCCGCGCGGGCTGGCCGCTCACCCTGCACCAGCTCAGCGCCCTGGCCCTGATCGCGGCCCCTCTGTTCCTGTCCTTCGAAAACACCTTGCCGGCGCTGTGGCTGGCCACGACTTCGGTCGTGGCTTTGATGGTGTACTACCTGTGGCGCATCCTGCTTCGTACCCATTCCCGGGTAGCGGGCTGGTATGCGGCATCCATCGTGGTGACGCTGGTTGCAAGCCTGAATGAAGTGGTGGCCGCCGCCACCGGGCAGCGCAACCTGCTGATAGGCCTCAACAGCGTGACGGCAGCCATTGCGTCGGCGCTGCTCGCGTCGGCAGCCATCGCCGAGCACATGCGCTCGGACCGGCTGCAGAAGATCGCGGCCCAGAAGACCCTGCAGGCTGCCTACGACGATTCACCCATAGGGCTGTTCACGGTGGGCGACGGCGGCCTGATCGCCAAGACCAACCCGGCCTTCCAAACCAAGCTCCAGGGCATGGCGCCGCCAAAGCCCACGCACCTGACGCAACTGTTCGACGACCGCGTGGTGCGCGCCATCACGGCCCTGCAGACATCCCGCTCCCAGTCGTCCATCGAGCTGCAGACAAAGATCCGCCACCCCGGTACCGGTTCCGACCGCTGGTTTGCCATCAAGGCGTCCACCACCGACGGCAGCATCATCGAAGGCACCTTGCAGGACATCACCGAGCAGGTGCTGGCAACCGAGCGGCTGGAGTTCCTGGCCAACCACGATCCGCTCACGGAGTGCATGAACCTGCGGGGCATTGCGCGCAGGCTGGGACGGCAGGAGCGCCTGCCCACGGCACTGGTGTACTTTGATCTGGACCGTTTCAAACTGATCAACGACCTCTACGGGCACGCCGCAGGTGACAACGTGCTGAAACAGGTTTGCGAACGCATGCAGCGCCCACTCGAACCGGGCGATCTGCTCGCCCGGGTGGGGGGCGACGAGTTCGTGATCGCATTTGCGCGCGCCACGATGAGCCAGGCCGCCGAGCGCTGCGCCGCGATCATGGACCTGATCTCTTCGCAGCCCTACCAGATCGACAGCCAGAGTTTTGCCCTGAGCGTATCCGGTGGCCTGGTCGGAACGGAGCACTTCGTCCAGGCCCCCCTCAAGGAAATCATCTCGGCGGCCGATACGCTGTGCCGCATGGCCAAGAAGCGCACCACCGAGCGCCTGGTGGTGATGGAATCGGGCGACCAGTTCCTGCGGCACCACAAGGACGAGCTGGACCTGATCGCGTCCCTGGAGCGCGGCGAAACGCCCGAGGGCCTGTTCCTGGTCATGCAACCCGAAATCTGCCTGTCGCGCCCGTTCGAGTCGCTGAACTTCGAGGTGCTGCTGCGCCTGCGAAAACCCGACGGGCAGGTCGTTCCGGCCAACGTCATCATCGAGGCGGCCGAGGCGCATGGAAAGACCGCCATCATCGACCGCTGGGTTGTCACCACGGCCATCACCTGGCTGGAAACCCATGCCGCCGCCCTGCACAACACCCGGTTTGTCGGCATCAACCTGTCGGGCGGCTCGCTCAACGACGAGACCTTCACCGAAGAGTTGTTCGCGCTGTTTGCGCAGCACCCTGCCGCCCTGTCCATGGTCTGCATCGAGATCACCGAAACCGTCGCCCTGACAGACATGCGCAACATGCAGCGCTTCATCGACCGCATTCACAGCATCGGCGCCAAGGTCGGGCTGGATGACTTCGGCGCCGGCTACTCCTCGTTTGGCTACCTCAAGGACCTGGCCGTGGATGCGCTCAAACTCGACGGCTCCCTGGTCAAGGGCGCGGCGCGCAACCCGGCCAGCATGGCCATCATTGTGGCGATCGCCGGGCTGGTCAACAGCCTGGGCATGAAGTCGATTGGCGAATTCGCCGAAGACCTGCCCACCATCAAGGTACTCGTCGAGGCGGGCGTGAACTACGCGCAGGGGTACGGCATCAGCATGCCCGTGCTGCCGGAGCGCATCCTGGCCGCCACCTCGGTGGCGGACTTGATCGAAGACCCCGAGGTCCTGGCCTACATCCGGCAGTTGCAGGCCCCGCCCGACGACGCCAGACCGGCGCAGAACATGCCGGGCGAACACACCGTCCTCTGACGCCGCTCCGCCCGCCAGGGCACCTGCGCCTTCAGTCCGCCGAAACCGCCTCCCCACTGACCGGGGCAGTGTCCGGGCACGTCCACGCACCGTCCAGGCTGCGGGCGCCCGACAGGCCGATGTCGGGGTGCGAGGTCTCGAAGAAAAAATGGTACAGCGGATGCCGGCTGGCGCGCCACAACGGCTCCACGTCCGTGGGCGCCAGACACATCACGCGGTGCGGCACCCCGCCGGCGTGCGCCATCGGATAGAACATGCCGGGGTCACCCACGTCGCGAAACAGCAGCCCGTCGTAGATGCGGTCCACCGGACGGCGGCCGGCCGCCATCATCCAGTCCACCTTCTGCGCCAGGCAGTACAGGTGCAGGGCCTTGAACAGCGCACTGCGCACGGCCGATGCATCCGAGTTGCCCTTGATGCACAGCCGCGTGGTCTCCACCATCCGCGTGCCGCGAAAGCGCTCCGGCAGTTGCAGGGAGGTCTGCAAGGGCAGCACCGCGCAGACATTGGCATGGGTCCTGAAACTGCCCAGCAGGCTGCCATCGAACTTGGATTGGGCCACGAAGACGGCGCATGCAGGATCGTAGTCCGCCGCTTCGGGCTGGTGCAGTGTCGCGCCCAGGGTGGGAAGGTGTTTTCCATACGACGCCGCGCGCAGCGCCGCGACCTCGGCCAGACTCTGCCGCGAGGCCATGACCACCCGAAATGGCAGACGCTCGAGCGCCACAGCCGCCCGATCCCCAGTGCTTGAAATATCCACGGATCCCCCCTTGAATGTCGAACCAGAAACAGGCAGGAGTGTGCACCCGGAATCTGACGACCTGAAGTCACCACACGGCCAGCCGGCCGCGGTGCGGCCGTTGCCCCCCAAGCAGCCGCTGGCACGCCCCCGCTTTGCTATCAAAACAGAAGCTGTCGACGAACGTCCTGCGGGGCCATACATCGGTTTTGCCGATAAACTGGCGACCCATGCATTTCCTCGCCTCCCACCCCTTGCAGCACCGCGTGGCCGCCGCCGGACTGCTCGCCCTGCTGGGCGTGCCCCTGCTGTGGAGCCTGTGGGGTGCCGTGGCCGCCGCGCTGGACGCCTCCGCCTGGCAGGCGCTGGCCGGCGATGCCCAGACCCGGCCGGCGCTGGGCATGAGCCTGTGGACCGGTCTGCTCTCCAGCGCGCTGGCGGTGGCCGGCACGGCCGCTGTGCTGTCGCACAGCTTTGGGCACGCCACTGGGCCACGGTGGGTGCGCTGGCTCGGCCCCATGCTGGCGGTGCCGCACGCGGCGTTCGCCATTGGCCTGGTGTTCCTGCTGGCCCCCAGCGGCTGGCTGCTGCGCGCGCTCTCGCCCTGGGCCACCGGCCTGGACGCCCCGCCGCCCTGGCTCACCACGCAGGACCCCTGGGGCCTGGGCCTGGTCGCCGTGCTGGTGGCCAAGGAGATTCCGTTCCTGCTGTGGGCCGCGGCGGCCCACCTGCAGCGCCCCGATGTGGCGCGGCGCCTGCAGCAGGAGCTGCAACTCGCCCACACCCTGGGCTACGGCGCGCGCGCGGCCTGGTGGCGCGTGGCCTGGCCGCAGCTCTGGCCGCGCCTGACAGCCCCCATGCTGGCCGTGCTGGCCTACGGTCTGACGGTGGTGGACGTGGCGCTGGTCATCGGCCCCACATCGCCGCCCACGCTGGCCGTGCTGGCCTGGCAGTGGCTGCAGGATGCCGACCCCGCCACCAAGGCGCAGGGCGCGGCCGCGGGCTGGCTGCTGGCGGGCATGCTGGCGCTGGGCGCCGCGCTGCCCTGGGC
>NZ_JBXAFT010000010.1:0-73209 GCF_058793415.1 Rhodoferax sp. MLSD5-FHT05B10 | reverse complement strand
GCTGGTGCGCGGCCTGCACGAGCAGGCCAGCCAGCGCGTCCTGCTGTGCGCCTAGGCCGGCGCCGCGCAGCAGGGCCTGGGCGGTCAGGGTGTCCAGCGCCATGTCAAATGTCATATCAGTGACAGCCGGGTGGAAGCCCCCCAGGGCACGGCTCCAGTTCAGGGTGGTTTCGAACCGGGGTGCAAAGCCATCCGGGAAACACTGCGCCCACAGCCGCGCGGCCAGGGGCATCAACTGGGCATACGGCAGCAAGACCACGGTGCGCGCGGGATGCGCCCCGCGCTGGCGCATGGCGGCCTGGATGCGCGCCAGCAGGCCGCCCGTCGGGTCCAGCCACAGGGCCAGAGCAGGATGGGCCCCGGCGGGAAAATCAATTTTGGCTATGCCATTCATAGCAACCGCCGCTCTGGCGGGTCCCTTGTTTCTGTCACAATGGCCGCAACTTTAGCTGTATTAGCAAACTTCCAGAGGAACCCCCCCATGGCCAGCGCCCTGATCAAACACGTAACCGACGCCACTTTCGAAGCCGATGTGCTGAAATCCGCCAAACCCATTCTGGTGGACTACTGGGCTGAGTGGTGCGGCCCCTGCAAGATGATCGCCCCGATTCTGGACGAAGTGTCCGCCACCTACGACGGCAAGCTGCAGATCGCCAAGATGAATGTGGACGAAAACCGGGAAATCCCGGCCAAGTTCGGTATCCGTGGCATCCCCACCCTGATGCTGTTCAAGGACGGCCAGCTGTCTGCCACCAAGGTCGGAGCCCTGAGCAAGGCCCAGCTGATCGCCTTCATCGACCAGCAACTGGCCTGATTTCAGCCCCGCGACCGCACCACAGCCGTGTGGTCGCATTTTCCTGTCATAATTAATTCCGTTCACCAGCACCCCAAAAGGGGCTGGCTCCGTTTCCCAGGTTAAGAACGCCGAGGCCGAGTCACAGGTCTTGCCTCACCCCCTCTCCCCTGAATTTCTCTATTACTCCGAACTTTCGGTCAATTCCCCTACGGGACCATTTCCATGCACTTAAACGAACTCAAGGCACTGCACGTGTCGGAAGTCCTCAAGCAGGCTGAAGAGCTAGAGATCGAAAACACCGGCCGCATGCGCAAACAGGAGCTGATGTTCGCCATCATCAAGAAGCGCGCCCGCACCGGTGAGCAGATCATTGCCGATGGCGTGCTGGAAATTTTGCCCGACGGTTTTGGCTTCCTGCGCAGCCCCGACACCAGCTACACGGCCAGCACGGACGACATCTACATCAGCCCCAGCCAGGTGCGCCGCTTCAACCTGCACACCGGCGACATGATCGAAGGCGAAGTGCGCACGCCCAAGGACGGCGAGCGCTACTTTGCCCTGAACAAGCTCGACAAGGTCAATGGCGGCCCTCCTGACGGCAACAAGCACAAGGTCATGTTTGAAAACCTGACCCCCCTGTTCCCCAAGGAGCAGATGCGGCTGGAGCGCGACATCAAGGGCGAAGAAAACATCACCGGCCGCGTGATCGACATCATTGCCCCCATTGGCAAGGGCCAGCGCGCCCTGATCGTGGCGCAGCCCAAGAGCGGCAAGACCGTGATGATGCAGCACATCGCCCACGCGATTTCGGCCAACTACCCCGACAGCTACCTGATGGTGCTGCTGATCGACGAACGTCCCGAAGAAGTGACCGAGATGCAGCGCACCGTCAAGGGCGAGGTGATTGCCTCCACCTTTGACGAACCCGCCGCGCGCCACGTACACGTGGCCGAGATGGTGATCGAGCGCGCCAAGCGCCTGGTCGAACTCAAGAAAGACGTGGTGATCCTGCTGGACTCCATCACCCGCCTGGCCCGCGCCTACAACAACGTGGTACCCAGCTCCGGCAAGGTGCTGACCGGTGGTGTGGACGCCAATGCCCTGCAGCGCCCCAAGCGCTTCCTGGGCGCCGCCCGCAACGTGGAAGAAGGCGGCTCGCTGACCATCATCGCCACCGCGCTGGTCGACACCGGCAGCCGCATGGACGAAGTGATCTTTGAAGAGTTCAAGGGCACCGGCAACTCCGAAATCCACCTGGACCGCCGCCTGTACGAGAAACGTGTGTTCCCGTCCATCCAGCTCAACCGCAGCGGCACCCGCCGCGAAGAGTTGCTGCTGCAGCCCGAAATCCTGCAAAAGACCCGCATCCTGCGCCAGTTCCTCTACAACATGGACGAAATCGAGGCCATGGAAATGGTCCTGAAGCAAATGCGCGCCACCAAGACCAACAGCGAATTCTTCGACATGATGCGCCGCGGTGGCTAAGTCGTTGTTTTATTTGTATAATTGACGGTTTTCGCGACAAGTACGCCAGACAGGCTGGCGCGGCTCTCGCAACTGATGGAGAAGAGTATGAAAGAAGGCATTCACCCCAACTACCGCGAAGTGTGCTTCCAGGATATGTCCAACGGCTTCAAGTTCGTGACACGTTCCTGCGCCAACACCAAGGAAATGATCAAGATGGAAGACGGCCGCGAGCTGCCCCTCTTCAAGCTGGACACCACCAGCGAGTCGCATCCTTTCTACACTGGCACGCAAAAATCCGTGGACAACATGGGTGGCCGCGTCGAGCGCTTCCGCAACCGCTTCGGCAAGACCGCAGCCAAGTAAGCCGGATTCAGGTTTTGGCCTGAACCGTCGCAAATGGGCAGCCCGGATTTCCGCGCTGCCTTTTTTTTGCCCCGACTTGCCCCTCTCCCGTGAACCACCCTACTCCCGCCATCGTCACCCAGGCTGCGGTCCGGCGCTTTCCGCGCGCCGTCTTGCTGCTGTTTTGCTGCGCCTACATCCTGTCCGGTTTTCTGGGGCGCGACGCCTGGAAAAGCGCCGACATGACGGCCCTGGGCTACATGGCCGAGCTGGCACAGGGCAGCGCCCGCTGGCTCACGCCCACCCTGATGGGCGTGCCGGCCGACAACCCGGCCTTGCTGCCCTACTGGCTGGGTGCCTGGTCCATGGAACTTGCGCCCTCCTGGCTTGCGGCTGATTTTGCCGTGCGGATTCCGTTTGGCGTGCTGCTGGCGCTGGCCATGCTGTCAACCTGGTATGCCACCTATTACGTGGCCCGCAGCCCCCAGGCCCAACCCGTTGCCTTCGCCTTTGGCGGCGAGGCCCAGCCGACCGACTACGCGCGCGCCATGGCCGACGGCGGGTTGCTGGCATTCATTGCCTGCCTGGGGCTGGCGCAGTTGTCGCACGAGACCACGCCCGCGCTGGCACAGCTGGCTTTTTCCGCCCTGTGTTTCTATGCCGCAGGTGCACTGCCGTACCGGCGCACCGGGCCGGCAGCGGCCGGCGTGCTGGGGCTGGGCGGCCTGGCACTGTCAGGCGCCCCCACCCTGACCGTGCTGTTCGGACTGGGTAGCGCGGTCATCCACTACCTCGACCAATCGCAAGACCCGGCCGACCTGGCCCGCAAGACCCGCATCCGTTGGGAAAGCGTGGCCATCGTCGTGCTCACCGGCGCAGTCAGCGCACTGGCCTGGGCGCTGAACCTGTGGCGCTGGAAAATCGAATTCCCCCACGCCCTCTGGGCCGACTGGAACGGCTATGCCCAGCTGTTGCTATGGTTCACCTGGCCTGCCTGGCCCCTGGCCGTGTGGACCCTCTGGCGCTGGCGCCACCAGCTCTTCAACCGGCGCATCAGCCGACACATGGCGCTGCCGGCCTGGTTCGTGCTGGTGTGCGCAGTAGGGGCCCTGTCCACCGGATCTTCCGACCGGACCCTGCTGCTGGCCCTGCCGGCCCTGGCAACGCTGGCCGCGTTTGCCCTGCCCACCCTGAAGCGCCAGGTTGCCGCCCTGATCGACTGGTTCACCCTGCTGTTCTTCTCGGGCTGCGGGTTCACCATCTGGGTCGTCTGGATTGCCATGCAGACAGGTTACCCCCGCCAGCCGGCAGCCAACGTGGCCCGTCTGGCACCCGGGTTCGAAGCCCGTTTCTCGCTCTTTGCCTTTGCCATTGCCGTAGCGGCCACGCTGGCCTGGGCCTGGCTGGTGAAATGGCGCGTGGGACGGCACCGCGCTGCCATCTGGAAAAGCCTGGTGCTGCCCGCAGGAGGCGCGGCCCTGTGCTGGCTGTTGCTGATGACGCTGTGGATGCCGCTGCTCAACTATGCGCAAAGCTACACCGCCTTGGTGCGACGCACGGTAAACGCCATGGACACACCGGGATGCGCCGAGACCCGGGGCCTCGGGTCGGGCCAGATCGCCGCGTTCCAGTTCTACGGCCATTTGCATCTCAAGGTGGCACGCCGCTCGCCCAGCTGCCACTGGTTGCTGGTGGAACCGGCGCCCGACATGTCAGCCCCCGCCAGCGTGGATACCACGCAGTGGCAGTTGCACGCGACCATTCGCCACCCGGTGGATGCGGGCGAGTCCGTCCTGCTGTTCCGGCGCAGATAAGCGGCCGTCAGGCCGCCAGCGGCTCCGAGAAGGTGCGCCGCACCCGGCTGGCCGGGAAGGTGATGGAAAACGTGGAACCCTTGCCGGGTAGGCTGCTGATCAGCAGCTCGGCCCCGTGGCGCTGCGTGACGTGCTTGACAATGGCCAGCCCCAGCCCGGTGCCGCCGGTGTCCCGCGAGCGGCTGCGGTCCACGCGGTAAAAGCGCTCCGTCAGGCGGGAGATGTGCTCGGGGGCAATACCCGGGCCGGTGTCCCGCACCGAGAAAATCCCTCCTCCACCCGGTTGCAGCGTCCAGCCCACGTCAATGCGCCGTCCGGCTGGCGTGTAGCGGACGGCGTTGCCGATCAGGTTCGACATGGCACTGTGCAACTCAGTGGACGAGCCGGCGATTTCACAGTCACCCAGCATCTCGAAATGCAGGTCATGTGCCTGCTCGGACAGCAGGCGTGACAGGTCGCGGGCATCCTGCTCGCACTGGGACAGCAACGCGCGCACCGGCACCCACTCATGCACCGAAGGCAGGGGGCTGCCTTCCAGCCGGGACAGCGTCAGCAAATCGTTCACCAGCGTCTGCATGCGCTGGGCCTGCTGGGCCATGAGGCCCAGGTACCGCTGGCGCTCCAGGTCGTCCAACGGCAGGGATTGCAGTGTTTCAATGAAACCCGCCAGCACGGTCAACGGCGTGCGGATTTCGTGCGACACATTGGCCACAAAATCCCGCCGCATCGCCTCGGCCTGCTCCACCGCCGTGATGTCGCGCGACAGCAGCAGACTGCGCCCTTCCCCATAGGGGTGCAAATGAACCGACAAGCGAACCGGTTTGGTGCTGGAGTCATCACGCCCCGGAATGGTCACGTCGTGGCTGAAGTCGCGCGCCGCGAAATAGGCGGCAAACACGGGATCGCGCACCAGGTTGCCCAGGTGCTGCAGCATGTCGCGTTGCGCATCAAAACCAAAATGGAAGGCGGCGGTCTGGTTGAACCACTCAATGCGGCCCTCGGAGTCCAGCAGCACCACGCCGTTGGGCGACGCCTGCAGGGCAGCCAGAAAATCCTGCAGGCGATTCTCGCTCTCGGCGGTCAGGCGCTCCCGGGCACGCGCCATGCGACGCACGCGGTCGGACACCTCGCTCCACAAGCCATTGCCCAGGGCAACCGGATTTGCCATTTCGTCCCGCAGCCAGCGCAGCAGGCGCACCCCGCGCGACACGTCCACCAGCAACCAGACATAGCCGCCGGTCAGCGCCAGCACCAGGGCCGCAACGACCTTTCCCCCGGGAATGGCGACGTACCAGCCGATACCCGCAGCCACGCCCTGAAAGAGTACAAAGGAAAAAAGCCGCCAGAACATGCGTGCCAGCCCGACCCGTCAAGCGCCCGTCTTTTCTGCCGCGGCAGCAGTCTGGATCGGCTGGGCCGTCAGGCGGTACCCGGCTCCCCGCACGGTCTCCACCATGGCACCGGCCTGGGCCAGGGCCTCGCGCAGGCGCTTGACGTGCACGTCCACCGTACGCTCTTCAATGTAGACGTGGTCGCCCCACACCTTGTCGAGCAACTGGGCGCGGCTGTGGACCCGCTCGGCATGGGTCATCAAATAGTGCAGCAGCTTGAATTCGGTCGGCCCGAGTTTCAGCAATCGGTCTTCAAAGGACACCCGGTAGGTTCCCGGGTCCAGGACCAGGCCACCAATGGTGATGGCTTCTCCCGCCTGCTCAGGCGTGCGCCGCCGCAGCACGGCGCGTACGCGGGCCAGCAGTTCCTTGGTGGAAAACGGCTTGGCAATGTAGTCGTCGGCACCGGCGTCGAGCCCGGCAACGCGGTCGGCTTCATCGCCCCGGGCGGTGAGCATGATCAGCGGAATGGCCTGGGTCCGCGCGGCACTGCGCCAGCGCTTGGCCAGCACCAACCCGCTCTCTCCGGGCAGCATCCAGTCCAGCAGGATCAGATCGGGCAACGCGGCGTCCAGCTCCCGCTGCGCGCTGGCGCTGTCCATGGCCCAGACCGGGCGAAAACCGTTATGCCGCAGATTCACGGCGATCAGTTCGGCAATGGCTGGTTCGTCTTCGACGATCAGCACCGCAGGCATTGTTCTCATTTGACGAGTGACTCGATGTTTTCCATGCTGGTGTGGCGCACATCCTCGCCCTTGACGACGTAGATGATGAACTCGGCGATGTTCTTGGCGTGGTCGCCGATGCGTTCGATGGCCTTGGCCAGGAACAACAGGTCCAGGCTGGGCGAAATCATGCGCGGGTCTTCCATCATGTAGGTGATGAGCTTGCGCACGAAGCCGTCAAACTCGGCGTCGATCAGGTCGTCTTCCTTGAGGATGGTCACCGCGGCGTTGACGTCCAGGCGCGCAAAGGCGTCCAGGGCCTTGTTGAGCAGGCCAGAGGCCAGGTCTGCCGCCACACGCAGCTCCAGCGACGGCAAGGCGCGCGGGGCACCGCTGTCGATGATGGAGCGCACCATGCGGGCGATTTTCTCGGCCTCGTCACCGACCCGCTCCAGGTTGGCGGTGGTCTTGGAGATGGCGATCAGCAGGCGCAGGTCGCGCGCCGTGGGTTGGCGTCGCGCAATGATGGACGAGAGCTCGCGGTCAATCTGCACTTCCATTTCGTTGACGCGTGCCTCGTTGGATGTCACCTCGTTGGCTACTTCCACGCTGAACTGGGACAGCGCATAGATGGCGCGACGGATCTGGGACTCCACCAGTCCGCCCATTTCCATGACTTGGGCGGATACGGATGTCAGTTCGCTATCAAACTGGGTCGACAGGTGCTTTTCGGGCATGTTTTCTTCCTTTTAACCGAACCGGCCGGTGATGTAGTCTTCGGTTTCCTTGCGGGTGGGCTTGAAGAACATCTGTTCCGTCGAACCGAACTCCACCAGGTCGCCCAGGTACATGTACGCCGTGTGGTCGCTGCAGCGGGCTGCCTGCTGCATGTTGTGGGTGACGATCACGACGGTGTAGTCACTCTTGAGCTCGACAATCAATTCTTCCACTTTGGCCGTGGAAATGGGGTCCAGCGCCGAGCAGGGCTCGTCCAGCAACAACACTTCGGGCTTGATGGCAATGCCGCGCGCAATGCACAAGCGCTGCTGCTGGCCACCCGACAGGCTGGAGCCGCTCTGGTGCAGCTTGTCCTTGACCTCGCCCCACAGCGCCGACTTGCGCAGCGCCCACTCCACCCGCTCCTCCATGTCCGTCGCATTCAGCGACTCGAACAACTTTACGCCAAAGGCAATGTTGTCGTAGATCGACATGGGAAACGGCGTGGGTTTCTGGAACACCATGCCGACCTTGGCGCGCAGCAGGGCGACGTCTTCCTTGCTGGTGAGCAGGTCCTCGCCGTCCAGCAGGATCTGCCCCTGTGCCCGCTGCTCCGGATACAGCTCGAACATGCGGTTGAACACGCGCAGCAGCGTCGATTTGCCACAGCCCGAAGGGCCGATGAAAGCCGTCACCCGGTTTTCCGGAATTTCCATGTTGATGCCCTTGAGGGCATGGAACTTGCCGTAGTAGAAGTTCAGATCCTTGACGGCAATCTTGGTCTTCGCAGGCGCAATGGGGGTGGAGATCATGTCGTCTATTTCTATAAAAATGCTGCAGCGGCCATCAGGCCCTGGTACGGGTCAGCACCCGGGCGAGAATGTTCAAGCCCAGCACGGCTACCGTGATGATGAATACACCCGCCCATGCCAGCTTCTGCCAGTTCTCGTAGGGGCTCATCGCAAACTTGAAAATGGTGACCGGCAGGCTCGCCATGGGCTCGCTCAGGCTGCTCGTCCAGAACTGGTTGCTCAGCGCAGTAAACAGCAGGGGTGCCGTTTCACCGGCAATGCGGGCCACCGCCAGCAGCACCCCGGTGATCACGCCCGCCCGGGCTGACTTGAGGGTGATGCTCAAGATAACCTTCCACTTGGGTGCGCCCAGCGCGTAAGCCGCCTCCCGCAGCCCGGCAGGCACCAGTTGCAGCATGTTCTCGGTGGTGCGGATGACCACCGGAATCACCAGCAAGGCCAGCGCCACCACCCCGGCATAACCGGAGAACGACTTGAAACGCGACACCACCACGGCATAGACGAACAACCCGATCACGATGGACGGCGCCGACAGCAGGATGTCATTGACAAACCGGGTCACCGACGCGAGCCAGCCCTTGCTGTCGAACTCGGCCAGGTAAATGCCAGCCATGACCCCCACCGGCGTACCCACGCAGGTTGCCAGCACCACCATCAGAAACGAACCGTAGATGGCGTTGGCCAGGCCGCCCTCCTCATTGGGTGGCGGTGTCATCTGGGTAAGGGTGGCCACGGCCATGCCGTCAAAGCCCAGGCGCACCGTTTCCCACAGGATCCAGAACAGCCAGAACAGGCCAAACGCCATGGCGGCCAGAGCCAGCCCGGTGGCCAGCTGGTTCACGCGCTTGCGGCGGGCAAACTTGGCAGCGCGGCGCTGTTGGAGAGATGCAGTCATGTCTTGGCTCCTTCGCGTTTGCGCAACTGGGTCAGCAAGACCTTGGACAGCGACAGGATGACGAAGGTGATGAAAAAGAGAACCAGCCCCAGGTACATGAGCGACGCCTGGTGCAGGCCTTCGCCGGCCTCGGCAAATTCGTTGGCCAGTGCCGACGTGATGCTGTTGGCAGCCTGGAACAGGCTCAGGGAATCGAGCTGGTTGAAGTTGCCGATGACGAACGTCACCGCCATGGTCTCGCCAATGGCGCGCCCCAGACCCAGCATGATGCCGCCAATGACCCCGGTCTTGGTGTACGGCAGGACGACCTTGTAGACCACCTCCCAGGTGGTTGCACCCAAGCCGTAGGCGGACTCTTTCAGGAGGGCGGGCGTCACTTCGAAGACGTCGCGCATCACGGCGGCGATGAACGGGATGATCATGATGGCCAGAATGATGCCGGCCGACAGAATGCCGATGCCCACGGGTGGGCCGGAGAAAAACGCCCCCAGATACGGCACGCCATTGAACACGGACTGCAAGGGCTGCTGCACGTAGGTTGCCAGCACGGGGCCAAAGACCAGCAGGCCCCACATGCCATACACGATGGAGGGCACGGCAGCGAGCAACTCAATGGCGGTACCCAGGGGCCGCTTGAGCCAGGCGGGCGCCAGCTCGGTCAGAAACAGTGCAATGCCGAAACTCACCGGCACGGCGATCAGCAGCGCAATGAACGACGTTGCCAGCGTGCCGTAAATCATGACCAGCCCGCCGAACTCCTCCTTGACGGGATCCCAGGTGGTGCTGGTCAGGAACCCCAGACCGTACTGGGTGATCGCCGGCCAGGCACTGACCGTCAGCGAACCCAGGATGGCCACCAGCAGCCCCAGAGTCAGAAGTGCCGCCCCTTTGGCCATCCAGCCGAAAATACGGTCAGCCAGGGGGCCGGATCGGGCTTTTTTGACGGGTGGAGGTCGGGTCATGGAGCGTGCGGCAGAAATAACGGAATGGCTGGACAGGGTGTCGCGATGCACCAGTGTAGATGACATGACAGACTCCCCGTCCAGAACCATACGAGACACAACCAGAATTACTTGAACGCAACCGGCTTGCCGGACGTGTCCTTGATCTCACCCCAGGACTTCTCGATCGCGGCAATCACGGCCTTGGGCATGGGCACATAGTCCAGATCGGCAGCCACCTTGTCGCCATTCTTGTAGGCCCAGCTGAAGAACTTCAGCGTTTCGGAGGCGTTCGCGGGCTTGTCCTGCTTGGTGTGCATCAGGATGAACGTCGCGCCGGTGATGGGCCAGGCCTGCTTGCCGGGCTGGTTCGTCAGCACCTGGTAGAACGACTTGGCCCAGTCGGCACCTGCGGCAGCCGCCTTGAATGCGTCATCTTCGGGTTTGACAAAGTTGCCCGCTGCGTTCTGCATGATGGCGTAGGTCAGCTTGTTCTGCTTCACGTACGAGTACTCCACATAGCCCAGGGAATTGGGCAGGCGGCTCACGAACGCGGCCACGCCTTCATTGCCCTTGCCACCAGCGCCCACAGGCCAGTTCACTGCCGTGCCCTCGCCCACTTTGGACTTCCACTCGGCGTTGACTTTGCTCAGGTAATTGGTGAAGAGGAACGTGGTGCCCGAACCGTCAGCGCGGCGAACCTGGGCAATGGCGGCATCGGGCAATGTCACGGTGGGGTTGAGCGCCTTGAGGGCGGGGTCGTTCCAGCGGGAAATCTTGCCCAGGTAAATGTCACCCAGAACCTGGCCGGTCAGCTTCAGCTGGCCGGGTTCAATACCCTTGACGTTGAGAACCGGCACCACGCCACCCATCACGGTGGGGAACTGCATCTGGCCCTTGGTCTTCAGGACCTCGTCGGTCAGGGGCATGTCGGATGCACCGAAATCCACGGTCTTCGAATCGATCTGCTTGATGCCACCGCCCGAGCCGATGGACTGGTAGTTCACCTTGACGCCCGTGGCCTTGTGGTAGTCCGCAGCCCACTTGGAATAGATGGGCGCAGGAAAGGTTGCGCCGGCACCCGTGATTTCCTGTGCGCTGGCAGCACCAGCCAAGCCCAGGGAAGACGTAACGGCAAGCACCATTGCGGCACGGTTGAAGGAAATATTCATCGGAAACCCTCTATAGGTTGGTTAAGGAATGACAGGACTTTAAGAAAGATTTGTGACATCTCCGTGACACGAGCTTAGTTTTCAGCCCCCGTTGTTTCAACCTGCCAAATAAGTCACTTGTCACCGGTTTTTCAAGTTTTCGTCACATTGCCGTCACACGGCATTCCTACGCTTGCGCTTTTCAACCCACTGACGGAAAACCATGCAAAAAACCTTTTCTCCCCTGGCACGCCGCGCCGTTTTGCTCAGCGCCCTGATCGCAGCCCTGACCGGATGCGCCACCAGCCCGGCCCCGGTCACCGTGGCAGACCGTCTGGCGAACACGCCGTCCCTGAGCACCCTCAGCAGTCTGGTCGCCCAGGCGGGGTTGACGCAAACGCTCCAGGCAGCCGGCCCCTATACCGTGTTCGCGCCGTCGAATGACGCCTTCAAGGCGCTTCCCGCCGCCACCCTGAGCGATCTGAGCGCCCATCCGGAAAAACTCAAGGCGGTGTTGTCGTACCACGTGGTGTCCGGCAAGACCCTGGCGGCCGACGTGAAGAACAGCAACGCCACGACCCTCAACGGCGCCCATGTCGCCCTGTCCAAGGCCGGCGATTTCGTCACCATCGAAAGCGCCGCGGTCACCCAGGCCGACCTGACGGCCAGCAACGGCGTGGTGCACATCATCGACACCGTGCTGCTGCCACCGGCCAAGAAGTAAGCCACAGGCCGCCCCCACCATCCGGAGCCAGCAGGCTCCGGATTTTTGGCATAAATATGGCCAAATACACCGTGAATACTGCGTAGACAGCTATTCATTTGATAGCAAAATCCACTACAAACCCACCATGCAAAACCCTGATCGACGCCAGCTGATGCGAACGGTAGCGGGCGCCCTCGCGGCCAGCACCCTTCCGGCCTGGGCCCAACTCCCCAAAACCGCGCCCGGCTCCCGCATCTGCACGGTCGCACAGGTTGTGGACGTGTCTGTCAGCCAGATCGACGTTTCCAAGGATTTCCTGATTGGCTCGCGCGCCGCCTGGCAGGACATCAATGCCCGTGGCGGGTTGCGCGGCAAGACCGTGCAGCACCTGGTGCTGGAAGTGGACGGCAGCGCCGCCAGCCTGCGCGCCGCCGTGCAAACGTTGAAAAACCAGCCCCAGTGCGTTGCGCTGTCCGGTAGCGTGGGCGACCACGCGGCGGCCCAGCTGACGGACCTGCTGCAACGGGAACTGCCCGACGTGGCCCATGTCGCCCCCTGGCTGCAAAACGCCACGCTGGACGCCGCCAGCAACACCTTCCCCATTTTTGCCTCGCGCCAGGAACAGGTGGCGCACGCGATCAAATCCCTGTCCGTCATGGGCATCACGGAGGTGGGCGCCATTTACGGCTCCGCAGCCGAATACGCCAGCTACCGGCAGGGCGTCGACGAGATGGCCAACACGCTCAAGCTGCGGCTGAAGTCATACAGCCCGGTCGCCAACCTGCAGCAGCTGGGCAAGACGCTCACGCCCGACAGCCCCCGCGTCCTGCTGTTCCTGGGCGGCACTCCGGAGCTGGTGCAGTTTTCCCAGGGCATCGAAAAGCAGGCGGCACAGCGCTACATCATCGCCATGTCCGACGTGAACCTGCAGACCATGCTGCAAATGGGCGTTTCGCGCTTCACGCCGGTGATCGCCACCCAGGTGGTTCCCATGGTCAACGCCAACCTGCCCATCGTCAAAAGCTTCCGCGACACGCTGGGCCGCCTGTACGACGAGCCGCCAACTCCCCAGAGTCTGGCCGGCTACATTGCGGCGCGCTACACCTACGAAGTGCTGCAGGGCATTGACGGCGCGCCGACCCGGCTCAGCGCGCTGCAAGCCTTCCAGAAGCGCAGCACCGTCGACCTGGGCGGGTTCCGCATTGCCCCCGATACCCGCAGCCGTGGCACCGCCTATGTCACGCAGAGCATGATTTCCACCGACGGCCGCCTGCTCGGCTGACACCGTCCGGCCGCCGACCGCGGCGGTGCGGATGCTATGCTCCTGACCGCCTTACAACTCTAAAAAGCAATCGATGGAAAACGGAAATCGCCTGGCGGCCGTGGATTTGGGATCCAACAGTTTTCGTCTCGAAATCGGACGGGTGGACCACGGTGAGTTCCGGCGCACCGAATACCTGAAAGAGACCGTGCGCCAGGGCGGCGGACTGGACGATGACCGTAACCTGACCCCCCAGGTCATGCAAAGCGGCTGGGACTGCCTGGCCCGCTTTGGCGAACGCCTGGCAGGATTCAAACCCACCGAAGTGCGCGCCGTGGCAACACAAACCCTGCGCGAGGCCCGCAACCGGGACGAATTCCTCGACCGGGCCAACCAGATTCTCGGCTTCCCCATCAACGTCATCTCGGGGCGGGAAGAGGCCCGGCTGATCTACCAGGGCGTGGCCCACATGCTGCCCCAGTCCGAAGAACGGCGCCTGGTCATCGACATCGGCGGGCGATCCACCGAACTCGTGCTGGGACAGGGCCTTGCCCCCCAGGTCATGGAGTCGTTCCGGGTGGGCAGCATTGCCTGGTCCAACCGATACTTCCCCGACGGCCAGTTTTCCCGCAAGGCATTCGACATTGCCGAAATCGCGGCCAAGGCGGTGCTGGACGAGGCCCTCGACGCCTACCACCCCGACCGCTGGGACGTGGCCTACGGCTCGGCCGGCACGGTGGGCGCCATTGTCGACGTCCTGGTGGCGGCCGGCTGGCCCGCCGGCACCGTGACACAGGAGGGCCTGGACTGGCTGGTCGACAAGCTGGTGACCGCCCAGAATGCCGACCGCCTGCGGCTTGCCGGCATGCGCGAAGACCGCAAGGCCATCATCGGCGGCGGCGTGAGCGTGGTGCGCGCCGTTTTCAGCCTGCTGGGCATCCAGACCCTGCAACAGGCCAGCGGCGGGCTGCGCCATGGTCTGCTGTGCGACATGCTGGGCACGGCCGACCACGCAGACGACCTGCGTGTCAAGACCGTGCGGCGCCTGGCAAGCAAGTTCGGGGTCGACACCGCCCACGGCACCCGTGTGGGAAACGTGGCGGCACTGCTGCTCCAGCAACTGATGCCTGCCCCGCGCGATGGCGCGCCCCCCGACGAAGACCGTTCCCTGCGCAAGCTCAGCTGGGCCGCCCAGCTGCACGAAATTGGCAGCCACATCTCCCACAGTGACTACCACAAGCACGGTGCCTACATCCTGGACAACGCCGATGCCATGGGGTTCTCGCTGTCGGAAATGCACCGCCTCAGCCTGCTGGTGCTCGGGCACCGCGGCAAGCTGCGCAAGCTCGAAGCCGTGCTGGGAGACGACGATCTGGTCATGCAGCTGATGGCGCTGCGTCTGGCCGTCATCTTGTGCCATGCCCGGCGCGACCCGGACCTGACCGGCATGACACTGGCACGCTCGGCCACGCACAACCGCACCGTGCGCCTGCGCTGCCGCGCCGGTTGGGCCGAAGCCTTTCCGCAGTCCGCCTACCTGCTGCGTGAAGAGGCGCTGGCCTGGCAAAAAACCCCGTGGTCCCTCGACGTGGCTGCGGCCTGACGGTCCACGGCGCTTCACACGGCCCTGCAGGCCCGCAGGTATCATGCCCGCATGACCTCAACGGTTTCATGGCAACGCTGGCTGGATCGCACCGGCCAGGCCGCGCAGCAATGGCTCCTGGGCTGGTGGCGCCTGCTGGAGCTGGGCGCGGTCATTCTGGTGCTGGTTCTCTCCCCGTCAAGCTACCGCCGCGCGAACCGCCCGGCGCTGGCCCGGCATATCTATCTGCACACCGCCCCCATCCTGGCCGGCTTCACGGTGCTCTGCGCGCTGGTGACCGTGGTACTCACCCGCATTGTGCTGGCCACAGCCCTGAGTTACGGTCTGTCGCAGTACGCCCTACAGCTGGTCATCCGGGTCCTGGTACTCGAACTGATCCCCCTGACTGCTGCGCTGTTCGTCGCACTACGCTGCACGATTCCCGACGGGGCGGAGCTGTCGGCGATGCAAGCCACCGGCCAACTCGACGCCATGCGCCGCCAGGGCCAGGACCCGGTGCGCAGCGTCGTGTTGCCCCGGGTCATTGGCGGCCTGTTTGCCGGCGTCACGCTGGCAGCACTGAGCAGCGTGGTGACCCTGGTGGTGACCTATCTGGCCAGCTACGGGTTCACTGTATCGGGCCTGGCGGTCTACACCCGCCTGTTCGGCCAGGTGTTCAGCCCCGCCGTCAGCCTGATCTTCGTCCTCAAAATCCTGTTCTTTTGCCTGGCGGTGTCCCTGATTCCCATGGCCTCGGCCCTGTACGACCCGCAAACCACCCGCCCGCGCACCAGCGCTGAAATCCGCGGACTGGTCCGCATGTTTTCCGTGATACTGCTGGTGGAAATCGTCTCGCTGGTTGGCAACTACTATTGACACCAAATACGGCATGCCCATGAGTTCACCCCACGAACCCGAAACACCACCGATAGCCCACCTGGAACTCAAGGCCCGGCTGTTGATGGTATTCATGTTGCTGCTGCTGTGCGGCTCGGTGCTGTACGTGCTGTACGCGCGGGGCGCGTTTGACGCCACCCAGAAACTGGTGCTGGTGGCAGAAGACTCCGAGGGCGTGGTGGTCGGCATGGACCTCACGTTTTCCGGCTTTCCCATAGGCCGGGTGCGCCAAATTGAGCTGGCCGCCGACGGTAAGGCACGCATTCTGGTGGACGTTGCCACCAAGGACGCCCACTGGCTGCGCACCACCAGCGTCTTCACGCTGGTACGCGGCGTGGTGGGTGGCACCAACCTGCGCGCCTACACCGGCCTGCTGGAAGACCCGCCCCTGCCGGACGGCGCCGTACGCACCGTGCTGCAAGGGGACACCAGCGCCGAAATCCCCAAGGCCATCGCATCGGCCCGGACGCTGCTCGACAACCTGGGCACCCTGACCAGCCGCCTCAACGACCCGGGTGGCGTGCTCACGGTGCTACTGGGCAGCGAAACGGAGGCCCAGAAGTTCATTGCCACATTGGGACGCACCAACGCCCTGCTCACCAAGCTCGACACCCTGGCAGGCAAGACCGACACCCAGGTCTTCGGCGAAAAAGGGGTGCTGCCCGAAACCCGCGCCACCGTCCGGCAACTCAACGCCCTGCTGGGCGAAGCGCGTACCAGCCTGAAGAAAGTGGATGCCGTGCTGCAGGATGCCCAGGCCGTCAGCGCCAACGCCAAGGACGCCAGTGCCGATCTGGGAGCCCTGCGCGCCGACGTGGACGCCAACCTGCGCAAGATCGAGGGCCTGGTCAACGACATCAACCGCAAGTGGCCATTTACCCGTGATGCGGAGATGAAACTGCCATGAATGCCTTTGCCCGAATCCTGCAACCCGAGGCCCTGCGCAAAGCCCTGCCCGTTGCGGGCCTTGCCCTGCTCAGCGCCTGTGGCAGCACGCCCCAGCCACCGGACTGGCAACTCGAAGCCCGGAACTCCATGGAGCGCTCCGTCGCCGCCTATCTGGAGGGAAACAACCGCGTCGAGATGGCCGAGCTGCAGCGCGCGCGCAGCCAGCTCGGCCGCACCGGCCGCGCCGACCTGCTGGCCACCGCCGAACTGCTGCACTGCGCCACCCGGGTGGCCAGCCTGGTTTTTGAACCGTGTGCGGCCTTCGAAGCCCTGCGCCCGGATGCCCTGCCCGCCCAGCGCGCCTACGCCGACTACCTGCGGGGCCGCGTACCACCACAAGACATTGCCCTGCTTCCACCACTCCAGCGCGCCGCGGCAACGGGTGATGCCAGCGCCGTGGTGGCGGCCGCAGAACCCCTGTCGCAACTGGTGGCCGCCGGCGTGATGCTTCAGGCCGGCACGGCCACTCCCGCCGTCATCACACAGGCCATGGAAACCGCATCCGCCCAAGGCTGGCGCCGGCCCCTGCTGGCCTGGCTTGGCGTGCAAGCCCAGCGCGCCGAGCAGGCGGGCAACCCCGAGGAAGCGGCACGGCTGCGGCGGCGCATTGCCCTGACCCTGGGCAGCACCCCGCGAATACCCGACACCGGGGCAGCGGCGCCATGAGCTACACGCTCAAGCTCTATGCCATGGAGGACGTTTCGGCGGCGGAACTGCGGGCGGCCGAGCAGCGCTTTCGGACTGCGCTGGAAACCACGCTGGGCGATGCAGACCTGGTAGCTCCGGTGCATGCCGCCTACCAGCGCATCGTGATGACCTATGGCGAGGCGCCCGACCCCGATGCCCTGTCGCCCCACGAACTCGAAATTTTCACCCAGTGGCAGGCCGCCGAGTCGGCTGCAGTGGTTGCCACCTGGGGACCCAACCGCTACCTGGGCGACGCCCAGTTTGAAATTTGCCCCTGACCTCAAGGCAAGGCTAAGCCGCGCGCTCCAGCACGCCCACGCCCGCCTGCTTGGCGCCCTGTTTGGCGAGGGCTGCCAGATTGGCCACATCCTCGGCCCGGGAGAAGCGGCTGCCATCAATGGCAACGGCGCCAATCGAAACCGTCGTGCACGGAAAGAAGCGGGGCACGCCGTGGCGGTCGTCCCCATGAATGCCACCGGCCTGGCGCACCGCATCGTCGTACATGCCCAACGCCTGGGTGTTGAATTCCTGCACCAGGCGCTCGCAACGTTCCCGCCAGTCGGCGCTTTGAAACAACAGGATGAAATCGTCACCACCGACATGCCCCAGGAAATCGCGCTGGGAATCGCATTGCTCCATGGATATCCGCGCCAGCAGGCGGATCATCTCGTCGCCCCGCCAATAGCCGTAGTAGTCGTTGAAGGGTTTGAAGTTGTTGAGATCCGCGTAGCACACCACGAACCGCACATCTTTCTTGAGCAGGCGCTCCATGTGCTGGCTGATGGGAATGTTGCCCGGCAGGAACGTCAGGGGGTTGGCGTGGCGCGCGGCCTCGATGCGTGTCTCCGTGACCGAGCGCACCAGCTGGTCGCCGGTGCCCATGCCCACGTAGCGACCGTTGTCGGTCACGATGAATCCGTCCGCCAGATAGCGCTGGTCTTCCGAGGTCAGGATGCCCACGAGTTCATCCACACTGTGGTCGCGCTCCACCAGGCGTGGCTCGGGGTTGGCATGCACGGTGCACGACTTGCGACCCCACACCTCCCGGTAATACAGCTTGCTGTACTCGTTCATGAACTGCACGCGGTTGATGATGGCCACCGGTCGTTCCCCCTCCAGTACGGCAACGGAGGGTAGATCGGGCGCCGCAGAAAAGATAGCTGCGAGTTCATCGTTCGTAGTGTCGGCAGTCACGGTCGGCGGATGCGCGAGCGACAGGTGGCGCAAATGCCCGCCCGACTGGGCGCGGCTCCATTCCGGAAACACCACGATCTGGCGTTCATCCAGAATCCGCTGGGCATCGTTACCTAGGTACCGGATCGGCGTCGGGTCCGGGCGGCCCAGGAAGTACCCCTGCCCGAAGGTAATGCCCAGGTCCCGCAGCACGCGCAGGTCTTCCGGGGTCTCTATGCCCTCGGCCACCAAAGCAGTACCGAAAATATCGGCAATCTGCAACAGCGCCTGGATCGTCTTCAGCTTGTCGCCGTGCTGGCTGATGTTCTTGGTGAAGTATTTGTCGATCTTCACCACTTCGGGCTTCAGCTGGGACCACAGGCGCAGGCTGGAGCGCCCATCGCCAAAATCGTCCAGCGCCAGCGAGACACCGGCCGCATGGAACTCCTGCACCACCTCGGCCAGCAGGTCCATATCGTCCACACGCTCGTGCTCGGTGATTTCCAGCACCAGCATGCGCGGCAGCACGCCAAAGCTGTTGATGAGCGTGAGCATGGCTTCCCGCCCGCGCAAGGCAAACAGCTGCGTCAGCACCGTGGCGCTGGCATTGACGAACAAACGCCCGGGCGCCTGGAGTTGCCCCCAGGTCTTCAACGCGGCCACCACGCACTTGCGCTCGAACTCGGAACTCAGGTGTTCCTGCGCCGCGGCGCGCAACAGCGCATCCGGCGTATGCAATGCCGTGCCCTGGGGACCGCGAATCAGTGCTTCGTGGGCATGGATGGATCCATCCGCCAGATTGATGATGGGCTGAAAAACGGGGTAGAGACGGCTTTCCTGCAGCACTTTTTCCAACGGTCCCTGACCGCCGGTCACCTGGGCCAACCGTGCCCCACGCTGCCACCCGGTCATGACGGGCCGTGCGCTTGCCAGCGGTGCCGCATTCATGTCCGCTCCCCACTGTCAAATGGACTGCAAAGGGTGCATATCAGGCCGAACTGTGGCCCGAACTCGCACCCGCCAATACCTCTGGAGAAATTGCGAAACCAACGTGGCATTTATAGCCCTATGAATATTATTAGCTTCCGATTTTTGACAAGAAAGATGACGCGGGTGTGAAGAAAATGTGTCAGCACCAAGACGCGAACGCGCTGGGCTGGGCTGGGCTACAGCAACTCGGGTGACTGCACGGTCACCACCACCGTCTGGGCCGACAGCTCGCGTTCCCGGTGTCGCAACCACCACACCGCCCCTTTCTTGACGGTGCATTCGCTCACCTTCAAACCCAGCAGGGTTGCCACGGTCTGTCCCAGGGTCGGCTGGTGCCCCACCACCAGCACACAGCCTTTGGCGTGCGGCCATTGAACCAGCTCCAGCAACTGCTCCGGCGTGCCCTGCGGCCCCAGCAGGGGGCTGGTCTTGAACTTGTGCCCCAAGGCTTGCGCGGTTTGCTGCGTGCGCTGCGCCGGACTGACCCAGACCCGAACGCCATCCGGAAGTTGCCGGTCCAGCCAGGCGGCCATGCGGGCGGCCTGTTTCTCGCCACGGGGCGTCAACCGCCGGGCCATGTCATCACCACTCACCAGGTCTTCTACTGCTTCGGCATGCCGCCACAGGATCAGATCCATGGTTCTAACCTCCGTGATGCCCGTTACCGTTGCTGGTATAGCGCGCCATGAGCGCCGCCTGCGCACCATGTACAGCAACCGTGCCGTCGCTCCGGCAGCGGGCGTATGTGCCGTCAGGGCCCATGTCCCAGGCGTCCACGCCGTCGTGCAGGTACGCCACCAGGCACTCGTCCACCAGCCGCTGGCGCTGCACCGGGTCGGTGACCGGCCACGCCAACTCCACGCGGCGGACCATGTTGCGGTTCATCCAGTCGGCGCTGGACAGGTACAGCTCCTCGACTTCGCCTTCCCGGAAATAGAACACCCGTGAATGCTCCAGGAAACGGCCGATGACCGACCGCACCCGGATGTTGTCGGTATGCCCCGCCACCTGCGCCGGCAGGGTGCAGGCGCCACGCACGATCAGGTCGATTTTCACGCCCTGCCGGCCGGCCCGCAGGAGGCTGTGAATCAGGGCCTCATCGGTCAGGGAATTCATCTTGGCCACGATGCGGGCCGCCTTGCCCTGGCCGGCCGCCTGGCCCAGCCGGTCAATCTTGGCAATCAGATTGCGCTGCAGATAAAACGGCGCCAACCAGAGCTTGCGCAGTACGGGCAGCCGGCTCTGGCTGGCCAGATGCACGAACACATGTTCCATTTCTGCGGTCAGCACCGGGTCTGCCGTGATGTGGCTCACGTCGGTGTACAGGCGCGCCGTACGCGGGTTGTAGTTGCCGGTCGACAGATGGCCATAGCGCTTGAGTGCCTTGCCTTCCCGCCGCGTGACCAGCATCATCTTGGCATGGGTCTTGAGGCCCACCACGCCGTATACGACCTGCGCCCCGATGGACTCCAGCATCTCCGCCCAGTTGATATTGGCTTCTTCGTCAAAACGGGCCTTGAGTTCCACCACCACGGTGACTTCCTTGCCGCGACGCACGGCCTCACGCAGCAGGTCCATCACCTCGGAATCGGTGCCGGCACGGTAAATGGTCTGTTTGATGGCCAGCACCTGCGGGTCGTTCACCGCCTGGCGCAGAAAGTCCACCACGCCATCGAAACTCTCAAACGGCTGGTGGATCAGGATGTCGCCCTGCTTGAGCTGTTCAAAAATGGATTGCGTGGTGCCCATTTGCACCGGGTACGACGCCTTGTAGGGGGGAAAGCACAGGTCCGGTCGATCCACCAGGTCAATCAGCTGCGTCAGGCGAACCAGGTTCACTGGTCCGTGGACGCGGAACAGGGCCTTCGGCGGCAAGTCAAACTGGTGCAACAGGAAGTCGCACAGATGCTCGGAACAGCCCGCCGACACTTCCAGCCGGACTGCCTGCCCGTAATTGCGGTGCACCAGCCCCTGGCGCAAGGCCATGCGCAGGTTCTTGACGTCGTCCTCATCCACCGCCAGATCGGAATGCCGCGTCACCCGGAACTGCGAAAACTGACCCACCGCGCGACCAGGAAACAGCTCTCCCAGATGGGCGCGGATCACGCTGGACAAGGAAACAAACAGCGTGCGCGAACCCGATACCTTGTCGGGCATGCGGATCAGGCGCGGCAGCACACGCGGCACCTTCACGATGGCGATTTCGTTTTCCCGCCCGAAGGCGTCCCGACCGCTCAGGCGCACAATGAAATTGAGCGACTTGTTGGCTACCTGGGGAAACGGATGGGAGGGGTCCAGCCCCACGGGAATCAGCAGTGGCCGCACTTCGCGCTCAAAGTACTGTTTGACCCAATGGCGCTGCGCCGGATTGCGGTCTCCGTGCGACATGATCTTGATGCCCTGCTTCTCGAACGCCGGCATCAGCTTCTCGTTGTACACGGCGTACTGGCGGTCCACGATGCTGTGCAGCGCCGCCGCCAGCCGTTCAAACGAACCAACGGTGTAGATCCCCTTGCGGTCGTTGGCCTGGTTGGCCAGCAAATGCGGCTCCGCCCGCACCTCAAAGAACTCGTCGAGGTTGGAGGACACGATGCAGAGGTAGCGCAGGCGCTCGATCAGGGGAACGTCGTCACGGACCGCCCAATCCAGCACGCGCTCATTGAAGGCCAGCAAGCTGTGATCGCGATCCAGCAGATCTGGCGCCTTGGAAGCCTGCGACGGCGGAGAACGGCGAGGAAGGGTCGACATGGATACGGTTCAGACTATGACACAACGGTGAACAATTGTTTACGATTTCGGTGACATTTGCGTGACAGAGTCATGAAGCGTGCCCGCACACGCCAAGGGTTCGCCCTGCCGGGCCGGCGCCAGGTAATCCAGAAACAACTGCGCGGCGCGTTTCCAGCTGAAGGCCTGCGCGCGCTTGCGCGCCTCGTGGCGGGGAACGGCCAGTGCGCTGTACCAGGCACTGGCCAGATCGGGGTGCAGCGCGCCACCGCTGGGCGGGTTGCCCACCACCTCCAGCGGCCCCTCCACCGGAAAGGCCGCCACGGGCGTCCCCGTGGCCATGGCCTCCAGCATCACAAGACCGAAGGTCTCAGATCGGCTGGGCATGACAAACACATCCGCGGCGGCATACACCTGCGCCAGTACGTCCCGGGGCAGCACGCCCAGCCAGCGCACCTGTGGAAAGCGCTCCCGCAACGCCTGCTCCATGGGCCCCACGCCGCAGACCACCTTGGTACCTGGCACGTCCAGCTGCAGAAAAGCCTCGATGTTCTTCTCGTAAGACACGCGGCCAACAAACAGCGAGACCGGACGAGCCATGCTCCCCAGCGGGGCGTAGACGCGGGGCAACTCCTGGTACGCAAACAGCGTCGTGTCTACGCCATGCGTCCAGCTGCGCAGGTTCCGGAACCCGCGTGCCTCCAACATGCGCAGAACACTCGGGGTCGGCACCAGAACGCCCCGGGAAGGTCTGTGGAAATGACGAAACAGGGCATAGCCCATCCAGAGCGGAATCCTCAGGGCCGCCTTCAGTATTTCCGGAAAGCGGGTGTGGAAGGTGGTGGTGAATGCCAGGCCGCGCTTCAGACAATACCGCCGCGCCGCCCACCCCAGAGGGCCTTCAGTGGCCAGATGGATGGCGTCGGGTTCAAGGGCGTCGAGTTGGCGCGCCAAGGTCGGTCCCGGGCGCACAGCCAGGTCGATGCCGGCGTAACCGGGGCAGGGCCGGGTAGAGAACAAGCCGGGGTGGATCACCGTCACCACATGCCCCTGCCCTTCCATTTCACGCACCAGTTCCACCAGCGTGGTCACCACGCCATTGACCTGCGGCAGCCAGGCATCGGTCACCAGCGCCAGCTTCATGCCGCTGTCTCCTGCAAGGCAGCCGCCTGCGGGGTCCGGCTATCCGTATCCGTCCAGTACAGCAGCTCCAGTCGCCCATCCAGATGCTCCACCAAGGCGCTGCGGCTTTCCACCCAGTCCCCATCGTTGCAGTACAGGGTGCCGTTGATGTCGCGCATTTCGGCGCGGTGGATGTGTCCACACACCACCCCATCATGTCCACGCGACCGCGCCTCGCTGGCCACCGCCACCTCGAAGTCGGTAACGTAGTTGAGGGCTGACTTGACCCGGTGCTTCAGATAAGCCGAAAGCGACCAGTACGGCAGGCCCAGGCGCGCCCGCAGCCCGTTCAGATACCGGTTGAGCTTGAGCGTGAACTCGTACAGGTTGTCGCCCACATAGGCCAGCCACTTGGCGCACTGGATGACACCATCAAAGTAGTCGCCGTGGGTAACCCACAGCGTGCGGCCATCGGCCGTGGTATGCACCGCATCCTCGCAGACCTCGATGCCGCCAAACTGATGCCCCAGGAAGCCCCGGGCAAACTCGTCGTGGTTGCCCGGTATGAACACCACCTTGCAGCCCTTGCGCGCGCTGCGCAGCAGCTTTTGCACCACGTCGTTGTGGGACTGGGGCCAGAACCAGCGCCGGCGCAACTGCCAGCCGTCGACGATGTCCCCCACCAGGTAGAGGTACTCGCTGGGGTGGTTCTTCATGAAGTCCAGCAGGGCGCGGGCCTGACAGCCCGCCGTACCCAGGTGGATGTCCGAAATGAAGATGGCCCGGTAGCGCGCACCCCGGCCCTGCACGTCGGGGTCCGTGGCGGCGCTCTCGGACAGGCGTTGCCAGAGCGGTGCGAAGGCGTCCGGAGCGGCTCGCATCATGTCCCCAGGAAGTGCTTGCGGTAGCGCGCGGGCAGATCGGCAATGCGCATCAGCATCGGCAGATCGGCGGAATTGAAATCCGGGTCCCAGGCCGGCGCACCCAGTACCTTGGCGCCCAGCCGCAGGTAGCCCTTGATCAGCGCCGGTGGCTCCACTTCCAGCGAACCATCGAGCTGCTCTACCGGCAGCGGCAGGCGCGGACGCACGTGGTATTCGATGGGCGCCAGGTGGGTAGCCTGCACTTTGCGCCAGATGCTGGCCGCCAGGTCACCACTGACCACGCCGTTGTGCAGCATTGGGATGCTGGCGCAGCCAATCATGGTGTCAAGCTGGTTGCGCACCATGAACTCCCCCAGCGCACCCCATAGGGCCATGATGACGCCGCCATGGCGGTGCTCCGGGTGCACACAGCTGCGGCCCAGTTCCACCATGCGCTCACGCAGGCTGCGCAGGCGGGTGAGGTCGAACTCCGTGTCGCTATAGGTGCTGCCGACGCGTTTGGCCTGCACCGGTGTCAGGACCCGGTAGGTTCCGATGACTTGCTGGCTGCATTCGTCGCGCACCAGCAGGTGCTCGCAATAGTTGTCAAACAGATCCATGTCGTGGCCGGGTATCTGTGTGTTCAGGCGCGCGCCCATCTCACCGGCGAACACGTCGTAGCGCAGCCGCTGCGCGGCGCGCACTTCGTCCTGATGCCGGGCCCAGGACACCACAATGCCGCCACGGGCCTCCTTCGGCTCCGTGCGGATGGCAGGCGTGGCGGTGGCATGCGAGTGGGGCGTGGTCTGTATCAGGCTCGTCTGGGTTGTTTCTTCCATGGTGTGTACTCCTTGAATGTTTGTGTAGTGCGCGGGACCAAAAAAAAGCCCCGACGACGGGGCTTAGCAGGCAGGTGAAATGTCGGGACGGCGGTCCGACAGGGCGTCGAGCCAGGGCCGGGTGCCAGCCTTGAAGCGCAGCCCTCCGGGGCTGGTGGCAAACGCCTGAGCCGTGCAGCGCAGGACGCGCAGGCATTGCATTTCAAAGTCGTGCAAGGTGTTGCCAGCCAAGGGGCCTGCGCCGTTTCCAGAATCCCGGCTGAGGTTGACATTCATTTCCATCACATACTCCATCGTGCAAGTCATGCAGCGATTCTGGAAGCTGGCCATGACGCGTTCACGTCAGTTTGGTGGCAGTTCTGTGACAGGGGCCGCCCTGTGCGTGCCCGTCTCCGTATATGGAGAAAGGCAGACTTTTTGCGGCCGTTGCGGTAACCTCCCCAAGCCATGAAGCCTGTTGCCCCCCTGCGCCGTCCGGAAGAAATCGAACTCAAGCTCGCCGTGTTGCACACCGGCAGCCCCTCGCTCCTGGAAAAGCGGCTGGCCCGCATTCCGGTGCTGGCACGCCGCAAGACCACCCACCAGCATCTGCACAACGTCTACTACGACACGCCGGAGCAGACCCTGCACCGCCAGCGCATCGCCCTGCGCATGCGGCATGTGACCGGCGAAGCCCGGCCCCGGTGGGTACAGACCCTCAAGACCGGCGGCGCCGGTAATTCGGCCTTGAGCCGCCGCGGCGAGTGGGAATCCACGGTGGCCGGAACCGGCTTGTCGCAGGCCGCGTTGCAAGACACGCCGTGGTCGGCCATCGACCCGGATGGCCACGTATTCCAGGCCCTGGCGCCCGTTTTTGTCACGGTTTTCGACCGCACCAGCTGGCTGGTTCGCAAACGCGACGGCAGCCAGGTAGAAGTGTCGCTGGACATGGGGAAGATTGCCTACGCGAACACCAGCGCACCCATTTGCGAACTGGAGCTGGAGCTGATTGCCGGCCAGCCCCAGGCCCTGTTTGACGTGGCGCAGCAGATCGCCAGCCATGTCGCCACCCTGCCACTGGGCACCAGCAAGGCCGAACGCGGCTACGCCTTGGTCCAGAACCGGGCACACGCCCCCACCCTGGCCCAGCCCCCCGCACTGGGCCCCCGCCTGTCGGTACAGCAGGCCGCACAACGGGTGCTGCGCGAGGCGGTTGGCCAGTTCACCAGCAACCTGAACACCCTGTACGGGTCGGAGGACCCCGAGGTCCTGCACCAAGCCCGGATCGGGTGGCGGCGCTTGCGAACCGCCACCTGGCTGTTCAAGTCTGTTCACGCGGGCACGGCCCTGCCAGCTTGGCACGCGCTGCACCCCCTGTTGACGTTCATGGGCGAATTGCGCGATCTGGATGTCGCCCGCATGGAAACGCTGCCGCCCTGGCAGCAGGCCTACACCGCCGGAGACCCTCGGCTGGCAGCACAATGGCAGTCCCTGGAGCAGGCCCTGCTGCAGGCGGCCCAGCTCCAGCGCAAAGCGCTGCGCTACGCGCTGGAAAAGCCCTCGGTGGGCGCCACCCTGCTGGCGATCACACAGTGGCTGGATGGTTCCGCCGCGCTGGACGCGCCGGATGCGGCGGGAAATAGGCGAAAGAAACACCTGCAGCACTGGGCCCGACGCCGCATGCAGCGCTTGCACGACCAGTTGCAGCAGGCACTTGCAGATTCCGGCCAGCCCGACAGCGCGCACCGCGTTCGCCTGCTCGCCAAGCGTCTGCGCTACGGTATCGAAACCCTGCGCCCCCTGCTCCCCCCAACCGCAGCCCGCCGCTGGTACCGGCAGGCGGTGAAGCTGCAAACCCGCATCGGCGCCGCCCGCGACCGCCAGCAAGCCACCGTCGTGGTGGCCGCGCTGGACGTGGACCGCGAACTGATGGGCTTTGTGCGAGGGCTGGCTGCAAAGCGAACCCGGTCCTGATGTGACTCGAAGCATTTCATATTTCAAATATAATTGAAATATGGAAAAAACACTGACCCCACCCCGTCCGACTGCAACCCCGCAGGACGAGGCCTTTGCCGTCAAGGCGCTGGCTGCGCTGGCCCAAACGCAGCGCCTGCGCGCCTTCCGGGCCCTGGTGGTGGCCGGTGCCGACGGACTGACCCCGGGCGCCATGGCCGAGCACCTGGGCATCGCGTCCAGCGCGCTGTCGTTTCATCTAAAGGAACTGGCGCACGCGGGCCTGGTCAGCAGCGAACCGCGCGGCCGCAACCTGATTTACCGCGCAGACTTTTCGCACATGAACACGCTGCTCGCCTACCTGACCGAGCAGTGTTGCCAGGGCGAGGCCTGCGCGGCCGCCGACGCCTGCACCGCGTGCTGATGCCCATGTCCCATTCAACAGAATCCCCCGCGAGCCTGGCCGACGCCCTGAACCTGGGCTGCATGTGCCGCACCCTGGACGCCGCCCGGTTGCGCGAACAACTGGAAACCGACCCCAGCCTTGAAGGCCTGAGCAGCCAGCTGACGACGACCCACCCCAACCTGTTTTCGGACTCCGCCGTATTCCTGGACCCTGCAGTCCGCACCACGCTGGAACAGGCCATCGCGGCCATCGAACGGGTCATTGCGCTGCCCGCGTACCAGCAGCACACCCTGGCGCAGGCGCCACCCATCGCCCGGCATGCCTTTGGCCCCGCGGGCGTCTTCATGGGCTACGACTTTCACCTGGGAACGGACGGCCCCCGCCTGATCGAAATCAACACCAACGCCGGTGGCGCCCTGCTCAATGCCGCGCTGGCACGGGCACACCGGGCCTGCTGCGAAAGCATGGAAGGGCTGTTTGACGCATCGACCGATCTGGCGCAGCTGGACCAGGTTTTCATGGCCATGTTTGTGTCCGAATGGCGAGCGCAGCGCGGCGCACAGGCCTTGCGCTCCGTGCTGATCGTGGACGACGCACCGCAGGACCAGTACCTTGCCCCCGAGTTTGCGCTGACGCGGCTTCTGTTTCAGCACCAGGGCATTGCCGCCGTGGTGGCTGATGCCAGCGAGCTGCAGTGGCGCGATGGCGCGCTGTGGCACCCGGCACTGCCACCGGGGTTACCGGTGGATCTGGTCTACAACCGGTTGACCGATTTTGACCTGTCCGCCCCAACCCACACCGCGCTACGCGACGCCTATGTTGCCGGCGCCACTGTCGTGACGCCGCACCCCCACGCCCATGCGCTGCATGCCGACAAGCGCAACCTGATCACCCTGGGCAACGACGCCCTGCTGGCCGCATGGGGGGTGTCACCGCAAGACCGCCAGTTGCTGCGTGCCGTGGTGCCCCGCACCGTGCAGGTCACGCCCGACGTAGCCGACGCCCTGTGGGCCGACCGGCGCCACCTGTTCTTCAAGCCCGTGGCCGGCTACGGGGCCAAGGCCGCCTACCGCGGCGACAAGCTGACGCGGCGCGTCTGGAACGAGATCGTGGCGGGCGACTTTGTGGCGCAGGCACTGGTGCCGCCCAGCGAGCGCCTGGTGGACGTGAACGGTGTGCCGACCCGGCTGAAGCTGGACGTACGCGCCTACACCTACCGGGCCCATGTGCAGCTGCTGGCCGCACGCACCTACACCGGCCAGACCACCAATTTCCGCACCACCGGCGGCGGCTTCTCGCCGGTGGTGGTGCTGCCTGCCCCACCGGCTGCAACCCTATCGCCCCCGAGCCCTCGCACCCATGAACACGTTTGAACGCTACCTCACCGTCTGGGTGTTCCTGTGCATCGTGGTCGGCGTCGCGCTGGGTCAATGGTTTCCGGGCGTTTTCCAGGCCATTGGCCACATGGAAGTGGCCCATGTCAACCTCCCGGTCGGGCTGCTGATCTGGGTGATGATCATTCCCATGCTGGTGAAAGTCGACTTCAGCGCCCTGCACGAAGTGCGCCAGCACCTGCGCGGCATTGGCGTCACGCTGGTCGTGAACTGGCTGGTCAAGCCCTTTTCCATGGCGTTCCTGGGCTGGCTGTTCATTCGCCACGTGTTTGCCCCCCTGCTCCCGCCCGACCAGCTCGACAGCTACATCGCCGGCCTGATCCTGCTGGCGGCGGCGCCCTGCACCGCCATGGTCTTCGTCTGGAGCCGTCTCACCGGGGGTGACCCGCTGTTCACCCTGTCGCAGGTCGCGCTCAACGACGGCATCATGATCGTGGCCTTCGCACCACTGGTGGCGTTTCTGCTGGGTCTGTCCGCCATCACGGTTCCCTGGGACACGCTGCTGGCCTCCGTGGTGCTCTACATCATTCTTCCGGTCATCCTGGCCCAGTTGTGGCGCAAGGCCCTGCTGGCCCGCGGAGCGGCGGCACTGGAGGCAGCCATCCAGGCTATTGGACCGTGGTCCGTCGCGGCGCTGCTGGCCACGCTGGTGCTGCTGTTCGCGTTTCAGGGCGAGGCCATCCTGCGCCAGCCGCTGGTGATAGCGCTGCTGGCCGTGCCCATCCTGATCCAGGTCTTTTTCAACTCGGCACTGGCCTACTGGCTCAACCGCGCGGTCGGTGAGAAGCACAATATCGCCTGTCCATCTGCGCTGATTGGAGCCTCCAACTTCTTCGAACTGGCGGTGGCCGCGGCCATCAGCCTGTTCGGCTTCCACTCCGGCGCGGCGCTGGCCACGGTGGTAGGCGTGCTGATCGAAGTGCCCGCCATGCTGTTGGTGGTGCGCCTCGTCAACCACTCCAAAGCCTGGTACGAACGCCACTGACCCTCTACAAGAGAACCACCCCATGAGCACCATCACGATCTACCACAACCCCAAGTGCGGCACCTCGCGCAACACCCTGGCCATGATCCGCAACAGCGGCGTCGAGCCCACCGTCATCGAATACCTGAAGACGCCGCCGACGCGCGAGCAACTGCTGGCACTGATTGCCGCCAGCGGCCTTTCCGTGCGCGAAGTCCTGCGCAGCAAGGAAGCCATCTGCGCCGAACTTGGGTTGCATGATCCGGCGTGCAGCGACGAGGAACTGGTGGATGCCATGCTGGCCCACCCGGTCCTGATCAACCGCCCGCTGGTGGTGACACCGCTGGGCACCCGCCTGTGCCGGCCGTCAGAACTGGTGCTGGACATCCTGCCGCAGCCGCAGCAAGGGGCGTTCAGCAAGGAGGATGGGGAAGCGGTGGTAGATGCGCAGGGACGGCGGATTTAAATTCGGACAAGCAGCAGAAGCCAGCTCTTCAGGCTTCTGTTTTCGACCCACTGCAGCTAGTCGTCATCCGACGAAGCGGACGTTGAACGTTCAAGGTAACCGGCCTTGCGCAGCTTTATGCGCAAGGTCCGGTTGACCGCGGGGTTGGGCCTCATATCGCTATAGCTCCCCGAGAGGAACAACCACCATGCAGTTCACTTCAACAGCGTACAGATCGCCACTATCGATCTGGAGTTCGAAGCGCGGACAGTCCGGAAAGGAAGCGCCTTGCGCCTTCGCTTCCTGTGCAATAGCGTCGATGTTTTGAATGACGGCTTGTTGCATCTGACGGAGACGCATGGCGCACCTATCCGAGTGAATAACTACCTCGGTACTCAGCCCAGAAGCTGAATAGCCGCCGCCAATGGGCGCGTAGACGACACCTCCGCCTAAGCCCACCATGGCATTCACGTTACCCTTTCGAAGGGTGGCAACGTCTTTATCTGAGACAGTGGTGGCGAGACCAAGTACACCGTTGACTCGAAAGTGCTTGATCGAAGCGGGCCAGTTGTCATGCAAATCCTTCACTAACCTCTGTAAGGACCACGAGCCATGAGGAAGTACGTCGATTAAGTATGCATTTGTATTGTCGAAGCGGGCAAAGAGCACTGGTCCCGTGCGGGCGACGAAGCCATCTGAATCAACAGTCGTTCCGAGATGAACGTGATGAATTCCCCAGTCGTTCAGAAGTGCATCATTAAACGATGGACTCCGAAGCTGCCGACTCAAGTGAGGCGATAAGTCTTCGCCGGCGGCTATCTTTCTCTCGACCTCAGCTAGGCCCACCGTAAGCTCGGTAGGACAAGAAAATGTTTGAGCCTTTAGGATCGTTCTCGAAATCGGCCTTACCAAGCGCTTAGTGAGATTTAGAAACGTATGAACCACAGCTTCCGGAGATTGCATCTGCGAGGTGTCGTATCCGAATGCGGCTAGTTCGTTCTTTAGGTGTGCCACCCAATCGCGGTAAAGATCAATTTCCATAGCGTTCCTCTTCATGAGGCCAACGTAATGTAGACCGCGAAGTGCTGAGGTATAACGTGGCAATCTTGAACGTAAAAATTGGCGTTGACGCTTATCCCGTATCAATAGTTTGCTCTTTTAATAATAGCAACAAATACTGCAGCATCGTAGCCGTCGCGCCACGAGTCGTCTATCCCTCAAATAGGTGATGAATGCCTGCTTTATGGGAATTCTTGAGCGGCGGGTTATGGCCGACAGCCGTCAAAACCAACCGGTCGCCATCAAACCCTAAGCGTCGCCGCCAACCGTTCGGCACACGCCTGCGCCTGCGTCGCATCACGCGCCTCCACCATCACCCGCACCAGCGGTTCGGTACCGCTAGCGCGGATCAGCACGCGGCCGTGGTCGCCCAGTTCGACTTCCACCGCCTTGGTCTCCGATGCCAGTCGCGTATTGGCCTTCCAGTCCTGGCCGGGCTGCAGGCGCACGTTGATCAGGGTCTGCGGGAACAGCGTCACGTCGGCCAGCAGCTGCGCCATGCTGCGCTCGCTGCGCACGCAGGTCTGCAGCACCTGCAACGCCGAAACCAGGCCGTCGCCAGTGGTCTGCTTGTCCAGCGCCAGCAGGTGGCCCGAGCCTTCGCCGCCGAGCAGCCACTTGTGCTTGTGCAGCTCTTCCAGCACATAACGGTCGCCCACCTTGGCGCGCACAAACTGCACGCCGCGTTTCTTGAACGCCACTTCCACGGCCATGTTGGTCATGAGTGTGCCGACCACGCCGGGCACGTTCTCGTCGCGCCCAATGCGCTCGTCTGCCATCAGGTACAGCAGCTCGTCGCCGTTGAACAGCCGGCCCGAAGCGTCGACCATCATCAGGCGGTCGGCATCGCCGTCGAGTGCCACGCCGTAGTCGGCATGGTTCGCCTTGACCGCAGCCACCAGCGCGTCGGTGTGGGTGGCACCCACCTCGTGGTTGATGTTCAAGCCGTCCGGCGCGCAGCCAATGGCAATGACCTCGGCGCCAAGTTCGTGGAACACCTTGGGGGCGATGTGGTACGCCGCGCCATGGGCCGCGTCCACCACGATCTTCATGCCCTTGAGCGTGAGGTCGTTGGCAAACGTGCTTTTGCAGAATTCGATGTAACGGCCCGCGGCATCGTCCAGGCGGCGGGTCTTGCCCAGCGAAGCGGAGTCGGCCCACACGGGCGGCTCGTCCAGCGCGGCTTCCACCGCCTGCTCCCAGGCGTCGGTCAGCTTGGTGCCCTGGGCGCTGAAGAACTTGATGCCGTTGTCGGGGTAGGCGTTGTGGCTAGCGCTGATGACCACGCCCAGCGAGGCGCGCTGCGCGCGCGTGAGGTAGGCCACGCCCGGGGTGGGCAGCGGCCCCAGCAGCACCACGTCCACGCCGGCGGAGTTGAAGCCGCTTTCCAGCGCGCTCTCCAGCATGTAGCCGGAGATGCGGGTGTCCTTGCCGATCAGCACGGTGGGGCGCGGTTCGGTCTTCTTCAGCACGCGGCCGACGGCGTGCGCCAGGCGCAGCACGAAGTCGGGGGTAATGGGGGCCTGGCCAACCGTGCCACGGATGCCGTCGGTCCCGAAATATTTTCTTGTCATGTCCTCACCTTGATCTGTTGTTCCCGCATGGTTTCCAGCACCCGCAGCGCCTGCACCGTTTCCTTGACGTCGTGCACGCGCACCACGTGGGCGCCATTGTGCACCGCCAGGAGTGCAGCGGCCACGCTAGGCACCAGGCGCTCGCGCACGTCCAATGTGGCCGGCGCGCCCGGCGTCTGCCGGGCCATGCCCGCCAGCGAGGATTTGCGCGACCAGCCCGCCAGCAGCGGATAACCCAGCGGCAGCAGCTCGGCCTGGCGCGCCAGCAGGGCAAAATTCTGCTCCACCGTCTTGCCGAACCCGATTCCCGGGTCTATGCAAATACGTGCCGAATCGACGTCCAGTGCCCGCAGTTCCTGCGCAGCTTGCTGCAAAAACAATAGCACCTGGGGCACCACATCGCCCTCCATGGGCGCCACCTGCATGGTCTGCGGCTCGCGGTGCATGTGCATCAGGCACACGCCGCACCGTGCGTGGGCGGCCACCACCTGGCGGCCCGTCAGCCCGCCGGGCTGTGCCTGCCAGCGCAGGGCCCAGATGTCGTTGATGATGTCCGCCCCCAGGTCCAGCACCGCCTGCATCACCTGCGGCTTGTAGGTGTCCACCGATACCGGCACGCCCAGGGTCACGGCGTGGCGCACGACCGGCAGCACCCGGGCCAACTCCTCCTCCAGCAACACCGCCGGCGCGCCGGGGCGCGTGGACTCGCCGCCAATGTCCAGGATATCGGCGCCCTCCTTCAGCAACTGCTCGCAGTGCGCCAGCGCCCCGCCGCGCGCGGCATGCAAGCCGCCATCAGAAAAGGAATCGGGGGTGGCATTGACGATGCCCATCACCTGCGGGCGCGCCAGGTCAATCAGAAAACGGCTGGTTTGCCAATGCATGGAGTTCCTTGGAAAAGCAAAACGGGGCACAAGGCCCCGTCTGGTTGTCGGATGACCGCTCAGGCCACGGTGGGAGCGGGATCGGCCGTCACGGCCGGAGCGCCACCACTGTCACCGCCGCCCGAATTGGGCGTGCGCGGTGTCCAGTCCTTGGGAGGACGCGGCTCCTTGCCCGCCATGATGTCGTCGAGCTGGTCGCTGTCGATGGTTTCCCACTCCAGCAGGGCCTTGGCCATGGTGTGCATCTTGTCCTTGTTGTCCTCGATGAGCTTGCGCGCCAGAGAGTACTGCTGGTCGATGATGCGACGCACCTCCGAATCCACCTTCTGCATGGTCTGCTCGCTCATGGTGGTGGTCTTGGTCACCGAGCGGCCCAGGAACACTTCACCCTCGTTCTCGGCGTACACCATGGGGCCCAGCGCATCGGTCATGCCATAGCGCGTCACCATGTCGCGGGCGATATGCGTGGCACGCTCGAAGTCGTTGCTGGCGCCGGTGGTCATCTGGTTCATGAACACTTCTTCGGCGATGCGGCCACCAAACAGCATGCTGATCTGGTTGAGCATGTATTCGCTGTCGTAGCTGTAGCGGTCCTGCGCCGGCAGGCTCATGGTCACGCCCAGGGCACGACCGCGGGGAATGATGGTGACCTTGTGCACCGGATCGCACTTGGGCAGGATCTTGCCGATCAGGGCGTGGCCGGACTCGTGGTAGGCCGTGTTGCGGCGCTCTTCCTCGGGCATGACCATGCTCTTGCGCTCGGGGCCCATCAGGATCTTGTCCTTGGCCTTCTCGAAATCCTGCATCTCCACGACCCGGGCGCCCCGGCGTGCGGCCATCAGGGCCGCTTCGTTGCACAGGTTGGCCAGATCGGCACCCGACATACCCGGCGTGCCGCGGGCGATGACACCAGCGCTCACGTCCTGCCCCAAAGGCACCTTGCGCATGTGCACGTTGAGAATCTGCTCGCGGCCCCGGATATCGGGCAGCGTGACGTACACCTGGCGGTCGAAACGACCCGGGCGCAGCAAAGCCGCATCCAGGATGTCCGGACGGTTGGTGGCCGCAACCACGATGACACCCACATTGGTCTCGAAGCCGTCCATCTCGACCAGCATCTGGTTGAGGGTTTGTTCGCGCTCGTCGTTGCCGCCACCCAGACCGGCGCCACGCTGGCGACCCACAGCATCAATTTCGTCGATGAAGATGATGCACGGGGCGTTCTTCTTGGCGTTGTCGAACATGTCGCGCACGCGGGACGCGCCCACGCCGACGAACATTTCCACGAAGTCGGAGCCCGAAATGCTGAAGAACGGAACCTTGGCTTCGCCGGCAATGGACTTGGCCAACAGGGTCTTGCCGGTTCCCGGAGGACCCACCAGCAGCAGGCCACGGGGAATGCGGCCACCCAGCTTCTGGAACTTGCTCGGGTCCTTGAGGAAGTCCACGACTTCCTTGACCTCTTCCTTGGCCTCGTCGCAACCCGCCACATCGGCAAAGGTCACCTGGTTGGTGTTTTCGTCCAGCAGGCGGGCCTTGCTCTTGCCGAAGCTGAACGCCCCGCCCTTACCGCCGCCCTGCATCTGGCGCATGAAGTAGATCCACACCCCGACGAGCAGCAGCATGGGCCCCCAGCTGACCAGCAGCGTCATCAGGAGCGAGCTTTCTTCGCGGGGTTTGACGTCGAACTTGACGCCGTTGGCGATCAAGTCGCCGACCAGGCCGCGGTCTAGGTAGGTGGCCGTGGTGCGGACCTTGCGGTCATCGGTAGTGATGGCCAGGATTTCGGAGCCGCCCTGGCTCTCCTGGATCACGGCACTCTTGATGTGCTTGTTGCGCACTTCTTCCAGGAAATCGGAGTACCCGAGCACGCTCGCACCGGCCACGCCGCGCGAGTCAAATTGCTTGAACACGGTGAAGAGCACAAGCCCTACCACCAACCACACCGCAATTTTCGAAAACCACTGATTATTCAAGCGAAGCTCCAATAGGGGCACAAGTAGAAATACCGTGCATATCTGGGTCCCATTTTAGGCGTTTCAAGGCAATTGGCGCGGTTTTTTCGCGTTTCCGGCCCCATGAACAGGATGGATTTAGCCCCGCTATTAGCCGCCGCCCAACCTGCAGGACTAACCCCGGTCCTGCGCGTGCCGGAGCCCCAGGCCCACCAGGAAGGTCTCAGAGGAACGGTCCCGCGAGGCCTTGGGCTTGAACGGTTTGACCACCTCAAAAGCGTCCTTGAAACGCTGCACCACCGCGTTGTAGCTGCCGCCATGGAATACCTTGGCCACCAGTGCACCGCTGGGTTTCATGTGGTTTTGGGCGAATTCGATGGCCAGTTCGACCAGGTACTCAATGCGGGCGGCATCTGCCGACGCGATGCCCGACAGATTGGGCGCCATATCCGACACCACCACGTCCGCCTGGCGCCCCTGCAGCGCCTGGGTCAGCTGCTCCAGCACCTCGGCCTCGCGGAAATCGCCCTGGATGAAGGTCACGCCCTCGATCGCCTCCATGGGCAGCAGGTCCAGGCCGATGATGGTGCCGTCGAGTTCACCGACCGCCGCCCCCGAGGGCGACAGGCGCCGACGCACATACTGGCTCCAGGCACCCGGGGTGCAGCCCAGGTCCACCACCAGCTGGCCGGGCTTGATCAGCCCCAGCGCCTCGTCAATTTCCTTGAGCTTGTAGGCCGCGCGCGCGCGGTACCCCTCCCGGTTCGCCAACTTGACGTAGGGGTCGTTGATATGGTCGTGCAACCAGGCCTTGTTGACCTTTTTGCCCTTGCTGGGAGTTTTCATTCTGGCTTTCTGAGGAAGCGGCCCTACCGCGGGCCGTCCAATCGACCGATAATAGCGCCATGCCTCTAATTCAATTGACACCCGCCCAGCGTAAAGAACACCGGGCCGAAGCCCACCACCTCGACCCCGTCGTGATGGTTGGCGGAGACGGCCTGACCGAGGCCGTCAAAAAAGAAATCAACGCCGCCCTGAACGCCCATGGCCTCATCAAGGTCCGCGTTTTCTCGGACGACCGCGTCGCGCGCGAAGCCATGTTCCAGACCCTGGCCGACGAGCTCAACGCCGCCCCCATCCAGCACATCGGCAAGCTGCTGGTGCTGTGGCGACCCAAGGTCGAGAAGGAACGCGCCGTCGATGAAGACCGCATGGCCGGCCCCCGCGACTTCAAGGTGCTGAAATACAGCAAGCGCGCCGGTCAGCGCCCCGAAGTCAAGACCCTGCGCGTGCTGGGCAACCAGCGCCTGACCGCCGGCGGCAATGTGAAGCGCGCCAAACCCAAGCCCCAAGTCAGCGTCAAGAAACGCAGTCAGACCTGATTTCGCCAGGAGGGCCGGGCAAGCTTGCCAAAAACAACGCAAGCGCACAGCCACTGCCCCACATACATCGCCGTTCCGACCCGGTGCCACAGCGCCAGGTTGTCGCGCGCCAGAATGTGGGGCGACACGCCGAACTCCACCAGCAGCGCCAGCAGAACACCGGTCACTACAAAAAGAGTAGCACTCTGCGCAGTATCCACGGGCGCTATCGGCTGTTTTGAGCGAAAAATCAACAGCAGGGCCAACCCACACACCACCGAGATGCCGGTCTGGGCAGAAAAGAGCTTGCCCGCCATGGCGCCGGCCAGCGCCGGGCTGGGCAGGTGCACGAACAGCATCGGGACCACGAAGAACCCCAGCGTGGTAAGGCTGCCCCACCAGGCCGCCGCCACCCACAGCGGCAGCGCATGCAAGGCCGGCATCCGCATCAGATGTAGCGCACCGCGACGATTTCGTAAGCCTTGATGCCGCCCGGTGCCTGCACCTCGGCGGTATCGCCCGCTTCCTTGCCGATCAGGGCGCGGGCAATGGGAGAGCTGATGTTGACCCGGCCAAACTTCAGGTCGGCCTCGTCTTCGCCCACGATCTGGTACGTCACCCGTTCCCCGGTTTCCTCTTCTTCCAACTCCACGGTGGCGCCAAACACCACCTTGCCGCCGGCGTCGAGTTCGGACGGGTCGATGATCTGCGCCGCCGACAGCTTGCCTTCCACTTCCTGGATACGGCCTTCAATGAAACCCTGGCGGTCTTTGGCCGCTTCGTATTCGGCGTTTTCGCTCAGGTCGCCCTGGGCACGGGCTTCCGAAATCGCGCTGATCACCGAAGGACGTTCCACGGTCTTGAGCTTGTGCAGCTCAGCCTTGAGGATTTCAGCGCCGCGTTTGGTAATTGGAATGGTTGCCATAAGAAACAGGGGTTAAAAAGCTGTCGTCAAAAATAACAAGGACAGCGCAGCGTTTGCACGCCGCACTGTCCTTTGCAAGCTAGGCTGGATTATGCCAACACTCAGGCCATCAGCTGCGCATGCATTTCCTGCACCGAAACCACGCCGAGCTGGTCCAGGTATTTCATGCCTTCCACCGCGGCTTCCGCGCCCGCGATGGTGGTGTAGGTCGTCACCCGCGCCAGCAGGGCCGAGGTACGGATCTGGCGTGAGTCGGCAATCGCATTGCGGCGTTCTTCCACCGTGTTGACCACCATGGCGATCTCTTCGTTCTTGATGATGTCCACAATGTGGGGGCGACCTTCCGCCACCTTGTTGACCACACCGCAGGCCACGCCGGCAGCATTGATGGCTGCCGCCGTGCCCTTGGTGGCCACCAGGGTGAAGCCCAGCTCAACCAGCTTGCGCGCCACTTCCACGGCACGCGGCTTATCGCTCTGCTTGACCGAAATGAAGGCCTTGCCCGAGCGCGGCAGCTTGGCGCCGGCGCCCAGTTGCGACTTCACGAAGGCTTCGCCAAAGGTCGTGCCCACGCCCATCACCTCGCCGGTGGACTTCATCTCGGGGCCGAGAATGGTGTCCACACCGGGGAACTTGACGAAGGGGAACACGGCTTCCTTGACGCTGAAATACGGGGGCGTCACTTCCTTGGTGATGCCCTGGCTGGCCAGGGTCTGGCCCGCCATGCAACGCGCCGCCACCTTGGCCAGCTGGATGCCGGTGGCCTTGCTGACAAACGGGACGGTACGCGAAGCGCGGGGGTTGACCTCCAGCACGTAGATCACGTCCTTGCCGTCAATGTTCTGGATGGCGAACTGCACGTTCATCAGCCCCACCACGTTCAGGGCCTGGGCCATGGCGGCGGTCTGGCGCTTGATTTCGGTCACCGTCTCCGCGCCCAGGCTGTAGGGTGGCAGGGAGCAGGCCGAGTCGCCGCTGTGCACGCCGGCTTGCTCGATGTGCTCCATCACGCCGCCGATGAAGGTGACGCCCTGGCCATCACGGATGCAGTCGACGTCGCACTCGATGGCGTCGTTGAGGAAGCGGTCCAGCAACACCGGGGAATCGTGGCTGACTTTGACGGCCTCGCGCATGTAGCGCTCCAGGTCGCGCTGCTCGTGCACGATTTCCATGGCGCGTCCGCCCAGCACGTAGCTGGGGCGCACCACCAGCGGATAGCCCAGGGCAGCGGCCTTTTCCAGCGCTTCGGGCTCAGTGCGGGCCGTGGCGTTAGGCGGCTGGCGCAGCTTCAACTCGTGCAGCAGCTTCTGGAAGCGCTCACGGTCTTCGGCGGCGTCGATCATGTCGGGTGTGGTGCCGATGATGGGCACGCCATTGGCTTCCAGGTCCAGCGCCAGCTTCAGGGGCGTCTGACCGCCGTACTGCACGATCACGCCAGCGGGCTTTTCCTTGTCCACGATTTCCAGCACGTCTTCCAGCGTCAGCGGCTCGAAGTACAGGCGGTCGGACGTGTCGTAGTCGGTGGACACGGTCTCGGGGTTGCAGTTGACCATGATGGTCTCGTAGCCGTCCTCGCGCATGGCCAGCGCGGCGTGCACGCAGCAGTAATCGAACTCGATACCCTGGCCGATGCGGTTGGGGCCACCGCCGAGCACCATGATCTTCTTGTTGTTGGTGGGTGCGGCCTCGCACTCGGCGCCTTCGGACTCGTACGTGGAGTACAGGTAGGCGGTATTGGTGCCAAACTCGGCGGCACAGGTGTCCACCCGCTTGTACACCGGGCGCACGCCCAAGGCACGGCGCTTCTCACGCACGGCCTTGTCGGTGGTCTTGAACTGGCGCGCCAAGCGGCGGTCGGAGAACCCCTTCTGCTTGAGACGGCGCAGCGTGGTCGCGTCGATGCGGTCCAGTGCCGAGCCGCTGTCGGGTTGGGGCAGACGCTCGATTTCCAGCTCGATCTTGACGATCTGCTCGATCTGCACCAGGAACCAGCGGTCGATCTTGGTCAGCGCAAACACCTCGTCCACGCTCATGCCCTGGGCAAAAGCGTCGCCCACGTACCAGATGCGCTCGGGGCCGGGCTCGCCCAGCTCTTTTTCCAGCACTTCGCGGTCCTGGGTCTTCTCGTTCATGCCGTCCACGCCCACCTCCAGACCGCGCAGGGCTTTCTGGAAGGATTCCTGGAAGGTACGGCCCATGGCCATGACCTCGCCCACACTCTTCATCTGCGTGGTCAGGCGGCTGTCGGCGGCGGGGAATTTTTCGAAGGCAAAACGCGGAATCTTGGTGACTACGTAGTCGATGCTGGGCTCGAACGACGCGGGGGTTGCACCGCCGGTGATGTCGTTGCGCAGTTCGTCCAGCGTGAAGCCCACGGCCAGCTTGGCCGCGATTTTCGCAATGGGGAAACCCGTGGCCTTGGAGGCCAATGCGGAAGAACGCGACACGCGCGGATTCATCTCGATCACCACCATGCGGCCATCGACCGGATTGATGGAGAACTGCACGTTGGAGCCACCGGTGTCGACACCGATTTCGCGCAACACCGCCAGGGATGCGTTGCGCAGGATCTGGTATTCCTTGTCGGTCAGGGTCTGCGCGGGTGCCACGGTGATGGAGTCGCCGGTGTGCACGCCCATGGGGTCCAGGTTCTCGATGGAGCAGACGATGATGCAGTTGTCCGCCTTGTCGCGCACCACTTCCATCTCGTACTCTTTCCAGCCCAGCAGCGATTCCTCGATCAGCAGCTCGTTGGTGGGGGACGCTTCCAGGCCCCGCTTGCAGATGATCTCGAACTCTTCGGCGTTGTAGGCAATGCCGCCGCCGGTGCCGCCGAGCGTGAAGCTGGGACGGATCACGGTCGGAAAGCCAACCTGCTTCTGCACGCCCCAGGCCTCGTCCATGCTGTGGGCAATGCCCGAGCGCGCCGAGCCCAGACCGATCTTGGTCATGGCGTCCTTGAACTTCAGGCGGTCTTCGGCCTTGTCGATGGCTTCGGGCGTGGCACCGATCAGTTCGACCTTGTACTTCTCCAGCACGCCGTTGTGCCACAGGTCCAGGGCGCAGTTCAGCGCAGTCTGGCCGCCCATGGTGGGCAGAATGGCATCGGGGCGCTCCTTGGCGATGATCTTCTCGACCGTCTGCCAGGTGATGGGCTCGATGTAGGTGACGTCGGCCGTGGCCGGGTCGGTCATGATCGTGGCGGGGTTGCTGTTGATCAGAATGACCTTGTAACCCTCTTCACGCAGGGCCTTGCAGGCCTGCACGCCGGAATAGTCGAACTCACAGGCCTGGCCAATGATGATGGGGCCAGCGCCAATGATGAGGATGCTGTTTATGTCGGTGCGCTTAGGCATTCTTCTTCTCCACTGCCGTGCTGTGTTTTTCCATCAACGCAATGAAGCGCTCGAACAGGTAACCAATGTCGTGCGGGCCGGGAGATGCTTCGGGGTGACCCTGGAAGCAGAACGCCGGCTTGTCGGTGCGCTCCAGCCCCTGCAGCGTGTTGTCAAACAGGCTGATGTGGGTGGGACGCAGGTTGGCGGGCAAGGTCTTCTCGTCCACCGCAAAACCATGGTTCTGGCTGGTGATGCTGACGCGGCCACTGTCCAGGTCTTTCACCGGGTGGTTGGCACCGTGGTGGCCGAACTTCATCTTGAAGGTCTTGGCGCCAGAGGCCAGTGCCATGATCTGGTGCCCCAGGCAGATGCCGAAGGTCGGGATGCCCGATTCGATCAGGGTCTTGGCGGCCGTGATGGCGTAATCGCAAGGTTCCGGGTCACCCGGGCCGTTGGAGAGGAAAATGCCATCCGGCTGGTGCTTGAGCACCTCGGCCGCTGGCGTCTGCGCCGGCACCACGGTGACCTTGCAGCCGCGCTGGGCCAGCATGCGCAGGATGTTCTTCTTGACGCCAAAGTCATAGGCCACCACATGGAAGCGCGGCGCGGTCTGCTGGCCGTAACCCGCACCCAGCGTCCATTCGCTCTCGGTCCAGCCGTAGCTGCGGGTGCTGGAAACCACCTTGGCCAGGTCCAGCCCGGACATGGACGGAACCGCCTTGGCCAACGCAACGGCCTTCTCCACAGTTGCGGAGGTCACCGCCTCGCCGGCGGCCAGCGCCAGGATGCAACCGTTCTGCGCGCCCTGGGTCCGCAATTGGCGGGTCAGCTGGCGGGTGTCAATGTTGGCTATGGCCACGGTACCGGCGCGCACAAGGTACTCACTCAAGGAGGCCGTGCTGCGAAAATTCGAGGCCACCATGGGCAGATCACGGATGATCAGGCCCGCGGCATGCACCTTGTCGGACTCGATGTCCTCGGGGTTGGTGCCGTAGTTGCCGATGTGGGGGTACGTGAGGGTGACGATCTGTTGGCAATAGCTGGGATCAGTCAGGATCTCCTGGTAGCCGGTCATGGACGTGTTGAACACGACCTCGCCGACCGTGGAACCGGGGGCTCCAATGGAATTGCCAATATAGACCGTGCCGTCTGCGAGCGCCAGGATGGCGGGGGGGGTGGTTCCCTGAAGAGACAAGAGCACTGGGTTCTCCGAGTGGGTTACGGGTACGCCCAAGCGCGCTCAAGAACGAGTCCTGGCTGCTGTTGTTGGTAGGGAAAGGTGCTAGAAATGCGCTTGGGACGGCTGTTTTCTGAGTAGCCTCCCATTATAGCGGAGGGCTTGCGCTCTGGCAGAACCACGGGCTATTTCTAGCCCAGAACCTCCAGCACCTGCCGGGGCATGCGCCGCGGGCGCAGGCTTGCTGCGTCCACACAGCCCACGCGCACACGGCCGTCGGCCAACAAAGTGTCGCCCCGCCAGGCCTGTTGCTCCAGCAACAGCGAGGCCTGGCCCTTCTCGACCACCCGCACGGTCACCACCACCAAGTCATCCAGCCTGGCAGAGGCCCGGTAACGCACCTGGACATCAGCCACCACGAAAATGGCACCGGTTTGCGCCTGCAGGGCGGCCTGCTCCACGCCACGGGAACGCAGCCACTCGGTGCGGGCGCGCTCGAAAAACTTGAGGTAGTTGGCATAGAACACCACGCCACCGGCATCGGTGTCTTCCCAATAAACGCGCAAGGTGAAGGGATTGTGGAGCACGGGCATGTTCAGGCTGCCAGGCTGCTGGCATGCAGGCAGATGGCCGCCGCCGCCGCCACATTGAGGGATTCTTCTCCGCCCGGTTGCCCGATGCGCACATGCACGCTGGCACGCGCCATCAGCTCCGCGCACACGCCCTGCCCCTCATGGCCCATGGCCCAGGCACACGGCTGTGGCAGCGTGAGGCGCTGGATCAGGTCTCCCTGGTGCGAGCTGGTGACGACGATGGGCACCTGCAAGGCCTGCAGGTCGTCCAGCGACACCCCCTCCAGCAGCGACAGGCCGAAGTGCGCACCCATGCCGGCCCGCAGCACCTTGGGGCTCCACAGCGCCGCCGTGCCTTTAAGTGCCAGCACCTGCCTGAAGCCGAAAGCTCCGGCGCTGCGCAGGATGGAGCCTACGTTGCCGGCGTCCTGTACGCGGTCCAGGATGACCGTAGAAGCCTGCGGCTGCAGCGCCACGCCGGTGGGCACATCCAGCACAAAACCCACCTGGACAGGCGACTCCAGGCCGCTGAGTTCTCGGAACAAGGCGTCCGGAATCACTATGCTTTTGATAGCTGCCTGCGCATATTCTGCGGGGGCTTGAGGCCAAAAACGCTCTGAAAATACGGCCACGGCCGGTTTCAGCCCGCGTACCAGGGCGGCGCTGCACAGGTGATCACCCTCCACCCAGAAGCGGCCGGCCTTGCGGTAGGCGGTATTGTCCTGCGCAACCTTGCGCAACTCCTTGAGCAGCGGGTTGTCGCGCGAGGTGATGGGCACCGGCTGGCTCATGTGAGCACCTTGGTCACGGGGCTGAACGTCTTGCGGTGCTGCGGGCAGGCACCGTGCTGCTGCAGGGCGGCCAGGTGCTCCGCCGTGCCGTAACCCTTGTGGCCGGCAAATCCGTACTGCGGGTATTGCGCATCCAGCTCGGCGCACCAGCGGTCGCGGGTGACCTTGGCCAGAATGGACGCGGCAGAGATGGCCGGCACCTTGCTGTCCCCTTTGACGATGGCTTCGGCCAACACATCCAGCACGGGCAGGCGGTTGCCGTCCACCAGCACCTTGGTCGGCTTGAGCCGCAAGCCCTCCACGGCACGGCGCATGGCCAGCAGGGTGGCTTGCAGGATGTTGATCTGGTCGATCTCTTCCACGCTGGCCTGGGCAATGGAGCAGCACAAGGCCTTGGCGCGTATCTCGTCAAACAGTTGCTCACGCCGGCGCGCGGTGAGCACCTTGGAGTCGGCCAGCCCTTCAATCGGATTGCGCGCATCCAGAATCACGGCGGCGGCCACCACGGGTCCGGCCAGCGGCCCGCGCCCGGCCTCATCCACACCCGCAATCAGACCTGGCGTGTCCCACGAGAGCGCTGCCTGTTCAGCGTGCAAGAATTTTTTCGATCGCATCGGTAGCCAGAGAAGAAGTGTCACGCCGCAGGCTGTGGTGCAGCGCCAAAAACCGTTGTTGCAGAGCCGCCATTTCCGCAGGTTGGTGGTCCAGGTCGTCAAACCACTGCAGCACGGCGTCCGCCAGCGCCGCGGGCGTGGCACGCTCCTGCAGCAGCTCGGGCACGATGAACTCCTCGCACAGGATATTGGGCAGACCCACCCAAGGCTGCAGCTGCTTGCGCCGCATGATCTGCCACGACAGCCAGCCCATGCGGTAGGCAATGACCATGGGGCGCTTGAACAGCGCAGCCTCCAGCGTGGCGGTGCCACTGGCAATCAGCGTCACGTCGCAGGCAGCCAGCACCGTGTGCGATTGGCCGTTGACGATCTGCACCTGCTCCAGCAAGCCCGCCTGCGCGGCAGCCTGTTCAATGGTTGCCCGCAGGGCCGGCACGGCCGGCAGCACCAACTTGATGTCCGGCCGAACCTGGAGAATCTGCCGAGCGGCGGCAAAAAAAGGCCCGGTCAGATGTTTCACCTCGGAGGCGCGGCTACCCGGCAGCAGCGCAAGTACCTCGTCGTGCGCCTGCAAACCCAGCGCCGCACGGGCCGCAGCCTTGTCGGGCTCCAGGGGAATCACGTTCGCCAGCGGGTGGCCGACATAGGTGGCAGCAATGCCGTGGCGCTCCAGCAATGCGGGCTCGAATGGAAATACGCACAGGACGTGGTCGGCGCTGCGGCGGATTTTTTCCACCCGCTCGGCCCGCCACGCCCAGATGGACGGGCAGACAAAATGCACGGTCTTGACGCCCTGCTCCCGCAAATTGCGCTCCAGGTCCAGGTTGAAATCGGGCGCATCCACGCCGATGAATATGTCCGGGCGCTGGGCCAGCAAGCGCTCTTGCAGCTGGCGACGGATGCCCACGATTTCCCGGTACCGGCGCAACACTTCCCAGCCGTAACCATGCACGGACAGCTTGTGGTGCGGCCACCAGGCGATGAACCCGTGACGCTGCATCTGCGGGCCGCCAATGCCGGCCGACGCCAGCGCAGGCCAGCGTCTGCGCAGCCCCTCCAGCAACAGGCCGGCCAGCAGGTCGCCGGACGCCTCCCCGGCGACCAGCGCTACGAACGGGTCAGCGTGCGGCGCTGGGGCCACGGGGTCGGGCAGCGCAGCTGGCATGGCCCGGTGTCAGCGGACGATGCCGCGCTGTGTGGAGGTGTGGTCCAGGAACGACTGCATCATGGCCACATCCACTGCCGTCTCGGGCTGACTGCGACCGAGCTCGGCGATACGCGCGCGCGCCTGTTCCAGCGTGAGGTCATCGCGGTACAGCGCCTTGTGCATGGCTTTGACACCGCTGATGCGCTCCGGACTCCAGCCACGGCGGCGCAAGCCTTCGAAGTTCATGGAACGGGCAGCTGCCGGCTGGCCCTGGCACATGACAAACGGCGGCAGATCCGCAAACAGCAACGAGCACATGGCCGTCATGCTGTGAGCCCCCAGGCGCACAAACTGGTGCACCACAGTGAAGCCCCCGAGGATGACCCAATCGTCCACATGCACGTGGCCGGCCAGCTGGGAATTGTTGGCAAAGATGGTGTGGTTACCCACCTGGCAGTCGTGCGCCAGGTGCACGTAGGCCATGATCCAGTTGTCGTTGCCGACCTTGGTCACGCCGGCATCACCGGGAGATCCGATGTTGAAGGTGCAGAACTCACGGATGGTGTTGCGGTCGCCGATGTGCAACTCGCAGGGCTCGCCGGCATACTTTTTGTCTTGCGGAATGGCGCCCAGGGAGTTGAATTGGAAAATGCGGTTGTGCTGGCCAATGGTGGTATGGCCTTCGATGACGCAGTGCGGGCCGATCGTGGTGCCGGCACCGACCTTGACGTGGGGCCCGATGACCGTATACGGGCCAACAGTCACCGAACTGTCCAGCTCGGCAGCGGGGTCAACAATGGCGGTGGCGTGGATCAACGACACGTCAGGCATCCTGCGGAATGGCACGCATGGCGCAGGTCAGTTCGGCCTCGACGGCGGTCTCGCCGGCAACCGATGCCTTGCCCTTGAACTTGAAAATTCCGGCCTTCATGCGCAGCAGCTCCACTTCAAGAATCAGCTGATCACCTGGCTCCACCGGGCGCTTGAAGCGGGCACCATCGATGCCGGCAAAGTAGTACACCATCTGGTCGTTGGGTGCGCTGTCCAGCGCATCAAAGGCCAGCAGGGCCGCGGCCTGGGCCAGGGCCTCCAGCATCAGCACGCCCGGCATCACTGGTCGGTGGGGAAAATGGCCTTCAAAAAAGGGCTCATTGATGGTGACGTTCTTCAGCGCCTTGATCGTCTTGCCCTTGTCCAGTTCCAGCACGCGGTCCACAAGGAGAAAGGGGTAACGGTGCGGCAACTGCTTGAGAATTTTATGGATGTCCATCATGGTTTGAGTTCTTTTTCAATAGTTTTGATTCGGTCGCGCAGGCTGTGCAGTTGCTTCAGCGTTGCGGCGTTGCGTTCCCACGACGCATTCTCGTCAATCGGGAACATGCCGGTGTAATGACCAGGCTTCAGTATCGATTTGCTGACGACCGTCGCAGCAGAAATATTCACATGGGCTCCGATGGTGAGATGTCCCAGCACAATGGCGCCACCGCCAATCGTGCAGTTGGGGCCGATGGTGGCACTGCCCGCCACGCCCACACATCCGGCCATGGCCGTATTGCGCCCCACGTGCACGTTGTGCCCGATCTGGATCAGATTATCGAGCTTGACGCCGTCTTCAATCACGGTGTCCTGCAGGGCACCCCGGTCAATGCAGGTGTTGGCGCCAATCTCCACATCGTTACCGATTTGCACGGCACCGAGTTGCTCGATTTTTTCCCAGGCATCGTCGTTGGGCGCAAAACCAAAGCCATCCGCACCGATCACGACCCCGGGATGCAGGATGCAACGCTCGCCCACCACGCAATCCTCACCCACCGTCACCCGGGATTTCAAGACCGTGGCAGCACCAATGCGCGCACCGCGCTCGACCACGCACAACGGGCCTATGGATGCAGACGGGTGAACCACTGCAGTGGAATCAACGACCGCACTGGGATGTACCTGGGGCACTGCGGCGGCACTGCGCCCCCGCTTCCACAGCTGGGTCAGCCGGGCAAAATACAGATAGGGCTGATCGGTCACGATGCAGGCACCGCGGGTCACCGCAGCGGCTTCCATCTGCGGACCGACAATGACGCACGCTGCACGCGAAGTCAGCAGCTGTTGTTGGTAGCGGGGGTTGCTCAGGAAGCTTAGGTCACTCGCAGTGGCCGTTTCCAGCGACGCCAGCCCGGACACCCGCAGGGACGCATCACCGTGGAGCTTGCCACCCAAGGCTTCCACCACAGAAGCCAGATCCAGCTCCATACCGCCGCGCCCCGAACCCACCGCTTACTTGCTACCGGCGTTGAGGATCTTGAGAACCTTGTCGGTGATGTCGTGCTTGTTGTTGCTGTACACCACGCCCTCGGACAGCACCATGTCGTACTTCTCCGCTTCGGCCACCTGCTTCATGGCCTTGTTGGCCTTTTCCAGCACCTGTTGCAACTCTTCGTTGCGGCGGCCATTCAGGTCTTCCTGGAACTCGCGTTGCTTGCGCTGGAAATCCCGGCTCTGCTCTGCGAACTCCTTCTGGCGGCTCGCGCGCTGGCTATCGGTCAGCGTGGGGGCATCCCGTTCAAATTTCTCGCTGAATGCCTTCAGGGAAAGCTGCTGGTCGGAGAGTTCCTTCTGGCGCCGGGAGAACTCCTGCTCCAGCTTGGTCTGGGCCAACTTCGCCGGGCCAGATTCCGTGATGATGCGCTGGTTGCTGATATAGGCAATCTTGGAGTCCTGGGCCATCGCGCCAGAGGCGACTGCAGCCAGCAACAGGGCTGCAACCCAGCTTGTCTTGAGTGTTTTCATTAGAAAGTAGTTCCGATCTGAAATTGCATGTATTGAAGTTTATCGTTTTCAAACTTGTTGATGGGGCGCGCAAAAGCCAGGCGCAGGGGCCCCACCGGGGAAATCCAGCTGATCCCCACCCCGATCGACGTCCGCATGTCACCCAGCATAATGGACTCGTTGGCATCATAGATGCCGCCCGCATCAAAAAACCCGAACATGCGCAGGGTCCGGTCATTGCCGCCACCTGGCAGGGGCGACAGCAATTCCGCATTGATGGTGAATTTCTTGGCGCCACCGATTGCAATGCCGTCCGACCCGGGCAGGCGTTGCGAACCCGTCGTCAGACTCCCTTGCTCAAAGCCCCGCACCGACCCCAGGCCGCCCGAATAATAGTTCTTGAAAACAGGATACGACAGCCCGGAAGTGCCCTGCCCCAGGGACAGTTCGGTATTCAGTGCTGCTGTCACCTTCCGGGAAACCGGGAAGAATTGCTGGTACTGGACCGTGCCGCGCACATAGCGCATATCCCCACCGACACTCCACTCACCCGTTGTCCGGATGACCTTGCCGACACTGGGCACCATGGCGCTGTCACGCGTATCCCGCGCCCACCCAATCGTCAGGGGCACGGCATAGGTGGTGTAACCAAATTCGTTGGCAAAATTCTGGTACGCCGCGGGAAGGTAGGTACCAGGCGCAATCGTGGTTCGATCGAAACCACCGCCGAGGTACACCGTATCGGAATCCGAGAAAGGAACGCCAAAGCGCAGGCTTGCACCAGTCGTCTCAATCGAGTAACTGTCCACATCTGTATAGGGTTTGGACGTTCTCTGGTGTATGTCGATGGTTCGGGACACGCCGTCTTCAGTGATATAGGGATTGGTGGTACTGAAGACCGCCGTTCGGTTGTACTTGCTGGTATTCAACTCCACGCCCAGGGAGCTGCCAGAACCAAAGGCATTGTCCTGCTTGAAGCCAAATGTGAAACCAAGTCCTTCGCCACTGGACAAACCCGCCCCCAGACTCACGCTGCCCGTGGGTTTCTCTGCCACAGTGAGCAACAGGTCCACCTGGTCCGGTGACCCAGGCACCTCCTGGGTTTCCAGGGATACTTCCTTGAAGTACCCCAGGCGGTCCACACGGTTGCGGGACTGGCGGATCTTCTCTCCGTCATACCAGGCGGCTTCCAACTGCCGGAACTCACGCCGGATCACTTCGTCACGCGTGCGGTCATTGCCGGCAATATTGATCCGGCGCACATAGGCCCGGCGGGAGGGATCTGCCTGCAAGGTGATTTCCACGCGGTTGGTTGCGCGATCAATGTCCGTGCGTGCCTCGGCTCGGGCAAATGCAAATCCGAAATTGCCAAAGTAATCGGTGAATGCCTTGGTGGTCTGGGCGACCTGGTCTGCGTTGTAGGCCTCCCCAGCACGAATGGCGATAAGCGAGCGGAATTCCTCGTCCTTGCCGAGGAAGTTGCCTTCCATCTTGATCTTGGAAACCACAAACCGCTCGCCCTCGCTCACGTTGACGGTGATGCTGATATCCTGCTTGTCAGGGGATATTGCCACCTGCGTGGAATCCACCTTGAACTCCAGGTAACCCCGCGTCAAATAGTAGGAACGCAGGGTTTCAATATCGGCATTCAACTTGGCGCGGGAGTAACGATTCGACTTGGTGTACCAGCTCAGCCATCCGCCGGTATCCAGATCAAACAGTCCCCGCAAGGTGGATTCGGAAAAAACCTTGGCCCCGACGATACGGATGTCCTTGATCTTGGCGACCTCCCCTTCAACAACCGCGAAACTCAAATTCACGCGGTTGCGCTCAATCGGCGTCACGGTGGTCACCACTTCCGTTGCATACATGCTGCGGTTGATGTATTGCCGCTTGAGTTCCTGTTCGGCCCGATCAACCAGTGCCTTGTCAAAGGGACGCCCGTCCATTAACCCGATATCCCGCAACGCCTTCTTCAGCGTGTCCTTGTCGAATTCCTTGGTCCCGGAGAAATCCACGTCGGCTACGGACGGGCGTTCTTCGACAATGACCACCAGCACGCCATCGCTGGCCTCGATGCGAACATCCTTGAACAGTCCCAACCCGAAAAGCGCCTTGATGGACGCCGCGGCCTTTTCATCGCTGTAGGTATCGCCTACACGAACTGGCAGCGAGGCAAAGACAGTCCCCGCTTCAACCCGTTGCAATCCTTCAACCCGAATGTCCCGCACTGCGAATGGCTCCAAAGCCCACGCACTGTGCATGACGACAAAAGACACTGCAGCACAGCTGACGCGACGCAGAAAATTACGATTGAATTGCATTGTTTTTCAATTTAAGTGCGCTGAAAATTCCAGAAAATCCCGGACAGTCAACCCAGCACGCGCGTCACGTCATTGAACACGGCGATGGACATCATCATCAGCAAAATCACCAGACCCGCCCGTTGTAACCGGTCCATCCACAACTGGGACACCGGCTGGCCTGTAAGCGACTCCCAAAGATAATACATCAGGTGCCCGCCATCCAGCACCGGCACCGGCAGCAGATTCAGAACCCCCAAGCTTATACTGATCAAGGCCAGAAAGACCAGGAACTGGGTTAAGCCCATGGCCGCGGATTTTCCTGCGTAATCCGCAATCGTGATGGGGCCGCTGAGGTTCTTCAGGGACGCATCCCCTATTGCAATTTGCCCCATCATCCGCAGGGTGAGCATCGACACCTCTCTCGTGCGGCTCAGGGCACGGGCCAGACCCTCCAGCGGCCCATAGCGAACGGTGCCGACAACCGGGGGCGCGCCGACAAATGCGCCGATCCGCCCCACGAATCCGTCACCTGATTTTTCGACCTTGGGTGTCACCGCGACCATCAGCCGGGATGCACCGCGCTGGACCAGCCAGCTCTGTTGCGCGGCCGTTCCGCTTGAACCGGACTTGCGTATCAACTCACGCAATTGCTCCGCATCGACCATGGCTGCACCATCCACCTGCAGCACCACATCCTCCGGAGCCAAACCTGCCAGTTGCGCTGCGCCATCCGCCGACAGCGCGCCCAAACGGGCCTGGGAAAACGGGCCGAGGATACCAATCTCCCTGAATAGACGGGTATCGGCATTGCGCGCATCCACGCCGCTGAGCGGCAGGATCACCAATTTGCTCCGGCTCGCCTGCGCGTCTGAAAATTCGACCTGCAGATTGTGGTGGCTGAGTGCCGCCCGCGTCAGCCACCAGCGGAAATCCTCGAACGACACCACGTCCTCCAGATCATCCCCCTCCAATCCCGCCCGGTGAACCTGCTCCCCTCCCACGAATCCGGCCTGGGCGACCACCGAGCCTTGCAAGGGTCTGGCCAATACCGCCCGCGGTTGCTCAATACCTGTCCAGTTGACCCAGGAATACAGTGCAACCGCCAGCAGCAGATTGGCCAACGGGCCGGCTGCAACGATGAGCGCACGGCTACGCAGCGGTTGCGTATTAAAGGCCCGATGCCGCTCGGCCTGGGCGACGGGACCTTCACGTTCGTCCAGCATCTTCACATACCCACCCAGCGGTAGCAGCCCCAGCACAAACTCTGTTCCGGATCGGCGGGACGTCCATCCCCACACCCGGGGCCCCAAACCTATGGAAAACCGCAACACCTTCACACCGCAGGCGCGCGCCATGCGGTAATGCCCCCACTCATGCACCGCCACAAGAATGGCAATGGCAAAGACAAAGGCAGCAATCGTCAACATGTCAACCGCTAGGAAGCAAACCGCACAACAGCCTCTTCGGCAGCACGGCGAGAACGCTGGTCCAGGTCCAGCAAGTCGTCCAGCGACGCCGGACTCTCGAAAGCAACCGCGTCCAGGGTCTCAGAATTGACCTGGTGAATCTGGTCGTACCGAATACGACGCGCCAGGAACGCCGCCACCGCAACCTCATTGGCGGCGTTCAGCACCGCGGGAGTACCTTGCGGAGCGTTCAAAACAGCCCATGCCAGGGCCAGGCCGGGGAACCGCTGCCGATGCGCATCGGTATCCACCGTTTCAAACGTGAGGCTGGCCATGGAAGAAAAATCCAGCGCCGAGGCGCCCGAACTCACCCGGTGAGGCCAGGACAGGCCATACGCAATGGGGCCGCGCATATCCGGTGTCCCCAACTGGGCCACGACGGAATGGTCCACGTACTGCACCATCGAATGAATCACGCTTTGCGGGTGTATGACCACCTCGATTTTTTCCGGGGTCATGCCAAACAGGAAACGGGCTTCAATCACTTCCAGCGCCTTGTTCATCATCGTCGCCGAGTCCACGGATATCTTGCGTCCCATGATCCAGTTCGGATGCGCACAGGCCTCCTCCGGGGTCACGTTCCGCAGGGTTCGGGGATCCCGGGTTCGGAACGGACCACCTGAGGCCGTCAATATGATTTTGTCCACCCGCGCAGCCCAATCCTGCGGATTTTGCGGCAAAGACTGGAAGACTGCAGAGTGTTCACTGTCAATCGGCAGCAGGGTTGCGCCGCCCGCGGCCACCGCGTCCATGAACAGCTGACCACCCACCACGAGCGCCTCCTTGTTGGCCAACAGGAGGCGTTTGCCTGCGCGCGCAGCCGCCAGACAGGGCGCCAATCCGGCGGCACCCACAATGGCTGCCATTACGGTGTCCGCCTGCTCATGCCCAGCCACCATGGTCAGAGCTTGCACACCCCACAGGACCTTGGTGCGCAACCCGGAGGACTCGCACAGAGCATGCAACTGACGTCCGTGGGCTTCGCTGGCCATCACCGCATAGACGGGCTTGTATTTCCCACACTGCACGGCCATCGCCTCAACGCTGGTGGATGCGGTCAGGGCAAACACGTCAAACCGATCCCGGTGGCGATCAATGACGTCCAGGGTATTGATACCAATGGAGCCCGTAGACCCCAAGATCACGACACGTAGTTTTTCACTGTTCATAAAGAGGTAAGCATCATCGCCAGGGGAAGGATCGGAAGCAAGGCATCCACACGGTCCAACACGCCTCCGTGGCCGGGCAGCAGGCCACTGCTGTCTTTGACACCTGCGCTGCGTTTGAAGAGCGACTCCACCAAGTCCCCCACCACACTCATGGTCGCCAGGAACAGCACGGCGAGAACCATGAAGGGGACACCTGCTGCACCTAAGCGACTGTAAATGCCCGCCTGTTCGGGCGTTGCCAGAACGTCCAGGCTGCGCCAGATGAGAGAACACACCACAACACCAACCATGCCGCCAAAGGCGCCTTCCCAGGTCTTTCCGGGGCTGATGGAGGGTGCCAATTTGCGGGTGAAAAACCGCCCTCCCAGCGCCCGCCCGGCAAAGTACGCAAAGATGTCTGCAACCCACACTAGAACCAGGACGGAAAAAAGGAAATTGATGCCGATGATGCGCGCCTGCGTCACCGCAAGCCAGGCCACCCACAAGGCCAGAATGCCTCCGGCCAAACGCAGCACCCGAGGAACGCTCGCCCACACCCTGACCCCGCCGTGCAAAAGCCAGGCCCCCAATACCACCCAGGCGCTGCCGGCACCAATCCAAAGCACCTTCAGCGCGGCATACACCAACCCACCATACCAGGAGGCCGCACACAGGGCGGCACAGAAGACGGCCGTCAGCAACGCCTGCACCTGACTGTATTGGTTCAATTTGGCCCATTCCCAGGCTCCGGCAGAAATCAAGACCACAGCCACAGCCCCGAAAGCCTCAGGCGCCGGATAAAAGACGGCCGGAAGCAAAATGACCAGCATCAGCAGTGCCGTAATAATTCTTTGCTTCAACATGAAAGGTCCTTGGTTAACGCCGGGTTTCCGTGCTCTCGGCAATCTGCTGCGAAGTCTGCCCGAATCGGCGTTCACGCGACGCGTATTCCTGCAAGGCGGCATCCAGAGCGGCCTCATCAAAGTCCGGCCACAAAACGTCACTGAAACACAGCTCCGAGTAGGCCGCCTGCCACAGCAGGAAATTACTGAGCCTCTTCTCGCCGCCGGTCCGGATCACCAGATCTGGGTCCACACAGTGGGCCAGGGCGAGCGCGCCAGACAGGCTTTCTTCCGTAATGGGTGTTCCTGCCGCAGCGAGACGCGCAGCGGCCGATGCAATGTCCCAGCGCCCACCGTAATTGAAACAGACGTTCAGCGTCAACAGGGAATTGCCAGCCGTTGCAGCCTCCGCATCTTCCAGGCCCTTTCTGACCCGCGCAGACAACGCCTCGCGGTCCCCCACAAAATGCAATTGAACACCGTCGCGCTGCAACTGGGACACCTCTCGGGCTAGGGCCAGAGCCAGGATGTCCATCAGGCCCGACACTTCCTCGGCCGGACGGTTCCAGTTTTCCGATGAAAAGGCGAACACTGTCAGCACGGGAACATGCCTGCTCGCACAGGCCTTGACAATGCGCTTGAGGGCATCGACACCCTGCTTATGACCGGCAATGCGCGGCAAAAACCGGCGTGAAGCCCAGCGCCCATTTCCATCCATGACGATGGCGATATGGCGCGGTACGGCAACCTGTTCGGCCATATCTATCGGTTCAATTCAAACGCGGTAAAACCGACGTCAAACCGCCATGATCTCTTGCTCTTTGGATGCCACCAAGCGGTCCACTTCGGTGATGTGCCGATCCGTCAGTTTTTGGATGTCGGCCTCCGAACGCTTCTGATCGTCCTCGGAGGTAAGTTTTTCCTTAACCAGCTTCTTCACCGCTTCGTTGGCGTCCCGCCGCAGGTTACGAATGGCGATCTTGGAACTTTCCCCCTCGCCACGCACCACTTTGGTCAGCTCGCGCCGGCGCTCCTCGGTCATGGCTGGCAAAGGCACACGAATCAAATCACCCATGCTGGAAGGGTTCAAACCCAAGTCGCTGTCCCGAATGGCTTTCTCGATCTTGGCACCCATTCCCTTTTCCCACGGCTGCACGCTAATGGTCCGGGCATCCAGCAGGGACAAATTGGCCACCTGGCTGATTGGAACGAGAGAGCCGTAGTAATCCACCTGTACGGTGTCCAGCAAAGCGGGATTGGCTCGCCCGGTGCGGATTTTTGTCAGATTGTGCTTGAGGGCTGCGATGGACTGGTCCATCTTGCCTTCCAGGGTCGCTTTAATTTCATTGATCGCCATAGTTCATCCTCGAGTCGTCAAAGCTGGCACCATTGCAGGCAAGCTTCACACGTGTACCAACGTGCCCTCGTCCTCGCCCATGATCACACGCTTGAGTGCGCCATGCTTGAAGATGGAAAACACCTTGATTGGAAGCTTCTGGTCCCGGCACAGCGCAAAAGCGGCGGCGTCCATGATTCCCAGGTTTTGCGACATTGCATCATCAAACGTGATTTTTGCGTAGCGAATGGCGGCGGAGTCTTTTTTGGGATCGGCCGTGTAAACGCCATCCACCTTCGTTGCCTTGAGCACTATTTCGGCACCGATTTCAGCACCACGCAGCGCAGCTGCCGTATCCGTAGTGAAAAACGGGTTGCCGGTCCCGGCGGCAAAAATTACAACCTTGCCTTCTTCCAGGTATTGCAAGGCCTTGGGACGCACGTACGGCTCGACAACCTGCTCAATTCCAATGGCCGACATGACGCGCGCGGTCAGTCCCGCCTTGTTCATGGTGTCACCCAAAGCCAGCGCATTCATGACCGTAGCCAGCATGCCCATGTAATCAGCGGTGGCCCGGTCCATGCCGACAGAGCCGCCAGCAACGCCACGGAAAATATTCCCGCCACCGATGACCACCGCAACCTCCACACCCAGACGGGTCACCTCGGCAATTTCGTCCACCATGCGCACAATCGTGTCGCGATTGATGCCGAATTGGTCATCACCCATCAAAGCTTCGCCCGACAGCTTCAGCAAAATTCGCTTGTATGCGGGTTTATCTTGGTGCATGGATGACTCCCGATGGTTCATAGGTGGATGTGGATCTTTCTGGTTGGCCCGTAATCAAGCCGCCTGCTTTGCAGCAGCAACCTGGGCTGCGACTTCTGCAGCGAAATCGTCAACCTTCTTCTCGATGCCTTCACCCACCACATAGAGGGTGAAACCCTTGACGGTGGTACCAACAGCCTTGAGCATCTGCTCAACCGTTTGCTTGTCATTCTTGACAAAAGGCTGGTTAAAGAGCGAGACCTCCTTCAGGTACTTCTGCACGCCACCTTCAATACGCTTGGCAACAATGTCGGCGGACTGCACGGGCTTGCCCGCGGCCGTAGCAACCGCCGCATCCTCAGCGGCCTTTGCGGCAGCAACCGAACGCTCGCGCTCCACCAATTCAGCAGGAACATCGTTGCTGGACAGGGCTACCGGCTTCATGGCGGCGACGTGCATCGCCACATCCTTGGCAGCGACATCATCACCTTCGAACTCCACGACCACGCCAATACGAGTGCCGTGCAGATAAGACGCCAGTTTGGCGCCCGATGCGAAACGCTTGAAGCGGCGGAAAGTCATGTTCTCACCGATTTTTCCGATCAGTCCTTTGCGAACATCTTCCAGCGTGGGACCAAATCCATCCTGGGAATACTCGAGTGCGCTCAGTGCGGCCACATCCGCCGGATTGTGCTTGGCAACCAAAGCAGCCGCCGCATTGGCCAACGCCAGGAAGCTGTCGTTCTTGGTTACAAAATCGGTTTCGCAGTTGACTTCAATCATGGAGCCCACCGTACCGTCCATGGAAGTCGCCACCACGCCTTCAGCGGTGATGCGCGCAGCGGCCTTGCCAGCCTTGCTACCCAGCTTCACACGCAGCAACTCTTCTGCTTTGGCCATGTCGCCATCGGCTTCAGTCAGTGCCTTTTTGCACTCCATCATCGGTGCGTCGGTTTTTCCACGCAGTTCAGCAACCATGCTTGCGGTAATTGCAGCCATCTTATTTCTCCGTCATCAGTTCAATAGTTTAATAAAGGCTAAAAAAAAGGGGCCACGAAGCCCCCTTTTTCGGGCGAAAAAACCTCAAGCAGAGGCTTCGTTCACCTCAACGAACTCATCTTCGCTCTCGGCGGCAACTGCCTTGACGACATCATCCACAGCATTTGCACGACCTTCCAGGATTGCGTCTGCAATGCCACGGGCATACAAGGTCACAGCCTTGGCAGAATCGTCGTTACCCGGAATCACGTAGTCAATGCCTTCCGGGGAGTGGTTGGAGTCAACCACGCCAATCAGGGGAATACCCAGCTTGCGCGCTTCAGCGATGGCAATCTTGTGGTAGCCAACGTCGATAACAAAAATTGCGTCCGGCAAAGCGGCCATATCCTGGATGCCGCCAATGTCCTTTTCCAGCTTCGCCAGTTCGCGAGCAAACATCAGTTGCTCCTTCTTGCTCATGCTGTCCAAGCCAGCTTCTTGCTGAACCTTCATTTCCTTCAAACGCTTGATCGACGTCTTGACGGTTTTGAAGTTGGTCAGCATACCGCCCAACCAACGCTGGTCCACAAAAGGCACGCCGGCGCGTTGCGCCTCAGCCGCTACCGTTTCGCGCGCTTGGCGCTTGGTCCCCACCATCAGGATGGTTCCACGCTTGGCAGACAACTGGCGGACAAACTTGGCCGCTTCCTGGAACATCGGGAGCGATTTTTCCAGGTTGATGATGTGAATTTTGTTGCGATGGCCAAAAATGAACGGGGCCATCTTGGGGTTCCAGAAGCGGGTTTGGTGTCCGAAATGGACGCCAGCTTCCAGCATTTCGCGCATTGTTACTGCCATAAATTACTCCAAAGGTTAGGTCTAAAATCCGGTCCGCTTTTTGCCCAGTCGAAAAAGAACTTTCTTCTCGACCGGACAACACCTTGGCGGGATCGGTTTGCGATTGAATTGCAGGCGCCAAAAGCACTCCATGCAAAGCCTTGAGAGTATAGCACGACGGGGGAAAACACCGCTCTTGCTCCCTATAATGCCCGCTTCGGCTACAGCTCCCCAGAATTTAAGGTTTCCATGAAGATCGCCGTCATTGGCGCCGGGATTATCGGCATTACTACGGCCTATGAACTGGCTTGCGACGGACACGAAGTGACCGTGCTTGAAAAAACAGGCGCCGCCGCCGAAAGCGCAAGCTTCGCCAACGCGGGGTTGGTGGCCCCAAGCGGGATGCTTCCCCTGTCCATGCCCGCATGGCCCGCCACTTCTGCACTGCATTTCTTCCGTTCATTGGGCCAGGTGGCCTGGAAGCGCAAAATCTCAAGCCCGGAATTGCGCTGGCTCTGGCAATGGAGTCACGCGGGCCAGTCCGATACCTTTTTGGCCAGCCGCGACTGCCTTCAGCATTTGTATGCGTACAGCCAGGACCGGATGCACCAAATTGCTGCCGCGGCACAACTGGAATATGAACGCAGCATGGGGCAGCTGCATCTGATTCACTCCGAGGCAGCGCACAAAACCCTCCAGCCCCGCCTGGCGGCACTCAAGGAGGCGGGTGTTGCGTTCCTGGAAATTCAGCCGGCAGATGCCAAAAAAATTGAACCCGCCCTGCAGGGAACGGAAACGCTGCATTCCGCAATCCACTTTCCAAACGACGAGGTAGGCAACTGCCGTCAATACGCACTGCTGCTCAAGAACGCAGCTCAGAAAATGGGGGTCCGGTTCGCGTTCAACACAACCGTTTCCCATATTGAAGTCACACCCAATCTGGCCGTCGCAATCCACGGGGATCCGGTAGCACGCACCTATGACAACGTTGTAATTTGCACGGGTGGACCATCGCATCCTGCACTGGCGCCACTCAAAATTCGGCTTCCAATCGCTTCTGTATCCGGTTACACCCTGAGTGCGGCTATTCGCGAACCCCTGAATGCCCCGAGAAGCGCTGTAACGGATATGAACTCCGGAATCGTGATCACCCGTCTGGGTAACCGAATTCGGGTTTCCGGCGGTGCTGAGCTGGGTGGCAATCCGGCAATCCAGGACCCCAAAGCGGTGCAGAGCCTGTACAAGGCCTTGCAGAACCATTTCCCCGGTGCAGCGCATTACCCTTCTGGAACGCAGATCTGGAAAGGCTCCAGAAACATTACCTTTGACGGTCTGCCCGTGATTGGCGCCAGCGAAATCCCCGGTGTATGGCTGAATTTGGGACACGGCTCACATGGCTGGGGCCTGTCTAGCGGAGCCGCCCGGGTTTTAGCCGATCTGATCATAAAAAAAACCCCTACCGTCGACACAGCGCACTTGCGCGCAGACCGCCGCCCGGGCTGACGCAGGACTTTTCTATTGGCGTATGTATTGACACAATACGCCTGCGACGAACTTATTCGTCCAAGTTCCCCAAACCCTGCCCCAGAAATGCTAGATTGCAGCTTTGTGGCATTTTTTGTACGCGACGGAAAGAAACACCATGAAGGTCAGGTTTTGGGGAGTACGCGGTTCCATACCTTCTCCGGGACCCAATACGGTGCGGTACGGTGGCAACACGACCTGCATAGAAATCCGCACCGACAATAACGAACTCATCATTCTGGATGCAGGAACCGGGATTTTCCCCCTCTCCCAAACCCTGCTGGCTGAACTACCCGTTTCCGCCAACGTGCTGATCACCCACTCCCATTGGGATCACATCCAGGGCCTGCCGTTCTTCATTCCCAATTTCATCCCGGGCAACACGTTACGGCTGCACGGGGGATTTGATCCTGTTTCGGGAAAAGGCATTGAACAAGTTATGTCCGTTCAACTGCAATACAGCTACTTTCCAGTCCGTGAAGCGGAAATGAAAGCGCGCATTGAATACGTCACATTGACACCTGAGCAGACCATTCAGATCGGGTCGGCAACCGTCACCCCTTACCTCCTGAACCACCCGGTGATCGACTTGGGCTATCGCATTGAATGCAACGGGAAATCGGTGTTTTTTACCGGCGACCATGAGCCGCCGTACAACATCTACGAACCCGGAGATGAGGGTTACGACGAATACCAGGTATTTGTCGACGACAAAATCAAAGCCATCCAGGATGCCGTGCGTGGCGTGGATGTATTCATCGCTGACAGTTCCTATACTGACACGGAATACCCTTCGAAAAAAGGTTGGGGGCACGGCACCTTCAGCTCCAGCATTGCGCTCGCCCGCGCAGCGGATGCCAAGGTCCTGTTTTGCACGCACCATGAACCCACCCGCAGCGACGACGCCCTGGAAGATGCCTTTCATGCGGCGCTAGAAAGCAACGCACCACTTGCCAACGGGATGGACATCCGCCTGGCGCGCGAAGGAGACGTCTACGAATTCTGAGCGTATTCTTGGTGCTGACGGCATCGTCCCGGTCACCGCTAAACTGCTCCTCAGCAACCGTGAGACACGGGTGCTGGAGGGTTCCGCGGCCGAAAGTCTTCCTCCGCATGCACTGATGCAACGGGCTGGACTGGCACTGGCCCGCTTTGCACTGGCGACGACCCCCCACGCCCAGATCATCTGGATTCCCTGTGGCCCCGGAAACAACGGTGGCGATGGATACGAGGCTGCAAAACACCTGAAACAATGGGGCAAGCACCCCATCGTGACCAGTCTTGTCAGTACGACACCACTCCCCGCAGATGCCGCTGCAGCCCGTCAGGGGGCGGTGAATGCGGGCGTTGCTTTTGCGGATCGTGTGCCCGACGCCTACGATCTGTGCATTGACGCCCTGTTTGGCATATGCTCCCTCCGTAACTTCGAGGAACCCTACGCAACCTGGATTGACCGCATCAATTCCAAGCAAGCACCGGTCATCGCGGTCGATGTCCCCTCTGGACTGGATGCCGAGACCGGCACAGCAAGTGCCTTGCACGTCAAGGCCGACTTCACCCTGAGCTTGCTGACGCTGAAACCAGGCCTGTTCACGGCAGCCGGGCGCGATGCTTGCGGCGAAATCTGGTTCAACTCCCTGGACATCCCGGAGCCTGCCACTGCATGCGCACAATTGAACACGCTCCCCATTCCCGCGACACGCGCGCACAACACGCACAAGGGAAGCTACGGCGATGTCGGCATTGTCGGCGGCGCCTGCGGCATGCCCGGCGCCGCACTGCTGGCAGCCAAGGCTGCGCTGCATGGCGGAGCGGGCCGCATCTACGTCGGGTTGTTGGATCCTGAGCACCTTCAACTGGATCCCTGTCAACCTGAACTCATGTTCCGCGCGCCAACCGCGTTGGCTTACGAATCCATGTCGGTCGTTGCGGGGTGTGGTGGTGGTCAATCCATCCGCGCATATCTGCCCGATATCCTGGATCGCTCGGCCCGATTGGTACTGGATGCCGATGCACTCAACATCATTGCCGAAGACGCGTCACTCCAGAACCGACTCGTGTTGCGCAAAGAAAGACCCACGATATTAACCCCCCACCCGCTGGAGGCCGCTCGCCTGATGGGGTTGTCGAGTGCAGACGTGCAAGCCAACCGCCTCAAGGCGGCACAGTCTCTGGCGGATCAATTTGCCTGCACGGTCGTGCTCAAGGGCTCGGGCACAGTAATCGCCGCTCCCAACACATGCCCTCGCATCAACCCAACCGGCAACGCCCGTCTGGCAACCGCGGGCACCGGCGACGTGCTGGCCGGACTCATTGGCGCCGGTCTCGCCGCTGACGGCGGCGCCTTTCAGGCCGCCTGCACAGCCGTTTTCCGGCACGGCCAGGTTGCTAACCGCTGGAACGCCGCCACCACCCTCACCGCACAACGCCTGGCACAGGCTCTGTGAACCGACGCTAAGCGGCCGGTGGCGGCGGGCAGCATCCATGCGCCCGCTTGAACCGGTTTCTCAGCGCCGTTTTCGCGCGGCCTTCTTCGGTGAAGCCGACGATTTGTCTTGTGCCTTGGACGTTCGACCCGGCTTGTTGGCGACACGCTTGCGGGATTCGGCCTTGAAAGACGCCGACCGGGCATCGATGGGGGCGTCGCCCCGCACGCCCGGCGCGGCACGGGCTTTCGATTCCCGCTGCGCGCCTTTTTCCACCATGACCCGGCTGATCAGTCCTTCCCCCTCCTGTACCAGCCGGAAGTCGATCCTGCGACCATCCAGATCAACCCGGCTCACCTGAATGCGCACGCGGGTCCCGATGGCGTAGCGCGCGCCCGTTCTTTCGCCCCGCAACTCCTGCCGGGCTTCGTCAAAGCGGAAATACTCACCCCCCAGCTCGGTGATGTGCACCAACCCTTCCACATACAGGGCATCCAGCGTAACAAACACACCAAAACTGGTCGCAGCCGTCACCACACCGCTGTATTCCTCGCCCAAATGTTCCTTCATGTATTTGCATTTCAGCCAGGCCTCAACATCCCTGCTGGCTTCATCAGCCCGACGTTCGTTGGCGCTGCAATGCAATCCGGCAGCCTGCCACGCCATGCCTTCTGCGCTGACCTTTTTCGGTTTCTGCCCGGGTTCTCCCACCCGAGCTGCCAGTCCCTTCTCGAGCCTGCGCGACAATTTGGCATGCGCTTCGCCAGGAGTGGGCAACGCAGGCAGCTGGTACCGGGTTTTGCCGAGTATGGATTTGATGACCCGGTGAACCAGCAAATCCGGGTAACGCCGAATGGGACTGGTGAAATGGGTGTAGGCCCCATAGGCCAACCCAAAATGTCCACTGTTGGCGGGGGTATAGATCGCCTGCTGCATGGAACGCAGCAACATGGAATGGATCTGCTGGGCATCGGGCCGATCTTTGGTCGCCTCGGCAATTGCCTGAAACTCTCCTGGAGACGGATCGTCGCTGATGGTCATGCCAATGCCGGTCGCCTTGAGGTAATTGCGCAAGATCTCCTGCTTCTCCGGCGTGGGTCCCTCATGCACGCGGAACAGTCCAGGATGCTTGCTCTGGGCAATGAAATCGGCGCTGCAGACGTTGGCCGCCAGCATGGCTTCCTCAATCAAACGGTGCGCCACATTGCGGGTGCGCGGCACGATTTTTTCGATACGCCCATTCTCGTCACAGACGATTTGCGTTTCCGTGGTGTCAAAATCCACTGCCCCCCGTTTCAGCCGCGATTTGAGCAACGCCTGGTAAACCCCATGCAAATTGAGCAAATCGTCGACACGGTCCTTGCGCTTGGCGGCTTCCGGCCCCCGGGTATTGCCCAGAATCGCCGCCACTTCCGTGTACGTGAAGCGTGCATGGCTCCACATCACAGCCGGATAAAACTGGTAGGCATCCACTTCACCTTCCGAGGTGACGAACATGTCGCACACCATGCACAGGCGCTCCACCTCCGGGTTCAGCGAGCACAAGCCGTTGGACAGCTTCTCGGGCAGCATGGGAATCACCCGGCGCGGGAAATAGACACTGGTTGCGCGGTCATACGCGTCCACGTCAATGGCTGACCCGGTTTGCACATAGTGGCTGACATCGGCAATGGCCACCAACAAGCGCCACCCCTTGACTGCTGACTTGCCCCGGCCTTTGGAAGCCGGCTCGCAATACACCGCGTCGTCAAAGTCGCGCGCGTCTTCCCCGTCAATCGTGACCAGAGGCACATCCGTCAGATCGATGCGATTTTCACAATCCTGGGGCCGCACCTTGTCCGGCAGCGTGCGGGCCAAGGCAACGCAGGCCTCGGAAAACTCATGGGGCACGCTGTACTTGCGGACGGCGATCTCAATCTCCATGCCCGCGTCGTCCACCTCCCCCAGCACTTCCTTGATGCGCCCCACCGGCTGCCCAAAGAGCGCCGGCGGCTCGACCAGTTCAACCACCACCACCTGGCCCACCTTGGCCACGCTGGTAGCTCCCTTGGGGATCAGCACGTCTTGGCCATACCGCTTGTCTTCCGGCGCCACAAGCCAGACTCCGCTCTCCTGGAGCAGGCGACCGATGATGGGCTGGCTGGATCGCTCAATAATTTCTACAACCCGCCCCTCCGGGCGACCCTTGCGGTCGCTGCGCACGATACGCACCTTGACGCGGTCCTTGTGCAACACCGCCCGCATTTCATTAGGTGGCAAATAAACGTCGGGCGCACCATCGTCGCGCGACACAAATCCATGGCCATCACGATGGCCCTGAACAATTCCTTCAATTTCATCCAACATTCCGTTGGTTTGGCTAAAAACTTTGATATACTTCTCTCTTTCCTGAGATGCCCAGATGGCGGAATTGGTAGACGCACTAGTTTCAGGTACTAGCGAGTAACATCGTGGAGGTTCGAGTCCTCTTCTGGGCACCAACAATGGTAATGTAGATAATGAAAAGCCGCTGTGAATTCAGCGGCTTTTTTTTCGCCTGTTTGATTCAAGCCACTGACCTTGCCATGCATCGGTCAGTCGCTCAAAAACTAGATGGGCAGGGCCACGAGATCGTGCCCCTGCGCGCTCACGATGCGAGCCTTGGTGAACTCCCCCACCTTCAGTGTCTTGCTGATTTTCTCGGGTGGCAGCAAGCGCACGACACCATCAATCTCCGGCGCATCGGCGTAGCTTCGGCCCAGGCCGCCTTTCTTCCCCATACCGGGAGCCGAATCCACCAACACCTGCATGGTCGAGCCGACACGGCGCTGCAGTTTCGCCGCCGAAACGGCTTCGGCCACCTCCATGAAACGCGCCCGGCGCTCCTCCCGAACTTCAAGCGGCAACATGCCAGGCAAGTCGTTGGCTGCCGCGCCTTTCACCGGGCTGTAGGCAAAACAACCCGCCCGGTCAATCTGCGCCTCACGGACAAAGTCCAGCAAATGCGCAAACTCCTCTTCCGTCTCCCCCGGGAATCCGGCAATGAACGTGCTGCGGATCACGATTTCCGGACAGGCCTGCCGCCACTGCTGCAGGCGTTCCAGATTGCGCTCTCCGCTGGCCGGCCGCTTCATGCGGCGCAGCACATCGGGATGGCTGTGCTGCAAGGGCACATCCAGGTACGGCAAGACCTTGCCGGCAGCCATCAACGGAATGATGTCGTCCACACTCGGGTACGGGTACACGTAATGCAAACGGACCCAGGCGCCATAAGGCTCGGCAATTTCGCCCAGTGTCTGCACCAACTCCAGCATACGGGTCTTCACCGGCTTGCCGTCCCAGAATCCGGTGCGGTATTTCACATCCACACCGTAGGCAGAGGTGTCCTGGCTGATCACCAGCAACTCTTTCACGCCCCCCTCAAACAGGGCCCGGGCTTCACCCAGTACATCCCCGATGGGGCGCGAAACCAGGTCGCCCCGCATGGACGGAATGATGCAGAACGTGCAGCGATGGTTGCACCCCTCGCTGATCTTCAAATAGGCATAGTGCCGCGGTGTGAGCTTGATACCGGCCACGCCAAAGGCATTGGGCACAAGATCCACGAAAGGATCATGCGGCTTCGGCAAATTGGTGTGCACGGCATCCATGACCTCCTGCGTGGCGTGCGGCCCGGTCACCGCCAGCACTTTGGGATGCATCTGGCGCACCAGGTTGCCGCCATCATCCGATGCCTTGGCACCCAGACAGCCCGTCACAATCACACGACCGTTTTCTGTCAGCGCCTCCCCGATGGTGTCCAGACTCTCCTTGATGGCGTCGTCGATGAAACCACAGGTGTTGACAATCACCAGGTCGGCCCCCTGGAAGGTCTTCGAAGTCTGGTAACCCTCGGCGCTGAGCTGGGTCAGGATCAACTCGGAATCAGTCAGCGCCTTGGGACAGCCCAAGCTGACAAAGCCAATGGTGGGGGTGGTTTTATTCGGGAAAATTGCGTCGCTCATAGGCGCCAATTGTCCCACCAATGCAGCGCTCCTGCGCGCACTACCGTTTCAGGCCAAAGGAACCCAGAAACTGCTCCGTCTGTTTCTGCATCTGCTCCTGCATTTGCTGAAACAGGTTGTTGCCCATTGCTCCCTGGACCAGCGGAGCTTGCATCTCCATCAGCGCCTGCATGTTCTTTTCCAGATACCCGCCCATCAGACCCTGCATGGCGTGGCCGTAAAAACGGATGATATGGGCCAGCACCGGCGCCGTAAACATGGGGGTCCCGTTGGCCTCTTCCTCCAGGATGATCTGCAGCAGGATGCTGCGCGTCAGGTCTTCCCCGGTCTTGGCATCTACTACCGTGCAGGGCTCGTTGTCCATTACCAACTGCTTGATCTCGGCCAATGTGATGTAGCTCGACGTATCCGTATCGTACAAGCGGCGATTGGGATACTTTTTGATGACGCGCTGGCGGGGCTTTGGGCTTTTAGTTGATTTGTTTTCCATGGCGATTGGCGACGGCCCCCTGTAGGCCAAAAATGTATTGCAGCGCAACACATTCTAGGGAGTGCTCCAGCCGTGTTGCCCTGGGATTACCCTAGGCGTGACCAAAAACCAAAAAGCCCCGGCATCCGCAATGGAAACCAGGGCTTGCAATTTGGTAGGCGCGATTGGACTCGAACCAACGACCCCCACCATGTCAAGGTGGTGCTCTAACCAGCTGAGCTACGCGCCTACAGTATTCGAGAGAGCAGAGTATAACAGCAATCTGCCCCCGCACCGCCGATTCAAAAGATTCCCTCCGCTTGGGTCATAATTGACGTTAACGTAAACGTCAACAATCCCATTCATCAAGAGGAGTTATCCATGGAAATTGCAGGCAAGGTATTTATCGTGACCGGTGGCGCATCCGGCTTGGGCGAAGGCACCGCACGCATGCTGGCTGCCAAGGGCGGCAAGGTTGTCATTGCCGACATGCAGGCCGAAAAAGGCGAAGCCATCGCCAAGGAAATCGGCGGTGCTTTCGTCAAATGCGATGTGAGCAATGAGGCCGATGGCCAGGCCGTGGTCGCCAAGGCCGTGTCCATGGGCAAGCTCATGGGCTTGGTGAACTGTGCCGGCATTGCTCCCGGCGAGAAGACCGTTGGCAAGACCGGCGCGCACGCCCTGGCCACCTTCACAAAGTGCATCACCGTCAACCTGGTGGGCAGCTTCAACATGATTCGCTTGGCAGCCGATGCCATGTGCAAGAACGAACCCGAGTCCACGGGTGAGCGCGGCGTGATGATCTCCACCGCCTCAGTCGCTGCGTACGACGGGCAAATTGGCCAAGCGGCCTACAGCGCATCCAAGGGCGGCATTGTGGGCATGACCTTGCCCATCGCACGCGACCTGGCACGCAACGGCATCCGCAACATGACCATTGCACCGGGCATCTTTGGCACCCCCATGATGTTTGGCATGCCCAAGGAAGTGCAGGATTCGCTGGCAGCGGCCGTGCCCTTCCCTTCCCGCCTGGGTACGCCACAGGACTATGCCAAGCTGGCGCAGCACATTTTTGAAAACGACATGCTCAATGGCGAAGTGATTCGCCTGGATGGCGCCATCCGTCTGGCCCCACGCTAAGCAAAAACAGGCTGCGCTCCCTACGAAGGAGCGCAGCCTGCTGTCAAAAAAGCAGAAAAAAACCTGCGACCTGTAGCGTTACTCAGGTGCGCGGGGCGGCCGCCTTGGTGACGGCCACGCGGCGACGCTCCCGAAAGGCTTGCAGTTCGCCCACAATTCCCTTGCGGAAGGCCAGCACGCACACCACAAAAATTGCTCCGATGATGACGGTGACCCAGGAACCCACCTTGTCGGCCAGCAGGTTTTGCAACGCAATTACGACGCCCGAACCCAAAACCGGACCAAAGAACGTTCCAACGCCGCCCAGGAGCGTCATCAGGATGACTTCCCCCGACATGGACCAGTGCACGTCCGACAACGTGGCAAAACCCATGACCAGCGTCTTCAGCGCACCCGCCAGACCTGCCAGAGAGGCCGACAAGACAAAGGCCAGCAACTTGTAGCGATCCACTTGGTAGCCCAGTGATATGGCGCGCGGCTCGTTTTCACGAATCATCTTGAGCACCTGCCCAAACGGCGAATGCACGATGCGCGAAATAAACAGGAAGCACAGCACAAATACCGCAACGACGAAGTAATACAGCGCGGTGTCGGACTCCAGCGACAAGACCCCCAGCAAGTTGCCACGCGGAACGCCTTGCAGGCCGTCTTCGCCGCCCGTAAAGGGCGCTTGCAGGCAGACAAAGAACACCATCTGTGCAATGGCCAGCGTGATCATGGCAAAGTAAATACCCTGGCGCCGGATGGCCACCACACCCACCACCAGACCAATCAGGCCCGCGCCCACCGTGCCCGCCAGAATGCCCAGCTCCGGGGTCCAGCCTTGTGCCTTGATGAACCAGCCGGTGATGTAAGCCGCCGAGCCAAAAAAAGCCGCGTGGCCAAACGACAGCAAGCCGGTAAAACCCAGCAGCAGATTGAAGGCGCAGGCAAACAGTGCAAAGCACAGCAGCTTCATGACAAACACCGGGTACAGCCCCAGCGCGGGTGCCAGCAGCACCAGAGCCAGCAGGGCCCAATACGTCATGCGGGTCAATTTGGCGGCAGATGTCATCGTTGGTTGAGAAATCACTTTATTCATGGCTCAGGCCTCCTTGCCAAACAGGCCGGCCGGACGAACCATCAGCACCAGAACCATGATGACAAACACCACAATGTTGGACGCCTCCGGATAAAAGACGCGGGTCAGCCCCTCGACCAGGCCCAACCCCAGACCGCTGATCACGGACCCCAGAATGGAACCCATGCCACCGATCACCACCACCGCGAAGACCACAATGATGAGGTTCGAACCCATCAGGGGGTTGACCTGGATGATGGGTGCCGCCAGCACCCCCGCCAGCGCCGCCAAGGCCGCCCCGGCACCATAGGTGCACATCACCATCATGGGCACGTTGACGCCAAAGGTCTGCACCAGCTGCGCGTTCTCCGTTCCTGCACGCAGATAGGCGCCCAGGCGGGTGCGTTCAATCAGGAACCAAGTCCCCAGACAAATCACCAGCGAAACCAGCACCACCCAGGCCCGGTAATTGGGCAACACCATGAAGCCCAGGTTGGTGGCGCCTGACAACAATTCGGGCACGTCGTAGTTCTGGCCAGATACGCCATACAGCTCGCGGAAGACACCTTCCGCAATCAGTGCCAACCCGAAGGTCAGCAACAGGCCATACAAAGGGTCCAGCTTGTACAGGTGCTTGAGGAACAGGCGCTCGATCACCATGCCCAGCACCCCCACCATGAGCGGTGCCAGCACCAGCGCGTACCAGTAATTGAGGCCAAACTTGTCCAGCATGATCCAGCCAGCGAACGCACCCAGCATGTACAACGCGCCGTGCGCGAAGTTCACGATGCCCAGCAGGCCAAAAATCACCGCCAGCCCGAGACTCAACAGCGCGTAGAAGGCGCCATTGACCAGCCCGAGCAACAACTGGCCCAGAAAAGCCTGCAGAGGAATGCCAAAAATTTCCATGAAACCCCGTCAGTTCACGCCTTGAAAGTACACAAAGTGGCCGCCCGCCCCTGCGGACGGCCACTCCCGATGTCCGCCTATTTCTTGTTCAACGCGCACTTGGACTCGGCCACGGTGGTGAATGCCTGCTCACCTGGAACCTTGGCAACCGTCTTGTAGTAGTCCCAGGGTGTCGTCGACTCTTTTGCGCTCTTGACCTGGAAGAGATACATGTCGTGGATCATGCGGCCATCGGCACGGATCTGGCCCTTGCTGTAGAAGTCGTCAAACTTCATGGACTTCAGCGTACTCATCACCTTGTCGGCATCGGTGGTACCGGCCGTTTGCACGGCCTTCAGGTAATTGGTGGTAGCCGAGTAATCGGCTGCCTGCAGGCTGGATGGCATGCGCTTGTATTTCTCAAAGAAACGCTTGGCAAATTTGCGCGACGCATCGTCCTGGTTCCAGTACCAGCTGTCAGCCAGTTGCAGGCCTTCCGTATTGGACAGACCCAGGCTGTGTACGTCATTGATGAACACCAGCAAGCCCGCCACTTTCATGGTCTTGGTGATGCCAAACTCCTTGGCAGCCTTCATGGCGTTGGTGAAATCGCCCCCTGCATTGGCCAGCGCCAGAATCTGTGCCTTGGAAGACTGTGCCTGCAGCAGGAAGGAAGAGAAGTCAGAGGCATTGAGCGGATGGCGCACGGTACCAGCCACCGTTCCGCCATTGGCCTTCACCACGTTGGCCGCATCGTTCTCCAGGGAATGGCCAAAGGCGTAATCGGCCGTCAGGAAATACCAGCTCTTGTTGCCCGCCTTGACCAGGGCTGCCCCCGCCACCTTGGCCAGTGCCACTGTGTCGTAGGCATAGTGCACGGTGTACGGCGTGCAGTCTTCGTTGGTCAGACGGGCCGAGCCCGCGCCGATGGAAATGAAGGGCCGCTTCTTCTCGGCAGCAACCTTGGCCATGGCCAGCGAAGTGCCCGAGTTGGTGCCGCCAATCAGCATGGACAAACCATCCTTGTCTATCCATTCACGGGCCTTGGAGCTGGCAATGTCCGGCTTGTTCTGGTGGTCGGCCGACACCACTTCAATGGGGCGATTCAGCACCTTGCCACCGAAGTCCTGCACCGCCCAGCGGACCATTTCAGCGCCCGCAGGGCCATCAATGTCGGCGTACAGGCTCGACATGTCGGTGATCATGCCGATCTTGACCGGGCCAGTGCCCTGGGCAAAAGCCGTGGCGCCGAAGCCGATGGACATCAGTGCGACAAGTGTTTTCAGTTTCATGGTGGTCTCCTCGTTGAAGTGGTAAGCGCAAAAAAACAAAAGAGGGCTGGCCGCGTCAACGGTTTAGACCCCCAGGTACTCCTGCAGCATGCCCATGTTCTGGGCAAGCTCAGACTGTGCGAACTGTTTGACGATCTGTCCGTGCTCCATCACGTAGAAACGGTCGGCCAGCGGTGCCGCAAAGCGGAAGTTCTGCTCCACCAGCACAATGGTGTAGCCCTTGGCCTTGAGGGTTTGGATCATTTCCGCCAGTTTCTGCACGATGACCGGAGCCAGTCCTTCGGAAATTTCGTCCAGCAGCAAAAGCCGCGCGCCCGTGCGCAGGATGCGCGCCACGGCCAGCATCTGCTGCTCCCCTCCCGACAGGCGGGTGCCCGGACTCTTGGCGCGCTCCTGCAGGTTGGGAAACATGGTGTAGATCTCGGCCACACTCATGCCCCCCGGGCCAATGGTGGGGGGCAGCATCAGGTTTTCCTCGGCGGACAGCGTGGCAAATATGCCGCGCTCTTCCGGGCAATAGCCCACGCCCAGCCGGGCAACCTTGTGCGGTGCCAGCCTGAGGACTTCCTCGCCGTTGATTCGGATGGAGCCTTTGCGGGCCCCCGTCATGCCCACAATGGCGCGCAGCGTGGTGGTTCGCCCGGCGCCATTGCGGCCCAGCAGGGTCACTACCTCGCCTTCGTTCACCGTGAGGTTCACGCCATGCAGGATGTGCGACTCACCGTACCAGGCGTGCAGGTCTTCAATGCGGAGCAACTCTCGCGTCATTCAGTGCGCTCCTTGCAATGCGGCGTCAGCCGTACCCATGTAGGCTTCAATCACCTGCGGGTTTTTCGATACCTCGGCATACGGACCATCGGCAATGATGGCGCCGCGCTGCAACACGGTGATGCGGTCGGCAATGGACGACACCACGTTCATGTTGTGCTCCACCATCAGGATGGTGCGGCCCGCCGAGACTTTCTTGATGAGCTGTGTCACGCGGTCCACGTCCTCGTGCCCCATGCCCTGGGTGGGTTCGTCCAACAGCATCAGCTCGGGCTCCAGCGCCAGCGTGGTGGCCAGCTCGAGTGCACGCTTGCGGCCATAAGGCAGATTGACAGTCAGCTCATCGGCAAATTGCGCCAGGTCCACCGCATCCAGCAACGCATGGGCGCGTTCATGCAGCGGGTACAGCGTGCTTTCTGCCTTCCAGAAGTGAAAGGACGTACCCAGATTGCGCTGCAGCGCCGCGCGCACGTTTTCCAGCACGGTCATGTGCGGGAAAACGGCCGAGATCTGGAACGACCGCACGATGCCGCTGCGCGCAGTTTGCGCGGGCTTTTCATACGTGATGTTGTTGCCGTTGTAGAGAATGGTGCCGCGGGTGGGCGTCAGGAACTTCGTCAGCAGGTTGAAAAAAGTGGTCTTGCCTGCGCCATTGGGTCCGATCAGTGCATGAATGTGTCCACGCTGGACCTTGAGATCAACGGCATTGACGGCAACGAATCCCTTGAATTCCTTGGTCAACCCCTGGGTTTCGAGAATGAACTCCACTGACAAATGACTCTCCAACAAAGTAGGGACTGGATTTCAATCCCGGTGAAGTATTTGAGGTCAGCTTAGCCATGCAGTGGCCGACGCGGTATCAGGACAGACCCTTAGAGAGTGATATGCGGCAAGGTTCGGCCTACACGCCAAAGCCATCGTCCGCTGCAATCACAGCCCCGTTGATGAAGTGGCTCTGGTCCGAGCACAGGGTCACCAGCAGGGCATCCAGATCCTGCGGATGCCCCACCCGCTTGCGCGGCAGCATTTGCACCAGCTTTTGCCCACCCTCGGTCTGCCAATGGTGGTGGTTGATTTCAGTGTCGATATAGCCCGGGCAGATGGCGTTCACGTTGATACCGAACCGGCCCCACTCCAGTGCCATGGCCTTGGTCATCTGGATGACGGCCGCCTTGCTCATGGCATACACCCCGATCTGGGGCAACACCCGCAGCCCCGCCATCGACGCCACGTTGACAATGCGCCCCCCGGTGTAACTGCCCGGCGCTGCCCCCTGGGCACGCGCCAGCATGCGTTTGCCGACCTCCTGCGCCACAAAGAACGCCCCTTTGACGTTGGTGTCGAACAGGTAGTCGTAGTCATCGGGCGATACGTCCTGCAGGCGCTGCGTGGTGCTCACCCCGGAGTTGTTGACCAGGATGTCGATGGAGCCCACTTCGGTTTCGGCGTGGGCCACGGCGGACTTGATCGAGTCGTAGTCATTCACGTCCAGCCGGATCACATGGGCGTTCCCGCCCGCCCCTTCGATGGTGGCTCGCAGCTCCTTGAGCCTGTCGATTCGGCGACTCGCCAGCACCACCGCCGCGCCGGCGGATGCTAGAGTTCGGGCAAACTGCGCACCCAGGCCACTGGAAGCCCCGGTGATGAAGGCCACACGGCCAGAAAGATCAATGGTGTACGCCATTTAGAGGGCCTCCACGAAAAAATAGAACGATCGTGCTATTTAAGCTTTTTCAGCGCATAAAATCTGCATCAAATCCGGCCAGTGCAAATACAACCGGTCCCATTCACCCGGCTCCCATTATCAAGCGAGACACACCATGACCAACGAGGAAATTCTGGCCCAGTACGGCCCCCGTGAAGCGATGGAATACGACGTTGTCGTCGTCGGCGG
>NZ_JBXAFT010000009.1:0-116681 GCF_058793415.1 Rhodoferax sp. MLSD5-FHT05B10 | reverse complement strand
CCCCTGCCCGCCGCCAGCGCGGCCACCCCGGCCAGCCCACCCGCCGCCACACCCGCCCCGCCGACGGCAAAGGCGCCGGACACCGACACCGCGGCCCGCAAACCGGCAGCCCAACCCTCCCGCGGCACCGCCACCACTGCAGCGCGCAAGCACCCACCCCGCGTGCGAGAGCCCGTCGCCAACCGGCGCTTCTTCATCAATGCGGGCCTGTTCGCCGTGGACGACAACGCGGCCAGCGCCCATGCACGGCTCATGCGCGCCGATCTGCCCGCTTTCACGCAGGTGCTGGAAACCGCCAGCGGCCGGCGCACGCGGGTGCGCGTCGGGCCGTTCGAGACCTACTCCGAGGCCCAGGCCGCAGCGCGGCGCGTCCAGTCCCAGGGGCTGAACGCCACCATCATCCAGCAGTAAGGCGGGCCGGCAACGACACCGGTCAACGCGGTCAGCGTGGGTAGGGGGTGCCGTCCTTGTGGGCGAACTGCCACGTGCCGTCGACCAGAACGGCCTGGATGTCATCGTCGGGATAGGTCACGGTGTCGCCCGCGCTGCGGTCCCCAACCTCCAGGTACACCACGTCCTGCGCGCTGCGGTTGAGCAGCTGGTGTCCGTCGCCGGTGCCGGCCCGAAAGCCGGCACACATGCCTGCCGAAAGCGGTGTCTCCCCCGCATCCGTCACCAGCACCGCATCACCCTGCAGGATGTAGACGAACTCGTCCTGCCGGGAGTGCGCGTGGCGCAACGCCGACCCGGCACCGGGCAGCAGACGCACCTGGTTGACACCGAAGTGGCTCAACCCGAACAGGTCCCCCAGGGGCCGCTTCTCGCGCCCGGCCATGCGCGCGGCAAAGGGCTGCGGGTAGTTGGATGGCTTGCTGCGCGGGGCGGCTTGCGCAGCTGCAACGGCCACGGGGGTGGTTTTTTTCGTCATGGTGCAAGTCTAGGCGGCGACCAGGAAATCACGGCTGATGTGGCCGCCCAGGTCGTTCACGCGGTCCAGGAACTGCGTCAGGTAGGCGTGCAAGCCGGTGGCCAGTATCTCGTCGATGCGCCCGTACTGCAGCTCGGCACGCAGCTTGCCGGCACGGCGCAGGGTCTCGCAGGCCGGGTCGCTGGCAATCAGCAGCAGGTTGTTGACCACCTCATTGAGGCTGGCGTGCAAAGACCGCGGCATGTCCGGGCGCAGGATAAGCAGCTCGGCCACGCGCTCGGGGCGGATCACGTCGCGGTACACCTTGCGGTACACCTCAAAGCCCGACACGCTGCGCAGGATCGCGCTCCAGTGGTAGAAGTCGTACTCTTGGTCCTTCTCGGCAGCCGTGCCAAAGAAGTCTTTTTGCAATGCATGGAATTTCACGTCCAGCAGGCGTGCCGTGTTGTCGGCCCGCTCCAGGAAGGTGCCCAGGCGCATGAAGTGCAGCGACTCGTCGATCAGCATGGTGCCCACGGTGACGCCGCGCGAGAGATGGGAGCGGAACTTGACCCAGTCGAAGAACTGCGCCGGGTCCCGGTCGAACTCGCCCGTCTTCACCCGGCGCAGCACCTCGAGCCAGGTCTGGTTTTGCGTCTCCCAGACCTCGGTGGTGAGCGTGCCGCGCACGGCGCGGGCGTTCTCGCGCGCCGCGCCCAGGCACGACAGGATGGAGGACGGGTTGCTCTCGTCCTTCACCATGAAGTCCATCACGTCGCGCGCCGCAATGGCGCCATGGCGGGCGCTGTAGGCCGGCAACAGTTCGCTGATGCTGAGCAGGCCCTTCCAGCCGATCTGCGCCGCCGCGTCGGACTGCGGCAGCAGCGTGGTCTGGTAATTCACATCCAGCATGCGCGCGGTGTTCTCGGCCCTCTCGGTGTAGCGGGCCATCCAGAACAAATGGTCGGCGGTGCGTGACAACATATTGATCTCCCTATTCCAGAATCCAGGTGTCCTTGGTGCCGCCACCCTGCGACGAGTTCACCACCAGCGAGCCCTCTTTCAGCGCCACACGGGTCAGGCCGCCCGGCACCATCTGCACGGTTTTGCCCGACAGCACGTAGGGCCGCAGGTCGATGTGGCGCGGCGCAATGCCGCTTTCCACGAAGGTCGGGCAACTCGACAGGCTGAGCGTGGGTTGGGCGATGTAGCCCCCGGGGTTGGCCAGGATGGCCTTGCGAAAGTCCTCGATCTCGGCCTTGGTGGCCGCCGGCCCCACCAGCATGCCGTAGCCGCCAGCGCCGTGCACCTCCTTCACCACCAGGTCCTTCAGGTTGGCCAGGGTGTAGGCCAGGTCCTCCGGGTTGCGGCCCATGTAGGTGGGAACGTTGTTCAGGATGGGCTGCTCGCCCAGGTAGAACGCGATCATCTGGGGCACGTAGGGGTAGATGGACTTGTCATCGGCCACCCCCGTTCCCACGGCGTTGCAGATGCTCACGTGGCCGGCGCGGTAGGCCCCGAGCAGACCGGCGCACCCCAGGGTGGAGCTGGGCCGGAACACGGCGGGGTCCAGGAAGTCGTCGTCCACGCGGCGGTAGATCACGTCCACCCGCAACGGGCCGCGCGTGGTGCGCATGTAGACGAAGTTGTCCTTCACGAACAGGTCCTGCCCCTCCACCAGTTCCACCCCCATCTGCTGCGCCAGGAAGGCGTGCTCGAAGTAGGCGCTGTTGTGCATGCCGGGTGTAAGCACCACCACGGTGGGCTCGGCCGTTGTGGCCGGGCTGCTGGCCCGCAGGGTTTCCAGCAGCAAGTCGGGGTAATGTGCAATGGGCGCCACGCGGTGGGCGTTGAACAGCTCGGGAAAGAGCCGCATCATCATCTTGCGGTTTTCCAGCATGTAGCTCACACCGCTGGGCACGCGCAGGTTGTCTTCCAGCACGTAGTACTCGCCCTCACCCTGGGCATTGGGGGCACGCACGATGTCAATGCCCGAGATGTGCGAGTAGATGGCGTTGGGCACGTCCACGCCCATCATCTCGGGGCGGAACTGCGCGTTGCGCTCGATCTGCTCGCGCGGAATGATGCCGGCCTGGATGATCTCCTGCCCGTGGTAGACATCGTGGATGAAGCGGTTGAGCGCCGTGACGCGCTGCACCAGCCCCTGTTCCAGGCGGGCCCATTCGTGTGCCGGGATGATGCGCGGAATCAGGTCAAACGGAATCAGGCGCTCGGCGCCGGCGCCGTCCTCATCCTTTTCGCCGTACACGGCAAAGGTGATGCCGACGCGGCGGAAGATCATCTCGGCCTCTTCGCGCCGCTGGGCCATCATGTCACCGGGCTGGCGCGCCAGCCAGGCGTCATAGGTCCGGTAGTGCTCCCGCACCGGTGCGGCGCCGGCAGACGGCGCATACGGCAACTGGGTGTACATCTCGTCGAATTTCTGCATACGGAGCCTCTTTGACAACAGACGGAGCAAGCTTCGGGCCACCTCGCCCTGCACCACTATGGCACACGGTGGTGCCAGTAGCGCAAGCCCTGCGCCCGGGTGCACAATGCGTCTTGCGGTCGGGCGGATTGCCAGGTAAGCGCACCACAATGGGGCGAATCCAGCACCGCCACCTGCCGCGCCTGGTACCGCGCCAGCACCGGCGCCACCGGGTGGCCAAAGCGGTTGCGGTAGCCCGCCTGCACGATGGCCAGTTGCGGGCCCACCGCGTCCAGAAACGCCGGGCTGCTGGACGTCTTGCTGCCATGGTGCGGCACCAGCAGCACGGTTGCCGCCAGCGGCGCGCCACCGGCCACCAGCCGCGCTTCCTGCGCCTGCTCGATGTCACCCACCAGCAGCGCCGTCTGCACCCCATTGGAGATGCGCAGCACGCACGAAAGGGCGTTTGACTTGGTCACGGCGTCATAGTCCCCCGCCTGCGGGTGCAGCACCTCGAACACCACGCCGTCCCACTCCCAGCGTTGCCCCGCCAGGCAGCGTTGCGCCGGATGCAAAGTCTGCAGCGCGTTGGCCGCCTCGATGGAGCTGAGCAGCTGCGCCTGCGGCTGCATGGCCAGCACGGAGGCCGCGCCGCCCACATGGTCCGCATCCCGATGACTGAGCACCACCGTGTCCAGCCGCGTGTGCAGCGCCTGCAGCAGCGGCACCAGCACGCGGTTGCCGGCATCGCTTTCCAGGCCGAAGCGGGGGCCGGCGTCGTACAGGAGCGCATGGCTGGCAGTGCGCACCAGCACGGCGTTGCCCTGACCAATGTCCGCGGCCAGCAGCTCGAACTGCCCGGGTGGGGGCAGCGGCGCGCGCCACAGCAGCACCGGCAACAACAGGGGCAGGCCCAGGGTGCGCAAGGCCCGCGGCAGCGGCGCCACCAGCAGCACGCCCCCCAGCACCCCGGCCACTCCCACCCACAAGGGGGGCATGGCCACCGAGAGGGTGGCCCAGGGCCAGCTGGCGAGCCATTGCAGACAGGCCAGCAGTCCGTCCACGGCACCGGCCGCCACCGCCCACAACGCGGGCACGGCAACCCCCAGCATGGCCAGCGGCGTCACCACCAGCGTGATCCACGGAACCGCCAGCGCATTGGCCGCCAGCCCCACCAGGGACATCTGGCCGAACAGCAGCAGGGTCAGCGGTGCCAGCGCCACCGTGATGACCCACTGCTCCCGCAGGTTGGAAAAAATGGCGCCTTTCAGCCCCGCAGCACCCGTGGAATCTGCGCGTGCAGCTCCTGAATCGGTAGCAAACAGCACCCCCACGGCGACAAAACTCAGCCAGAAGCCGGACTGCAGCAACGCCCACGGGTCCGCTGCCACCACTGCGGCGCAGGCCAGCATCCACACCAGCGGCCAGGGCCAGCGCGCGCCCGTCAGGCGCAGCACCGCCACCGTGAGCAACATTAGGCAGGTCCGCTGCGCCGGCACTCCCCAGCCGGAAAAAACGGCATAGGCGCTGGCCAACAGTACCCCGCCCAGCAGGGCCGCGCTGGGCGCGGGCAGCGCCAGGCACAGCCGCCCCGAGCGCCGCCACAGCCTGCCGACCAGCCAGGCCGCCCCCCAGGCGAACATGGTGATGTGCAGCCCGGAGATGGACACCAGGTGCGCCACGCCGGTGGCACGAAACACGTCCCAGTCCAGCCGGTCGATGGCCGCCTGGTCACCCACCACCAGCGCGGCCAGCACGCCGGCGGTCTGACGCTGGGCCACGCGGGCAAAGATCCGGTCGCGCACCACCTGGCGCGCCAGCGCCACCGGGTAGCGCCCCGTCTGCCCCAGGCGCACCGAAGCCGGGTCTGCCGGACCGGCGCGCACATAGGCCGTAGCCTGCACGCCCTGCTCCCACAGCCACAGCTCGTAATCAAAACCGTGCGGGTTGCGGCTGCCGTGGGGCGCCTTCAGCCGCAGGGTCATCTGCCAGCGCTCGCCGGCCTGCAGCGCCTCGGGCAGGCGGTTCAGGCCCGCCAGGGCCTCCCCCGGCGTGTCGCCGCGCAGGTAGACGCCGCCATACCAGCCCACGTCCATGCGGGGCGCCACGGCAACTGGCTGGCCGTCCAACTGCGCGGACTCCACCTCCAGCCGAAAGCGCAGACCGGCTTCGTTGCGCTGTGGCAAATTTGCCACCACCCCGGTCACGCGCACGTCGCGGCCTTCCAGCGCCGGCTCCAGCGCGTCTGCCAGATACGCCCCGGCGCGCAGCCCCGCCACGCCCGCCCCGAGCAGGGCGCAGGCCAGCACCAGCGCCGCCATGCGCCCGCCATTTGCTATGTTTTTTATAGCTGTCAACGCATACAAGATGCCGGCCAGAGCCACCAGACCCGCATAAACCGGCCACCCCCACAATGCCGGCTGCTGCAGCTGCAGGGCCGTGCCCGCGACAAAACCCAGCAAGGCCGCAAAGAGGTTGCGGGTCACACCTGCAGGGAAATACGGTGCGGTAGGCATGCATCCATGCTAACCCGCATGCCCGCGCAAACCGGAAACTGCGTTGTAGACTGTGGCATGGGGACCAAACAACAACCGCCGGGCTTGCTGTCGAAAGTGGCGCGCTATTTCCGCGCGTCCGATTCGGACCAGGCGAGCGCCCAGGATTCACTGCAGACGCGCAGCGGCGAGACCGACAAAAATCCGCTCACGGACCTGATCGAGCGCAAGCGGCAGGACGACCTGGTGCGCCGGCGTGAATTCAACTACCTGCGCAAGCTGCACAAGCAGCAACGCGGAACGGAAACCCTGGGCGGCGAAGGCATAGGACGCCCCTCGGTGTTCCAGCACAGCTCCGGGTACGGCGCCGACGACCGGGCCTCGACGCTGCAGAAGATCAACGCCATTGAAGCCCACATGGTCAATGCCTGGGCTCGCGGCAAAGCCCCGACCGAAGCGCGCATGGCCAGGCGCACGGATCTGCCGGCGCCGGCCCAGCCGGCTGCGGCCAAACCGGCACCGCCCCCCGGCGCGGCACCGTTGCCCGTCCTGACCGAGCGGCGCGTCGCTCCGGCCGCTGAGTCGCCAATCAGTGACGACTTCGATCTGGATTTCACAGGCATGCTGCTGGAGCCCGCCGCCCCGGCACCGGCGCCGGCAGCGCCCCCGGCGCCCGAAGCCGCTCCACAACCCGAGCCTTCCCCTGCGCGGGCGGTGGCGACGCCGGTGGTGGACGAGGCGCCGCCAAGTCCCCTGGAAAGCGGCCTGCAGGATGCCGCCATGCGCTTTGCCGAGGGCGACAACGCAGCCGCCGAGGCCGTGCTGCTGGGGCTGCTCCAGGGTGAGGGCATCAACGCCGAGACGGTTGACAGTGTGGTCTTCGCGCTGTTCGACCTGTACCGGGCCACGGGCCAGCAGGACGGCTTTGATGTCGTTGCCATGGATTACGCGGAGCGCTTTGGCCGCTCGCCAGCGGAGTGGTTCTCGCTGCCGGACCGCTTGGGACGGGGCGCTGCCGCAACTCCCGCGCCCGTCGCAAGCCGGGGCATGGCAGACCAGGGAACCGCCTGGGTCTGCCCAGCCGTCCTCGATGCCGCCGCCCTGACCGCCCTGCAGGCACGGTTCCCCGGCCCGACTGCCAACTGGCATGTGGACTGGAGCCTGTTGGCAACTATTGAGCCGCAGGCCGCCACGGCCTTGTCCGAAGTATTTGCTTATTGGTGTACCCACCCGGTGCAACTGCACTGGCACGGCATCGACCAACTGTTGCACGCGCTGGAGTTGCACACACCGGCGGACGACCCCAGCGTGGACCCCGTATGGTGGCGCATGCGCCTGGATGCGCTGTGCATCCTGCAACGGCAGGACGCGTTCGACGGGGCCGCGCTGGACTATTGCGTGGTCTACGAAGTGTCACCCCCGTCCTGGAAATCCGTGCAATGCACCTGCGTGCAGGACGCCGCACCCAGCGCATTCGCAAACCTGGCAGAAGACTCCATCATCGCCCCGCTCGAAGACGCACCGGGGTCGGGTGCGCAGATTGCCACCTGCGACCTGGTGGGCGAACTCACCGGAGACGCTGCACAAGCCCTGGCGGATCTGTACACGGCCTCGCAATCGGCCCCGGACGTGGTGGTTTCGTGTGCGCTGCTGGCCCGCGCCGACTTCAGCGCGGCCAGCGCCATCTTGAACTGGGCGACCGCCAGCACCGCCGAGGGCCGCCATATCCGCTTCGTTCAGGTGCCGCGCCTGGTGGCCCAGTTCTTCCGCATGCTGGGGCTGGACCACTACGCGCACATCGCCGTGCGCGCCAGCTGAACCCACGCCGGCGGCTGCAGCGGGCCTCGCTCCGCAGGGAACGCAGGTCTTCAGTGCGCGCCGGACGGACCTATTCCAAACCGGCTGAGCCGCATCGGCTTGTACTGGGGGCGCGCGGCCAAAACGCTTCTTCGGGCGATCACCGCGGGCGCCATGCTTGTAAGGGCCCGCCTGATTTCGGCAACGGCCGCATCACCCGCGCCGTAACGGCTCTCCAAGTCACGTGCCAACATCTCCAATCGCATGGTGTTTCTGGACACGGCAGCGTCAGGCAGGCTACTTTTTGCCACCCACCGGCCCCCGGCGCGACTGCGACTGGTTGCTGCCCCCGACGTGCGACTCGCGGTCGCTGCGGCTATCCGGGGTGCGTTTGCCCTGGTTCAACTGGGTGGTGTGCTGTTCGCCCAGCTTGTTGTGGTCATTCTCGACCTTGCGGGCATGCGGAGTCTGCTGATCACGCGGGTTCTGCGAGTGGGTCATGGTGCTCTCCTGAAGGATTGAAGGCGACGGCTTTCAACGGTTAAAAGCGTAGAGCAATGCGGCAAAAGACGCAAACCCGCTCGTCAAGACAAAGTCGCTGCCGCGCGCCGGGCGACTCCTGCAGGGCCCTGCGGCGCAGGCTCTGCTGCCGGTGGGGTTATCCGATACGCCCTAAGATGGCGCTCTGGCGGCAGACCATGTCAAAGAAATTCCCCAACCATCCGGCCAACCCCGAGCGCATTTGCTGGGGCTGCGACAAGTACTGCCCGGCCAATGCCATGATGTGCGGCAACGGGTCGGACCGCACCCAACACCCGTATGAGCTGTTCGGAGAAGGCTGGCAGGATTGGGGCAACGACACCGCCGTCACCCCGGCTGAGCCAGCCGATCCCGCCGTAATCGGTGCCCCCCAAGGTCCCCTCCCGCCTGCCTGACGGCGCTGCACACCGTTTGCGGCATACTGGGCCACCGTGAACCACGTGCCCGCCCCCTCCACCGCCGAAACCACCCCGCCGGTGCGCGCACTGGCCCAGGCGCTGGCGTCGCCCCCGGCCGCGCCCGGTCACTTCGACGAACTGCGCGGGCGCACCCACACCGATGCGGCCACACCGCCATTTGCTACACATTCCATAGCTGACCACGCAGGAATCACGGACATCTGGAGCCAATTCTTTGCCCAATGTGAGACCGACGGCCTGGGCGACCTGGCGCAGCGCAACGCCCGCCTGCAGCGTCAGCTTCACGACAACGGCGTGGCCTGCAACGCCTACCGCGACGACGGCGGACCACAACGCCCGTGGTCGCCGGAGTTGCTGCCACTGATCCTCCCACCGGCCAGCTGGCAGCACATCGAAGCCGGCATCGCGCAGCGCATGCGCCTGCTCGACCGGGTACTGGCCGATGTGTATGGTCCCCAGCAACTGCTGGCCCGGCGCCTCCTGCCCCCGGCCCTGGTACAGGGGCACCCGGGCTACGCGCGGGCCCTGCATGGCTGGGTACCGCCGGGCGGCACCCATCTGCACCTGGCCGCCTTCGACCTCGCCCACGGGCCGGACGGCCACTGGTGGGTGGTATCCCAGCACACGCAGGCCCCGGCAGGTCTGGGCCACCTGCTGGAAAACCGGCTGGCGGTGTCTCCCCTCTTTGCGCGCGCCTGTGAAAGCCTGGCAGTGCAGCACTTGGGCAGCACCTACCGCGCACTCGTGCACAGCCTGCAGCGCATGAGCCCGGCGGGCCAGGACGCACACCTCGCCCTGCTCACGCCCGGCCCCTACAGCGCAACGTATTTCGAACACGCCTTTCTGGCGCGCCACCTCGGCATGACGCTGGTGGAGGGCCGCGACCTGGTGGTGCGCGACCTGCGCCTGTACCTCAGGACCCTGCGCGGGCTGGTGCCCATCCACGGCCTGCTCAAGTGCCTGGACGACGCGTACCTGGACCCGCTGGAGTTGCAACCCGATTCCGCGCTGGGCGTGCCCGGCCTGCTCCAGGTCATGCGGGCCGGCCACGTGCTGGTGGCCAATGCGCCGGGCTCAGCCTTCCTGGAGTCGCCGGCGCTGCTGGGCTTTTTGCCGGCCCTGTCCCAGCACCTGCTGGGCGAAACGCTGCGCCTGCCCGCGCTGCCCACCTGGTGGTGCGGCGAGCGCCCGGCGCTGGAAGACGCACTGCCCCGGCTGACGGAGTGCGTCATTCGCCCCACCTATCCCGACTCCGCCGCGCACGCCCCCGTGCAGGGGCGTGAACTCGACCCTCAAGCGCGGCAAGCCTGGGCCGCGCGCCTGCGCCACCACGGCGACGACTACACCCTGCAGACAGAGGTTCCCCTCTCGCAGATGCCCACCTGGGCCGCGCCAGATCCCGCCGCAAACACGGCAGACCTGGTGCCGCGCCCGGTGATGCTGCGGGTGTTTGCCGTGTCGGACGGCGCCCAGTCCTGGCGCGTGCTGCCCGGTGGACTGGCCCAGGTGCAGGGCGGCGGCAGCGCCGACGTCTGGGCCCTGAACGCCGGCCCGGTGGACCCCGCCGACCGGCTGCAACCCCCCTTGGCGTCACTGGCGCCACTGACGCCACCGACCCCGCTCGCGCAGCCCCCATGGATCAGCCGCCGGGCCGCCGAAAACCTGTTCTGGCTGGGCCGCTATGCCGAGCGCACCGACAACCAGGCACGCCTGGCGCAACTCACGCTGACCTGTCTGTCGGCCGACGCCCCACCCACCCCGCCCCTGCTGGCCTGGCTGGAGCGCATGACCCGTTACGCCACCCTGGTGCCGCCAGACTGCCCGCCCCTGACACCGGCCCCCCCGACACTCCAGGCCTTCGCACACACGCTGGTCGCCAGCCTGGGCACCACCACCAGCGTGGGCTACAACCTGCGCGCCATGCGGCTGGCCGGCGCCGCCGTACGCGAACGCCTGCCGCAGGCGCACTGGAACCTGATACGGCACACCGAGGAAACTTTTTTCAGCCGTTGCTCCGAACCCGCCACCGACACCGTGCAGGCGGCGCGGGACACCCTCCAGCACACCCGCGACCAGCTGGCCACCCTCGCCGGGCTGCAGGCCCGCCAACCGCGGGAAGACGACGGCTGGTTGCTGCTGGACATTGGGCGCCATCTGGAGCGCCTGGGTTTCCTGTCCAGCGCGCTCCAGCACGGCCTGGCCAGCGGCGCCGTCCAGCAGGCGCACGCCGGTGCCGTCGTCGCCGCCCTGTTTGACCCGACGCTGGCCTTGCCCACGCCACCGCTGCCCCCCCATGACGCGGCGACACTCCTCCACCGGCTGGTGCAGGACCGCAGCCAGCCCCAATCCCTGAGCCAGGTGGCGCATACCCTGCGCAGTCTGCTGGCGCGGCTGGCTGGCAGCAGCCCCCCACCGTCCGGCCCACCCGTGTTGCCCATACCCGACCCCGACCCCGGCGCCTGGCCGCCGGCAGGCCTGCACGAAGCCGGTGCCGACAAGGCCTTCACCGATCTGACCGAGCACTTGGCAGCGTGCGGCCAGGCGGTGTACCAGGTGGCCCACGCACTGGGCGCCACCTATTTCACGCACGCGGGCGAGGCCGGACACAGCCTGGGGACCTGATGCAGCTGCAGATCACCCACTCCACCTGTTACGACTATGTGCCGGCCGTGGAGGCCGCCCAGCACATCGCCTACCTGCAGCCCCTGAACACGGCCACCCAGCAACTGCTGGCCCACAGCCTGCTCATCGAACCCACACCGGCGCAGCACCTGGCGGTGCAGGACGTGTACGGCAACACGCGCACCTACTTCGCACTGCAGGTGCCACACACCCGGCTTACCGTGGTGGCGCACAGCGTGGTACGCACCCGCACGCCCCCGCCGCCGCAGAGCCAGCTTGCCTGGGAGACCGTGCGGGACAGCCTGCGCTATGGCGCGCACACCCCCTTTGACGCCGCAGCCGAATTTGTGTTTGCCTCGCCCCACGTGCCGCGCCACGCCGATTTCGCGGCCTACGCCCAGCCCAGCTTTGCCCCCGGAACGCCCTCGCTGCAGGCCGCGCGCGACCTGATGCAGCGCATCCACCGTGACTTCCGTTACGCCAGCCAGAGCACCGAGGTCAGCACCCCGGCGCTGGCGGCACTGCACCAGCGCCAGGGCGTGTGCCAGGATTTCGCCCACATCCTGATCGCCTGCCTGCGTGCCATGGGCCTGCCCGCGCGCTACGTGAGCGGCTACCTGCTGACCCAGCCGCCCCCCGGCCAGCCGCGCCTGGTGGGCAGCGATGCCTCGCACGCCTGGGCCACGGTGTACCTGCCGGACCTGCCCGACACCCCCGGCGGCACGCGCTGGTACGACCTGGACCCCACCAACAACCGCGAAGGCTGGGGCACCCCGGGTGAAGACTATGTCACCCTCGCCGTGGGCCGGGACTATGCCGACGTCTCGCCCCTGCGGGGGGTGATCCACGGCGGCGCCCACCACACCCTGACCGTGGGCGTGACGGTGGAGCCCCTGGCTTTCTAACTAGAATTGCGGCCATGAACATCTACGACACACTCGCCAGCCTTTCCATCACCCTGCCCGCCGTGGCCACGCCGGCGGCCGCCTACGTTCCGTTTGTGCAGACGGGCAACCTGGTTTTCCTGAGCGGCCACATCGCCAAGAAAGACGGCAAACCCTGGGTGGGGCAACTGGGCAAGAACATGGACACCGCAGAAGGTCAAGCCGCCGCCCGCGCCATTGCCATTGACCTCATGGGCACGCTGCACGCCGCCGTGGGCGATCTGAACCGCATCAAGCGCATCGTCAAGGTGATGTCACTGGTGAACTCCACCGGCGATTTCACCGAGCAGCACCTGGTGACCAACGGCGCCAGCGAACTGCTGGGCCAGGTGTTCGGCGACAAGGGCGCACACGCCCGCAGCGCCTTTGGCGTGGCGCAGATTCCACTGGGAGCCTGCGTGGAAATTGAACTGATTGCCGAACTGGCCTGAACCGGCCCGACCGGCGGCGCCTGGCGCCGCCCTGCTCAGGCGCGCGGCAGGGCCAGCGTCGCCCCCGGGTGCCCCGGGTCATCGTGGCGGCTCAGCACCTTGAAGACCGCCACCGCTTCCTTCATGCGATCGGCCTGTTCGCGCAGGCTTTGCGCGGCGGCAGCGCTTTCCTCGACCAGCGCCGCATTCTGCTGGGTCATCTGGTCCAGGTTGCCAATAGCCTGATTGACCTGGGCGATACCACTGCTCTGCTCGGTCGCCGCCCCCGTGATCTCGCCAATGACGGCCGTCACGCGCTGGACCGATTCGACAATGTCGCGCATGGTGCTGCCGGCGTCGGCCACCAGACGGGCGCCCGACTCCACCTTTTCCACCGAAGTGTCGATGAGGTTCTTGATCTCCTTGGCGGCCTCGGCCGAGCGCCCGGCCAGGGAACGCACCTCGGTGGCCACCACCGCAAAACCGCGCCCCTGCTCGCCGGCCCGTGCCGCCTCCACCGCGGCGTTGAGCGCCAGGATATTGGTCTGGAAGGCAATGCCGTCAATCACGCCAATGATGTCGGCGATCTTCTGGCTGCTGGTGTTGATCTCCTGCATGGTGGACACCACCTGCTCCACCACGGTGCCACCTTTTTCCGCCACCGACGACGCCCGCGCGGCCAGCGAGCTGGCCTGGCGCGCGTTGTCGGCGCTCTGCTGCACGTTGCTGGTGAGGTGATCCATGCTGGACGCCGTGGCCTGCAGGTTGCTCGACGTCTGCTCGGTCCGCTGCGCCAGGTCGTTGTTGCCGGTGGCAATCTCGGCGCTGGCTGTGGCGATGCTGTCGGTGCTGCGACGCACCTGCGAGACCATGCGGCCCAGCGATTCGTTCATGGCCGCCAGCGACTTCATCAGGTCACCAAACTCATCTCCACGCGTCAGGTCCATCTGCTGGCTCAGGTCGCCCTGCGCGATGCGGGCCGCCAAGTCGTTGGCCTGCAGCAGGGGCGTGCGGATGGAGCGGATCAGCGTGGCAGAGCCCGCCAGCAGCACCACAATCAGCAGGGCCACGCCGGCGGCGGCAAAGGTGACCGTGTTCTTGCTGCGCTGGGCGTAGTACTGGCGGATGTCCTCAAAAGCCGCTTCCTGCATGGCGACGAAATCCTTTTGCGACTGCTGGTAGGCCAGAACCGCCGGGCGGTACTGGGTCGTCATCAGGGTCGCCAGGGCATCGAAATTCTGGTCGACCTTGAGCTGGTTGCCCTGGACCCGCAGGTCCAGCATGGTCTTGCGGTTGGTGGCAATTTTCTGCAGTTGCGCCCGGTCGGCAGCCGACAGCTCCATGGCATCCACTTTTTTCTGGATATCGCTGATCTGTGCCGAGGTGGCCGCAATGTCGTCCTTGAAACCATTGACCACGGCGGGGTCGGAGGTCATGGCCACCGCCAGCGAGCGCACCGCGTTGACTTCGGTCAGCGCCGCCCATTGGCCGACCAGGCGGGTCTTCTGGCTCGCCACTTCCAGCTTGGCGGTGCTTTCGGCACGGTCACCGGCGTTGCGCACCGCCGCAAAGGCAATGATCAGGCCCAGGCCCAAGACAATGGCGCCCGTAGACAGCCACAGCTTGGTGGCGAGTCGCATGTTGTTGAAGTTCATGGTGTCTCCTCGAGATAGCGTATCTGCGACGCATTCATTCTATGACCGCCAATCGCGCCTCACGCGTCCAGTTTTCTAATGGTTTGCCCCTGCACCGCCTGCATCTGTCCGGCAGCAACCGCCTGCGGCGCGATCTCGGCCAGCGGCACCAGCACAAAGGCGCGCTGCGCCATGCGGGGGTGCGGCAGCATGAGTTCCGGGCTGTCCATGCGCGTGTCGCCAAACAGCAGGATGTCCAGGTCCAGCGTACGCGGCGCGTTGCGGTAGGGGCGCAGGCGGCCGGCGCGGGTTTCAATGGCCTGCAGCTGTGCCAGCAGTTCGTGCGCCCGCAGGCGGGTCTGCACTTCCACCACGGCGTTCACGTAATCCGGTCCGTGGGAGTCCACCGGCGCGCTGGCATACAGCGACGATTGCCGGGTGAGCACCACGCAGTCCAGCGCGGCAATGTCCTGCACGGCCTGGAGCACGGCGGCACAGGCATCCCCCAGGTTGGCACCCAGACCGATGTAGGCGGTGGTCAGGTCCCGCATGGACAACTCAGGCGCCGGTATCGGCACCTCCCTCGGGATTGCCGGCACCCCGGGCAGCACCGGAGCGGCGCCGGCGCCGGCGCTTGCGGGGGGCGCCACCGCCCTCTTCGCCAGCGGCCTCCGGGCCCGCACCGTCAGGGGCGTCAGAAGCGTCGCCGCTGCGGGCGCTGCCTGCCGTGCCGGTATCGGCTGGCGCGGCCGCAGCGCGCGGCGCACGTGGCGCGCGCGGGCGCTTGTGCTGCTCTTCGCGCACCTGGTCCACCATGTCCTGGCGCAGGGTGTCGTCGGCCATGCTGAACTCCTGCCACCAGTCGGCCAGCAACTCGTCGACTTCGCCGATGTCGGCGCGCAGGCGCATGAAGTCAAACGCCGCGCGGAAGCGCGGTTGCTCCACCATACCAAACGGCGTGCTGCCCACGCGCTTCTCGAAACGCGGTTGCATGACCCAGATTTCGCGCATGTCGCCGGCGAGCTTGCCGCCGCCCGACACATCGCCAATGCGGGCGTGGAACACATCATCAATGGCATCCATGAGTGCCGGGTGCGCATGCTGGCGCTGCTCCAGGCGGCGCGCCCAACCGTCGCGCACGTCGGCCCACAGCACGCAGGCCAGCAGGAAGCTCGGCGCCACCGGTTTGCCTTCGCCCACGCGGCGGTCGGTGTCCTTGAGGGCGGCATTCACAAAGGGCTGTCCGGCACGCTCCACCACCACGTCCAGCAGCGGGTAGATGCCTTTGGCCATGCCCAGTTTCTTTAGGGTCTCGATGGAGGCCAGCGCGTGACCGGTCTGCAGCAACTTGAGCATTTCGTCAAACAGGCGGCTTTGCGGCACGTCGGCCAGCAGGGCCTGGGACTTGACCAGCGGCCCCGCCGTCTTGGACTCCAGGCTGAAGCCCAGACCGCTCAACTTGGCAGCAAAGCGCACGGCACGGATGATGCGCACCGGGTCTTCGCGGTAGCGCGTGGCCGGGTCGCCAATCATGCGGATCACGCGGTTCTTCACGTCCTTGAAACCGTTGTGGTAGTCCACCACGGTCTGCGACTGCGGGTCGTAGTACATGGCGTTGATGGTGAAATCCCGCCGGGTGGCGTCTTCGTCCTGCGGACCCCAGACGTTGTCGCGCAGCACGCGCCCCGTGCTGTCCACGGCGTGCTTCATGCCCGCCAGTTCGCTCTTGCTGGTGCGCTCGTTGCCCGCCACCTGCTCGGCGGCGGCGTTGTCCAGGTAGGCGCGAAAGGTGGAGACTTCAATCACTTCATGCTCGCGCCCACGGCCATAAACCACATGCACGATGCGGAAACGCCGCCCGATGATGAAAGCGCGCCGGAACAGCCCCTTGACCTGCTCGGGGGTGGCGTCGGTGGCCACGTCGAAGTCCTTGGGACGCAGGCCCACCAGCAAGTCGCGCACCGCGCCGCCCACCACATAGGCCTCAAAGCCGGCACCCTGCAGGGTGCGCACCACGTTGATGGCGCGTTCGTCCACCAGGTTGGGATCAATGCCGTGGACCGACACCGGAATGTCCACCCGCTTGCCGAACTGGGGCTTCTTGCGCGTGGGGGCAGCAGGCGTCTTGCCCAGCAATTTATCGATGAATTTTTTAATCATGTTTTCTCTAGAACAGGTCAAGTATGCGCCATCCACGCGCCTGGGCCAGTGTGCGCAGGCGGTCGTCCGGGTTGGTCGCCACCGGTATGCAGGCCTTTTCAAACAACGGCAGGTCGTTCATGGAGTCGGAGTAGAACGTGGTTTGCACGGTATCCCACGACAGGCCGCGGGCCTGCAGCCACTGCTCCACCCGCGTGACCTTGCCCTCGCGAAACGAGGGCACGCCGCGAATGGCGCCGGTGAACCAGCCCGAGCCACCTGGCTGGTCGTCGCGCTCCAGCTCCACGGCAATCAGTTCGTCCACACCAAAAGCCTGGGCAATGGGGCGCGTCACGAACTCGTTGGTGGCGGTGACGATCACCACCGCATCGCCGGCCCGCTGGTGCTGGCGCACCAGTTCCAGCGCCTGCGGTTGTATGGCTTTCTGGATGACTTCCCGCATGAAATCTGCGTGCGCAGCTATGGAATTGGTAGCACCCTGGCGACGCACGGCAGCGGTGGCAAAACGCACGTAGGCCCGTATGTCGAGCGTTCCGTCCTTGTACTGCTCGTAGAACACATCGTTCTGGCGCTTGAACTCCGCCGCGTCGGTCCAGCCCCGGGCGGTGGTGAATTCACCCCACTCGTAATCGGAGTCGATGGGAATCAGCGTGTAGTCCAGGTCAAACAGGGCCAGGGGGGTCTTCGCACCCCGGTCTAGCCCCTGGGCGCCCGTGGCGGCTTGGGGGGTGGGTGCTTGCATCAGTGGTTGTCCATCATGGATTTGATCAGGGGAATGGTGACGGCGCGCTGGGTCTGCAGGGCGTAGCCGTCGAGCAGCTCCAGCAGCTCCATCAGGCTGCCCAGGTCGCGGCTGAAGCGGTTGAGCATGAAGTCCATCACTTCGTCGCTCAGGAACACGCCCCGGGCGTCGGCCGCCTTGCGCAGCACGGCGCGGCGCTCGGGCTCGCTCAGGGGCTGCAGGCTGAAAATGTGACCCCAGCCCAGACGGGTGCGCAGGTCGTCGCGCAGCTTGAGGTCCACCGGCGCGAACGCCCCCGCCGCCAGCACCGGGCGCTGGTGGGTCTGGGCGTTCACAAACCAGTTGAAGGCCACATGCTGCTGCGCCGCGGTATACAGGTGCACGTCGTCCAGCAGCACGGCCGCCCAGGACTCGCTGAACTCGGGCGCATCGTGCACCGAGGGGTCCAGCCAGCCCACGCGCGCGCCCTGCTCGCGCAGGGCTTCACGGACGGCCTTGAGCAGGTGGCTCTTGCCGCTGCCGCTGGGGCCCCACAGGTAGGTGGGAACCGGCGAGCGGGTCTGGGCCTGGGCCTTGCTGCCCACCCACAATTCCAGGTGGCGCAGGGCCGCCTCATTGGGGCCGGCACAAAAATTGGCCAGCGTGGGGCCTGTCGACAGGCCAATATCCAGCGCGATCTGCTTCATGCGGTCACCTTCAGCCCCGGTACAGATGGCTGGCCAGGTAGCCGGACCGGACGCGGCGCACCGCCACCAGCAACACGGCACTGACCGGCAGCGCAATCAGCACGCCCACGAATCCCCAGAGCTGGCCAAACGCCAGCAGGGCAAAGATGACGGCCAGCGGGTGCAGGCCAATGCGCTTGCCCACCAGGCGGGGCGTCAGGAAGAAGCCCTCGACGATCTGCCCCCCACCGTACACCACGGCGATCATGATGGCCGCCCGGGCCACGCCCACCGTGCTGGAAAACTCCAGCAAGCCGGCAAATGCCGCCAGCACCAGGCCCACGCCAAACCCCACGTAGGGCACAAACATGGCCAGGCCGGTAAACACACCAATCGGAACCGCCAGGTCCAGCCCAAACAGCGACAGGCCCGTGCTGTAGAACAGCGCCATGAGCACCATCACCAGCAACTGGCCGCGCAGGTACTGCCCCAACACGGCATCGGCCTCGTCCAGGAAACTGTCCGTGGCACCACGCAGGCGCGGGGGAATCAGCTCCCGCACCAGGCCGACCAGGCGGTCCCAGTCCATCAGCAGGTAGAACAGCGCCACCGGAATGAGAATCGCATTGCCGATGACAAAAAACGCCACACTGCCCCCCAGCCGGAGGGACGCCAGGACGCCGCCCACGGTGTTTTCCACGTTGGCATTGAGGTGCTTGACGACAAAGACCTTGACGCTGGCCAGGTCCAGGTTCAGGTGGATGCCCCACTGCGCCAGCCAGGGCTTGAGGGACGCGCCCAGGCTCTCCAGCACCATGGGCAGCTGCTCACGCATCTGAGGCAGCTCCTTGGCCAGGATGGGCACCATCAGCAGCAGGACGGCCCCCACCACGAACACAAACAGCAGCTCGACCACCACCACGGCCAGCAGCCGGGGAACGCGGCCCCCCGCCGCATCGTCCAGCCAGTTCACCAGCGGCGTCAGCGCATAGGCCAGCACGGCCGCCACCACAAAGGGCGTCAGCACCGGGGCAATCAGCCACAGCGCGCAAGCCAGCAATGCCGCGATCAGGCTCCAGGCGACAAAACTTTTTTGGGGAGGGGTGAATTGCATACAGTGAGGTAGACCCTTAAAACGCAGTTTCAGCGAAGACTGACAATTACCCGAAGGGTGTGTCCGGTCGCAGCTAAAATCTAGCCAAATTCTATAGGGCTCTGCCACGGCAGCCATGGCCCGCCACTTCACATGACCAATTCAAGCTCCACCACTCCCCTGTCCTACAAAGATGCCGGCGTTGACATTGACGCAGGCGACGCGCTGGTCGAGCGCATCAAGCCGCTGGCCAAGAAAACCATGCGCGAAGGCGTGCTGGCGGGCATCGGCGGCTTCGGCGCCCTGTTCGAGGTGCCCAAGCGCTACCAGGAGCCCGTGCTGGTCTCCGGCACCGACGGCGTGGGCACCAAGCTCAAGCTGGCCTTCGAGTGGAACATGCACGACACCGTGGGCATCGACCTGGTGGCCATGAGCGTCAACGACGTACTGGTGCAGGGCGCCGAGCCCCTGTTCTTCCTGGACTACTTCGCCTGCGGCAAGCTCGACGTGGACACGGCGGCTGCCGTGGTGGGCGGCATTGCCAAGGGTTGTGAACTGTCTGGCTGCGCCCTGATTGGCGGCGAAACGGCCGAGATGCCCGGCATGTACCCGGCCGGCGAATACGATCTGGCCGGTTTTGCCGTCGGCGCGGTCGAAAAGTCCAAGATCCTTACCGGCGCCGGCGTCAAGCCCGGCGACGTGGTGCTGGGCCTGGCCTCCGCCGGCGTGCACTCCAACGGTTTCAGCCTGGTGCGCAAGTGCATCGAGCGTGCCGGCGCCAACACCCCCGCCACGCTGGACGGCAAGCCCTTCAAGCAGGCCATCATGGAGCCCACCCGCCTGTACGTGAAGAACGTGCTGGCCGCGCTGGCCGCGCACCCCATCAAGGCCCTGGCCCACATCACCGGCGGCGGCCTGCTGGAGAACATTCCCCGCGTGCTGCCCGAAGGCATGGCCGCCCACCTGACCAAGGGCAGCTGGCCGCAGACCGAACTCTTTGCCTGGCTGCAAAAGACCGCCGGCATTGACGACATCGAGATGAACCGCACCTTCAACAACGGCATCGGCATGGTGGTGGTGATTGACGCCGCCCACGCCGACGCCTGCGCAGCCACGCTGCGCGCGGCCGGCGAAACCGTCTACACCATTGGCGCCATTGCAGCGCGGGGCAACGCGGCCCCAGTGGTCGTTGCCTGACACAGCCCGTGGCTGAACCGGCAGCCAAGACCCACCACCTGCCCGCCGGCGTCTGGGCGCTGGGCCTGGTCAGCATGCTGACCGACATCTCGACCGAGATGGTCAGCGGCCTACTGCCGGTGTTCCTGATCGCCGGCCTGGGCGCCAGCGCCTCGCTGGTGGGGCTGATCGAAGGCCTGGCGGGTGCCACCACCATGGTGGTCAAGGTCTTTTCCGGCAGCCTGAGCGATTACCTGGGGCGGCGCAAACCCCTGGTGCTGGGCGGCTACCTGATGTCGGCCCTGGCCAAGCCCCTGCTGGCCATGGCGCCGGGCATAGGGTCCATCGCCGCGGCCCGCATCATGGACCGCATGGGCAAGGGCGTGCGCGATGCCCCGCGCGACGCCCTCATAGCCGACATCACCCACGGCAGCATCCGCGGCGCCGCCTTCGGGCTGCGCCAGGCGCTGGACACCGTGGGCGCGTTTGTCGGCCCGCTGCTGGCCATGGGCCTGATGCTGCTGTGGGCCAACGACTACCGCGCCGTGTTCTGGGCCGCCGCCATCCCCTCCACGCTGGCCGCGCTGCTGATGTACCTGGGCGTGCGCGAGCCCCACCACCCCAAGGCCGCCACCGCCGGCAACCCCCTGACCCGCAGCAACCTGGCCCAGCTCGACGCAGCCTACTGGTGGCTGGTGGCGGTGGGCGCCACCTTCACGCTGGCCCGCTTCAGCGAAGCGTTTCTGGTGCTGCGCGCCCAGCAGGACGGCCTGCCCCTGGCCTGGACGCCCCTGGTGCTGATTGCCATGAACCTGGTGTACGCCGCGCTGGCCTACCCGTTTGGCAAGCTCTCCGACCAGGCCAACCCCAAGCACCTGCTGGGTGCGGGCCTGCTGGCCCTGATCGGGGCCGATGTGCTGCTGGCCCGCGGCGGCATCGGCATCTGGGGCGGCATTGCCCTGTGGGGCCTGCACATGGCCATGACCCAAGGGCTGCTGTCGGCCATGATGGCCGGCGCCGCGCCGGCCCACCTGCGGGGCACCGCCTACGGGCTGTTCAACCTGGTCAGCGGCCTGGCCCTGCTGGCCGCCAGCACCCTGGCCGGCCTGCTCTGGGACGTCTGGGGCGCACCGGCCACCTTCACGGCGGGGGCGCTTATCGGCACGCTGGCGCTGTTGCTGCTGTGGTTCAAACCGGCGTTCGCAACCCGGGCACACTGAGCGCGCGCCGGCTCCGGGCACGGGGCAAGCACCTGCTTGCTAGTAAATTCATAGCTGCTTACGCCCGTTCCGTCTGGACTTTTGGCACTTTTTGATCCAAACTGCAGCATCGTCCGCTCTGGAGCACGACTGCATGCCGGTAATCGCCGTGATCAATCGCAAGGGAGGCAGTGGCAAAAGCACCCTGGCAACGCACCTCGCCACCTGGCTGGCCCGCCAGGGCGCGGCCGTGATGCTGGGCGATGTCGATCGCCAGCAGTCCACCCGGGCTTGGCTCAAGCGGCGTGACGCCGCCCTGCCGGCCATCGTGCCCTGGGCCATCGACCAGCGCAACGTCCTCAAGGTCCCGCCCGGGGTCACCCACGTCGTGCTGGACACCCCCGGCGGCATGCACGGGTTCGAGCTGGCAAAGGTCATCATGTCCACCGACGCCGTGGTGATGCCCCTGTGCAATTCCCTGTTCGACCGCGAGTCTGCCGCCGCCTGCCTGGCCGAGCTGCAAGCCTTGCCGCGGGTGGCCTCCGGTCGCTGCAAGCTGGGCATCGTGGGCATGCGCATCGACGCGCGGACCCGGGCCGCGCAGACGCTGGAGGCGTGGGCGCAGGCGCAGCAGGTGCCCTTCATCGGCTTCCTGCGCGAAGCCCAGATGTATGTGCGCAGCCTGGACAGCGGACAGACCCTGTTCGACGGCCCGCTCCCCGCAGACAGCGCCGACCTGCATCAGTGGGAACCCATCGTGCAGTGGCTGCAGCCCCTGGTCGGCCTGCCCTCCCAGCCCCCCGCCACCGCACCGGCACCCGTCGATGCCGGCGGCGAGCGCATTGCGGCCCCCCGCGCTGCCAGCCTGATGCCTGCGCAGGAGGCGCTAGTGCACGGCAGCCGCCTGTCGGTGTTTGCGCCGGCCACCCCGGTGGCACAGCCGCCCACCGATAGCCTGCCCTTGCCGCGGCACCCAGGCGGGCTGGACCATTTTTCGGGGCCCCGGAGCCTGCTGCGCCACTGAGCCCGCTCCAGTCATCATGTCCTGATTTGATCGGAACCTGTCCGCTGCCGAGCGGACTGACCATCACACCCCAGCAACAATAAGGACTCCAACCTCTGCTACAAAGGAGTCCCTGATATGAAAAGCTGTCTGATTGTGATTGATGCCCAGGAGTCGTTCCGCCACCGCCCGTACTCCACCGAGCGCGACATGCCCGCCTACCTGGCGGCGCAGAACGCACTCATCACCGGCTGCGTGGCCGGGGGCGTTCCGGTGGTGCGCGTGCTGCATGTGGATGGTCCGGCCGATGCCGCCAACCCCTTCGCACTGGAGTCCGGCCACGTCACGCCGCTGCAGGGACTGACCCCGTTCACCCCGGCAGCCACCTTCCACAAGCACCGCCACAGCGCGCTGGTGGGCACCGGGCTGGACGTATGGCTGACGGAAAACGGCATCGGGCGCCTGATCATCAGCGGCATCCGGACCGAGCAGTGCTGCGAAACCACCACCCGCCATGCGTCCGACCTGGGCTGGCGCGTGGACTACGTGGTGGACGCCACCCTCACCTACGACATGCTGCAGCCCGACGGCCGCCCCCTGAGCGCCGCCGACATCAAAGCCCGCACCGCCACCGTCCTGCAGGACCGGTTTGCCACGCTGTGCACCGTCGAGCAGGCCCTGCAACGCGCAGCCGCTGCCGCACCGTAATACGCCACAGCCGCCACCGCCATGCCTACGCCAGGTAAAACCGGGTTGATCGACGTCTACTTTGTGCTGCTGCCCGACAGCCTGATCCTGGACTGGGCCGGCCCCGCCGAGGCCCTGCGCATGGCCAACCAGACGCTGGTGGCACAGGGCCTGGCACCCCGGTTTGCGCTGCACTTTGTCAGCCCCCACCCCAGCGCCACCAGTTCCGTGGGCGTAGCGGTGACCGGATTGGAGCGCTTGCCGGCGCTACCCACCACCACACCGTGCTGGGTAGTGTTGGTTGGCCAGCCGGGCCAGACCATCACGGTGGACTCGGACGCTGCGCGCGCCGTCTTGCACTGGCTGCGCGGCCTGCGGCTGGCCAGCGGCCAGGTGGAGCTGGTCACCATCTGCGCCGGTGCGGTGCTGGCGGCCCACGCAGGCTTGCTGGCCGGGCGGCGCGCCACCACACACCACCAGCACCTGGATGAACTGCAACGCGTGGAGCCCCGCTGCGACGTGGTGGCCAACCGGGTATTTGTCGAGGACGGCGCGGTCTTCAGTAGCGCGGGGGTCACCACCGGCATCGATCTGGTCCTGCACCGCATCAATACCGTATGCGACCCGGCGCTGGCCGCACAGGTGGCGCAGACCATGGTGGTGGCGCTGCGGCGCGGCCCGCACGACCCCGAGCTGTCGCCCTTCCTGGCCTACCGCAACCACATGCACCCGGCGCTGCACCGCGTGCAGGACGCCGTCAGCCAGACGCCGCAAGGCGACTGGAGCGTGCCCGGCATGGCGGCCGTGGCCCACACCTCGCCGCGCCACCTGACACGCTTGTTCCTGGAGCACGCGGGCGTGGCCCCGCTGCAGTACCTGCGCCGCATCCGGCTGGCGGTGGCGCAGGCGGCCCTGCAGTCCGGCCACAACGTGACCCGGGCCGCCGAGCTAGCCGGCTTCGGCTCGGACACCCAACTGCGCCGGGCGTGGCGCCAGTTTGCCGTGGCGGGCACGCCATCCGACGCCGCTTCGCTATCAAATAAATAGCTGCATACGCAATAGATACGGGCTCAAGCGGCATCCATGCCTAAAAAAATGGGAGCTGACTGCCCCCGGCAGGCTCAGCTGCGCCGCAGGGCGTCCACCCGTTGTGCAATGGCGTCCACATCCACCAGGTCGTCGGCGTGCACCAGATAGCACTCCAGGTCGGCCACAGCCTGCTCGGCGTGCCCCAGTTCGGCGTGCGCCAGACCGCGATCGCGGTACTCGGGCCACGATTCGGGCAGCAAGACCACCAAGCGCTCCTGCACCGCCAGCAGGCGCTGCCAGTCGCGCTGGGATTCGTAGATTTCCTTGAGGTTGCGCAGCATGCGCGCGATGATGTCCCGGGGGGTTGCGGTCTGCAGGTACAGCCCCAGCGGCGCCTCGAACTCGTCGAGCAGCCCGCTGCGCCGGCGAAACGGCTCCAGCCGTTCGGCCAGATCTTCGCGGCTGAGCGATTTGCCGCTCAAGGGGTCCAGCACCGCCTGACCCATGGGCAGATTCACCTTGACCATGAAATGCCCGGGGAACCCCACGCCCCGCACGGACAGGCCCAGGCCCTGGGCCAACTCCATCCAGAGCACGGCCAGGGCGATGGGAATACCCCGGCGCGTGCGCAGCACCACGTCGATGAAGCTGTTGTCCGGGTCGTAGTAGTCGTTGACGTTGCCGCCAAAACCCAGCTCCAGGTAGAAGAACTGGTTGAGAACCCGCAGCTTCTGCAGCGGCGCGGCATCGGCCGGAATGCGCCGGCGCACCCGCGCCAGCAACTGGTCCACCTCGTCCAGCACGGTCTGCACGTCCACCTCGGGGTACTCGTCCTGCGCCAGGCTCACGGCGGCCTCGAACAGCACGAAATCGCCATCGCTTTGCACCAGCGACGCGAAATGATCCAGCGGCGTGGGAACGTCAAACGTCAGGTTCATGGCGAATCTCCTCGCTAGGGGTTCAGCGTCGCAGGAACTGCCGCAGGTTCAGTCCGGCAGCCCACACAGCCCCAAGATACACCACACCCGACCCTGCTAGCAACAGCGCCAGCAAAACAATCCGCTTGAGACTCTCGCCGCGCAGTTCGATCCAGGGGAAGGCCTGCACCGCCCACAGCAGGTAAATCACCAGCAAGGCGCTGCCCGCCAGCACCTGCAGGGCAAAGCGCCCCCATCCCGGCTCGGGCCGGTACTTCTTGCGCCACAGCAAGCCCGTCAGCAGCCACAGGGCATTAATGAGCGCACCCAGGCTGATGGACAGGGAGAGCCCGGCGTGCTTGAACAGGGGCACGAACACCAGATTGAGCAGCTGCGTGATCACCAGCACCGCCACGGCAATGCGCACCGGCGTCTTGATGTCCTGGCTGGCATAGTAGCCCGGCGCCAGCACCTTGATGGCCACGATGCCCACCAGGCCCGCGCCCCAGCCCATGAGGGCCACGGAGGTCTGCTGCACGTCGTAGGCCGTGAACGCGCCGTAATGGTAGAGCACCGCCACCAGAGGCTTGGAAAAGAGCAGCAGCCCCAGGGCGCAGGGCACCGACAGCAGCACCACGATGCGCAACCCCCAATCGAGCAGGGCGGAGTATTTCTTGGCATCGCCCAGCGAACTGGCCAGCGAGAGCTGCGGCATCAGCACCACCCCCAGGGCCACGCCCAGCATGGCGGTGGGGAACTCCATCAGCCGGTCGGCGTAGGTGAGCCAGCTCACGCTGCCGCTGGGCAGGTGGGAGGCGATCTGGGTGTTGATCAGGGTGGAGACCTGCGCCACACTCACCCCCAGCAGCGCCGGCACCATCAGCGTGGCCACGTTGCGGGTACCCGGGTCGGCCCAGGCGGCGCGCAGGGCCGACCAGCGCCAGCCAAGGTGCGGCATCATGCCCATTCTGTGCAGCGCGACGAACTGCACCGACAGCTGCAGCACACCACCGGCCAGCACGCCGGCACACAGTGCGTAAATGGGCTCCAGCCCCATCGATTTGAACCACGGCCCGCCCAGCCAGGCGGCCCCGATCATGGACAGGTTCAGCAGCACCGGCGTGGCGGCGGGCACGGCGAAATGCTTCCAGGTATTGAGCACGCCCGCGGCCAGCGCCACCATGGACATGAAGCCGATGTACGGGAACATCCAGCGCGTCATGACCACGGCCACGTCGTAGCCGTGCGGGTTTTGCTGCAGGCCGCTGGCCATGGCCCAGACCAGCCACGGCGAACCCAGCACGCCCAGTACACAGGTCAGCAGCAGCGCCCACCCCAGCACCGTGGCCACCCGGTCCACCAGCTGGTGGGTGCGGTCGTGCCCGTGCTGTGCCCGCGTGGCCGCCAGCACCGGCACAAACGCCTGGCTGAACGCCCCTTCGCCAAACAGGCGGCGGAAAAAGTTGGGAATGCGAAAGGCCACGTTGAACGCATCCGTCATGGCGCTGGCGCCAAACATCGATGCAATCAGGAGTTCACGCACCAGCCCGGTGATGCGCGACGCCAGGGTCAACAGGGAAACAATAGAGGCGGATTTGAATAGCGACACGGCGCAAAGTGTAGCTGCTGGGCGGCGCTCCCCTGCGAATTTACGTCCTGCTATATAATGATCGGCTTTGCTGGCATCATCCTCAGACACAAGGAATTATTACTATGGCATCTGGAAAACCCAAGAAAAAGAACCCGCGCTTGGCGTCGGGCCGTAAGCGCGTCCGTCAGGACGTCAAGATCAATGCAGCAAACACCTCCCTGCGTTCCAAATACCGCACCGCGGTGAAGAATGTGGAAAAAGCCGTTCTGGCTGGCGACAAGACCAAAGCTGCTGAACTGTTTGCGAAGATGCAAGCCGTGGTGGACACCGTGGCTGACAAGGGCATCTTCCACAAGAACAAGGCAGCCCGCGACAAGAGCCGTTTGGCTACCAAGGTGAAAGCCTTGGCTCTCGCAGCCTAATTTTTAGGCACATCGCACGCGCAGGGCCCTCAAAACACCCCGCGCGCCGTTTGTAACGGGTGCGCTACCAGCAAAGCAGGAAAGCCGTCGCAAGACGGCTTTTTTGTGTCCGCACGCTTTTCGTCCTCACTTCATCCGGGACGGCAGGGTGATGGTCTCGCCGGCCACCATGAACGCGCCGCGCCCCCGGTGGTGCAGCGTGCGTGGCTGGTCTTTGCGGGCCGGATCCATCCAGGCCTTCAGTACCTCCAGCACGAAAAAGTTGTAGCGGTTCACCAGCCGCGTGTCGACCACCCGGCATTCCAGGTTGGCGTAGCACTCGGCAATGAGCGGCGCCTCCACCAGCGACGCGGCCACCGGTGTCAACCCGAAGGACGCAAACTTGTCCACCTGGCGCCCGGAAGTGTTGCCGCAGCCCACCACCTGGCTAGCCAGCTCCGCTGTCGGGATGTTGAGCACGCACTGACGGGTGGCCTTGAGGGCGGCAAAGCTGAAGTCGCGGCCGCTGACGATGCAGCCCACCAGCGGCGGCTCGAACTCCATCATGGTGAGCCAGGACAGCGCCATCACGTTGGCCTGGCCTTTGCGCGCGGTGGTGAGCAGCACCACCGGCCCCGGCTCCAGCAGACCATAGACCTTGGACAAAGGAAACGCGCGCTTGGCCATGTTGCCACCTCCGTTGTATCAACCCTTGGGAATGTTGATGATGCGCTCACCCAGCATGTGATTGCCCAGAAAATCCAGAAATTGCCGCACCGCGGGCACCAGCCCCCGACGGGACGGAAACACCGCATGCACCACGCCCGGCCGGGGCGACCAGCCCGGGAGCACCGGCACCAGGCGCTGATCCGCCAGCTCTTCCTGGCACATGTAGTCCGGCAGCACGCAAATGCCGGTGCCCGCCACCACGGCGAACTTGAGTGTGAGCAAGTCGTCGGCCGTGTAGCAGGGGCGGTGCTGGAATTCGTAGGCGTGCCCGCCGGGGCCCTGCAGCCACCAGGCCGAGCGGCCATCGGTGCAGGACATGGCCACGGTGGACAGCTGCGCCAGGTCCTGCGGCGTGGCGGGCCGCCCTTCGCGTGCCAGTTGCGCCGGGCTGGCCACCAGCCAGGACTGCGTGGTGCCCAGGTTCTTGACCACCAGGCTGGCGCTTTCGCCCAGATCGGTGCGCACCCGCAGGGCTACATCCACCCCGTCTTCCAGCAGGTCCACCACCCGGTTGGTCACCTGCATTTCCACCCGGACCAGGGGGTTCTGGGCCAGAAACGCCGGCAGCAAGGGCCCAATGGTGGACTGCGCCAGCGTGACCGGACAGGTCACCCGCACGGTGCCGCGTGGCACGGTCTGGATATGGGCCACGGCGTCGGCAGCGGCCAGGGCTTCGTCACGGATGGCCGCGCAGTGCCGGTGGTACAGCTCACCCGCGCCGGTCAGCGACAGCTTGCGCGTGGTGCGCTGCAACAGACGCACCCCCAGACGGGCTTCCAGTTCGGCCACCCGCCGCGACAGCCGGGACTTGGGCACGCCCAGCGCACGGCCCGCCGCCGCAAACCCCTTGCGGTCCACCACCTCCGCAAAGTACACCATGTCGTTGAGATCCTGCATGGGCGCTCCATTCGCTACATATTCGAGACAATGAATCGCATTTTCGCCTACTTATCAAATATTGATATCACCATCACAATTAATCCGTTGCCACACACCGTGGTTCTAAGAGAGATTAATCATGAAACTGCTTCACATTGATTCCAGCGTCCTGGGCGACAACTCGGTTTCCCGCCAACTCACCGGCCACATCGTTGCCCAGTGGGTAGCCGCCCACCCCGGTACGGTGGTGGACTACCTCGACCTGGCAGAAAACGCGCCCAGCCACCTGTCCATCGACTCCCTGGGCTTTCGCCTGGGCGCACAGGACGCCCCCCTGAGCCCGGTGCAGCAGCGCGAAAACGCCCTGTCGGAGGCGCTGGTCAGCCAGTTCCTCGCCGCGGACGTCATCGTGGTGGGAGCCCCCCTGTACAACTTCGCCATTCCCAGCCAGCTCAAGGCCTGGATTGACCGCGTGGCCCAGGCCGGCCGCACCTTCAAGTACACCGAGAAAGGTCCCCAGGGACTGGCCGGTGGCAAGACGGTGCTCGTCGCATCGACCCGCGGTGGCGTGTATTCCACCAGCGACGCGGGCCGTGCCATGGAGCACCAGGAAAGCTACCTGCAAACCGTGTTCGGCTTCTTCGGCATCACCGACGTGCAGTTTGTGCGCGCCGAAGGCCTGGCCATGGGCGAAGACGCAAAAGCCGCGGCTCTGGCCGGTGCCCAGACCCAGATCAAGGGTCTGGTGAGCGTTGCCGCCAACCAGCCACGCGCCGCTGTGGCAGCCTGAAGCATCCCCAGGGGATGCCTGCGCGGAGAATTTGTGCTCAAATGGGCATGCGGGCAGTCCGCACGCGGGAATTTGACATGACTTCCATTGCCTCCATCTCCCTCTCGGGCATGAACGCAGCGCAGACGCAGCTCAACGCGTCTGCGCACAACATTGCGAACCTCGGAACCGCCGAGTTCCACCGCCAGGAAGTTGTGCAGAGCGCGCAGGCCAGCGGTGGCGTGACCACGTCCCTCACCCGCTCGGACGTGGAAGGCCCCGCACTGGAAACCGACGTGGTGACCCAGTTGCAGGCCAAAAACGCGTTCCTGGCCAATCTGGCCGTTTTCAAGACCAGCGACAAGATGGCGGGAGCCCTGTTCGACACCACCGCATAAGGTGGTGTGGCGGCGGCGCATTGCGCCCGTTGAAGGTTAGCCGCGCCCGGTGGCGGGGTCGCGGGCCGGTGCACCGGCCGGCAGTTCGGGCCGGGTCTCGCTGACCTGCAGATCGTTGTCTTTCGCAAAGTTCATGCAAAAGTCCCAAGCCATGACGTCGTAGTCGCGCAAGTCGCTGTGGATGATCACGCATTTCACCGCGCCGATGGCGGTGGGAATGCACCAGGGCGAGTAGCCCAGATGGCTGCCGGGTTGTGGTCCGCCCGGGCGGAACTGGCTCATCACCCCTGCCAGGCGTTCGGCCCAATCACTGGGACGGAACGTTTTGCCCTGTCGGGTCAACCCCAGGATATAGAGTTCTTTGGGAGGTGTGGAAGCCATCGGTTGGACGTATATCGCGGCTCTCGGACGGAACCGGCATGTTGTGCCATGCGGGGAATTCTACCCCCCGCAACTGTCATGAAGATGACAGCTTGGCGTGCCAGGCAACACCGCATCACTGTGATGCCAATTTGTCACCGGCCCCGATCGGGCGATGCGCCTAAAATCAGGCTTCAACGGCCCAACCAGCCTCTGTTTGAGTTGGGCCGCCTTGTTTCTGAGCCAACCCGGAGCCTCTACATGACCGCCGCCACGCAACCCGCCGCACCGTCTTCACCCCACGTGATGAACACCTATGGCCGCCTGCCCATTGCCTTCACGCATGGTCAGGGTTGCCGCGTCTGGGACACCCATGGCCGCGCCTACCTGGATGCGCTCGGCGGCATTGCCGTCAACACCGTGGGGCACAACCACCCCAAGCTGGTGGCCGCCCTGCAGGACCAGGTGACCAAGCTCATCCACACCTCCAACTACTACCACGTCACCCTGCAGGAAGAACTCGCCAAGCTGCTGGTCGAGCGCTCGGGCATGAGCAATGTGTTCTTCTGCTCCACGGGCCTGGAGGCCAACGAGGCCGCGCTCAAGCTGGCACGCAAGTTCGGCCACGACAAGGGCATTGAGCGCCCCGAGATCGTGGTCTACGAGAAGGCCTTCCATGGCCGCTCCATTGCCACACTGAGCGCCACCGGCAACCCCAAGGTGCAGGCTGGCTTCGGCCCGCTGGTGGAAGGCTTCATCCGCGTGCCCATCAACAACATCGAACAGCTCAAGGCCGCCACCGAGGGCAACCCCAATGTGGTGGCCGTGTTCTTCGAAGCCATCCAGGGCGAAGGCGGCATCAACCCCATGCACATGGACTACCTGCGCGACGTGCGCGCCCTGTGCAATGAGCGCGACTGGCTGCTGATGATCGACGAAGTGCAGTGCGGCATGGGCCGCACCGGCAAGTGGTTCGCCCACCAGTGGGCCGGCATCCAGCCCGACGTCATGCCCCTGGCCAAGGGCCTGGGTTCGGGCGTGCCGGTGGGCGCGGTGGTGGCCGGCCCCAAGGCCGCCGGCATCTTTGCACCCGGCAACCACGGCAGTACCTTTGGCGGCAACCCGCTGGCCATGCGCGCTGGCGTGGAAACCATCCGCATCATGGAAGAGCAGAAGCTGCTGGCCAATGCGGCCACGGTGGGCGCCCACCTGAAAGCGGCGCTGGAAAAGGCCCTGGCGGCCGAACTGGCCAGCGGTGCCGTAAAGGAAGTCCGCGGCCAGGGACTGATGCTGGGCGTGGACCTGTCCAAGCCCTGCGCCGCGCTGGTGCAGGAATGCGCCGACCACGGCCTGCTGATCAGCGTGACGGCCGAGACCGTGGTCCGTCTGGTGCCCTCCCTGATCCTGACCACCGCCGAAGCCGACGAAATCGTGGCCATCCTGTGTCCCCTGATCAAGAAGCTGCTCCAGGCCTGAGCGCGTGTCCCAACCGATTGCCCGCCACACCCCATGAAACACTACCTGCAATTCAGTGACCTCAGCGCCGACGAATACGCCTACCTGTTTGAGCGGGCGGCTCTGATCAAGAAGAAATTCAAGTCCTACGAAAAGCACCACCCGCTGGTGGACCGCACGCTGGCCATGATTTTCGAGAAGGCCTCCACCCGCACCCGCGTGAGCTTCGAGGCCGGCATGTACCAGATGGGCGGCAGCGTGGTGCACCTCACCACAGGTGACAGCCAGCTGGGCCGCGCCGAGCCGATTGAAGACAGCGCCAAGGTCATCAGCCGCATGACCGACCTGGTGATGATCCGTACCTTCGAGCAGACCAAGATCGAGCGCTTTGCCGCCCACTCGCGTGTACCGGTCATCAACGGCCTGACCAACGAATTCCACCCCTGCCAGATCCTGGCCGACATCTTCACCTACATCGAACACCGCGGCTCCATCCAGGGCAAGACCGTGGCCTGGGTGGGCGACGGCAACAACATGGCCAACACCTGGCTGCAGGCCGCCGCCCTGCTGGGTTTCCATCTGCGCGTGAGCACCCCCAACGGCTATGAACTGGACGAGAAAGTGGCCACCACACCAAACGGAATGGGCGCAGGTAGCTATGAAACTTATAGCAACCCGATGGACGCCTGTGCCGGCGCCGACCTGGTGACCACCGATGTCTGGACCAGCATGGGCTACGAAGCCGAGAACGAAGCGCGGCGCAAGGCCTTTGCCGCCTGGTGCGTGGACACCCGCATGATGGCGGCCGCGCAGCCCGATGCCCTGTTCATGCACTGCCTGCCCGCACACCGGGGTGAAGAGGTACAGGCCGAGGTCATCGACGGGCCCCAGTCCGTGGTGTGGGATGAAGCAGAAAACCGCATGCACGTGCAGAAGGCCCTGATGGAATACCTGCTGCTGGGCCGCCAGAGCTGAGGACACCTGCGCGTGAGTGCCTGCACCACCTGTGGCGCCTGCTGCGCCTGCTTCCGCGTGGACTTTGCGGTCTACGAACTCGACGACATGGGCGGGCGCGTGCCCAGCGGGCTGGCGGTGGAAGTCAACGGCAGCACGGCCCGCATGCGGGGGACCGACCACGTTCCCATCCGCTGCGCGGCGCTCACCGGCAAGGTGGGTGAAGCGGTAGGCTGCGGCATCTACGAATGGCGGCCCTCCCCGTGCCGCGAATTCGAGGAAGGCTCCGACGCCTGCCACCGGGCCCGCAGCCGGCATGGCCTGGAGCCGCTGAACGCGGCCGCCGGCTGACTCACTCCCGCAGCTTGCGGTACAGCGTGTTGCGGCTGATGCCCAGGCGGCGCGCTGCCTCCGACAGGTTACCCTCGCAGTCCGCGACCATACGGCCTATGGTCTGACGCGACAGGGTACGCAGATCCAGTAGCGCCTCGTCCGCCAGCGCCCCGTTGACAGCCAGCGGCGACACTGGGGTTTTCAGTGCGCGCACCAGGTCGTCGGGCAACTGCTCCCAGCCAATCACCCCCTCGTGGGCATCCAGCAAGGCGCAGGCGGTACGCAGGGCATTGACCAGCTGGCGGATGTTGCCCGGCCAGCGGTAGCCGCGCAGGGCCTGCAGCACGTCCGGCGCCACGGCCACGTTGCGATCCGGCAGCAGCGTCTGCAGGGTCCGTGCCAGCAGATGGTCCAGGTCGGTGCGATCCCGCAGGGCCGGCAGCAGCAGGGTCAGGCCGTTCAGGCGGTAATACAAGTCCTCCCGGAAACGCCCGCTGGCCAGTTCCGCGGGCAAGTCGCGGTGGGTGGCGCATATGAGGCAGAAGTCCACCGCCACCGGCTTGCCGCCACCCAGCGGCACCACCTCGCGCTCCTGCAGCACCCGCAGCAGGCGTGCCTGCAGGGCCAGCGGCATGTCGCCAATCTCGTCCAGGAACAGCGTGCCGCCATGCGTTTCGCGGATGCGCCCCGGCGCGCCTTCGCGCCGCGCCCCCGTGAAGGCGCCGCCCTGGTAGCCAAACAGCTCGGCCTCGATCAGGTTCTCCGGCAGGGCCGCGCAGTTCACGGCCACAAAGGCCTGCCCCCGGCGCGCGCTGCTTTCGTGCACCGCGCGGGCAAACAGCTCCTTGCCCACGCCCGACTCGCCCTGCAGGAGCAGCGCGATGGGCTTGTCCATGACCTTGCGGGCCCGTGCAATGGCGGCCTGCAGCACCACGTCCCCCGTGTCCAGGCTGGCCAGGGCATCGGCCGGCTGCTCCCGTGACGGCACACCCGCCACCGTGCGCTCCCGGTGGCGATCCGGGTGCAGGGAGCTGGTCAGGCAACCGGCCTCCACCCGCACCCAGACGGCGCGCCCGGACGCCGTGTGCACCACGTGCGGCGTGGAACTGGCACGCTGGGACCAGTCCAGCAAACGGTCCAGCGACTCGGCCAGCACCTGACCCAGCCGCACCGCGGGCAGGCCGGGCCAGTCCAGGCCCAGCAGATCCAGCGCAGCGGCATTGGCGCCAGCCAGGGAACCGTCCTCGCGCACGGCCAGCAGGCCTTCGGCCACCGTGCCAATGCCTTCGGGCTGGACATGGAAACGCAGCCGCAGGCCGCGCCACTGGCGCGGGTCGTGGCGGGTGTCAAACAGGCGGTGCTCGATCATGCGGGCGGCCGAACGCACCAGGCCCAGGGTGTGGCGGTGGTAACCACGGTGGTCGCCCGAAACGTCCAGCGCCCCCAGCAGGCAGCCATGGGAGTCGTGAATGGGCACGGCAGCGCAGGTCAGGAAGCCGTTGCGCTCCAGATAATGCTCGTCGGCATGCACCACCACCGCCCGGTCATCAGTCAGCGCTGTGCCGATGGCATTGGTGCCCCGGTACTGCTCGTGCCAGCTCGCGCCCGGGCGCAGGGCCACCCGCTCGGCACGGCCAATGAATTGCGGGTCGCCAAACGTATGCAGCAGCATGCCGTCAGCGCCGGCCAAGATGCCCATGCTATCGGTGTCACGGGTTTGCTCGTACAGGAATTCCATCACCGGCCGGGCATGGGCCACCAGCTCGCGCTGGCGCTCCAGCTCCCGCGCCAGCTGGGCCGCCGACGCATTGGGCGCGCCCGGCATGCGGCCGCAGGGCTGCAGGCCCGCCTGCCAGCTGCGCAGCCAGGAGCGCGCCAGCTCCGGCGCGATGAGATCCGGTGGCAGGCTGCCACGGTTCATCAACTGACGGCGTGCTTCGCGCAGCACACTGGGCACCGGTCGTTCCTGCAGGGCGTTGGATGGCATGGCCGTTTGTCTCCTGATGATTCGGGGGCACGGGATGGGTGCACCATCTCCAGCCTTGCCGCTACGGCTGCGGCGGCAAGTCTTGCATTGTGCGCCTGTGACGCACGCTGTTTCAACCAGAAATGCCACCCGACTGTTCCGTTTTGACACAACCTGTCCCGTGCGTTGGCACACCTGGCGCACCGCCCTGCCCGCGCCCCACCCCGCAGACGGGGCATTTGAGCCCGGTTTACGGGATTTCCGGTTGAAAGGCGCGGCTGGCACAGCTCCTGCAAACAGGTGCCGGCGGAGCAGCCGTACCACCCGGTACGCGGCTTCCCATTGAAACCAACAACTGACTGGAGACAACCCATGCTGTACGCACCCCCCGGCACCGCCGGCGCCAAAGTCGCTTTCAAGACCCGCTACGACAATTTCATCGGCGGCAAGTTCGTCGCCCCCGTGCGCGGCGAGTACTTTGACGTGGTGACCCCCATCACCGGCAAGCCCTACACCCAAGCCGCCCGCTCCACCGCGGAAGACATCGAGCGGGCGCTGGACGCGGCCCATGCCGCCTCGGCCCAGTGGGGCAAGACGCCGGCCGCCGAGCGGGCCAACATCCTGCTCAAGATTGCCGACCGCATTGAAGCCAACCTGGAAGCCCTGGCCTACGCCGAGACCGTGGACAACGGCAAGGCCATCCGCGAGACGCTCAACGCCGACATTCCCCTCACCGTGGACCATTTCCGCTACTTTGCCGGCTGCCTGCGTGCGCAGGAAGGCAGCCTGAGCGAGATCGACGGCGACACCATCGCCTACCACTTCCATGAACCCCTGGGCGTGGTCGGCCAGATCATTCCCTGGAACTTCCCCATCCTGATGGCGGCCTGGAAACTGGCCCCCGCACTGGCCGCCGGCAACTGCGTGGTGCTCAAGCCCGCCGAGTCCACCCCCATCTCCATCCTGGTGCTGGCAGAGCTAATTGCCGACCTGCTGCCCGCCGGCGTGCTCAACATCGTCAACGGCTTTGGCCGCGAAGCCGGCATGCCACTGGCCAGCAGCAAGCGCATTGCCAAGATTGCCTTCACCGGCTCCACCGCCACGGGGCGCGTGATTGCCCAGGCCGCAGCCAACAACCTGATTCCCGCCACGCTGGAGCTCGGCGGCAAGTCGCCCAACATCTTCTTTGCCGACATCATGGAGAAGGACGACGACTTCCTCGACAAGGCCATTGAAGGCATGGTGCTGTTTGCCTTCAACCAGGGCGAGGTCTGCACCTGCCCGTCGCGCGCACTGATCCAGGAATCCATCTACGACAAGTTCATGGAACGCGTGCTGGCCCGCGTCAAGGCCATCAAGCAGGGCAGCCCGCTGGACACCGACAGCATGATGGGCGCGCAGGCCTCCCAGGTACAGATGGACAAGATCCAGTCCTACCTGAAGCTGGGCAAGGAAGAAGGCGCGCAGGTGCTCATCGGCGGCGACCGCGCCCAGCTGCCGGGCGATCTGGCGGGGGGCTACTACATCCAGCCCACCCTGTTCAAGGGCCACAACAAGATGCGCATCTTCCAGGAAGAAATCTTCGGCCCGGTGCTGGCGGTAACGACCTTCAAGGACGAGGCCGAAGCCCTGGCCATTGCCAACGACACGCCCTATGGCCTGGGTGCCGGCGTGTGGTCGCGCAACGGTGCCACCGCCTACCGCATGGGCCGCGCCATCCAGGCCGGCCGCGTCTGGACCAACTGCTACCACGCCTACCCAGCCCATGCCACTTTCGGCGGCTACAAGGAGTCGGGCATCGGCCGTGAAACGCACAAGGTCATGCTCGACCACTACCAGCAGACCAAGAACCTGCTGGTGAGCTACAGCCCCAAGGCACTGGGCTTCTTCTAATCACCCCCCTGGGTGAATGCACACGAGGGCGGCCAGCGGCCGCCCTCTGCGCTGGCGCACCCAATGCCACAAGGAGAATGCCATGGTTGAACGCGTCATCGCCACCGAGACGGCACAGACCCTGATCGCACGCCTGCAGGCGCGGCACGGCGAGCAGCTGATGTTCTTCCAGTCGGGCGGCTGCTGTGACGGCAGTGCCCCCATGTGCTACCTGGTGGGCGAATTGACGACCGGTCCCCACGACCGGCTGCTGGGCCACATCGGTGGCTGTCCGTTCTACATCAGCGCGTCGCAGTACGCCTATTGGCAGCACACTCAGCTGGTCATCGACGTCGTTGCCGGCCATAGCGACAATTTTTCGCTGGAAGGCTCCGAAGGGGTGAGCTTCATCACCCGCTCACGCCTGTTTACCGACGCCGAATACGCGGCCCTGGCACCGCTGGACTGACACGTCGGCCATTTCCGTTTCCTGTTGGGAATTACCGACACCAAACCGGGTGCAGCGGTGGTAAGTTTCCCGACCATGATCACCTTGCTAGACTGCCTGGCCCGCGACGCGGCCGACCCGCTGCGCACCCTGCGCGAGCTGTTTTCCGTTCCCCCTGGCGTCATCTACCTGGACGGCAATTCGCTGGGTGCCATGCCCAAGGCCGCCCCCGCCCGCGCGGCGGAAGTGGTCACCCGGGAATGGGGACACGACCTGATCCGGTCGTGGAACACGGCCGGCTGGCACAGCCTGCCCCAGCGCCTGGGCAACCAGCTCGCGCCCCTGATCGGAGCCGCAGCAGACGAGGTGGTGGTCACCGACAGCACCTCCATCAACCTGTTCAAGGTGCTGTCCGCCGCGCTGTCCATGGCAGCGCAGGACACGCCGCAGCGCAAGCTGGTGGTGAGCGAGCGCAGCAACTTCCCCACCGACCTGTACATTGCCGAAGGCCTGTGCCGCGAGCGCGGCTACACCCTGCAGCTGGTGGAGTCCGACGAGATCGCCGCCGCGCTGACACCCCAGGTGGCCGTGCTGGTGCTCACCCATGTGAACTACCGCACCGGCGCCATGCACGACATGGCCGGCGTCACCGCGGCGGCCCATGCGGCCGGGGCGCGGGTGGTCTGGGACCTGGCGCACAGCGCAGGCGCCGTGCCGGTCGACCTGCAGGGCGCCAACGCCGACTTCGCCGTTGGCTGCGGCTACAAATACCTCAACGGCGGCCCAGGCGCTCCGGCCTTCGTCTGGGTTCACCCCCGCCACACCGACCGCTTCTGGCAACCGCTCTGTGGCTGGTGGGGCCATGCGGCACCGTTTGCCTTCACGCCCGGTTATGAGCCGGCCACCGGCATCACCCGCTACCTGTGCGGGACCCCGCCCATCGTGAGCCTGTCCCTGCTGGAATGCGGCCTGGACGCCTTTGCCGCGGCGCAGCCACTGGGCGGCATGGCGGCCTTGCGCGCCAAGTCACTGGCGCTGACCGACCTCTTCATGGCGCTGGTGGAGCAGCGCTGCGCCGGCCATGGTCTGGGTCTGGCCACCCCGCGGGCGCACCACCAGCGCGGCTCACAGGTGAGCCTGACGCGCGAATCGGCAAACGGCGAGTCCGGCGCCTTTGCCATCGTGCAAGCGCTGATTGCACGGGGCGTGGTGGGTGATTTTCGCGCCGGCGACGGCCACCGCCACCCCGACATCCTGCGCTTTGGCTTCACGCCGCTGTACCTCGGCTTTGCCGATGTGTGGACCGCTGTGGACCAGCTGCACCAGGTGCTGCACAGCGGGGAATGGCAGGCCGCGCAGTTCCGCCAGCAGCACGCGGTGACCTGAGTGGTACCCGCCTTTCCATCGGGGGAGTGGCCCTGCCCCATCGGATAAAATGGGGCTCGCCCTTGATTCGCAGTTCCCTCGGTTCCTTTTGGCAGCCCCCTGGCCTGCCTCCCACGGGACGACCCGGCTGGCTGGCCGCTCCATCCCCTGTCCCCTCCATCCACTCCCAACAGCAATGAACGTGAACAACCTCTCCATTGGCAAACGACTGGGTCTGGGCTTTGGCCTGCTGATCCTCCTGATCATCACGGCCAACGCCATTGCCGTGCTGCGCCTGAACCAGGTGGGCGAAATCACCACGCGCACGGTCGAGAAGGACTGGGTCAAAGCCGAAGCCGCCAGCGTGATCAATGCCACCACACGGGCCAACGCCCGGCGCACCATGGAACTGCTGATCGTCACCGATCCCCAGCAACTGGCCCGGATCAAGGACGAGATCAACACCAACAAGAAAACCATCGACGACGCGCTGGCCACACTGGAGCAGATGGTGTACCTGCCCCAGGGCCGGGCCTTGCTGGCCACCATCAAGGAAAAGCGCGGTCTGTATGTTGCCTCCTTCACCAAGGTCCGCCAGCTGGTCGAACAGGGACAGCACGATGAGGCCGTGCAGGTCATGAACACCGAGACCCTGCCCGCCATTGACGCCTTGCAGGAACCCATTGCCGCCCTGAGCAGCCTGCAGAAAGAGATCGTGCTGGCCAGCAGTGCCGAGGCCAGCCAGAGCATTGCGTCCGGACGCACGCTGATGCTGGTGCTGGGCTTTCTGGCCACCGTGCTGGGGGTATTTGCCGCACACGCGATCACCCGCTCCATCATCCGCCCGATGCAGCAGGCCGTCCAGGTGGCCCGGGCCGTTGCCGACGGCAACCTGGGAAGTCACATCCAGATCCGGACCCAGGATGAAACGGGGCAACTGCTGCATGCCCTGCAGGACATGAACACCAGTCTGGTCCACATCGTCTCCAACGTACGCAACGGCACGGCCGCAATGGCCAACGCCACCAGCGAGATTGCCGCCGGCAACCAGGACCTGTCGCAGCGCACCGAGGAACAGGCCGCCGCACTGGAGCAGACCACCGCCTCGCTGGGGGAGCTCACCGACACCGTAAAGCAGAACTACGCCAGCGGGCGGCAGGCCAATGAAATGGCCAGTGCCGCCTCCGAAGTGGCGATCAAGGGCGGCACCGTGGTCGGCCAGCTGGTGCAGACCATGGAAGACATCAACACCTCCTCGGCCAGAATCGCCGACATCATCGGCGTCATTGACGGCATTGCCTTCCAGACCAACATCCTGGCCCTGAACGCCGCCGTGGAAGCGGCGCGCGCGGGTGAGCAGGGCCGCGGCTTCGCCGTCGTGGCCAGCGAAGTGCGCAGCCTGGCCGGCCGCTCGGCCACGGCCGCCAAGGAAATCAAGCAGCTCATCGAGACCTCGGTGGCCAATGTGGTCGACGGCTGCAAGCTGGTGGAGCAGGCCGGCAGCACCATGGACGAAATCGTGGTGAGTGTGCGCCGGGTGTCCGACATCATGGGTGAAATGAGCACCGCCAGTCGCGACCAGTCTGCGGGCATCGACCAGATCAACCTCGCCATGGGGCAGATGGACCAGGTCACACAGGGCAACGCGGCGCTGGTGGAAGAGGCCGCCGCCGCCGCGCAGGCGCTGGCGCACCAGGCCCAGCAACTGGTGGCATCGGTCAGCGTCTTCAAGCTCGACCACACCAGCCATCTGCTGGCGCTGCCCTCCCCCACCGCCTGAACACCGCAGGAGAACCGCACCATGGCCTATTTCGAATGGGGTCCGGACCTCGTCATCGACAACGGGGCGCTGGACGAAGACCACCAGAAGCTGGTGGCGCTGGTCAACGAACTGCACACGGCGACCAGCCAGGGACTGGGGCACACCGTGGTCGCCAAGGTCCTGTCCGAAGTCGTGCTCTACACCCAGGAACACCTGGTGCGGGAAGAAGCCCTGATGGCAGCCATTGGTTTCCCGGGTCTGGCGGGCCACAAGCAGGTCCACGACCGGTTCATGGCCGACATGCGTGACCTGCAGCAGAAATATGCCAACGGCAGCATCACCGTGGCGTCCCAGCTGTCATCCAAGCTGCGCGACTGGCTGTCCATCCACATCCGCCGCTCCGACAAGGAGCTGGTCCCTTACGTGAAACCCAAACACCCGCGCCGGGCGGGCGCCGCCTAGCCGCCGGGTCAGGCGGCCGGTCCGCGGTACAGCCAGGGCACGTCCAGCAGCCGCTCGCCCAGCAGGCGCATGGACAGGTCGCGCCCCAAGCGCACCAGGCCGGAGGCGTGGAAAATCTCGCCGTTGCGGATGGACCGCGCTTGCACCCGCGCGTTGCGCTGCCAGCGCTGTTGCGCATAGAGTTGCAGGCGCTGCTCGAGCGGCCGCTCGGGCCCCGCCAGCACCTGCTGCAGGCAGGCCGCGTCTTCAATGGCCATGCCCGCACCCTGCGCCATGTAGGGCCGCATGGGATGCGCCGCATCGCCCAACAGCGCCACCCGCCCGCGGACCTGTTCATGGGCGCCCCGCATGGGCGCCCGGTCACACAGCGCCCACAGGCGCCAGAGATCGATGGCGCCCACCAGGTCCTTCAGCGGGGCACAGGTGTGCGCCATGGCGGCGCGCAGGTCCTCGGCATGGGTGGCATGGTCCCACTCCTCTTCGTTGCCGTTGATGCGCCCCTGCACAATGCCCACCACGTTCAGCCACTCGCCGCGGCGCACCGGGTACTGCACCACGTGCAAGCCCGGCCCCAGCCACACCGTCACATCCTGGCTGCGCAACCGTTCGGGCACGTCCCGCTGGGGCACCATGGCCCGGTAGGCCAGATGGCCCGTCACGCGGGGCGGGGCGTCGCCCAGCACCAGCTGGCGCACGTGGCTCCACAGGCCATCGGCCCCCACCAGGGCATCACCCTGCAGTTCCAGCCCGCCCAGGGTCTGCACACGCACCGCGTCCGGCTCCTGGACCAGGTTCTCCACCCATTGGTCCAGGAGCAACTGCACGTCCGTGCGCGGCCGCAGGGCCTTGAGCAGCACCTGGTGCAGGTCCGCGCGGTGGATGGTGGCGTACGGGGCGCCGTACAGCGCACGGGCCCGCTCCCCCAGGCGCAGGCGCCCGAGCTCGGCTCCGCTGGCGGCATCGCGCACCCGCAGCACCGCCGGAAACGCCGCCACCCGGCTCAACTCCTGGCCCAGCCCCCACCCATACAACACCCGCACCACGTTGGGGCCCATCTGGATGCCCGCCCCCACCTCGGTGAACGCGCCGGCACGCTCCAGCACCTGCACGGGCCAACCCGCCTGGCTGCAGGCCATGGCGGCTGCCAGCCCCCCAATGCCGCCGCCCGCTATCAAAATTTTTCGTGACATGGGGCAATTGTGCGGGAAATACCCGGTCAAACCCTTGACGTACGACAGGTTTGAATCAGCGCATGGCACCCGATGGCCCGGTGCGGGACAATAGAGGCCATGAGCCTCAAATCCCCTGAATTGCTGCTGCCCGCCGGGTCCCTGGACAAGATGCGTGCCGCCTACGACTTCGGCGCCGACGCGGTCTACGCCGGCCAGCCCCGCTACAGCCTGCGCGCGCGCAACAACGAGTTTCGCCTGGAGCAGATTGAAACCGGCATCCAGGAAGCGCACGCCCGGGGCAAGAAGTTTTTCCTGACCAGCAACCTGCTGCCACACAACGACAAGGTGCGCACCTACCTGCGCGACATCGAGCCGGTGATTGCCATGCGGCCCGACGGCATCATCATGGCCGACCCCGGCCTGATCATGATGGTGCGCGAAGGCATGGACAAAGGCAATTTCGCCGACGTGCCCATCCACCTCTCGGTGCAGGCCAATACCGTCAACTACATGGCGGTGAAGTTCTGGCAGAAGGTGGGCGTGACGCGCATCATCCTCTCGCGCGAACTCAGCCTGGACGAGATCGAGAAGATCCGCCAGGAATGCCCCGACATGGAGCTGGAGGTGTTCGTGCACGGCGCGCTGTGCATTGCCTACTCGGGCCGCTGCCTCTTGAGTGGCTACTTCAACCGGCGCGACCCCAACCAGGGCACCTGCACCAACGCCTGCCGCTGGAACTACGCCACCCAGCCCAGTGCCGTGGACCCCAATACCGGCGAGGCCATCGCCATCAAGATGGAAGCCGGCTTCAACTTCAACGAAGCCCAGCAGGAAGCCGAGCAGTCCTTCGCGGCCTGCGGCGGCAGCCCGCGCCACCCGGCCGCCGACCAGGTCTACCTGCTGGAGGAAGCCGGGCGCCCGGGGCAGCTCATGCCCATCATGGAAGACGAGCACGGCACCTACATCATGAACAGCAAGGACCTGCGCGCCGTGGAGCACGTGGAGCGCCTGGTGAAGATTGGCGTGGACTCGCTCAAGGTGGAAGGCCGCACCAAGAGCCTGTACTACGTGGCTCGCACCGCGCAGACCTACCGCCGCGCCATTGACGATGCGGTGGCCGGGCGGCCCTTCAACCCCCAGCTCATCACCGAGCTCGAAGGCCTGGCCAACCGCGGTTTCACCAGCGGCTTCCTGGAGCGCCGTCCGTCACAGGACTACCAGAACTACGAAACCGGCCACTCCGACATCGGCCACAGCCATTTCGTGGGCGAAGTGCGCGGGGTCACCGACGGCTGGGCCGAGGTCGAGGTGAAAAACAAGTTCCTGGTGGGCGACCAGATCGAGGTCATTCACCCCAGCGGCAACCACACCTTCACGCTGGAGCAGATGCGCAACCTGGATGGCGAAGCCATCACGGCGGCGCCCGGCAGCCCGCTGCAGGTGCGCATTCCGCTGGAAGCGCGCTTTGCGGGCGCCCTGCTGGCGCGCATGCTGCCGGCCTGAGGCCGGTCAGCCACGCGCTTGCTCACTTTTTGATAGCTACCCACGCAAGCTGCGCGGTGGCTGGATCAGTAAGTGATGCTCAAAGTGTCGGCATCCACATTGATCACCGGCTTGCCCAGCACCGCGCTGGCGGCATAGGCAAAGGCCTGGGCCCACTGGGCGTCGGCGAACTTGGCCGGGCCCGCGGCCTGGGCCACCACCACCACGCGGTCGGCCATCAGCAACTTGCCGGTGGCGCGCAGGGGCTCGCACTCCATTTCGGTGAACTGCTGGTCCAGCCACTGGCGCGCGGCATCGCGCTCCATGGCCTGCTCGGGGTTGATGGCCACCCGCACGGGTGCGGCGTTATTGAACTTGACGAAAACTTCACTGCGCATGGTTTACTCCTGATGACAGGATCATAGAACCAAAATGCAGCCCCGCCGTCAGCCCTGCAGCAGTTGCCGCAGCACAAACGGCAAGATGCCGCCGGCACGGTAGTACTCCACCTCGATGGGCGTGTCGATGCGCAGACGCAGCGTCGCCACGGTACGGCTGCCGTCGGCGCGGGTCACCACCAGCTCGGCATCACTCTGGGGCTGCAGGTCGGGGTCGAGGATGATGTCGATGTGCTCGTCGCCGGTGAGTTCCAGGGTCTGCCAGCTTTCGCCGCCCTTGAACTGCAGGGGCAGCACACCCATGCCCACCAGGTTGCTGCGGTGGATGCGCTCGAAGCTCTTGGCCACCACGGCCTTGATGCCCAGCAGCTGCGTGCCCTTGGCCGCCCAGTCGCGGCTGGAACCGGTGCCGTATTCCTCGCCGGCAAACACCACGGTGGGCGTGCCCTGCGCCATGTAGCGCATGGCGGCGTCGTAAATGGACATCTTCTCGGCCTTGGCGCCGTGTTCCTCGAACTGGAACAGGGTGACGCCGCCCTCCTCGCGCGAGCCCGCGGCGTCGGCCGGCAGCATCAGGTTCTTGATGCGCACATTGGCAAAGGTGCCGCGCACCATGACATCGTGGTTGCCGCGGCGCGCACCGTAGCTGTTGAAGTCGGCCTTGGACACCCCGTTCTGGATCAGCCACTGGCCCGCTGGCGAGCTTTCCTTGATGGAGCCGGCCGGCGAGATGTGGTCGGTGGTGATGGAGTCGCCAAACAGCGCCATGATGCGGGCGTCAAACACATTTCCAGCATCATTCGGGCCTCTGGGCCTTATGGAATCTGCGTGAACAGCTCCTGAATCCATAGCAAACGTACTGAAGAACGGAGGCTCCGCAATGTAGGTGCTGTGCGGCCAGGTGTAGATCTGCCCGGCCACGCCCTTGATCTGCTCCCACAGCGGGCCCGGTTCGGTCTTGACCTTGCCGTAGTTGGCCTGGAAGGCCTTGCCGTTCATGGCGTGCGCGAGCAGCTGGTAGATCTCGTCGCTGGTAGGCCAGATGTCGCCCAGGTACACGGCCTGCTCCTGGCCGTCGGGGCCCTTGACCCAGCCCACCGGCTCCGTCATGAGGTCACGCTGCACGGTGCCGGCAATGGCATAGGCCACCACCAGCGGCGGGCTGGCCAGGAAGTTGGCCTTGAGATTGGGGTGGATGCGCGCCTCAAAGTTGCGGTTGCCGGACAACACGGCAGCACAGACCAGGTCGTTTTGCGTGATCATCGCATTGAGTTCGGGCGTGAGGTCGCCCGCGTTGCCGATGCAGGTGGTGCAGCCATAGCCGGCCACCGCAAAACCCAGCTGTTCCAGGTAGGGCAGCAGGCCGGTCTTGGTGAGGTACTCGGTCACGATGCGCGAGCCCGGCGCCAGCGAGGTCTTGATGTGGGGCTGCACCGTCAGCCCCGCCTGCACCGCCTTCTTGGCCAGCAGGCCCGCGGCCAGCAGCACGCTAGGGTTGGAGGTGTTGGTGCAGCTGGTGATGGCGGCGATGAGCACGTCGCCATGGCCCACACTGACCGTGTCAGCCGTGTGCCGGGTCGCCTGCGCCGGGGACTTGCTGGCCTCCAGCGTGGAGCGGTTCTGCACCATCTCGGCGACATCGCGGCTGGCGAGCGGGTCCAGCGCCGGTGGCGGCGGGGCCACGCTGTCCCACGCAGCCCGGGTGGGGTGCACCGGGTAGCGCATGCGCAGGCGGTCTGCCTTCTGGTTGAAGCCATTCTCGGCGTTGGGCTTGCTGAACAGTGCGGCAAACTGCCGCGCCACCTGCCCCAGCTCGATGCGGTCCTGCGGGCGCTTGGGCCCTGCCAGGCTGGGGGTGACGCTGCCCAGGTCCAGCTTGACCACCTGTGAGTAGTCAATGTCCCCCAGCCGGGGGATGCCAAACAGGCCCTGCGCCCGGAAGTAGGCTTCAAACGTCTCGATCTCGGCCTTGGTGCGGCCCGTGCCCTGGAAGTACTCGATGGTTTTTTCGTCCACCGGGAAGAAGCCCATGGTGGCGCCGTACTCGGGCGCCATGTTGCCGATGGTCGCCCGGTCGGGCAGTGCCAGCGTGCGTGTGCCCTCGCCAAAAAACTCGACGAACTTGCCCACCACCTTCTGCTGGCGCAGCAGCTCGGTCACGGTCAGCACCAGATCGGTGGCGGTGACGCCCTCGCGCAGGCGCCCGGTGAGCTCCATGCCCACCACGTCCGGGGTCAGGAAGTACACCGGCTGGCCCAGCATGGCGGCTTCCGCCTCGATGCCGCCCACCCCCCAGCCCACCACGCCGATGCCGTTGATCATGGTGGTGTGGCTGTCGGTGCCCACCAGGGTGTCGGGATAGCAGGTGCCGTCCTTGGCCTGGTGGACGCCGCGCGCCAAGTATTCCAGGTTGACCTGGTGCACGATGCCAAAGCCCGGGGGCACCACGCCAAACGTGTCAAAGGCCTGCATGCCCCACTTCATGAATTCGTAGCGCTCGCGGTTGCGCTGAAACTCCAGCCGCATGTTCAGGTCCAGCGCGTCGGGCGTGCCGTAGTGGTCCACCATGATCGAGTGGTCCACCACCAAGTCCACGGGAACCAGGGGTTCGATGCGCTTGGGGTCCTTGCCCAACTTCACCGCCACACTACGCATGGCGGCCAGGTCGGCCAGCAGCGGCACGCCCGTGAAGTCCTGCAGCACCACGCGCGACACCACGAAAGGAATTTCATCGGTGCGCGCGGCGCGGGGTTCCCAGTTGGCCAGCTGCGCCACGTGCTCGGCGGTGACCTTGTTGCCATCGCAGTTGCGCAGCACGGACTCCAGCACGATGCGGATCGACACCGGCAGGCGGTTCACGCGAGGAAACTGGTCCGCCAGTTCCGGCAGGGAGTACAGCCGTCCCGTTTTTCCCGATGCCGTCTTGAAAGTCTTGAGGGTGGATGCGAACGCGTGGGACATGACAATCTCCTGTGAAGGGTATCAATGGCCCCATTCTGGCAGCAAGCCCATTGCCATGGCAAACACGTGCCTATTGGGGTGTCGCCAGCTCCCGCACCACTTCGTCGGCGTCGTCGCGCAGCTGCACAGCCATGTCGCTGGCCAGGGCCAGCCGGCGCAGCACCCAGGGGCTGAGATCGGTTTCAAAGGGGTCCGGCAGCCACATCGTCTCCGGCGCCACCCCGCGGGTGCGCGCCACACCTGCCGCACCCGCCGGCTGCGGGCCTTTGAGTGTCCCTTCGATCAGGGTAGCGGTCTGGCTCAGTGCCTGGCCGATCTGCTCGGGCTTGAGGTGCCCGCGCCGGCGCAGCAACATGGACTTGACGGCGGTGAGCTGCGCCAGCATCTGGTAGCTGTGCGCCAGCAAGCGCCCCAAGGGCTCCAGCGGAGGGCGCACCGCGCGCGGCTCCGAGAGGGAGCGCTGCGTGGCCTGCACCAGGGCTGACAGGCTGTCATACGCCTCCCGCCGGGCCAGCCGCCACGCCAGCTCGGGCGTGTTGTCTACGGCCTGCAACTGCCCCAGCCCCAGGGCCACGCGGGCGTGACGGGCCTGGGCCGCGAGCGTGCGGGCCACCAGCGCCGGAATCTGGGTGCGCTCCCACGACGGCAGCAGGTAGCTGAACGCCCAGGCAATGGCCACGCCCATCAGCGTGTCGGCCACGCGTTCGACCACTTCGAACACCGGGCTGACCCCGGCGTTGAGCATGTTCGCCTGCAGCAGGCCCAGCACTGTGGCCGCCACCGCCGTCACCAGATAGCGCTTGATGGCGAAGGCATGGGAGACAGCCTGGGCCAGCGTCACGATCACCAGCAGCACCCAATGGGATGGGTGGACCGCCAACAAGGCCCCCGCCAGCACGCAACCCACCAGCGTTCCCGCCACCCGGCTGTTGCGCCGCTCCAGCGTCTGCGCCAGGCTGCCCCGCAACACCACCACGATGGTCAGCAGAATCCAGTAGTCGTGCGTCCCCCAGGGCAGCGCCAGCGACAGGGCGTACGCCGTGCCAATGGCCAGCGCGGCCCGGATGGCGTGGCGCAGCGCCGGCGCCTCCCAGCGCCACAGTCCGCCAAAAGGCCGCCACGACCACGCCGTGGGGCTGACAAACATCTGCCAGGCCGTGCGCACGATGGCCAGGTCGGGCTCCAGTTCGCCACGCGCCAGGGCAATCAGGCGCAGCGCCTCATCATTGATGTTGCCCACGCGGTTGGCCAGGCCGCGGGCCAGCACGGCCGGCTCGGGGGTGGCCGCGTCGCCGGCGGATGGGGCCTCCGGCTCCCAGCGCAGTGCCGCCAGCTGGGGCCGGTGGCTGGCAAAGGGAATCGGACGGCGCCCTTGCAGCAGGGCATCCGCCAGCTGCGCAATTTCCTGGGCCATGGCTTGCAGCACCTCCCGCAACGCGCCGAGCAAGGGGGCGTGACCGGTATGGGTCTTCAGGGTATCGAGGTCCAGCTCGCAGGCCAGCAGATGGTCGCGCATTTCCAGCACCGCAATCAGCATGCCGGCCAGACGCTGGCGACCCGGTGTACGCGGCGACTCCAGCACGATGTTGCGGGCCGCCTGCAACTGGTCGGCCAGCGCCGCCTGCTGTTGCAGGATCTGGCCAATCAGGGGGCGTTGTGCCCCTTGCGGCGCTTCCCCCGGTGCAAACTGCTGCGCCTGCGTGCGCATGAGCGCGGCAAGCGACAACAGCGTGTCGGCCAGCATCTGGACCCGGTAGCGGGCGTTGAGCACGGCATTGGACAACGTGGCGTAGACCACATACAGGCCCGCACCCAGCGCGAAATACAGGCTGCTGACCCCGGCGGTGGTGTTCTGCGGCACCGCCATGGAAAAGACCATCGCAAACATGATGGAGATCGAAATCGGCAAGCCGCGCTTGCCCCAGGCCGCCCCCAGAAATGCCACGAACGTGGCCGGCACCAGCAGCAGCCCCAGATGAACGGGCGCGGCGTGCAGCCGTTGCACGGCCCAGAACAACGGTAACCCGATCAGGGCGGCCGGCAGCAATTGCCAGAACTTGCCGCGCCGGGGCGCCGCCTGGTCTGGCGGAATGCAGACCACCACGCCGACGGATGCCACCGCCGCGGCAAAACTGCCCAGCAGGTAATGGACGCTGCCAGAGATCAGCAGCAGCCCCAATGCCGCCGACAGACCGTTGAGCACATAGTGGCTCAGCAGCACACGCAGGGCCGCCTGGAAACGGAAATCGGAGGAACGCACCATCAGGCCGTCATCGGGTTGGGGAACATGGAAACTCCGCTAGGCAGGAACACCGCAGCAGCACAAAACCGTTGCCGGCCAATATAGCTGTTTTAGGTGCGCCCGACCCGCGGCAGTGACAGCCCAGCCAGGTAGGCATCCAGCGCCTGCGCGCCGACCACCTCCAGGTCAAAGGCCTTGGGGTCCAGCAGCCAGTTATGCATCAGGCCGTCGATGAGCGCGTGCAGTCCGATGGCCGCTGGGCGCACGGAAATGCTTTTGGGCAATTGCCCGCTGTCCACCGCCAGCGACAACAGGCGGTGCAGGTCGTCCATGCACTCATCGCGCTCGGATATGTGACGCACGCGCAGGGCCAGCAACTCGTCCACGTACTCGACCTTGTGGGACGCGATTTCAAACACCCTTTGCACCTGCTGGTCGTGCACGGTCTGGTGGAAAGCCGTGGCAACGTTGCGGCACAGGTGCTGCAACGGATTTGCGGCCTCTTCCTCAGGGGATCTGTTGAGACTGGCCACCATGGGCAGGGTCACGCGCTGCAGCATGGCGTCAAACACATCGGCCTTGTTCTGGAAATGCCAGTAGATGGCGCCCCGCGTGAGGCCGGCATCCTGGGCAATCTCCTGCAGCGAGGTGCGCGACACCCCGCGACGCTGGAACACGCGCTCGGCGGCGTCCAGAATCTGGTCGCGGGTCAGCAAGGCGTCTTCTTTGGTACGGCGGACCATGATGGGCTTGGATTTACGAAGGGTTTACAACATACATTCAACGATGTATGTATACTAATTCAGAAATTTGCAATTGCCAGCAGTTTTTGTTGCACTCCCCTAGACTGGCGCAACACGACCGCTTTCGGCACCCCGGTCATCCCTCTCCCTGTCACAAGGATTTTCCATGTCCTCAACCCATTCTGTTGCTGATTTCCAAGGCCGCACCGCCCTCTTTCACCGCCCGGCCTTGCTGGCCCTGCTGCCGCTGGCCGCGATCCTGGTTGCCTGCGGCGCCAAGGACGGCACCCCTGCCGCCGGTCCCGGCGGCATGCCGCCCGCCGAGGTGGGCGTGGTCACCGTGGCGCCCCAGTCGGTGGCACTGCAGACCGAGTTGCCCGGGCGCGTGAGCCCGGTGCGCGTGGCCCAGGTACGTGCGCGCGTCACCGGTGTGGTGCAGCAACGGCTGTTCCGTGAAGGCAGCGAAGTCAAGGCCGGGCAGGTGCTGTACCGGATTGACGCCGCACCGTACCAGGCTGCTCTGGAAAGCGCCCAGGCCAGCGTCGTCAAAGGCCAGGCCAATCTGACCCAGGCAACGGCCCAGGTGGAGCGCTACAAGCCGCTGGTGGAAGCCAACGCCATCAGCAAGCAGGAATACGCGACGCTGGTCACCACGCAGAAGCAGGCCGAAGCCGACCTGGCCACCGCCAAGGCCGCCGTGCAGACCGCCCGCATCAACCTCGACTACGCCACCGTCACGGCCCCCATTTCCGGACGCATCGGCCAGTCGCTGGTGACCGAGGGCGCCCTGGTGAGCCAGACCGAAGCCACCCAGCTCGCCGTCATCCAGCAAACCGGCACCGTGTACGTGAACTTCACCCAGTCCAGCACCGACGTGCTGCGCCTGCGCAAGGCCATTGCCTCCAAGCAACTGCGCAGCGCAGGCGACGGCTCGGTGCCCGTGCGCATTGTGCTGGAGGACGGTACCGAGCTGCCCAAGCCCGGCAAGCTGCTGTTTTCCGACCTGACGGTGGATGCCACCTCGGGCCAGATCACGCTGCGCGCCGAAGTAGCCAACCCCGACGGCCTGCTGCTGCCGGGCCAGTACGTGCGCGTGCGCCTGTCGCAGGCCGAACTGCCTTCGGGCGTGCTGCTGCCGCAGCAGGCGGTCACCCGCACCAATCAGGGGGACACCGTGCTGGTCGTCGGTGCCGATGGCAAGCCCGGCCCCCGCCCGGTCAAGGTCGGCAACGCGCAGGACAGCCAGTGGGTGATCCTGGACGGGCTCAAGCCCGGTGACCAGGTCATCGTGGACGGCTTCCAGAAAATGATGGTGCCCGGCGCGCCGGTCAAGGCCGTGCCCTGGAAGGGTGCTGGCGCGGCCGCCGACGCAGCAGCGCCTGCAGCTCCAGCAGCCTCGGCTCCCGCCGCCACGGCCTCGGCCACCAAATAAGGGGCACGTCCATGGCCCAGTTCTTCATCAACCGGCCCATCTTTGCCTGGGTCATTGCACTCTTCATCCTGGTGATGGGCAGCGTTGCGATCACGCAGCTGCCCGTGTCACAGTACCCGCCGGTGGCGCCGCCGTCCATCGTGATCACGGCCGGCTACCCTGGCGCCTCGGCCCAGACGCTGGAGGACAGCGTGCTCTCCGTGATCGAGCGCGAAATGAACGGCTCGCCCGGCATGATCTACATGGAATCGGTGGCGCAAGCCAACGGCACCGGCACCATCACCGTCAGCTTCGAGCCCGGCACCAACCCCGACCTGGCGCAGGTCGACGTGCAGAACCGCCTGTCGCGGGCCACCCCCCGCCTGCCGGCCGCAGTGACGCAGCAGGGCGTGCGGGTGGACAAGTCGCGTTCCAACTTCCTGCTGTTCACCATGCTGTCGTCGGACAACCCCGACTTCGACGTGGTGGCACTGGGTGACTACGCTTCGCGCAACGTGCTGCCTGAAATCCAGCGCCTGCCCGGCATCGGCCAGGCCCAGCTGTTCGGCACCGAGCGCGCCATGCGCATCTGGATCGACCCCGCCAAACTCACCGGCTACAACCTGTCCGCCGCCGATGTGAACAACGCCATCAAGGCGCAAAACGCGCAGGTCTCCTCCGGCGCCATTGGTGATCTGCCCAACATCACCGGCCAGGGCATTTCGGCCACCGTGGTGGTGAACGGCCAGCTCAGCAGCGAAGCGCAGTTCGGCAACATCGTGCTGCGGGCCAATGCCGACGGCTCGGCTGTGCGCCTGAAGGACGTGGCGCGCATCGAGCTGGGCGCCCAGTCCTTCGCCACCTCGGCACGCCTGAACGGGCAGCCCGCCACCGGCATCGGCGTTCAGCTGGCGCCCAGCGGCAACGCCCTGGCGGCCGCCCAGGCCGTGCGCCAACGCATGGAACAACTGCAGCCCTACTTTCCCAAGGGCGTGAAGTGGACCATTCCCTACGACAGCTCGCGCTTCGTGAAGATTTCCATCAGCCAGGTGGCAGAGACCCTGGTGGAGGCCATCATCCTGGTGTTCCTGGTGATGTTCCTGTTCCTGCAGAACTTCCGCTACACCATCATCCCCACCATCGTGGTGCCGGTAGCACTGATGGGCACCTTCGCCACCATGCTGGCACTGGGCTTTTCCATCAACGTGCTGACCATGTTCGGCATGGTGCTGGTGATCGGCATCGTGGTGGACGATGCCATCGTGGTGGTGGAAAACGTGGAGCGCATCATGAGCGAGGAAGGCCTGCCACCGCTGCAGGCCACGCGCAAGGCCATGGGCCAGATCTCGGGCGCCATCGTCGGCGTGACCGTGGTGCTGATTGCGGTGTTTGTGCCGCTGGCCTTCTTCAAGGGCTCGGTCGGCAACATCTACCGCCAGTTCTCGGCGGTGATGGTCAGCTCCATCGGCTTCTCGGCCTTCATGGCGCTGTCGCTCACCCCGGCCTTGTGCGCCACCCTGCTCAAGCCGGTGGAAGCCGGCCACCACCACGCCAAGAGCGGCTTCTTCGGCTGGTTCAACCGCGGCTTCTCCCGCACGGCCAAGAACTACGAGGGCTTTGTGGCCCGCCTGCTCAAGCGAGCCGGCCGCTATCTCATCATCTACGTGGCCATCATTGCGGCGGTGGTGGTGTTCTACCTGCGTCTGCCCACCTCCTTCCTGCCCAATGAAGACCAGGGCACCATGCTGGTCAACGTGCAACTGCCGCCCGGCGCCACCCAGGAGCGCACGCTCAATGTGATGCAGCAGGTGGAAGGCTTCATCCTCAAGCAGCCCGAAGTGCAAAACATGGTGAGCGTGCTGGGCTTCAGCTTCTCCGGCCAGGGACAGAATGCCGCACTGGCTTTTGTGACCCTCAAGGACTGGTCCGAGCGCAAGGGCGAAGAGCACTCCGCCCAGTCCCTTGCAGGGCGCGCCTTTGGCGCCCTCATGGGGATTCGCGACGCGTTCATCTTCCCCCTGAGCCCGCCACCCATTCCCGAACTGGGCACGGCCTCAGGCTTCACCTTCCGTCTGCAGGACCGCGGCGGCAAGGGCCACGACGCCCTGGTGGCCGCACGCAACCAGTTGCTGGGCATGGCCTCCAAGAGCAAGCTGCTTACCCAGGTTCGTCCGGACGGGCTGGAAGATGCATCGCAGCTGCAGATCGACATTGACCGCGACAAGGCCAGTGCCCTGGGGGTGGGTTTTGATTCCATCAACGCCACCATCTCCACGGCGCTGGGCTCGGCCTACATCAACGACTTCCCGAACCAGGGTCGCCTGCAGCGCGTAGTGGTGCAGGCCGACGCCATGTCGCGCATGCAACCCGAGCACATCCTGCAGCTGACCACCGCCAACGCCCAGGGCAAGCCGGTGCCGCTGTCCGCCTTTGCCAGCACGCGCTGGGTCAAGGGAGCCATGCAGACGGTGCGCTACAACGGCTACCCGGCCATGCGCATCGGCGGCTCGGCGGCTCCGGGCTACAGCTCGGGCGCGGCCATGGACGAAATGGAAAAACTGGCTGCCCAGCTGCCCGAGGGCTTCGCCTTCGAGTGGACCGGCCAGTCCCGCGAGGAAAAACTGGCGGGCTCGCAAGCCATGGTGCTGTACGGCTTTGCCATTCTGGCGGTGTTCCTGTGCCTGGCGGCGCTGTACGAGAGCTGGTCCATCCCGCTGGCGGTGATTCTGGTGGTGCCCCTGGGCGTGCTGGGCGTGCTGCTGGCCACGGTGCTGCGCGGCTATGCCAACGACGTGTACTTCCAGGTGGGCCTGATCACCATCATCGGCCTGTCGGCCAAGAACGCCATCCTGATCATCGAGTTCGCAAAGGACCTGCAGGCCCAGGGCAAGGGCGTCATCGAGTCGGCGCTGGCGGCCGCGCACATGCGCTTTCGCCCCATCCTGATGACCTCCATGGCCTTCATGCTGGGCGTGCTGCCACTGGCCATAGCCAGCGGCGCGGGCTCGGCCAGCCAGCGCGCCATCGGCACCGGCGTCATCGGCGGCAGCCTGGTGGGCACCGTGCTGGCCGTCTTGTTTGTCCCGATCTTTTTCGTGGTGGTGCGCAGCTTTTTCAAGGGCAGCGAACGCCAGCACCAGTTTGATGCCGAGCACGGTCACCAGATAGGAGTCGACACCCATGAATGACCTGCGCATGCACCACCCGCAGCCCTCGCAGCCCCTGCTGCGCCTGAGCACCCTGGCTGCCGCCCTGTGGCTGGCCGGCTGCAGCTTCATCCCCAGCTATGAACGCCCGCCAGCACCCGTGGCCGGCAGCTTTGCCAACGCGCCGGCCACCGCCCAAACGGCAGCCGCGAGCGCGCCCCGGGTGGCAGCCGATATCGACTGGCAGGACTTCTTCCGGGACGCCCGCCTCAAACGCCTGATCGAGCTGTCCCTGCAGGCCAACCGCGACCTCCGCGTGGCGGTGCTCACGATTGAGCAAACCCGCGCCAAGCTGCAGGTGGCCCGGGCCGACCTGCTGCCCACCGTGAATGCCGGCATCACCGGCTCGCGCGGCGCCACGGCCTCGGGAGCCGTGGGCAGCACCTTCACGGCCGGTTTGAGCGTCACCGCCTACGAGCTGGACCTCTTCGGCCGGGTCCGGGCCCTGAGCCAGGCCGCGCAGGCGCAGCTGCTGAGCACCGAGGAAGCGCGCAAGACGGTACAGATTGCGCTGATCGCCTCGGTCGCCAACACCTACCTGAACCTGCTGGCCGACGACGAGCTGCTGCGGGTCACGCGCGAGACGCTGGCCACGCGCCAGGAGTCGCTCAGGCTCACCCAGCTCAAGTTCGACAACGACGCGGCCTCCAAACTGGACCTCAGCCAGGCGCAGTCCCTGCTGGAAAGCGCCAAGGCCTCGCTGGCCCAGCTCACCCGTCAGCGTGCACAGGACGAAAATGCCCTGGTGCTGCTGGTGGGCCAGCCACTGCCGGCCGACCTGCCCGCCAGCCTGGCCCTGACGGGCCAGAACCTGCTGCCCGACCTGCCAGCCGGTGTGCCCTCCGAGCTGCTGGTGCGCCGCCCCGACGTGCGGCAGGCCGAACAGCAGCTGCTGGCCTACAACGCCAACATCGGCGCGGCCCGGGCCGCCTTCTTCCCGCGCATCACCCTCACCGGCAGCGTGGGCGTGGCCAGCAGCGACCTCGACAAGCTGTTCACCACTGATACCTCGGCCTGGACCTTTGCGCCCCAGTTGCTGGTGCCCATTTTTGATGCCGGACGCAACCGCGCCAACCTCGACGCCGCCAAGGTCAGCCGCGACATTGCGGTGGCCCAGTACGAGAAAGCCATCCAGACCGGCTTCAAGGAAGTCTCCGACGCCCTGGCCGGCCGCGCCACACTGGACGAGCAGCTGCGCGCCCAGACCGCGCAGCTGGACGCCGAAAAAACGCGCATGCAGCTGACAGACCTGCGCTTCAAGGCTGGTGCAGCCAACTCCTTTGAGGTGCTGGACGCCCAGCGTTCGCTGTTTGCGGCGCAGCAGGCCCTGGTGCAGGTGCAGGTGCAGCAGGTGCAGAACCTGGTGACGCTGTACAAGGTGCTGGGTGGCGGCTGGAAAGAGGCCACGGCAACCCCTTAACGGCGGTAAGTAGACCGGCTCGCTTGCGCAAATGCCGCCCCGCTACCGGGGCCACACCAGCAGGCAGCCGGTCACCAGCAGCACCACCGCGGTCAAAGTGCGAAAGCGCGCTTCGCTGACACGGTGGTGCAACCATTCCCCCAGCCACCAGCCGACTCCGATGACCGGCAAATAGGCCCCCACCATGGGCAGGGCACGGCCCAGCCGGCCATCGAGCCAGAACGCCAGGGTCAGGCCACTGTCGAGCGCCAGCCACACCACAATCAGGGTCATGCGAAAGCGCGCCTTGTTCAAGGGCAACCCCGACAGGGCGTACACCAGCAAGGGGCCGCCCGAGGCAAACAGACCATGGGTGATGCCGGCCTGCGTGATCAGCGCCTGGGTCAGCCAGACTGGGCGCGTGGTGAGAGGCGCAGCATGGTGGTTGCGCCACAGCGCGCGCGCCGCAAACCACACAATAAGCACGCCAAACACCTGGCGCATCAGCGACTCGTTCAGCCAGGGCTTGAGGCCATAACCCAGCACGGTTCCCGCAGCCATGCCGGGCAACACCACGCGCAGCAGCAGGTGACGGTCGATGTGGCCACGGTGGCGCCACGCCATGGCCAGACCCAGGGTCATGGACAAAGGCACCAGAACCGGCACCAGCGTGGCGATGGGCAGCACCAGCGCACCCAGCGCCAGAGCGATCACCGTGCCACCAAAACCGCTGATGACTTCGAGCGTAAATCCACACAGGATGAACGCCCCCAAGCTGATCCAGGTCCAATCCATGTGCGCCCAGAGTGGCTCAACGAAGCGTTTTCTTCTGCTGCCGGGCGACGTACCACTGCGCCAGACGCTCCACCACGGCGTTCATCTGGCCCTTCAGACCCGGTTCCGGCGCGTGAGCATGGCCGCCATGCAGGTCCATATCCTGCCCGCCCGCCTGGTACATCTGGGCAAACATGTCGAGCACCTTCTTGCGCACCATGCCGCGCAAGGGGATGTGGCTCATCATGCCGTAGGTCGCCGCGCTGCCGCTCTGTGCCAGTTCCGGGTGGGCCTTGACGGTCGCCACCGCTTCGCGCAGGTCGCTCAGATAGGCATCCATCACCTCCAGGTGGCTGGCGGTGATCATGGCGTGCAGGCCGTCCGGCCTTTGCAGGCGGTTGACCTTCCAGCCCTTGGCATCCATCTGGTCGCCCACGGCAAAGATGTTGACCCCGGGGTCCGCAGACCCGTAGCCCAGCAGCGGCCCTGTGGGATCTCCCATCACATACAGCTCGGGAATGGCTTGAACGCCCTGCTTCATCTTGTCAAAAGCCTGCGTGGTGCGCTGCGCCAGATCACGGTAGCCGCTCTTGCCAAAGTGCTGCATGGCAGCCCACGCGGCCGCATAGGCGCCGCCGGGGCGCGTTCCCAGCAAGGCGGGGGAAGCAAACACGCCGCCAGGCCAATCCTCGTACACAAACATCTGGTGCTTGAGGTAGTCGAGATTGCGGTAGGTGATGGTAGACGCCCCCTTGGAGGCAAAACCGTATTTGTGGATGTCGGCAGAGATACTGGTCACACCGGGCACGCGGTAGTCCCACAGCGGCAGCGGGCGCCCGTTCATCTCCATGAACGGCAGGATGAACCCACCCACGCAGGCATCCACATGCAGGGGTATCCTGCGCTTGAGCGCAATGGCGCCCAAGGCTTCGATGGGGTCTATGGTTCCGTGCGGGTACTCGGGGGCGGAGCCCAGAATCATGACCGTATTGCGGTTGCACAGACGCGCCAGTTTCTTCACATCGGCACGCAGGCTCTTGTCCAACGGCAGCCGGCGCACTTTCACGCCAAAATATTCGGAGGCCTTGAACCAGGCCACATGCGCGGTGACCGGCAGCACCATCTCAGGGCGGGTAACGCCACGCGTGCGGGCCAGATCGCGGTAGGTCTTGACGGCCAGCAGACAACTTTCGGTGCCGCCCGAAGTGACCACACCGCACACTTCGGGTGTCCCGTGCAACAGGTCAGCCACGCTGGCAATGATGTCGTTCTCGAACCGCTTGAGACTCTTGAACGCCGTGGGGTTGAGGCCGTTGGCGCTGGAAAACTCCTGGTAGGCCTCGCCCAGGAAATGGGCGTATTCCTCGTTCAGGTAGTACACCAGACTCCACAGGCGCCCCTCTTTGTAATGGGGGTCGTCGCTGGCGTAGGTCTTGAGTTCAGCCAGCACGTCCGCCTGGGGACGACCTTGGCTGGGCAGAGCCATCTTGGTGTTCATGGTGTATTTCCTTTGGGTTTGAATCGGCGGTAGAGCCACAGCGCCAGCAGCCCCCCAATGAGGGCGGGTACGATAAAGCCCTGAAACTGGTGCACCAGGGCCAGGATTTCCTCCCAACGCCCTCCCACATAGCGCACGCCATACACCAGCAGCGGCAGCTCGATCAGCGCGGCCAGACCGTCGTAGACGAACAGGTGGCGGTAAGGCATCTTGAGCGAGCCCGCAGCCAGGAACAGGGCGGTGCGAATGCCAGGCAAAAACCGCACGACAAAAATGTAGGCCGGCCCATAGCGGTGCATCGTGGCCTGCATGGCTTCAAGCTTGTGGGGCGGCATGATGCGCGCCAGAAAAGGATGGCGCAGCAGGCCGGCGCCAAAACGGTGTCCCCAGTGAAACACCAGCGCATCGCCGCCCAACAGGCCAAACCAGGCCACCACCATCAATGGCACCGGTTCCATCACCCCCTTAAGCGTGAGGGCGCTGGCGGCCAGCAACACAATGTCCTCATTCATCGGCAAACCGATGCCGCAACCGAACAACAAAGCGAACATCACGCCATACGCAGGCATGCCCTGCAACGATTGCACAAAGGGCCAGACCGATTCCATCATGGAGTTTTCCGTTTCTCAAAAAGGTCCACCGGGCACTGCACACGCCAAGCTGCGGCGTTGACCCGACCACTTCCCGGATGGTGCGGTGTTTGCGCATGCAAAACTTGACAATGAAGGACTATGATTTGACTTTCAAGGACATTCGGGTAAGCCCTGATCCAACGGAAAAACACGCCCTCCATGACCACATTGATACGCGCCGCTGCCTTGCAGGGCTATGAAACAGCCGCCCGGTCCATTGGAAGGGATCCGCTGGCCGAGTTGCGCAAGGTGAACCTGTCGATCCGCAACCTGATCGAGACCGACAATTTCATCGCCTACCAGGCCTTTATCCGCTTGCTGGAAAACACGGCGCAGGCGGGAAAATGCCCTGACTTTGGCCTGAAGCTGGCCCAGCACCAGACCGCCTTCCTGGAAGGCCCCCTGACCCTGCTGATGCGGCACGCCGAGACCCTGAAGGCCGCCCTCTCCCTGGGGGCGCAATACAGCCACATCTTCAGCCCGGTGATGCGCACCTCCCTGGTTCCCGTGCCCGACCAGCCCCATCTGGTGGACGTGACCGTCATCGTCAACGACGGCACCTTGACGGCCTGCGCACAGGCAACGGAGTTCGTGCTCCTGGGAGTCCTGAACGTCCTGCGCTGGCTCACCAACAACCAGCTCCGCCCCCAACAGGTATTGATTCCCCACGCCCGCATGGGCTCCAGCGCGCACTACGCCAGGTACCTGGATTGCGAATGCCGTTTCGATACCGCTTTCGCCGCGGTGCGCATTGCCACGGCGGAGCTCGACACGGCGCTCCCCGGCAGGAACGCGCTCCTGATGCACATGGCGCAAAGCTACATCGAGCAGCACTTCGGCACGTCGCACAACCTGGTATCGGATCGGGTGCGTACCCTGCTGCGCCAGCTGATGGCCATGGGTCGCGTGAACCAGACCGACATTGCGGCCGCACTATCCCTGCACCCCAAGACCCTGCAGCGCCGACTGCAGCGGGAAGGCCAGCGTTTTGACACGCTGCTCGACGCCGTGCGACGCGACCGCTTTCTGGAACTGCTGCTGCAATCGACCAAACCAAGTCTGGCCCACATTGCGCTCATGGTGGGTTATTGCGAGCATTCGGTCCTCACGCGCAGCTGCCACCGGTGGTTTGGCTGCAGCCCCCGGGAACTGCGGCAAAGGCAGCAGGCAGCGCCAGACCCGGCGGCCCCGCTTCGCTACTGAACGATTCCCAGGTACAGGAAGAGCCCGTAGCCGGCGACCAGCGCCGCGCCCAGCACGCGGGGCAACCGCCCCAGCAGGGCGATAGACAGGAAATGGACTGCGGCGGCGCCCAGAATGATGAAGACGCCCATCTGGAAATAGCCGGGAATATCAATCGTGTCGAACAGGGCAAACAGCCCGATGCACATGGGAATGCAGATGTGGCTGTCGCCAATCTGCGAACTAACCACGATGTCCTGCCGCCCCACATACCCGTAGTACAGCGCAATGAAGGCATTGGGCAACACCATCAGCACGCCGCTGAGCCAGCCCAGGTTCCCTGAATTCAGCACCTTGCCGTCGGCGTGGCCGATCCAGGTAACAAGGTGGTCGATGCTCAGGTAGATGCCGTAGGCGCTCACGGCAATCAGCACCAGGTCGATGGCAATCGACCAGTGGAAGCTCCGGTTCTTGCGCACGTTGTTCTTGAGGATTTCAAACACGTGCAGGATTTGCCAGAACAGGAACAGCCCCACCAGCACCAATCCGTCATACAGATCGATGACCTTGTCCTTGCCCAGCGCCCACAGGGTCCCGGTGAACAGGAACAGGGCAACCAGGGTAAACAGGAGATCGAGCCGGTACAGACGGTAGACGTCGTCCTGTTTTTTCTTCTTGCCGCCGGCGGTCTTCCGGGGAGCAATGGCCGAGCTGCAGAAAATGGCCGAGAGCCCCAGGATGAGCGTCAGGTTGGTGACGTTGTTGACGATGCAGTTCTCGATGACCTGCCGGCCGTTGCCCGCGGAACGGCTCATTACGTAGGCGAAGATCAGGTTCGCGAACCCCGAGCAGTAGGGCATGATCAGCGTCCCCAGCACGGTGCCTTCAAAGCCCTTGTTTTCGATCGCGCGCAGGCGCCAGATCATCAGGATGGACGCCGCCACAAACAGGCCCAGCAGTGCCAGCGGGTTGGAGAAATACACCAGAAACTGCTTCTCTACGCTGCGCACTGAAAACAACCGGCTGAATTGGACATGGGTGGAGGATACTTTATGTAAACTGCCCCTTTTTGCGAAAGAAAGTCCCCATGCCAAGCCCCGCCGCACTGCCCGCCAATGAAACCGCCGAACGCATCGTTCGCCATTTCCAGGCGGAGGGATTTTCCGGCATCTCGGAGGCGCTGATTGTCCGCGTGCGCCTGAAGAAAGGGGACCGGCAGACCGTCGACGCGGCATTTGATGCGGCAGTCGAGCAGGAGATCATGCCGCCGCTGGGCGAGTTCTTCGAGATGCACCCCTACGGGCATTTTGCCGACCTGCGCAGCTTTGCCGAAGCCCGGGCCGCCTTCAAGGCCGACTTTGGCGTCAGCCTGCGCCGGGAACTGCCCAGCATCTACTTCGACGCCGCCCCGGTCGTCATCGACGACGCCCTGGCAACGGGCACCAAGTACGACGCAATGATCAAGCTCAGCGACAACATCGGCGGCTACGCCCTGGCCATTCTCCTGAACGACCCGACCTCCTCATTTTTTGAGTACCTCGGCAGCCACCGCGGCTACGACTGGGGCAAGATCATGGGCGATTTTGGAGCAGTGGCCACCTCGTTCGAGCGGGAGTGGGAGCTTTTCTGACTATCAAATCAGGAGCAACCCACGCAATCGATACGGGGGTTGCAACTGTATGGGGCCAGTAAAAAGCCCTACTCCACCCGCGTCACGCTGTTGGGTTTGAAGCCCAGGTCTGCCGCCTTGCCCTTGCGGGCACGGGCGGCGCGGGCATTGTTCAGGCTGCGGATTTCCAGCGTCTCCTCCCGATCCTTGCCGCCACGGCCTATGCCGGCAATGCGCACGCTGCGGGTGTAGGCCGCTGCACCGGCCAGGGTGTCCTTGGCTTCCAGGTCGATCAGCATCAGGCCGCGCCCGCCCTTGGCTTGCGGCTTGAGTTCCGTGATCGCGAAGGTCAGGATGCGGCCGCCAGTGGAGGCACAGGCCACGTGCGTAGCAGGCGCCACCAGCGCGGCCGGCGTGCCCGGTGTGACGACCTTGCCCTGGGCGCCCGCCACCAGCGAGGGGCAGCACAGGGTTTCGCCCGCGTTGACCGTGACAAAGGCCTTGCCTGCCTTCTGGCGCGAGACCATGTTCTCCACCGTGGCCAGGAAGCCATAGCCGGCACTGCTGCTGAGCAACAGCGTGGCGGCCGCCGGCCCGGCAAAGTAGTACAGCAACTGGGTTCCGGCTTCGAGTTCCAGCAGGGTGGTGACGGGCTGGCCATCACCGCGCCCGCCGGGCAACAGGGACACGTCGATGGAGTACACCCGTCCATTGGAGCCAAACACCAGCAAGGTGTCGACACTGCGGCACTCAAACGTGCCGTACAGGCCGTCACCGGCCTTGAAGGCAAAGCTGGACGCCTCGTGGCCATGGCCGGTGCGCGCGCGCACCCAGCCTTTCTGGCTGACCACCACTGTGACGGGCTCGTCCACCACCTTGACCTCGGCCACGGCTTTTTTCTCGGCCTGGATCAGGGTGCGGCGCGGATCGGCAAAGGTCTTGGCGTCCGCCTCGATCTCCTTGACCATCAGGCGGCGCAGCGCGGCCGGGCTGGCCAGGATTTCTTCCAGCTTGCCCTGCTCGCCCCGCAGTTCGGCCAGTTCCTGTTCGATCTTGATGGCTTCCAGCCGCGCCAGTTGGCGCAGGCGGATTTCCAGGATGTCCTCGGCCTGGCGGTCGCTCAGGTTGAAGCGTGCGATCAGCGCCGCCTTGGGCTCGTCCGACTGGCGGATGATGGCAATCACCTCGTCGATATTGAGCAACACCGTCTGGCGGCCTTCGAGGATGTGGATGCGGTCCAGCACCTTGCTTAGTCGGTGCTGCGAGCGCTTCTCGATGGTGCTCTGGCGAAACGCAATCCATTCCTGCAGCATCTGGCGCAGGGATTTCTGGACGGGCCGGCCGTCCAGCCCGATCATGGTCAGGTTGATGGGCGAAGACGTTTCCAGGCTGGTGTGGGCCAAGAGCGCGGTGATCAGCTCCTGCTGTTCGATGCGGCTGGTCTTGGGCTCGAACACCAGGCGCACCGGCGCGTCCTTGTTGGACTCGTCGCGCACCACGTCCAGCACCGAGAGAATGCTGGCCTTGAGCTGGGTCTGGTCCTGGCTCAGCGCCTTCTTGCCGGCCTTGACCTTGGGGTTGGTCAGCTCCTCGATTTCTTCCAGCACGCGCTGGCTGCTGACACCCGGCGGCAGTTCGGTGACCACCAGCTGCCACTGGCCGCGGGCCAGGTCTTCGATCTTCCAGCGGGCGCGCACCTTGAGCGAGCCGCGCCCGGTGCGGTAGGCATCGGCAATGTCGCTGGCCGAACTGATGATCTGGCCGCCGCCCGGAAAGTCGGGGCCGGGGATGAGCGCCGCCAGGGCGTCATCCGTCAGCGCCGGGGTCTTGATCAGGGCCACGCAGGCATCGGCCACCTCGCGCAGGTTGTGGCTGGGAATTTCGGTGGCCAGGCCCACCGCAATGCCGCTGGCGCCGTTGAGCAGGCTGAAGGGCAGGCGCGCCGGCAGTTGGCGCGGCTCCTCGGTGGAGCCGTCGTAGTTGGGCTGGAAGTCCACCGTGCCCTGGTCGATTTCGTCGAGCAGCAGGCTGGTGATCCTGGACAGCCGCGCCTCGGTGTAGCGCATGGCAGCGGCACCGTCGCCGTCGCGCGAGCCGAAGTTGCCCTGGCCGTCGATCAGCGGATAGCGCTGCGAAAAATCTTGCGCCATGCGCACCAGGGCGTCGTAGGCCGCCTGATCGCCGTGGGGGTGGAAGCGGCCCAGTACGTCACCCACGACGCGGGCGCTTTTCACCGGCTTGGCTGCGGTGTTGCCATTGGGTCCGCCAAAACCCAGCCCCATGCGCGACATGGAGTACAGGATGCGCCGTTGCACGGGCTTCTGGCCGTCGCAGACATCGGGAAGGGCACGGCCCTTGACCACGGACAGGGCGTACTCCAGGTAGGCGCGCTGGGCGTAGGTGGCCAGGTTGAGCTGGCCGTCGTCTTCCGCGGGAGCGGAGGCAAGGTCGAGAATCGGTTGGTCGGTCATTTTTATAGACAAAAACAAGCTGCAGCCGGCATGAAGCCTACGCTAACAGCTATCAATTCAATAGCTAAACATCCAATTCGACAGAGTCGCCATGCAACTCCATCAGCTCGCGCCGGGCGGCGGCCTCGCCCTTGCCCATGAGCTTGGTGATCAGGGACTCGGTGGCACCGAAGTCGATGGCCCCCAGCGCCACCGGCAGCAGGCGGCGGGTGTCGGGGTTGAGTGTGGTATCCCACAGCTGCTCGGCATTCATTTCGCCCAGACCTTTGAAGCGGCTGATGGTCCAGGCGCCTTCGCGCACGCCTTCCTTGCGCAGCTTGTCTAGGATGGCGGTGAGCTCGCCCTCGTCCAGCGCATAGGCCTTGCTGGCCGGTTTCTTGCCACGCGCCGGCGCATCGACGCGGAACAGCGGCGGACGGGCCACAAACACGTGACCGGTTTCGATGAGCTTGGGAAAGTGGCGAAAGAACAGCGTGAGCAACAGCACCTGGATGTGGGAGCCGTCCACGTCGGCATCGCTCAGGATACAGACCTTGCCGTAGCGCAGGCCACTCAAATCAGGCGTGTCGTCGGGGCCGTGCGGGTCCACGCCGATGGCGACCGAGATGTCATGGATTTCGGTGTTGGCAAACAGGCGGTCACGGTCCACCTCCCAGGTGTTCAGGACCTTGCCGCGCAGCGGCAAGATGGCCTGGTTCTCCTTGTCGCGCCCCATCTTGGCGCTGCCGCCGGCGGAGTCGCCCTCGACCAGGAAAACCTCGTTGTACAGAATGTCGCGGCTCTCGCAGTCGGTCAGCTTGCCAGGCAGCACAGCCACGCCGGAGCTCTTGCGCTTCTCGACCTTCTGGCCGGCCTTCTGGCGACTCTGGGCCGCCTTGATCGCCAGCTCGGCCAGCTTCTTGCCGTATTCCACGTGCTGGTTCAGCCACAGCTCCAGCGCCGGGCGCACAAAGCTGGACACCAGGCGCACCGCGTCACGCGAGTTGAGCCGTTCCTTGATCTGGCCCTGGAACTGCGGGTCCAGCACCTTGGTGGACAGCACGTAGCTGGCGCGGGCGAACACGTCCTCGGGCATGAGCTTCACGCCCTTGGGCAGCAGCGAGTGCAGTTCGATGAAGCTTTTGACGGCGGTGAACAGGCCGTCGCGCAGGCCGCTCTCGTGTGTGCCGCCGGCGCTGGTGGGAATCAGGTTGACGTAGCTCTCGCGCACCGGCTGGCCGTCTTCGGTAAAGGCCACGCACCAGGCGGCGCCCTCGCCTTCGGCAAAGTTGTCGTTCTGGCCGTCGGCAAAGCCCTCGCCATCAAACAGCGGAATGACGGGCTCGCCATTGAGCGTCTGCATCAGGTAGTCGCGCAGGCCACCCTTGTAGAGCCAGGTCTGGGTTTCCCGGGTCTTTTCCACGGTCAGGGTGACGCTCACCCCGGGCATCAGCACGGCCTTGGAGCGCAGCAGGTGGGTCAGCTCGCCCATGGGCAGCGCGGCAGACTCGAAGTATTTGGCCTCGGGCCACACGCGCACCGTGGTGCCGGACTTGCGGTCGCCCTCGGCGGCCTTGCGCGCCTGCAGGGGCTGGGTCACGTCGCCGTGCTCGAACACCAGGCCCGCCACCTGGCCTTCACGGTAGCTGGTGGCCTCCAGCCGCTTGGCCAAAGCGTTGGTCACACTCACGCCCACGCCGTGCAGGCCGCCGGAGAAGCTGTAGGCCCCGCCTGTGCCCTTGTCGAACTTGCCGCCGGCGTGCAGGCGGGTGAACACCAGCTCGATCACCGGCGCCTTTTCTTCCGGGTGCAGGCCAAACGGGATGCCGCGGCCATCGTCCTCCACCGAGACCGATCCGTCGACGTGCAGCGTGACCTTGATCTTCTTGCCGTAGCCGCCCAGCGCTTCGTCTGCCGCGTTGTCCAGCACTTCCTGGATGACGTGCAGCGGGTTGTCGGTGCGGGTGTACATGCCCGGACGTTGCTTGACCGGCTCCAGGCCTTTGAGGACCCGGATGGAGCCTTCGGAGTATTCAGAGTTGGGTTTGACAGACATAGCGCGGCATTGTAGTCCCATGGACGGAATTAACTGTACATATAACCAGCCACCCCCTGCGACACCAACCCCACGGGCCGTGGTCGACAGCCGGATTGGCTACATTAAGCACATGCATCCGTCACCCAAGCCCCTCTCCCTCACGCAGCTGCTCCTGTGCGGCGCGGCCATCGTCACCCTGTCCATGGGCGTGCGCCACGGTTTCGGTCTGTGGCTGCAGCCCATTACCCAGGCACACGGCTGGAACCGCGAAAACTTTGCCTTCGCCATTGCCATCCAGAACCTGGCCTGGGGCTTCTCCGGCATTTTTGCGGGCATGCTGGCCGACCGGTTTGGCGCCTTCCGCGTCATCGTGCTGGGCGCCGTTCTGTATGCCCTGGGCCTGGTGGGCATGGCCTACGCCCCCACCCCCCCGCTCTTCGCCCTGGCCACCGGCGTCCTGATCGGCGTGGCCCAGGCGGGAACCACCTATGCCGTGGTCTACGGCGTCATCGGCCGCAATGTGCCGGCAGAGAAACGCTCCTGGGCCATGGGCATCACCGCGGCAGCCGGTTCGTTCGGCCAGTTCCTGATGGTGCCGACCGAAGGCTTCCTGATCAGCTCCGTGGGCTGGCAGCAGGCCCTGGTGTGGCTGGGACTGGCCGCCCTGCTGATGGCACCGCTGGCCTGGGGCCTGCGCGAACCCGGGTTTGCCGGCAGCGCCCACCACCAGCGCGAACAGACCATCTTTCAGGCCCTGCACGAAGCCTTCAAGTACCCCAGCTTCCAGCTGCTGATGGCCGGCTACTTTGTCTGCGGCTTCCAGGTGGTGTTCATTGGCGTGCACATGCCGAGCTACCTGCGCGACAAGGGCCTGTCGCCCCAGGTCGCCAGCTATGCGCTGGCCCTGATCGGCCTGTTCAACGTGTTTGGCACCTACGCGGCGGGCGTGCTGGGGCAAAGGCTGCCCAAGCGCAACATCCTGGCCTTCATCTACCTGGCGCGCTCGGTGGCCATCAGCCTCTTCCTGCTGGTGCCGCTGTCGCCGGCCAGCGTCTATGTGTTTGCCAGCGTCATGGGCTTCCTGTGGCTGTCCACGGTCCCGGTGACCAACGCCACGGTGGCCCAGATCTTCGGGGTGGCGCACCTGTCCATGCTCAGCGGCTTCGTGTTCTTCAGCCACCAGATCGGCTCCTTCCTGGGCGTCTGGCTGGGTGGCTATCTGTATGACCGCACCGGCAGCTACGACATTGTCTGGTACATCGCCATCGGGCTGGGCGTGATGGCGGCGCTGGTGAATCTGCCGGTCCAGGAACGGGCCATTGCCCGCCCCCTGCCGCAGGGCGTGCACTGATACCATGAAGCCCGGCCGCCAATGGTTCGCCGCCGCGCTGGCACTGGCCGTGCTCGCCGGCGTGTTTGCCCTGTACACCCGGCCCGATTTCCTGGTGCAGCTGGCCAACCAGCTGTGGGCCTGTTTCTGAATTCTTGCGCATACACCCATGACGGACACCAACCAGCCTACGCAGACCAACACCACCATCATCACCGGCGCTTCGGACGGCATCGGCGCGGAAATGGCGCGCCAGCTGGCCCGCACCCACGGCAGCAACGTGGCGCTCGTGCTGGCGGCCCGCAATGCAGCGCTGCTGGCGGCCGTGGCCGCCCAGTGCGAGGCGTTGGGCGCCCGCGTGCTGGTGGTGCCGACCGATGTGTCCGAACACGCGCAATGCCGTGCGCTGGTGGAGCAGACCGTGCGCACCTTCGGTCGCGTGGACACGCTCATCAACAACGCCGGCATTTCCGCCCAGGCCCTGTTCAGCGAGGTCAAGGCCGAGGATCTGGGCTGGTATGAGCAGCTGATGCGCGTCAACCTGTGGGGCAGCGTGTGGTGCACCCACGCCGCCCTGCCCTACCTGAAAGCCAGCCGAGGCCGCATCGTGGCGGTGTCCTCGCTGGCCGGGCTGATCGCCCTGCCCGGGCGCACGGCCTACAGCACCTCGAAATTCGCCATGACCGGCTTCTTCGACGCCTTGCGCACCGAGCTGCAGGGCGCGGGGGTCACGGTCACCACCGCCTTTCCCGGCGTAGTGCTGACCAACATCCGCACCCGGGGCCTCAACGCTGCCGGACAGACCGCAGGGTCCAGCGGCCTCAAGGAGGACAAGGCCATGGGCGTGGAGGAATGCGCCCGTCACATCCTGGCCGGCATGGAGCAGCGCCAGCGCGAGGTCCTCATGACCCCCCAGGGCAAGGTGGCCCGCTGGATCAAACTCCTGGCCCCCCGCATGGTGGACCGCTTGGCGCTGGCGGCGCTGAAAGACGAGGTCAAGCCCCGATGAACGCCCCTGCGCCAGACCCGCACACCCGGGGCGCACCCTCGCCGTGGATCGTGCGCTGGTCGCACCTGCTGCAACCCGGCACCACCGTGCTGGACGTGGCCTGCGGGTCGGGCCGCCACCTGGCCTGGTTTGCCCGCAGCGGACACGCCGTGACCGGCATTGACCGCAACCTGGCCGCCGTCCAGGACCTGGCCGGTGTCGCCACGCTGGTGGACGCCGATATCGAGAACGCCCCCTGGCCGCTGCTGTCCGGCCAGGTCCCGCGCGCCTTCGGTGCCGTGGTGGTCACCAACTACCTGTGGCGCCCGCTCCTGCACACCCTGGTGCACAGCGTCGCCCCCGGCGGGGTTTTGCTGTATGAAACCTTCGCCAGCGGCAACGAGACGGTGGGACGCCCCGCACGCGCCGAGTTTTTGCTGCGCCCCGGGGAACTCCTGGAGGCTTGCCGGGATCTGGACATCGTGGCGTACGAAAACGGCTACCTGGACAACCCGCCCCGGTTCGTCCAGCGCATCGCTGCGCTACGATCCGGAACCGGCGACACGCCAGCACAGAAACAATCCAGACACCTACTCTAGGTAAAATGGCCGATTACTGAACAGACACACGACATGAACTCTCCTCAAGGTCAAATCAAGGGCAGCATCGTGGCCCTCGTCACCCCGATGCATGACGACGGCTCGGTGGACTATCCTGCGCTGCGCAAACTGATTGACTGGCACATCGCCGAAGGGACCGACTGCGTTGGCGTTGTCGGCACCACCGGCGAGTCGCCCACGGTCACGGTGGAAGAGCATTGCGAGATCATCCGCGTGTCGGTGGAGCAGGCTGCGGGGCGCGTTCCCATCATGGCCGGCTGCGGCGCCAACTCCACGGCAGAGGCCATCGAGCTGGCGCGCTTTGCGAAGAAGGTGGGCGCCGATTGCCAGCTGCAGGTCGTCCCCTACTACAACAAGCCCACGCAGGAAGGACAGTACCAGCACTTCAAGGCGATCGCCGAGGCCGTGGACCTGCCCGTCATCCTGTACAACGTGCCGGGACGCTCGGTGGCCGATATGGCGCACGACACGGTCATGCGGCTGGCCCAGGTGCCCGGCATCGTCGGCATCAAGGAGGCCACGGGCAACATCGAACGCGCCCAGTGGCTGATCAAGGAAGCTCCCAAGGGCTTTGCGGTCTACTCCGGGGATGACCCCACGGCGGTGGCCCTGATGCTGTGCGGCGGCCACGGCAACGTGAGTGTCACCGCCAACGTGGCACCGCGCCTGATGCACGAACTGTGCATGGCCGCCATTGCCGGCAATGTGCAGCGCGCCATGGAAATCCAGATGCAGCTGCTGCCGCTGCACAAGGCCCTGTTCGTCGAGTCCAACCCAATTCCCGTGAAGTGGGCGGTAGCCCGCATGGGGCTGTGCCAAGAAGCCCTGCGCCTGCCCTTGACCGTGCTGACTCCCGCCAACCGGCCGGGGCTGGAACGCGTCATGCAGTCCACGGGTCTGATCTGACCCCCCCTTTCCCATTCGAGGATTTCCGTGAACCCATTTTTCAAAGTCAGCCTGCTGGCAACAGCCATTGCGCTATCCGCCTGCTCCGCGCTGGAAACAGACAAGGTGGACTACCGCAGTACCGCCAAGGCACCGGCGCTGGACATCCCTCCGGACCTGACCCAATTGTCCAAGGAGACCCGCTACAGCGTCGTCGATGGCGCAGTGTCGGCCTCCGGCTACCAGGCCAACCAGGCCACAGCCGCCCAGACCCCGGTGGCAACCCTGTCCGTGGGAGATGTGCGGATCGAACGCTCCGGCAACCAGCGCTGGCTGGTCGTCAAACGCCCTGCCGACAAGCTGTGGGAGCCGGTAAAGGATTTCTGGCAGGAAAACGGCTTCCAGCTGGCCATGGACCAGAGCAGCCTGGGCATCATGGAAACCGACTGGGCCGAGAACCGCGCCAAGATTCCCCAGGATGCCATTCGCAGCGCCCTGGGCAAACTCTTTGACTCGCTCTATTCGACCCCCGAACGCGACAAGTTCCGCACCCGCCTGGAGCGCGACGCCAACGGCGACACCGAAATTTTCATCAGCCACCGCGGCATGATCGAGGTCTACACCTCCTCCGAGAATAAAAACACGGTGTGGCAACCCCGGGCGGTCGACCCTGAACTGGAAGCCGAGTTCTTGCGTCGCCTGATGGTCAAGCTGGGCATGACCCAGGAGCAGTCCAAGGCCCTCGTGGCCAATAGCGTGGCCAAGTCCACCACCGCCATTGCCACGGAAAACGGCCAGCCGGTAGTACGCATCGAAGAAGGGTTCGAGCGCGCGTGGCGCCGCGTTGGGCTAGCACTGGACCGCACCGGCTTCACGGTGGAAGACCGGGACCGCAAGCAGGGCATTTATTTTGTGCGATACGTTCCGCTGGTGGCCGACAGCGAGCCCGGATTTTTCAGCAAACTGTTCAGTGGCTCCGACAAGACGGTTGATGCGTCGAAGTTCCAGATTGCCGTGCGCAGCCAGGCGAACGTGACCACGGTTTCCGTTCTGGACGCCAAGGGGGCGCCTGAGAAATCCGCCACGGCACAGCGCATTGTCAAAGTGATCGCGGACGACATGAAATAACCACATCGGGGCGACACGCCCCGATGTTGGGACGAAAAAAAACCACCTTGCGGTGGTTTTTTTTCGCGTGCAAGAAATTACTTCTTGGCTGGCTCAGCAGCTGCGGGAGCAGCAGCAGGAGCTTCAGCAGCTGCGGGAGCAGCAGCAGGAGCGGAAGCAGCAGCTTCAGCAGCGGGAGCAGCGGCAGGAGCAGCAGCGGCGGGAGCAGCCACGGGTGCGGGAGCAGCTTCTTCTTTTTTACCGCAAGCAGCCAGGGCAGCAGCAGCGATAACAGCTGCCAAAACGAGAGATTTGTTCATTTTTAAAAACTAGAGTGAGTTAACGAAACAATTTCCGGAAATTGTCAAGGCAGCAAGCCGCCCGGACGCAGACAAAAAGCATTCGATCTCTTTCTGCCCGGCTGCAAATTGTACAGGAAACCAAAACCCTACCACGGGGAAACCCTTAACACCTTACACACTACAGACCCAGTGTCGTGGCCGGGAACCCGGGCACGCTTTGCCGCAGGCACTCATCGAGTTGCTGCCTGAGCAGTACCCGGCGCTGCGCCTCGTACGTGGTCACCCCCGTGCTGCGCTCCGGATCCAGGCGGTGCAGCATCCACTGCGGACTCCACAGGGCACTGGGCAGTTCACCGGCATCCCGGGTCCTGCTCACCCGGCATTCGACGATATGGTCCCATTGGCAACGCCAGCCGACAAAACGCGGGTGGTAGCGCAAGACCGCGTCGTAGCGCTGCGCCAGCATCACCAGACGGCGCCCCCGACCGGACCACGCCTGCAGGGATTCGACAACCTCCCGCTCGCGCAGGGGCCAGTCTTCAAAACTGGCATCGCTCCACACCATCTCGGACCATCCCTCGCGCGCGGCACACGCCAGGGCATCGCGTACCAGCTGGGCAAAACTCTGGGGGCCGGCAAAGGGCCCCGTCAGCAACGGCCCCGTACCGTCACTGGTCGGCATGCACCCACCCCGCTTCCACCCATTCGGCCAGCAGCCCACGTGCCGCAGGGCTCAGGCGCCGGATCTCCGCAGGCCGCAAAGACCGCTGGTCGGCCAGCAGGTGTATCAGCTGTGCATCGCGCCCGGACGCCCGAAAGCTCTCCCCATTCACGAACACATGGTGGGCGTCATACAGCATGCGGGTGCAGCGGTCCAGCGTGACGGCGCCCTCCAAGGTCACCGCCCCACCCGCATCAAAGCCGACATGAGCCTTGGGTTCACTCAGATACTCGCCCAGCGCCCGTGGCACGGCCAGGGGGTCGCGCAAGGCATCGGCCAAAGCGCCCCGCGCGAATTCCACCAGGCCCTCGGGAATGGCCCCGCAACCGGCAACCGCCGGCTGTCGCGGGTCCCGGTACAAGCCGGCGCCCGCCTGCTCCTGGGCATCGTCGGCCAGGCGCTGCAACAGCTCTGCGGCCAACTCACCGCGGCTGGGGGACCGAAAGCCGATGGAATAGGTCATGCATTCACCCTGCGCAATGCCGTCGTGGGCGTAGCGTGGCGGCAGGTACAGCATGTCGCCCGGGTTGAGCACAAACTCCTGCTCCGGCTCGAAGTGGGCCAGGATCTTGAGGGGGAGATCCGGCTGCAGGCTCAGGTCTTTCTGGCGTCCGATGCGCCAGCGCCGCTGCCCATGGGCCTGCAGCAAGAACACGTCGTAGCTGTCGAAATGCGGCCCCACGCCACCGCCCTCGGTGGCGTAGCTGACCATCAGGTCGTCCAGCCGGGCGTCGGGCACAAAACGGAACTGGTTCATCAGGGCATGCGCCCGCTCGTCGTGCAGGTCCACCCCCTGCACCAGCAGGGTCCAGCCGGGCTGCTTGAACGCCGGCAGGGCCTTGCGGTTAAACGGACCATGCCGGAAACGCCAGCTGCGAGCCGTGTGCGGGTCTGCCTGGACCACCAGGCGGGACTGCACCTCTTCCCGGGCCGCCAGGTCCAGCAACTCCGCGCGGCTCAACAGCGGCTGGAAACCGGGAATAGCCTGGCGGATCACCAACGGCTTCTTCTGCCAGTGACGCTGCATGAAGGTCTTGGGGGACAGGCCGCCGAGCAGCGACAGGGGTTCATTCACATTCATGGGGTCATTTTCCGGTCAGGTACAAACACAGCTCAATTCAAACTGCGACAATTCTCGTATGGAAATCACTGAACAATGCGTCGTTGCCCTCACCTGGACGCTGAAAGACACCTTGGGCGAAGAACTGGACGTGCTGGACGAGCCCGCCGAATTTCTGGTTGGCGGCAACGACCTGTTGCCCGCCATCGAGGCTGCGCTGCAGGGCCACGGCGCAGGCGCCAAACTCAACCTGCAAATCGAACCCGAACAGGCGTTTGGTGACTTCAACGACCAGATGATCTTTCTGGAGCCCCGCCACCTGTTCCCCCAGGATCTGCAGGAAGGGCTGACCATGGAGGGATCCGCCCTGCCCGCCGGCTGCAACCCCGCAGCCCCCAAGGAAGCGCTGTACACCATCACCGACATCTACCCCGAACACGTGGTGCTGGACGGCAACCACCCGTTGGCCGGCATTGCCATTCGCGTCAGCCTGAAGGTGGAATCTGTACGCGAAGCCACCGAAGAGGAAATTGGCCGCGGCTCAGCCGGCACCGGCTTCTACCGTATCCAGCCGGTCCACACCGAACTGCCCGGTAGCGATACCGTGCACTGACGCACGCCCAAGGCGGAACTGCGGTTTACGCCTTGCCGGTGGAACCGTACCCGCCCTCGCCGCGTTGCGAGGCCGGGAATTCGGTCACCACATTGAACTGCGCCTGCACCACCGGCACGATGACCAGCTGGGCAATGCGCTCCAGGGGTTCGATGGTGAACGCGGTGCTGCTGCGGTTCCAGGCGCTGACCATGAGCTGCCCCTGGTAATCGCTGTCGATCAGCCCCACCAGATTGCCCAACACGATGCCGTGCTTGTGGCCCAACCCCGAGCGCGGCAGGATCAGTGCCGCGTAGCCGGGGTCCCGCAGGTAGATGGCCATGCCGGTAGGCACCAGTTGCCAGGCGTTGGGCGCCAGCGTGAGCGGCTCGCTCAGGCAGGCCCGCAAATCCAGGCCGGCGCTGCCGGGCGTGGCGTAGGTGGGCAGCTGGTCGGCCAGACGGCTGTCGATGATCTTGACGTCAATTTTCATGGAACACATTTTTCAGGAAGAAGAAGGCTGCAGACGGCTGGCAATCTCGGCCACCAGCAGGCGCGCCAGCGCCAGCTTGGAGGCGCGGGGTATTTCCTTGGCGCCTGCCGCATCCACCAGCAGCAGGGCGTTGTCATCCTGACCGAAGGTGGCGGGGCCAATATTGCCCACCAGCAAGGGCACCCCTTTGCGGGCCCGCTTGGCCGTGGCGTGCGCCAGCAGGTCGTGGCTTTCCGCGGCAAAGCCGACGCAGTACAGCGCCCCGCTTTGCGCCCGGGGCGAACTGGCCACGGTGGCCAGAATATCGGCGTTTTCCACAAAGCCCAGCACCGGAGGCAGGCCGGAGCCGTCTTTCTTGATCTTCTGGTCCGCCGACTGGGCCGGCCGCCAGTCGGCCACAGCGGCTGTTGCTATGAATATGCTAGCTATCTGCGCAGCATTCACGCAGGCTGCAAGCATATCGGATGCAGATTTCACGTCCACGCGCTGCACCCCCCTGGGGGTCGGCAGGCTGACAGGACCGGCCACCAGCGTGACCTGGGCGCCCGCCTCATGGGCCGCCCGGGCAATGGCAAAGCCCATTTTCCCGCTGGACAGGTTGGTGATGCCGCGCACCGGGTCAATGGCCTCGAAGGTGGGGCCGGCCGTGACCAGCACGTGCTGCCCCACCAGCACCTTGGGCTGAAAGAAGGCCACCACATCCTGCAGCAGCTCCTGGGGTTCCAGCATGCGCCCGTCGCCGGTTTCACCGCACGCCTGGTCGCCCGTACCCACCCCTAGAACGGTGCAGCCGTCCGCCTGCAACTGGGCCCGGTTGCGCTGGGTCGCCGGGTGGTCCCACATTTCGCGGTTCATGGCCGGGGCGATCAGCAGGGGCACCCGGTCCAGGGGGCGCGCCAGGCACATCAGGCTCAGCAGGTCGTCGGCCCCGCCGTGCAGCAGCTTGGCCATGAAATCGGCACTGCAGGGGGCAATGAGAATGGCGTCGGCCTCGCGGCTGAGGTTGATGTGCGCCATGTTGTTGGGTTCGCGGGCGTCCCACTGGGAACCGTACACCGGCCGGTTGGAGAGCGCCTGCATGGTCACGGGCGTGATGAACTGGGTGGCGGACTCGGTCATGACCACCTGGACCGTCGCCCCTTCCTTGACCAGCGCGCGGCACAATTCGGCTGCCTTGTAGCAGGCAATCCCCCCGGTCAGCCCCAAAACAATGTGTTTTCCAGCAAGATCATTCATGGGTGGCAATGTAGCAGAGAGCCTGACCTTTATAATCTCCGTTTACCACCTCCCTGAGCGTTATCAGCTCCCCCTGACATGACCAAATTTGTCTTCGTCACCGGCGGTGTGGTGTCCTCCCTTGGAAAGGGAATCGCCTCAGCCTCCCTCGCTGCGATTTTGGAATCGCGGGGCCTTACAGTCACTTTAATCAAGCTCGATCCCTACCTCAACGTGGATCCGGGGACCATGTCCCCGCTGCAGCACGGTGAAGTGTTCGTCACCGATGACGGCGCCGAAACCGACCTCGATCTGGGCCACTATGAGCGATTCATCGAATCGCGCATGCGCAAGGCCAACAACTTCACCACCGGCCAGATCTATAAGAGCGTGCTCGACAAGGAACGCCGCGGCGACTACCTGGGCAAGACCGTGCAGGTCATCCCCCACGTCACCAACGAAATCCAGGAATTCGTCAAGCGCGGCGCGCGTTTTGGCGAGCCCGACGCGGTGGATGTGGCCATCGTGGAAATTGGCGGCACCGTGGGCGACATCGAGTCCCTGCCCTTCCTGGAGGCCGTGCGCCAGATGAGCCTGAAGCTCGGCCCCAACAACAGCGCTTTCGTGCACCTGAGCTACCTGCCCTGGATTGCCGCGGCCGGCGAGCTCAAGACCAAGCCGACCCAGCACACGGCCAAGCAGCTGCGCGAGATCGGCATCCAGGCCGACGTGCTGCTGTGCCGCGCCGACCGCCCGATTCCAGACGAGGAGCGCGCCAAGATCTCCCTGTTCTCCAACGTGCCCGAGTGGGGCGTGATCTCCATGTGGGACGTGGATACCATCTACAAGGTGCCGCGCATGCTGCACGAGCAGGGGCTGGACGGCCTCATCTGCGACAAGCTGCGCCTGAACACGCCTCCGGCCAACCTCAAGCGCTGGGACGACCTGGTGTTTGAAACCGAGCACCCCCAGGGCGAAGTCACCATTGCCATGGTGGGCAAGTATGTGGACCTGTCCGACAGCTACAAGTCGGTCAACGAGGCCCTGCGCCACGCCGGCATGAAGAACCATGTGCGCGTGAAGATCGAGCACGTGGATTCGGAAACCATCACCGAGGACACCGTTTCGCGCTTGGCCAAGTACGACGCCATCCTGGTGCCCGGGGGCTTTGGCAAGCGCGGCATCGAAGGCAAGATCAGCACCGCCCGCTTCGCCCGCGAGAACAAGGTGCCCTACCTGGGCATCTGCTTAGGGATGCAGGTTGCCACCATCGAGTTCGCCCGCCATGTGGCCGGCCTCAAGGACGCCAACAGCACCGAATTCGACCCCGCCTGCCCCAACCCGGTGATCGCCCTGATCACCGAATGGAAGGACGCCGACGGCACCATCAAGACCCGCAACGCCAACTCTGACCTGGGCGGCACCATGCGCCTGGGCGCACAGAGTTCCGATGTCGCCAAGGGCACGCTGGCCCATAAGATCTATGGCGACGTGGTGACCGAACGCCACCGCCACCGCTACGAAGCCAACGTGAACTACCTGGACACACTGCGCAAGGCGGGCCTGGTCATTTCCGCGCTGACACAGCGCGAGCACCTGACCGAGGTGGTCGAGTTGCCGCAGGCCACCCACCCCTGGTTCATGGGCGTGCAGTTCCACCCCGAGTTCAAGTCCACACCCTGGAACGGCCACCCGCTGTTCAATGCCTTCATCAAGGCGGCGCTGGACCGCCAGAACGCGGGCAAGGCCCTGAAGGCGGTTGCATAACATGAAGCTATGTGGGTTTGATATTGGACTGGAGCACCGGTTTTTCCTGATTGCCGGCCCCTGCGTCATCGAGTCCGAGCAGCTGCAGATGGATACGGCCGGCACGCTCAAGGAAATCACCAGCGCGCTGGGCATTCCCTTCATCTTCAAGAGCAGCTTCGACAAGGCCAACCGCTCCAGCGGCAGCACCTTCCGCGGTCCCGGCATCGACAAGGGGCTGGAGATCCTGGCCAAGGTCAAGCGCGAGCTGGGCCTGCCGGTGCTGACCGACGTGCATGACGAAGCGCAGATTGCGCAGGTCGCCTCTGTGGTGGATGTGCTGCAGACCCCCGCTTTCCTGTGCCGCCAGACCGACTTCATCCGGGCTGTGGCCCAGAGTGGCAAGCCCGTGAACATCAAGAAGGGGCAGTTCCTCGCGCCGCATGACATGAAGAACGTCATCGACAAGGCCCGTGCCGCCGCCCGCGAAAAGGGCCTGCCCGAGGACGCCTTCATGGCCTGCGAACGCGGCGCCAGCTTCGGCTACAACAATCTGGTGAGCGACATGCGCTCACTGGCCATCATGCGCGAGACCGGTGCCCCGGTGGTGTTTGACGCCACGCATTCGGTGCAGTTGCCCGGTGGCCAGGGCACCAGCAGCGGCGGCCAGCGCGAGATGGTTCCGGTGCTGGCCCGCGCGGCCGTGGCCGTGGGCGTGGCCGGCCTGTTCATGGAAACCCACCCAGACCCCGCCAAGGCCATGAGCGACGGCCCCAACGCCGTGCCCCTCAAACACATGAAAGCCCTGCTGGAAACCTTGGTCGACCTGGACCGCGTGACCAAGAAGAACGGCTTTCTGGAAAACCATTTCGGCGCCTGACCCCTCTGCCACCCAGTTTTTGATTTTTTATTTAAGGAAGAAACGCAATGAGTGCAATTGTTGACATCGTCGGCCGCGAGATCCTGGATTCGCGCGGCAACCCCACCGTGGAATGCGACGTGCTGCTGGAATCCGGCACCATGGGCCGCGCGGCCGTGCCATCGGGTGCGTCCACCGGTTCGCGCGAAGCCATCGAACTGCGCGACGGCGACAAGAAACGCTACGGCGGCAAGGGTGTCCTGAAGGCAGTGGAATTCATCAACACCGAAATTTCCGAGGCCGTGCTGGGCCTGGACGCCTCCGAACAGGCCTTCCTGGACCAGACCCTGATCGACCTGGACGGCACCGACAACAAGAGCCGCCTGGGTGCCAACGCCATGCTGGCCGTGTCCATGGCCGTGGCCCGCGCCGCCGCCGAAGAGTCCGGCCTGCCCCTGTACCGCTACTTTGGCGGCATGGGCCGCATGCAGATGCCGGTCCCCATGATGAACGTGGTCAACGGCGGCGCGCACGCCAACAACAACCTCGACCTGCAAGAGCTGATGATCATTCCCGTGGGCGCACCGAGCTTCCGCGAAGCCATCCGCTACGGCGCCGAAGTGTTCCATGCCCTGAAGAAGATCCTGCACGACAAGGGCATGAGCATTGCGGTCGGCGACGAAGGTGGCTTTGCCCCCAACGTGCCCAGCCACGAAGCGGCCATCCAGATGATCCTGGAAGCCATCGACAAGGCCGGCTTTGTGGCCGGAGAGCAAGTTGCCCTGGGCCTGGACTGCGCCGCCTCCGAGTTCTACAAGGACGGCAAATACGTGCTGGCTGGCGAAGGCCTGACGCTGGACGCCCAGGAGTGGACCAACATCCTGGCCACCTGGGTCGACAAGTACCCCATCATCAGCATCGAAGACGGCATGGCCGAAGGCGACTGGGACGGCTGGAAGCTGCTGACCGACCGCCTGGGCAAGAAAGTGCAGATCGTTGGTGACGACCTGTTCGTCACCAACACCAAGATCCTCAAGGAAGGCATCGACAAGGGCATCGCCAACTCGATCCTCATCAAGATCAACCAGATCGGCACCCTGACCGAAACCTTCGAAGCCATCGAGATGGCCAAGCGCGCCGGCTACACCGCCGTCATCAGCCACCGCTCCGGCGAGACCGAAGACAGCACCATTGCGGATATCGCCGTGGGCACCAACGCGGGCCAGATCAAGACCGGTTCCCTGAGCCGTTCTGACCGCATGGCCAAGTACAACCAGCTGCTGCGCATCGAAGAAGACCTGGGTGACATCGCCAGCTACCCTGGCCGTGCGGCGTTTTACAACCTGAAGTAACCGCTTCGTGGGCGCTCGCCTCGTTCCTGCCGCCTTGATTGCCCTGCTCGTCATCGTGCACGGGCAATTGTGGTTTGGCCGGGGCAGCGTGCCCAATGTGTCCCATTTGACGGGACAGCTGGAAGAGCAAAAGCGCCACAACGCGCAGGCGGCCCAGGTCAACGAGCGCCTGGCAGCGGAAATCAACGACCTGCACGAGGGCCTGGAAATCGTCGAGGAGAAGGCCCGCGCCGAGCTCGGCATGGTCAAGTCCAACGAGATTTACGTCCAGGTCGCCAAATAGCGCGCCCGGACGTCCGCCCCCTGCACCCTGGTTAGTGCGGCTCCGTGCCCCCTGGCACCCGGAGCACCGCAGCGGTAAAGAGCTGGGCTGCGTCCACCGCGTCAAACCGGTACTGGGCACCGCAGAACTCGCACGCCACCTCAATGTCGGCGCGTTCCGCCAGAATGCCCTGGGCCTCTTCCTGGCCCAACCCCACGATCATCTTGCCCACCCGTTCGCGGCTGCACGTGCAGGCAAAGTGCGGCGCCGTGTCGCCCACCAGGGGCTCAAAGCGGGTGATCTGCTCCTCCCAGAACAGGCGGCGCAAGATGGTGTCCACATCCAGCGTCAGCAGTTCGTCGCGCTGCAGGCTGCCCGCCAGAATGGCGATACGGTTGTAGTGCTCGTTCAGACCGATCTGGTCCTCATTTTCCTTGCTGACCATGCTGCCGGCCAGGTTGCCGGAACCTGCCATGGGCAGGCGCTGGATCAGCAGACCCGCAGCCACCTGGTCGTTGGCGGCCAGCACCAGTGTGGTGTCAAGCTGCTCGCTCTGCAGCATGTAGTGTTCCAGCACGGCGCTGAGTTTTTCGAGCTTGTGCCCGTGGTCGTCAAACAGGGGCACAACCCCCTGGTACGGTTGCTGGCCGGGAAACTTGCTGTTGGGGTCCAGCGTGATGGCGCAGCGCCCGGCGTTGGCCACGTTGACCATCTGGCTCAGGGTGGTGGTGGGTTCGACGCTGCCGATCACCGTCGCCGTGGCCCGCAGCGCCAGATCCGGCTGCACCTCGACGACGGCCAGCTTGACCGGTCCATCGCCAAAGATCTGCAGGGTCAGCGAGCCGTCAAACTTGATGTTGGACTGCATTAGCGCCGCCGCGGCCACCATCTCGCCCAGCATGTCGCGCACCGGCTCGGCATAAGCACCGGTGCTGCTGTTGGAGGCCCGCCGCCGCAGGATCTCGGTCCAGGTATCGGTCAGCCGCACCACCATGCCGCGCACCGGCAAACCATCGAACAGGAATTTGTGAAGTTCAGACACGCTCTGCGCTCGCTTATGCAATTTTCTTGAGACCGGCCTTGAAGCGGCGCGCGTTCTCGATGTAATGAAGGGCACTCATCTTGAGGCCGTCTTGCTGGGCTTGTGTCAGCTCGCGCACGGCTTTGGCAGGGCTGCCGATGATCATGGAGCCGTCCGGGAATTCCTTGCCTTCCGTCACCAGGGCGCCCGCGCCCACAATGCAGCCCTTGCCGATCTTGGCGCCATTGAGCACCACGGCGCCGATGCCGATGAGCGAGCCGTCGCCGATGCTGCAACCATGCAGCATCACCTTGTGCCCCACCGTCACGTTGTCCCCCACGACCAGCGGCTTGCCGATATCGGCGTGGAGCACGCTGGCGTCCTGGATATTGGAGCCCCGGCCGATCTGGATGGTTTCGGTGTCGCCGCGGATCACCACGCCAAACCAGACGCTGGCATCCTCCGCCAGCTCCACATTGCCCATCACCTGCGCACTGTCCGCCACCCAGGCAGACTCCGCCACGCGAGGGCTGATGTGGTCAAGTTCGTAAATAGCCATGGTATTTCCTGATGTTTCCTGTGATTGTCCGAAAAGGGGAATACCTAGAATTGTAGGTTTGGAACCGAAGCACGGCACCCTGGAGGCTTTTTGAAGCCAAGTTGCAGGCTTGGGTCGGGTTAACCTGATCCCTTTCTGCCCCACACCCGGCTATCCTCCACGTCACTGGATAAACTGTTATTGGCGAATTCCCCGGCTCCGACCCGCTATCGCAAACCAAAGGCAAAGGCGCGAACCCCATGAACAACCTGAAGATATCGACCCGACTCGTCATGCTGGTCTGCATGCTTTCGCTCATGCTGATTGCTGGTGCCGCCATGGGCCTGTATGGCATCGCCAAGGCCAACGATGCGCTGAATTCGGTGTATGTGGACCGCATGCAACCCGTCACGCAGCTCGACGAGATCATGCGGGTCACGTTGCGCAACCAGTTGCTGGTGTCCAACTCGCTGGCGGAATCCGATCCCGGGAACATCAAGAAAAACCTGGAGGAAATTGATGCCAACGTGATCAGCAGCGCCAAGCTGTGGGATGCCTATATGGCCACCAAGATGGACGACAAGGAAGCGGCCCTTGCCAAGGCCTTTGTCGTGGACCGCACAACCGCGCTGCAACAGGGCATGAAGCCCACACTCGACGCCCTGCGCGACCTGAACCTGATCGAGGCTCGCCAGCTGAGCAACGAAAAGCTGAGCCCGCTGTACGACAAGATGCGCGCCAGCCTGGTGCCCCTGCAGAAGCTGCAGATGGAAGTCGCCACCGAAGAATACGACACCGCCGTCCAGCGCTACACGATCATCCGCAACCTGGCCGTGTTCTCCCTGGCTGCGGGCCTGCCCTTTGCCGCCTTCCTGAGCTTCCTGCTCATCCGCGGCCTCTCGCGTGCGCTGGAGAAAGCCGTTGAGGTGGCCTACGCCGTGGCACAAGGCGACTTGACCCAGACCATTGAGGTTCGGGGCGACAACGAAATGGCGCGCCTGATGAAGGCACTCACGGCCATGAGTGAATCGCTGATCAAGGTCGTCAGCTCCGTGCGCCAGGGCTCCGACGGCGTGGCCACGGCCAGCGCCGAAATCGCCCAAGGCAACAACGACCTCTCGGCCCGCACCGAGCAGCAGGCCAGCGCCCTGGAGCAGACCGCCGCCTCTATGGAGGAGCTGGGCTCCACCGTCAAGCAAAACGCCGACAGCGCCCGCCAGGCCAACCAGCTGGCCATGAACGCCTCCACCGTCGCCGTCAAGGGCGGCGAGGTCGTCGGTCAGGTGGTCGACACCATGAAGGGCATCAACGAGTCCAGCCGCAAGATCTCCGACATCATCAGCGTGATCGACGGCATTGCCTTTCAGACCAACATCCTGGCCCTGAACGCGGCCGTGGAAGCGGCCCGCGCTGGCGAGCAGGGCCGCGGCTTTGCCGTGGTGGCATCGGAAGTGCGCTCGCTGGCCGGACGTTCGGCCGAGGCCGCCAAGGAGATCAAGAACCTCATTGGCGCCAGCGTGGAGCGGGTGGAGCACGGCACGGCCCTGGTGGACCAGGCCGGCATCACCATGACCGAGGTGGTCAGCAGCATCAAGCGGGTCACCGACATCATGGGCGAGATCAGCGCGGCCAGCGCCGAGCAGTCAGCCGGGGTCAACCAGGTGGGCGAGGCGGTGACGCAGATGGACCAGGCCACGCAGCAGAATGCAGCGCTGGTGGAGGAGATGGCGGCGGCAGCCTCCAGCCTCAAGAGCCAGGCCCAAGAACTGGTGCAGACGGTGGCGGTGTTCAAGCTGTCGGAAAACGACGTCCGATCGGCCAGCCCGGTCATCGCTCCGGCGGTGCGGCTGGCACCTGCGCGCGCAGCGGTCCCCCTGCCTAGCGCCTACAAGGGCACCGAGCGCCGTACCGGGACCCCGTCCTTGGGCCACGCCCCCGCCCCCCTTGCCAGCAAGGCCGCGGGTAGCGCGGGCGTGGGAATCAACCTGGACAACGCCATTGAGGCCCACGCCAACTGGCGCGCCAAATTGCGCAACGCGGCGTCCCGCAAGGAAACCATGGATGCCGAAGTGGCAGGATGCGACGACCGCTGCGAACTGGGTAAATGGCTGTACGGCTCGGGGCAGAAAAGTTTTGGCGGCAAGCCGTCCTTCGTGAGCCTCATCGAGGCCCACCGTGAATTTCACCAGGAAGCTGGCAAGGTCGCCCAACTGATCAACCAGGGTGCCTACGCCGAAGCAGAGCAGCAACTGTTCAACGACACCAACTTCTCCCGCGCATCCCAAAAGGTGGAAGCTGCCGTGGTGCATTTGAAAAACGAGCTCAAGAAGGCGCCGGCTGCACCGATCGCCCAGCCGGGCACGGCAACGGCCAGACCGGCCCCCAAAGTGGCCGTGAAGGCGGCCCGGGCGGCGAGCGACGACGACTGGGAGACTTTTTAAGGAACCGCACCGTCGTTCTGAAGCAGGGGAATAACAGGGTGGCAGCAGTTTGCTATAAATAATATAGCTGCCAACGCAGTGTTTATGGAAGGATGCGGCATATTTCATGCGTAAATATGCCGACGGCTTTGGCACCGCCAAGCCCCGGGCCGCCTGGCACAGGAGGCCGCGGCGTGGCTGTGCCCGAATAAAGTCAGCACCATCCATCTGCCACGACGCCTACCCCCGCCCAACCCATGACCCACCGGGACTCCCCACCAGAACCCCGCTTCAGCTATCCCACGGTGGTGGCGATTGCGGTGTTTCTGGTCGCTGCGCTGGTGTCCAGCGCCCTGATCTGGAAGCAGGAGCAGCGGACCGAGCGCGAGAAGCGGCTGCGCATCGCCGCGCTGGCCAACGACCACGCCAACGCCATCCAGACAGCCATGGACCGGGCTCTGTCGGTGACCTACGCGCTGTCCGCTCTGGTGCGCCAGGGCAAGGGCCAGGTACCGGACTTCGAGAGCCTGGCCTCGGAAATGCTGCGCCTGTACCCGGGCGTCTCGGTTCTGGGCCTGGCGCCCGGCGGCATCATCCAGCGGGTGGTTCCCCTGTCCGGCAATGAAAAGTCCATCGGTTTCAACACCCTGCAAGACCCCATTCAGGGCACGGAAACCCGAAAGGCCATAGAGACCGGCCGGCTCACGCTGGCCGGCCCGGTCAACCTGGTGCAGGGTGGACAGGGTGTGGTCGGCCGCCTGCCCATCTTTCTGGACGATGCTGAAGGCAAGCCGGTCTTCTGGGGGCTCACCTATGCCGTCATCCGGTTTCCGCAGGCGCTGTCGGCCGTGCGGATCAACCAGTTGCAGGAACACGGACTGCACTACGCCTTGTGGCGCACCGCCCCGGATACGGGCGTCCGGCAGGTCATTCTGGCTTCGACCCCCGCCGAACTGGACGCTCCGGTCGAACAGTCCCTGTCCTTGCCCAACGGGCAATGGACGCTGAGCGTGGCCCCCATTGGCGGCTGGCGCGACACCCGCACGCTGGCCCTCCAGATAGTGCTCGGACTGGTCTTCAGCCTGACCGTGGCCTACACCGCCAAGCTGATGCTCGACCTGAAGGCGCACGAAAAAGGCCAGGAGGCCCTGATCGCCGAACGCACCCGCGCCATTGCCGCCTCGCAAAACAAGCTGCAGGCCACGCTGGACGCCATTCCTGACCTCATGGTGGAAATCGGGCTTGATGGCACCTGCCACGACTTCCATGCGCCGCGCGTGGAGGAAAACGTCCCGCGTGCCAATTTTCTGGTGGGCAAGAAAGTGTCCGACGTCCTGCCGGCGGATGCCGCCCATGCCGTGATGTCGGCGCTGCAGGAGGCCGCGCAGCACGGTCATGTCGACCAGCAGGAGTTTTTCCTGCAGCTGCCCCAGGGCACCCTCTGGTTCGAAATATCCGTGGCCCGCAAGGTCAACGAATCCGGCGCAGAGCCCCGTTTCATCCTGCTCTCGCGCAACATCACGCAACGCAAGCAGACGGAATCCGAATTGCGGGTGGCCGCCACCGCATTCAACTCCCAGGAAGGCATGGCCATCACCGGCACCAACAAGGTCATTCTGCGTGTCAATCCGGCTTTCACCGCCATCACCGGCTATGGCCCCGACGAAGCCAGCGGCAGAAGCCTGAACTTCCTCAACTCCGGGCGCCACGACGCCGCGTTCTACGCCAGCATGTGGGCCAGCGTCCACGCAACCGGGGTCTGGCACGGAGAGGTCTGGAACCGGCGGAAAAATGGGGAAATCTACCCCGACTGGCGCACCATCACCGCCGTCAAGGACGAACACGGCGCAATCACCCACTATGTCAACAGCTTCACGGACATCACCCAGCGCAAGGTCACCGAAGAAGAGATCAACAAGCTCGCTTTTTACGACCCGCTGACCGGCCTGCCCAACCGCAGACTGCTGCTGGATCGTCTGCGCCAGGCACTGGCGGTCAGCAGCCGCAGCGGGCGCCACGGCGCCCTGCAGTTCATCGACCTGGACAATTTCAAGACCCTCAACGACACTCTCGGTCACGACATGGGAGACCGGTTGCTGCAGCAGGTGGCACAGCGGTTGACGGCATGCATGCGCCAGGGCGACACCGTGGCCCGGCTCGGTGGCGACGAATTCGTGGTCATGCTCGAAGAGCTCAGCACCAGCCGGGAAGAGGCGGCCGCCCACGCCGAAGTGGTGGGCGAGAAGATTCTGGCAACCATCAACCTGCCCTACCGCCTGGCGGGGCTGGAGTACCACATCACGCCCAGCATCGGCATCACGCTATACAGCGGCAACCAGGAAAGCACCGACGAGTTGCTCAAGCAGGCTGACCTGGCCATGTACCAGGCCAAGTCTGCAGGGCGCAACACCCTGCGCTTCTTCGATCCCGCCATGCAGGCCGTGGTCACGGCACGGGCGGCGCTGGAGTCCGATATCCGCCAGGGCATTCTCAAGGCGCAGTTCCTGCTGTACTACCAGCCCCAGATCAACCGCAGTGGCCAGGCCATCGGCGCCGAAGCCCTGCTGCGCTGGCCGCACCCCATGCGGGGCATGGTCTCGCCGATGGAATTCATTGGCTTGGCCGAGGACACCGGCCTGATTCTGCCCTTGGGCAACTGGGTCATGGAAACGGCCTGTTCCCAACTGGCCGCATGGGCCCGGCAGGAGCGCATGCAGCACCTCACACTGGCCGTCAATGTCAGTGCGCGCCAGTTCCGACAGCAGGATTTCGTGCCGTATGTGCTGGACCTGCTCAGCTATACAGGCGCCAACCCGCACCGGCTGAAGCTGGAACTCACCGAAAGTCTGCTGGTCAACGACGTCGAAGACACCATCGCCAAGATGACTGCGCTACGCGAACACGGGGTCGGGTTCTCGCTGGACGACTTCGGAACCGGCTATTCGTCCCTGTCCTACCTCAAGCGCCTGCCCCTGGACCAGCTCAAAATCGACCAGTCCTTTGTGCGCGATCTGATGACCGACCTCAACGACGCGTCCATTGCGCGTACGGTCATTGCCCTGGGCCACAGCCTGGGCCTGACCGTGATTGCCGAGGGCGTGGAAACGGCGGCGCAGCAGGATTTTCTGGCCCAGCAAGGCTGTGACGCCTACCAGGGCTACCTGTTTGGCCGCCCCATGCCACTGGCCGATTTCGACCGGTACATGCACGCGGGCTGACCGGGACCGCCGGGCTCAGCCACGCGGGTGGTGCTGCGCATGCAGTGCCGCCAGGCGCTCGCGAGCCACATGGGTATAGATGGTGGTGGTGGAAATGTCGGCGTGCCCCAGCAGCATCTGCACGGCCCGCAGATCGGCTCCGTGGTTGAGCAGGTGCGTGGCAAAGGCATGGCGCAGCGTATGCGGTGACAGCGGCGCCCGGATGTGTGCCGCCAGGGCGTATTTCTTCACCACCATCCAGAACATCACGCGCGACATGGCGCTGCCCGGGTTGGCACCCCGCACGGTCACGAACAGGTCATCGGTCTGCTTGCCGGCCAGCAGCTCGGCCCGGGGCCCGCCCAGGTACTGGCGCAGCCAGACGCTGGCCACCTCGCCAAAGGGCACCAGCCGCTCCTTGCTCCCCTTGCCCATCACGCGCAGCACGTTGTCGTTCAGGCCCAGGTTGAAAGTCTTGAGCGTCACCAACTCGCTCACCCGCAAACCGCTGGCATACATCAGTTCCAGCATGGTGCGGTCACGCACGCCCAGCGCCGTGGCGGTATCGGGTGCCGCCAACAGGGCTTCCACCTGCGCCTCGGTCAGGGTCTTGGGCACCCGCAACGCCTGCTTGGCCGACTGCAGCTGCAGGGTGGGGTCGGCGTCCACCAAGTGCTCGCGCAGGGCCCAGCGGAAGTAGCGCTTGAACACCGTCAGCCGGCGATTGGCAGTCGTTGCCTTGGTGGTGCTGTGGCGGTCGGAAAAATAGGCCTGCAGGTCCGGCTCGCGGGTCTGCAACAGGGTGCGCGACCGCTGCGCCAGCCAGTTGGCGTACACCGCCAGGTCGCGCCGGTACGCCGCCAGGGTGTTCTTCGACAGCCCTTCCTCCAGCCAGAGGGCATCGATGAAGGCGTCAATATCCGCCAGACTGGCGCCACCGGCCGCATGCAACCGCGTCATTCCAGCCGCAGCTTGGCGGACTCCACCACCTTCTTGTAGACCTCGTACTCGGCCTTGATCTGGGCCGCAAACTGCTCCGGGGTGTTGCCCACGATCAGGGAGCCCGTGTCTTCAATACGTTTGCGCACCGCGGGGTCTTCCAGTACCTTGCGCACGCCGGCGTTGATCTTGTCCACCACATCCTTGGGCATGCCCTTGGGACCGTAGATGCCGTAGAACGCCATGCGGTTGGCGGGCTCCAGCCCTACCTCCTTGAACGTGGGCACCTGGGGCAACTGGGACAAGCGCTGCGGCGCCGCCACCACGATGGGGACCAGCTTGTGGGCCTGGATGAAGGGCATGGCAGACGGCATGTTGTCGAAGATCATGGGCACTTGGCCCGCCACGGTGTCGTTCAGCGCCGGGCCGGCACCCCGGTACGGGATATGGGTGATGAAAACACCCGTCAGGCTCTTGAACAGCTCGGTCTGCAAATGGCCAATGCCTCCCGTGCCCGAAGTCGCATACGAGTATTTCCCCGGATGGCTGTTCAACTCTGCCAGGAAGCTTTTGTAATCCTTGGCCGGGAAGCTGGGATGCACCGCAATCACGTTGGGCGTGGCCGCCACGTTGATGACGGGCGTAAAGTCGGTCAACGGGCTGTAGGGGTTGCGGGGGTTGATGGCCGGGTTGGCCGCCACGGTGGACACGGTGGCCATGCCCAGCGCATAGCCGTCGGGCGCGGCCTTGGCCGTCTCGTTGGCGCCCACCACGCCACCGCCGCCGGCCTTGTTTTCCACAATCACACTCTGGCCCAGCACTTTTCCCAGCGGGTCTGCAATCACCCGCGCAATGATGTCGGTGGTGCCTCCGGGTGCGAAGGGAACCTGCAACTTGATAACCCGGTTGGGATAGCCCTGGGCCAGCGCGGCACCGGCAAGGGTAGCGATACCCAACGTGACAAGCGTACGGCGATACATGGTGGCGATTCTCCTGCGTAAGAGGTACGGACCCTGGAACCAGGGTGCATGGTAACCCGGCACCGGTCAGGCGACCACTGCCCGCGGCAACGCGACCGTAATGGACGTCGTGTTGGCGTCGTCCGAGACATCCAGCACGATTTGACCCGCCTGGGCCTCGGCCAACAGCTTGGCGGAATAGGTCCCCAGCCCGGTTCCCCCCTGCTTGCCCCGGGTCACGAACTTGTCGAAGAAGCGTCCCCGGATATCCGCCGGCACGGCGCCGGTGTTCACGATCACAACCTGCAGCGGATCGCCGTCCACCAGCGTCACCGACACCGTACCGTTCGGCGGTGCGGCTTCGCAGGCATTCTTGATCAGGTTCTGGAACAACGAGTAACACAGCATGGCGTCGCCTGTAGCCAGCGGCGAAGTACCACCCGCTGCGGGCTCGGCATTCACGGTCAGGGCCAGGTGCTTGTCCGCAAACGCAGCCTGCGATATTTCAGCGATGCGCCGCAGGATGTCGCCCAGCTTCACGGGCTTGGCATCCAGGGTGAAGCGGCCGGTCTCGATCTTGAACAGCTCGGACGAGAGGTTGCTCATGTCCAGCACCTGCAGGGCCGTCTCCTCCACCATGCGCAGCTGTTCGGTCAGCTTGTCGCGGCCCATGGATTCATCTTCGACCAGCGTCTGCACCAGGCCAATGATGCCTGCCAGCGGCCCCTTCATGTCGTGGCGGGTGATCTGCTCCACATCCTCGCGCAGACGGGCCGCGTCCATCATGCCGTCGTAGTCGGCCTGCAGTTGCTTGCGCAACTCCACGTAGCGCATGAAATTGCGCACCCGCAACTTGAGCACTTCCGGATCGATGGGCTTGCTGACAAAATCCACCGCCCCCAGCTCCAGCCCCTTCAGGCGCGCTTCCTCGCCCGTCATGCCGGTGACGAAAATGACGGGAATGGTCTCGGCGACCGGGTGCTCGCGCATGCGCCGCGCCACCTCAAACCCGTCCATATCCGGCATCATGATGTCCAGCAGGACCAGGTCAGGCGGATCATCGGAGCAGCAGATCTCCAGCGCCTTCGCGCCGTTGTTGGCAATGCGCACGCGGTAGGCGTCCTGGAACAGGTGCGAGAGCAGGTGCAGGTTGTCGGGAGTATCGTCAACCACCAGGATGGTGGGCGGACGCAATGCCTTGGCCGGCGGAACCACACCACCCGCAGCCGTGCCCACGGGGGATGCGTCGGGTGCCGCATCGGCTGCGCCAAACATCTTGCGGGGCTTCCAGGCCAGTGCCTTTTCCACCCGCCTGGCCAGACGCTCGGCCGTGTAGGGCTTGAGCAGCAGGTCGCTGACACCGCAGGCAATGGCCTCCGCCACGCGCTCGCGCTCGGCCTCGGCCGTGATCATGACAAAGGGAACGCCATAGAGCCTGGCGTCGGAACGTACGGCCTTGAGCAGCTCCAGGCCCGACATGTTCGGCATGTTCCAGTCCGAGAGCACCATGTCAACGCGCCGCTTTTGCAGCATCCGCAAGGCCTCGGCGCCATTGTTGGCGGTAACCACCTCGTCCACACCCAATGCACGCAACTGGGACGCCGTCACTTTGCGCATGATTTCGAAATCATCGACCACCATGAACACGGATTGCTTGGGAAATTTCATGGATTCATTCCTGCGACCTGATTACTCGGCGGCGATGGGCTCGACCACCGCAACCGCTCCATACGCCTCTTTTTGGGCCATGTCACCATCGCTGTCGGCAAAACGCATGGCGGTCGCCCGGAAGACCTCCTGCAGGGCCATGAAGGCGTCGACGATGTCGGGATCGAAATGCGACGCCCTGCCGCTGTGGATGATTTGAACCGCCTTCTCGTGCGGCATGCCGTCCTTGTAGACACGCCGGCTGATGAGCGCGTCGTACACGTCGGCCAGCGCCATCAGGCGCGCCGAGATCGGTATGGCATCGCCGCACAGTCCCTGCGGGTACCCGGTGCCGTCCCATTTCTCATGGTGCGACAGCGCAATTTCCTTGGCCATGCGCAGAAACTCCACGTCGGTTCCCAGCGAGCGCTCGGCGCACTCAATGGCATTGCGGCCCAGCGTGGTGTGCGTCTTCATGATCTCGAACTCTTGCGGCTCAAAGCGGCCCGGCTTCAGCAGGATGCGGTCCGGGATGCCGACCTTGCCGATGTCATGCAACGGGGCCGACTTGAACAGCACCGAGATGGTCCGTTCCGTCAGAAAGTCCGAGAAGCGCGGGTGGTCACGCAATTTTTCCGCCAGCGCCTGAACGTAATGCTGGGTACGGCGAATGTGGTTTCCGGTGTCGCTGTCCCGTGTTTCGGCCAGGGACGCCATCGCCTGGATGGTCACATCCTGGATGGCGGCAACCTCACGCGTACGCTTGGCAACCTCCTGCTCCAGGTAGTCGTTCTGGTCCCGCAGGAAGTCGGCAGACGCCTTCAGCGCCAGATGGGTCTTGACCCGCGCCATGACAATCGGCGAGCTCACCGGCTTGGTGATGTAGTCCACCGCCCCCAGTTCGAGGCCTTTGCGCTCGTCCTCCATTTCCGCTTTCGCCGTGAGGAAGATCACCGGAATGTCCCGCGTCCCCGCCGTGGCCTTGAGGCGCTGGCACACCTCGTAGCCATTCATTCCCGGCATCATGACGTCAAGCAGGATCAGGTCAGGCGGGTTGCTTTCGGCGAGCCTGAGCGCACGCTCCCCGCTGTTGGCCACCCGCACGGTGTAGTGGTCCCGCAGGAGAACGCTCATCAGGGCCAGGTTGTCGGGTGTGTCATCCACCACCATGACGGTGGCTTTGCCTGAAAGATCGGTGGTAGTCATGCCATGGAGTCCTCAAGTGGCGACGGCGACAGCCGCCCTGAGCTGCGCCAGGGCTTCGTCAAAGTCAAACGCCTTCACGGCGTTGTCAATCCGGCGGTAGTGGTCCGGGTATGCGGCGGCCAGTAGCGCAGCGTGCTCGTCCAGCACGTCACCCACCGTGGAGTCGCCGTAGGAAAGCAAGGCATCCAGCTGCTCCGTCACGGCACGCACCTGCGCCGGGTCCACCGCCGTCCCGCCTGCGGCGGCCCCTGGCGCACGCGCAGGGTCTGTCCCCATCGCCGCCAGCCCCTCCACCACCGGCCCCAGTTCGGCCAGGGTCCTGTCCAGCAGCTGGGCCACCTGCGCGTCTGCTGCGCCCTCGCGGCACGCCTGCTCCAGTTCACCTGCCACGGCATACAGACTCCAGGCGCAAATCGTGCCTGCAGACCCTTTGAGCGTGTGCGCCAGGCGCTCCGGTGCCGTGGCATCAGCACCGCTGCGGGCGGCGCGGAAGCTGGCGCCAAAATCGCACTGGCAATCGTGGAACATGACCAGCATGGAGCGGTAGAACTTCTCGTCGCCCATGGTTCGGGCGAGCCCCGCCGCAATGTCAATGCCGGGCAAGACCGCCGGAAGATCCGCAGCACTTCCCGTCTTCGTCCGCACGGCGACGGGGCCACCTGGTACGCGGTCTGCCACCACGGTCGGCTGAACCCACTTGGCAATGGTGGCAAACATTTCACCCACATTGAGGGGCTTGGCAATGTGGTCCTGCATGCCTGCCGCTATGACTTTCTCGCGGTCGCCCGCCATGGCGTTGGCCGTCATGGCGATGATGGGCAGCGCATTCAGTGCCGGGTTCTTGCGAATTTCCCGTGTTGCGGTGTAACCGTCCATCACCGGCATCTGGCAGTCCATCAGCACGCCGTCAAAACGGATGTCGTGCGCCAGCACGTCAAGCGCTTCCTGGCCGTTGCAGGCGACCACGGCCTGCACACCCGCCATCCGCAGCAATTCGAGCGCCAGCTCCTGGTTCATCTCGTTGTCCTCAACCAGCAGCAGCCGGGCGCCGGCAAGCCGGGCCATGGCCGCGCTGTGGTTGTCGGCCTTCGTCGCGGCACGGCTCTCCGTCACAACCCCCTTGTCCAGCGCCTCGCCAATGGCCTCCAGCAACGTTGACGCCATGACCGGCTTGGTCAGCACGGACTTCAGCACCACGCCGCGCTGCTCGGCCGACCCCAGCGCCTCCTCGCGGCCATACGCCGTGACCATGATCACGGCGGGCACATGCACCAGATGCTCCCCCTGCAACTGGCGGACGGTTTCAATGCCGTCCATGACCGGCATTTTCCAGTCCATCAGCACCAGGTCATACGGCCGGCCTTTCTGCTCGGCCTCGACCACCTGGGACAAGGCCTGCGTGCCATCGCGGGCCACCTCCACCGCGATGCCGAAACCGCGCGCCATGGTGGCAATGATCTCGCGTGCCGACGCGTTGTCATCCACCACCAGAACGCGCACGCCATGCAGTTCCTCCACGTGCAGCATGCGCCGTGGCATGGGTTCCGCCTGGACTCCGAAACGGGCCTGGAAATGGAAGGTGGACCCCTGGCCCACCGTGCTCTCCACCCAGATGCGCCCCTGCATCTGCTCGACCAGGTTCTTGGAGATGGCCAGCCCCAGTCCGGTGCCGCCATATTTGCGGGTGGTCGAACTGTCCGCCTGGCTGAACGACTGGAACATCTTTGCGCATTGCTCCGGTGTCATGCCGATGCCGGAGTCCTTCACCCAGAAGTGCAGTTCAATCTCGCCCGCGCTGTCGTCCACCTTCTCGATGCCGACCACGATTTCCCCGCTCTCCGTGAACTTGACGGCGTTGTTGCCCAGATTCACCAGCACCTGGCCCAGCCGCAGCGGGTCGCCCACCAGCGCGGTGGGAATGTTGGTACCCGCGTTGAAGAGCAGCTCCAGTCCCTTGTCCTCAGCCTTGATGCCCACCAGGTTGGCCAGGTTGTCCATGACATCCTCCAGCCGGAAGTCGATCTTCTCCATCGTCATCTTGCCGGCTTCGATCTTGGAGAAATCAAGGATGTCGTTGATGATGCCCAGCAGGTTCTCCGATGCCCGGTTCACCTTTTCGATGTAGTTGCGCTGCTGCTTGTCGAGCGCCGTTTGCAGAGCCAAATGAGACATGCCGATGATGGCGTTCATGGGCGTGCGGATCTCGTGGCTCATGTTGGCCAGAAAATCGCTCTTGGCCTTGGTCGCCTCCTCGGCGACACGGCGCGCCTCCAGTGTGGCTTTCTCCGCGGCCTTGCGTTCCGCGATGTCTTCGTACACCCATACCGCCACCCGGTCATAACCCGGAATGCGTACCCCCTGCCCCGACACCATGGCCTCGAACTTGGAGCCGTCCTTGCGCTGGAAGTCCCACTCCACATGGGCATCCCGTCCGGCCCCCAGCAGGGGACCGACGATTTCACCGAAGGCCTGGTAGTTCTGCGCCGACTCGAACATGATGGCCCCCGGCTGCCCGACCAGTTCGTCCACGGTGCGGCCAATGTGCTCGGCAATGCGCTTGTTGGCCCGCAGAATGATGCCGTCCGCCGTATAGACGATGCCGTTGGGGGCATTCTCGAAAATGGCCTGCTGCTCTTCCAGCAGCTTCTTGATCTCCGCCTGCTGGCATTCAATTTCCTGGCGCGCCCGGCGCCGCTCGGTGATGTCGTCGACCGTGAACTGCAGCAGGCGCTTGCCGCCGTAGTTGAACGCCATCAGATGCACTTCGGCATCCCAGATTTCGCCGTTGGCACGCTGGGCTCGCCATTCAAACGTGGTGATCCCCTGCTTGGAGACCGTGCGGCGGAACTGGTCGCCCGCCGTTACGCTGTCGGTGCCGTCGTATTGCGTCGGCGCCGAAAATTCCAGCGGCATCTTGCCCAGTACGTCGTCGCGCGAGGCGTAGCCGTACATGCGAACCGCCGCCACGTTGCAGTCGATGATGCCCACCGCCGGATCGAGAATGACAATGGGGCGGGACGACTCCTGGAACAGCATCTTGTTGTAGGCCTCGCTGTCCCGCAGCGTCGCCTCGGCCATCTTGCGTTCGGTGATGTCCTGGTGGATGCCCACCACCCGCTGCGGCAGGCCGTTGCCATCGCGCTCCGCCGCGTGGCCGATGTCGAGAATCCACTTCCAGTCACCCGACTTGGTTTGCATCCGGTATTCCGAGCGGTACTGGGCGTCTTCGTTGTTCAGGAAGCGGCGCAGGCATTCATTGGCCTGTTCCAGGTCTTCGGGGTGCACCAGGCTGGACCAGCACGCGTGGTGGGTCGGGTAGCGGCTGTCCAGCTCCTGCTTGGTGTAGCCCAGCATCTCGGCCCAGATGTCGTTGATGATCACATGGGTGATGACGCCCCCGGCGTCCAGGTACCAGTCCCACAGGCCGAGGTTGGCACCGTACAGGGCCAGGTTGAGGCGCTGTTCGCTTTGCGCCAGCCGTTCCTCGGCCACCTGGCGTTCGGTGGCCGCCGCCCGCGCCTGCGTCACGTCCTCCAGCATCCAGACGGTGCCGCGCCCCAGGTCGGTCGCATCGATGGCGCTGCCGCTCATGCGGCACCAGAAGCGGGAACCATCCTTGCGTACCAGCTCCTGCTCGCGCTGGTGGATTTCTCCGCGGGCCAGCTGCGCGTAGCCGGTGCCCACGTCGGAATCACTGGCGTCGTCGGTGTACCAGATGCGCGTGCGCTGCCCAATCTGTTCGCCGGGTGCGTAACCCAGCATCTGGTCCAGCTGCCGGTTGCTGCGGATGATGAAACGGTCCTTCAGGAAGGCAATGCCCAGGGTGGCCGCTTCAAACATCGCGCTTTGCTCGGCATTGGCAATGCGCGCCGCTTCGGCCGCCTTTTCGCGCTCCGTGATGTCGTAGGTCCAGGTCACCAGGTAGCGGCCATCCGTGAAATCCATCAACACCGAGGTCAGCAGGACCGTCAGCGGCGTGCCGTCCATGCTGACGAAATCAGCCTGGTAATCGTTCACCGCACCATCACGGCGCAGTTGGGCCACAAACGCCTCGCGGTCCGCCTGGTTGCGCCAGTAATCGGTGGTGCGGTGGTTGCCAATTTTTTCCGGCCCGATGGCCAGCATCTCCGCCAGCCGGCGGTTGGAAAAGATGGACTGCCCGTCCTCGGTGCTGATCGTCACCCCGGCCGGACTGTTCTCCAGCACCCGGCGCAGCCGCTCCTCGCTCTGGCGCGTTTCACGCTCCAGCCGCTTGCGCTCGGCAATGTCTTCGTACACCCACACCGCCACCCGCTCGTAACCCGGAAGACGAATGCCCTGCCCGGACACCAGCGCCTCCAGCTTGGAGCCGTCCTTCTTGACGAACTCCCACTCGACGTGCACGTCCTTGCCGGCACGCAGCGAGGGCGCCACCGCCTCGCCGAACGCACGGAAACTCTCGGGCGAGGTGAACATGATGCTCGCGGCCGATTGCCCGACCAGCTCGTCCACCGTGCGGCCCAGGTGCTCGGCCAGACGTCGGTTGGCCCGCAGGATGATGCCGTCGGCGGTGTACGACATGCCGTTGGGCGCGTTCTCGAAAATGACCTGCTGCTCTTCCAGCAGTTTCTGGATCTCGCGCTGCTGGGCATCCATCTCCGCGCGCACCCGCTTCTTCTCGGTGATGTCTTCCACCGTGAAGCGCAGCAGCTGACGGCCACCGCAATCAAAGGCCATCAGGCGCACCTCGGCGTCCCAGATTTCACCATTGCCGCGTTGCGCGCGCCACTGGGCATTGGCAACACCGTTCTTGAGCGTCGCACGGGCCAGCGCCTCGCCGGCGGTCTGGGTGTCGGTGCCGTCGTACTGGGTGGGGGCCGAAAAGGCCAGCGGCATCTTGCCCAGCACCTCTTCGCGCGAGGCGTAGCCATACATGTGCACGGCCGCCAGGTTGCAGTCCACGATGCCGGTGGACGGGTCGAGGATGACGATGGGGTAGGACGCCTCCTGGAATACGGTCTTGTTGTAGGCCTCGCTCTCCTGCAGCGTCGCCTCGGCCCGCACCCGCTGCGCTTCGGAAAGGGCCAGTTTCTCGGCCAGCAGACGGTTTTCGTTCTGCAGCGCGGCGAGTTCAGCTTTTACGGCATCCAGGGAATCGTCGACCATATCCACCCTTGTTCAGCGTCCTGGCGCAGGATACCATTGCCGTTTTCCCGTCAAGTCCCTGTCGCATCGGGTACTGAGGAAGATCAAGTTTCACCCGTGGCACTGGTATTCTCACCCGGTGAACTTCGTCCAGCTGCTCTTTCCCGACTTCTCGCTCATCCTGTGCGGCTACCTGCTGTGCCGCCACACAGCCCTGAACCGCTCGGTCTGGGGCCCGGTCGAGGCGCTGGTCTACTACTTCCTGTTTCCGGTCCTGCTGTTCCACTCCATCATCAAAAGCCCGCTGGACCTGGGCGCCGCCTCGCGGCTGATGGGCGCAGGCTGGGCTCTGGGACTGGCGGGCATTGCGCTGGCCTACGCCCTGCCCCACGTGCCGCTGCTGGGCCGCTGGATCAACCGGCGCGACCACGCCAGCAGCGCCCAGGTGGCGTTCCGCTTCAATTCATTCATTGGCCTGGCACTGGCCGACCGGCTGGCCGGGCCGCAGGGGCTGCAATTGATTGCGATGCTGATCGGCGTGTGCGTCCCGCTGATGAACGTGGGCGCCGTGTGGCCCATGGCCCGCCACGCCGAGCGCGGTTTTGCAGGCGAACTGTTGCGCAACCCCCTGATCATTGGCACCCTGTCCGGCCTGCTGGCCAACCTGCTGGGGTTTACCCTGCCTGTGTGGCTGGAACCGTCCTTCAGCCGGATCGGTGCTGCGTCCCTGGCTCTGGGGCTGATGGCGGCCGGTGCCGGCATGCAATTCGGCGCGCTGGCCCGGGCCAAGATACTGGCCACCGCCCTGCTGCTCATTCGCCACCTGGCGCTGCCCCTGGTGGCGCTGGGCCTGGCGACACTCTTTCGTCTCAGTGCGGTGGAAACCACCATCCTGCTGGCCTTCTCGGCCCTGCCCACGGCCTCCAGCTGCTACGTGCTGGCCACCCGCATGGGCTACGACGGCGCCTACGTAGGGGGGCTGGTCACGCTCTCCACCCTGCTGGGCACGCTCAGCCTGCCCTTTGCGCTGGGCGTGTTGCGGTAAGCCGCCGGATTGTCTTCAACCGGAAGACAATTAATCAGGCTGACGCCTGTTTATCTTCGCCAGCCAAACAAATACAGTTCACTCCATGCACCGCCCTGGCGATGCAGCGTAACCATCCGCTCCCAAAGGAACCTGAACATGCAAACCGCGCACAACACCCTTGGCCCCCTGCAAACCAACCCGGCCTTTGGCCTGGCGTTCCGGCTGCGGCACCCGCTGCCGGCCCAACCCACCCGGTGTGTGGTGCTGCTACACGGCGTCGGTGGCAACGAAACCAATCTGCTGGAACTCGCCAACGGCCTGGATGGCGAAACGCTGGTGGTGTTTCCCCAGGGCCGCCTGCCCCTGGGCCCCCAGCAGTTCGCCTGGTTCCGGGTTGCCTTCACGGCCAACGGCCCCAGCATCGTGGCGCAGGAAGCCGAAGACAGCCGACAGGCCCTGATCCATTTCGTGGAGCAACTGCAGGCGGCCTACGGAATTGCCCCCGGCCGCACCGTCATCGCCGGCTTCAGCCAGGGCGGCATCATGAGCGCCAGTGTGGCGCTGTCCGCCCCGCAGCGCGTGGCCGGTTTTGGCGTTCTGTCGGGTCGCATCCTGCCGGAACTGGAACCAGTGCTGGCCGGCAGAGACCAACTGACCCGGTTGCAGGGCTTCATCGGCCACGGTGAACATGACAGCAAGCTGCCCGCGTCCTGGGCCCACAAGGCGGATCAGCTGTTGGCAGACCTGGGCGTGCCGCACACCCTGCGCCTGTACCCGATGGACCACGGCATCAGTGCCGCCCTACACGCCGATTTTCTGGAATGGCTCCACCAGACCCTGCAATGAGGTAACCCACCATGACCGCACACCCTGAATCCACCCTGCGCAAGGGCTACGACGCCCTGCAAGCCCAGGTTGCGCCCGGCACCGCCATCACGCTGCTGGAACTGGGGGCGCAACACACCGGGGTGATCAGCGGAAGCGGCCACGCACCCGCCACCGCCCTGGTGCTGGCCATCGGCTCGCAGCACACGGCGCACGCGTTTTTCAGGCATGCGGTGCCCACACCGTTGGAGCTGGAAACCGCCATCACCACCGTGGAAGACGAGGTGACGCGGGCGCGCGCCATCCTGGTGCCGAACTCCCGGCTGTACTCCGCCGACGCCTTGGTGCGCCAGATTGCGCTGCTGGCGGGTGTGCCACCGGCTGCCACCCTGCACCTGACGCTGGAAGCCGTGGAACAGACCTTCAACAGACTCGCTGCGTTGTCACAGGGTCGACCCGCCACGCAAGACGTGCTGCCGCTCGATGCCGCGTTTGCGGCCGCGCTGCTGATCCTGCGCGAGTTCATGCACCACCTGCAGTTCACCTCCATCACCGTGGTGGAAGGTCTGGGCCGTTAACGCTCGCCAAATGGCAACGGCCGGCCTTTAGAACGACTCCCAGTCCCCTGCGTCACCACCCTTGGTGCCCGAGGAAACCGCCGGCGGCGTCAGGGCCGCAGTTTTCTGCGCCGGCTTGGGGGTGACCCGGCTTGTCAACTTCGGCGTGGATGGGGATACGAAGCGGGAGGGCGCCAATGCATGCACTGCAGGTCGGGCACGCGGCGCAAAACCCGCACGGTCTTGGCCAAGCTTGAACACACTGACCACCTGCACCAGTTCTTGCGCCTGCAGCTTGAGACTGGATGCCGCAGCCGCCATCTCTTCCACCAGGGCTGCATTCTGCTGGGTGGTTTGATCCATCTGCGTCACGGCCTCGCCAACCTGCGACACGCCGGCGCTCTGCTCGGTGCTGGCCGCACTGATCTCACCCATGATGTCGGTTACTCGACGGATGCTGTTCACCACCTCGGTCATGGTGCTGCCGGCCTGGTCCACCAGCGCCGTGCCGTGCTCAACGCGTTCGACACTGGCATTGATCAGGGTCTTGATTTCCTTGGCCGCTTCCGCAGAACGGCCGGCCAGACTTCGGACTTCCGTTGCAACCACGGCAAAGCCGCGACCCTGCTCGCCCGCGCGCGCCGCTTCCACCGCGGCATTCAGGGCCAGGATATTAGTCTGAAAGGCAATGCCGTCAATCACGCTGATGATGTCGCTGATTTTCTTGCTCGACGTGTTGATGTCCTTCATGGTTTCCACCACCTTGGCCACCACCTCGCCACCCTGTGCCGCCACACCGGACGCCGATTGGGCCAACTGGTTGGCCTGCCGGGCGTTGTCGGCGTTTTGTTTGACGGTGGAACTCAGTTCCTCCATGGAAGCCGCCGTCTCTTCCAGGGCGCTGGCCTGGCTTTCCGTGCGGGCACTCAGGTCCTGGTTGCCCTGGGCGATTTCAGCACTGGCCGTCGCAACCCCCTCCGAGCCTTGGCGTACCGCGCTGACAACTTTCGCCAGGTTGCCTTGCATGGCCGCCAGACTGGCCATCAAGCTGTCGGCGTCCCCGGGTTTGACGGCCGTCGTTTGCGTGAAATCGCCCTGGGACACGGCACGCGCCAAATCCGCAGCGACTCGGGGCTCACCCCCCAGCTCCTTCAGCAGGCTGCGCGTGATGAGCAGCCCGATGCCCGCGGCAAGGGCGAGCGACAGCAAGCCCAGGCCCACCAGGATGGAAAGTGAACCGCTGTAGGTCTCGGCCGCATCCTTGGCAGACGCTTGCATGGCCTCTCTCTGGAACGCGATCATGGCGTTGACCGAATTCTTGTAGGCCACCAGTACCGGACGCAATTGGCTGCTGAGGTAGGCCCGGGCTTCATCCGGCTTGTCCGCCGCGATCAGGGCCAGCAGGGCGTCCTGGCCGGCACTGTACTTGTCGCGGTGGTCGTGCATCTGCTGCAGCAATTCCTTGCCCTTGGGCAGCACAATGACCTTGTCGAGCAACGCAAAGGCCTTCGAACTCTCTTCCCGCGCCGCCTGGATGGCCTCCACCTGCTTTTGCCGGTCCGCCGGGTCCTGGGTCAGCATCATGTTGCGCAGGGCAATGGCAATGGCGTCAATTTGCGCCAGCGCGACGGATGTGGTTTCGATTTTTGGCAGACGGTCATCGACCAAGAACTGCATGCCGTCCTTTATTTGGCGCATGGAGTTGGCGCCAATACCCAAAATCAGCACCAGCATGGCGCAAACGACACCGAAACCGACCGTCAGTCGGGACCTGACTTTCCAGGTAGACAGATTCATGAAATTCCTTGGGCGCCACTTGGACAGCGCCAACTAAACTAGAAGCAGGTAGGGCGAAATTGTCTCAACTTCCCTGCATTTCTGCCGGCGGCGTTCCAATCCCCTACAAGGTGCAGGTTTGCTCCAGTGCCCAGGCCACGTGCTCGCGCACCAGCGCACTGGGATGTTCGGCACGCCGGAGCAGCGCCGCACGCACATCCACACCGGCGCGCAGCGCGTTGCCCAGGGCGACGGCAATATTGCGCAGCCAGCGCTCATGGCCGATGCGGCGTATGGGACTGCCTTCGGTGCGCTGCAGGAATTCCGCTTCCGTCCAGTCAAACAGATGCACCAGTTGCTGGCCGCTCAGACCTTCCCGCGGATCGAAGTCCGGCAGGGCGCTGCGCTGCGCAAACTTGTTCCACGGGCACACCAGCTGACAGTCGTCGCAGCCGTAGATGCGGTTGCCCAGCAACGGGCGCAGGTCCTCGGGGATGGGCCCGCCGTGCTCGATGGTCAGGTACGAGATGCAGCGCCGCGCATCCAGCCGGTGCGGCGCCACAATGGCCCGCGTGGGGCAGACGTCGATGCAGGCCGTGCAGGTGCCGCAATGCCCCTGCACCGGCGCGCTGGCCGGCAGTGCCACGTCCACATAGATTTCGCCCAGGAAGAACAGCGACCCGGCTTCGCGGTTGAGCAGCAGTGTGTGCTTGCCGCGCCAGCCCTGCCCGCTGCGCGCGGCCAACTCGGCCTCCAGCACGGGTGCCGAATCGGTGAACACGCGGTGGCCAAACGGGCCAATGGCGGTGGCAATGCGGTCACTGAGTTTTTGCAGGCGGCTGCGCAAGACCTTGTGGTAATCCCGCCCGCGGGCATAGATGGACACAATGCCTTCGCCCGGGTGTTGCAGGCGCTCCAGCTCCAGATTGGTCCAGCCCTCAGGGGTGGTCTGGGGCAGATAATCCATGCGGGCCGTGATGACGCTCAGGGTTCCGGGCACCAGTTCGGCGGGGCGCGCGCGCTTGAGGCCGTGGCTGGCCATGTAGGCCATGTCGCCGTGAAACCCCTGCTCCAGCCAGGTCAGCAAACCTGCCTCGGCGGAGGTCAGATCGACACCGGTCACACCTATTTGAGAGAATCCCAGTTCCCGGGCCCACGCCTGTATTTGCGAAACCAGTTGGTTGCCATCGAATTGAGTGCTGTTGATCGTCACGCTCCTATTGTAAAAACCCTGCGCTGGCCGGACGAAACCGCCACGCAGGCGTTTGCCCAGGCTCTGGCCGCACAGCCCGCGCTGGGTCATGCCTTCATTGCCCTGCATGGCGATCTGGGGGCGGGCAAGACCACGCTGGTGCGCCACCTGCTGCACGCGCTGGGCGTGACCGGACGCATCAAGAGCCCCACCTACGCGGTGGTGGAGCCGTACGAGTTGTCCGATCTGAACGTGTGGCATTTCGACTTCTACCGTTTTGCCGACCCACGCGAGTGGGAAGACGCGGGCTTTCGCGACATCTTTGCCAGTGCCGGCCTGAAGCTGGCCGAGTGGCCGGAGAAAGCCGGCGCCATGCTGCCCCCGGCCGATCTGGACATCACCCTGCAGACCACCCCTGACGCCACGCGCCACGTCACCCTGGCAGCCCACACACCCACCGGCGCGGCCCTGCTGCACGCCGCCGACGGCAACGGAGCCGGCACGTGAAACGCCGCACCCTCCTGCAAGGCGGCAGCATCGTCCTGACGCTGGGCCTGGCGCAGCTGGCGCGTGGCGCCACCATCCTCACGGTGCGGGTCTGGCCCGCGCCCGAATACTCGCGCGTCACCATCGAGTCCGACGCCGCGCTCACCGCCAAGCCGCAGTTCGTGCCCAGCCCGCCGCGGCTGGCGGTGGACATCGAGGGCATCACCCTCAACCCCGCGCTCAAGGAGCTGGTCGCCAAGGTTCGCCCCGACGACCCCAACATTGCCGGCATCCGCGTGGGCCAATTCACTCCCAACGTGGTGCGCCTGGTGGTGGACCTGAAGCAGCCCATTCGCCCCCAGGTGTTCACGCTGACGCCCGTGGCCGCCTACCAGCACCGGCTGGTGCTGGACCTCTACCCAACGAAGGAAATCGACCCGCTGGAAGCCCTGATTGCCCAGCGCCTGAAAGACGGCACGCCCGCGCCCACCGCACCCGCCCACACCGGCGCCGACCCGCTGGGCGAGCTGATTGCGCGACACGTGCAGAGTCCACCCGACAAGCCCGCTTCCAGCCCGGCATCTGCTACACAATCCATAGCTGCCAGCGCAGGTTCCACGGCGCCTGCGGGCCAGAATGACAGCAAAAATGGAACCGACCGGCTGATCATCATCGCCCTCGACCCCGGCCACGGCGGTGAAGACCCCGGCGCCATCGGCCCCGGCGGCACACGCGAAAAAGACGTGGTGCTGCGCCTGGCCCACCTGCTGCGCGACCGCATCAACGCCACCAGCGTGAACGGCAACGCCATGCGCGCCTACCTCACGCGCGACGCCGACTTCTTTGTCCCGCTGCAGGTGCGGGTGCAGAAGGCACGCCGGGTGCAGGCCGATCTCTTCGTGAGCCTGCATGCCGACGCGTTCTTCACGCCCGATCCGCAGGGTGCCAGCGTGTTTGCCCTCAGCCAGGGCGGTGCCTCCAGCAGCGCCGCACGCTGGATGGCCGCCAAGGAGAACAAGGCCGACCTCGTGGGCGGACTCAACATCAAGGCCAAGGACGCCTCGGTGCTGCGCGCCTTGCTGGACATGAGCACCACGGCGCAGATCAACGACAGCCTCAAGCTGGGCAAGACGCTGCTGGGCGAAATTGGCCGCGTCGGCAAGCTGCACAAGCCCCGCGTGGAACAGGCGGCCTTTGCGGTGCTCAAGGCGCCCGACATTCCCAGCGTGCTGGTGGAGGCGGCCTTCATCAGCAACCCCAAGGAAGAGGCCAAACTCAACAGTGAGGAATACCAGAACCAGCTGGCCGACGCCCTGATGCGTGGCATCGAAGGCTATTTCTCCAAGAACCCGCCGCTGGCGCGCAACCGCGTCAGAAGCTGACCCGCGCACAGCGGCCAGGGTCAGCCGGGCAGCGTCACACCGCCGCCTTGCGCCGCGCCTTCCAGGCCCCCGCCAGGATGATGAGCCCGGGCACCAGGATCAGGGCCCAGATGATCTTGTCCAGATGCGCCTTCACAAACGGGATGTTGCCGAAGAAGTAGCCGATGGTGACGATGCCGCCCACCCACAGGGCGCCCCCCACGACATCAAACAGCATGAAGCGCGTGCGCGTCATCTGTGCCACTCCGGCCACAAAGGGCGCAAACGTGCGCAGGAACGGCATGAAGCGCGCCGCCACGATGGTGATGCCGCCATAACGCTCGTAGAACGCGTGCGCCGCATTGAAGGCGTTGCGGTTGAACAGGCGCGAGTTTTCCCACTGGAACACCTTGGGACCAAAGTAGTGGCCAATGGTGTAATTGGACTGGTTGCCCAGCACCGCCGCCGCAAACAGCAGCCCCACGGACAAGGGGTAGTTCATCAGCCCCACCCCGCACATGGCGCCCACCACAAACAGCAGCGAATCCCCCGGCAGGAACGGCATGACCACCACGCCGGTTTCCACAAAGATCACCAGAAACAGCAAGGCGTACACCCACAGGCCGTAGTTCTGGATGAACGCCTCCAGGTATTTGTCGACGTGGAGGATGAAGTCAATGGCAAAGCTAACAAGTTCCATGCAGGGGATTATCCCTGCCCCGCGCCGGACTCAGCGCGCCAAGTAGCCGCCGTCCACCGGATAGTAGGCGCCCGTGACAAACGACGCCCGCTCCGAAGACAGCCAGGCCACCAGCTCCGCCACTTCCTCGGGACGCCCCAGACGCCCGATGGGGTGCCCTCCCACCAGCAGGGCGTTGATGCCGGCGTCCTGCTCCAGCGCGCCGATCATGGGGGTGTGGATGAAGCCCGGCCCCACCGCGTTGACCCGCACGCCCTGCGCGCTGTACTCCAGTGCCGCCACCTGGGTCAACCCCAGCACGCCATGCTTGGCCGCGGTGTAGGCCGGGCTGCCGGCAAAACCCACGGCGCCGAGAATGGACGCCATGTTGACAATGGAGCCGCCGCCGGTCTTGAGCATGGCAGCAATCTGGTACTTCATGCCGTAAAACACACCCGAGAGGTTGATGTTGAGAACCTGCGCCCAGCCGTCCAGCGGGTAGTCGGCGGTGGGCGCGGACGGCCCACCAATGCCGGCGTTGTTGCAGGCCACGTCGAGCCGGCCGAAATGCGCCACCGTGCGCTCCACCAGCCGGGCTCCGTCTGCGGGCTGGCCCACATCGGCCGCCACAAAAAGGGCCTCGCCACCCTGGGCCCGCACCAGGGCAGCGGTTTCCTCGCCGCCCTGCACGTTCATGTCGGACACCACCACCCGGGCCCCCTCGCGCGCCCAGACCAGCGCCACCGCACGCCCGATGCCCGACGACCCACCCGTGACCAGCGCCACCTTGTTCTTGAGCATAAAACCCCCTTGCTAGTTGAATGACCGGTATGCCAAAACATTGTGCAGCCGATTGCGGCTCGAATCAATAAGCGGCCCCGCGGGCCCGGCCGACCTGAAATGCCGGAGAATTGGTATAGATTCACGTGCAACGCAAAGTAAATACCCATGACCGAAACCAGCCAACGCCCCGCCCTGCCCGACCACCTGTCCGTCGACCCGCGCAGCCCCCACCATGTCGCGGCCGTGTTCGAGCACGACATTGGCATCCGCTTGAATGACAAGGAGCGCACCGATGTCGAGGAATACTGCATCAGCGAAGGCTGGGTGAAAGTGCCCGCCGGCAAATCCGCTTGAATGACAAGGAGCGCACCGATGTCGAGGAATACTGCATCAGCGAAGGCTGGGTGAAAGTGCCCGCCGGCAAGACGGTGGACCGCAAGGGCAAGCCGCTGCTGATCAAGCTCAAGGGCAAAGTCGAGGCGTTCTACCTCTAGGCCGCCCGGCAGCCGCCCCGCACGCCAGCCCCCTTCCCATTGCCCCAACCGGAAAGCACCCGCCCCATGCCCACACTGACGACTCCACCGAAAAACACCCGGCGCCTGCGCAGCACCACGCTGGCGGCCATGGCCCTGGCGTCCGTGACGCTGCTGGGAGGCTGCTCCATCTGGCCCAAGGCGCTGACTTTCTCGTCCGACCCGGACCCGGTGCCCGAGCAGCCGGCGCCTGCCGCACCGGCCCCGGTTGCCGCAGCACCGGCGCCCGTGGAGGCCAAACCGGTGGTCACCAGCACCGCCATCGCACAACCCCAGGTCACGCCGGCTCCGGCGCCCGTCGTTGCTGCGCCCGAGGCCAAGGCGCCTGCCGCCCCGGCAGTAGCCGTCGCCCGGACCGCGCCGGCAGCCGAGCTGGCGCCGGGCTTCTACATCAACGTGGGGGTGTTTGCCGTTTCCGCCAACGGTACCCGGGCGTACCACAAGCTGGAAAAGGCCGGCCTGCCGGTGTTCTCCGACGGCGTGCAAAGCAAGAAAGGCCCGGCCACCCGGGTGCGCGTGGGCCCGTTCCCCACCCAGGCCAAGGCGGACGCCGCCGCGAAAAAGATCCACGCGCTCAAGCTGGACGCGGTCGTCTTCCACCACTGATAGCGGCGCCCGCGGGCGCCGCTGCGTTCAACGCCGGGTGATGGTGTTGCCCGCGTTCTTGACTGCATCACCCACGGCGTAGCCGGGGTCCTGGTCGAACTCGAAGTTGTTCCTGCTGCCGTTTTCGTACTGCACGCTCACGGTCCAGACCTTGTGGGTCTTGATCTTTTCCTCGATCTTCTTGCCGGCATAGGCACCGCCGGCAGCGCCCGCGATAGTCGCGATGTCCTTGCCGATGCCGCCACCCACCTGGTTGCCCAGCAAGGCGCCGCCCACGCCGCCGGCAATCATGCCCAGAGCGGTCGATTCACCCGCCTTTTCCGTCACGGACACCGCCACCACCTTGCCGCAATCGGCGCACACCGGGGCCGCCGCGCCCTTGGCCGTGGACGTTGTCACGCCCGCGCGGGCCTTGGCCTCCGCCAGGCTCTTGTCGTATTCCGCCTTGGCATCGCGGCGGCATTGCAGGCGTCCGGTGGATGACGGTTCATCGTTGCACAGCGCCTTGTCCTGGTTGTAGCGGGTCAGCGCCGCCTTGTTGTCCGCAGCCAGTTGCGCCTTGGGCGTCAGGGGCGTCTGGGCCCAGGTCGCGGGAGCCAAGGCTCCCAGGGCAATGGCGCAGGCCAACACGAGCGTATTTTTTTTCATGGTGCAACTCCTTAAATTTGTGGATACCGCAGGGCACCTGAGGGGTGTCGCCTTTCACTCTACACCATGCATTCCCGGGTGTCGAGGCGCCTTGGCGGGGCATTCGCCACCCGGTGCGACGCACCGCGCCGCGCCCCCTAAAATGGCCGGGTGAACGCCGTCCCTGCCCCCACTCCCCGCCGCCCCATCCGTGAACTTCCGGACGAGCTGATCAGCCAGATCGCCGCCGGCGAAGTGGTGGAACGCCCCGCCTCCGTGGTGCGCGAACTGGTGGACAACGCGCTGGACGCGGGCGCCACCCAGATCACCGTGCGCCTGCTCGCCGGTGGCGTGCGGCTGATCAGTGTGGAAGACGACGGCATGGGCATTGTGGTGGACGATCTGCCCATTGCCTTCAAGCGCCATGCCACCAGCAAGATCGGCAACCTGCACGACCTGGAATCGGTGGCCACCATGGGGTTTCGCGGCGAAGCCCTGGCCGCTATCAATTCAATAGCTGACTGCGCAATTCTGTCCAGGGCCAGCGACCAGTCTTCCGCCTATTTGCTGGACGGCCGCACGGGCGAGCTCAAGCCCGTGGCGCGCAGCCACGGCACCACGGTCGAGGTGAAGGAGTTGTTCTTCAGCACGCCGGCGCGGCGCAAGTTCCTCAAGACCGACGCCACCGAGCTGGCGCACTGCATCGAGTCCGTGCGCCGCCACGCCCTGGCCCGCCCCGACGTGGGCTTTGCCATCTGGCACGAGGGCAAGCTGGTGGAGCAGTGGCGCCGTTGCAGCGGCATGCCGCCGGAGCAGGCGCTGGACCAGCGGTTGGCCGACGTGCTGGGCGCCGACTTCATTGCCCAGTCCCTCGCCGTGAACTGGCGCAGCAGCCGCACCGACGGCGCCACGGGCCTGCAGGTGTGGGGCCGCGTGGGCATTCCCGACGCCGCGCGCTCGCGTGCCGACCAGCAGTTCTGCTACGTCAACGGCCGCTTCGTGCGCGACAAGGTGCTCACCCACGCCGCCCGCAGTGCCTATGAAGACGTGCTGCACGGCCACCGCCAGCCGGTGTACGCGCTGTACCTGGCCATGGACCCGGCGCGGGTGGACGTGAACGTGCACCCCACCAAGATCGAAGTGCGCTTTCGCGACAGCCGCGAAGTGCACCAGGCCGTGCGCCACGCCGTGGAAGACACCCTGGCCAAGCCACGTGCCGCCGCACAGGCCCCCACCACCCCGGCGGACGCAGCCGGTGGCAACACAGCGGCCTCCCGTTTTTACGAACTAAAAGTGGCTGCAACGCCCTTGTATTCTGCGCAACCCGCTATCAATTTCGCAGCAGAACCGGAGCCCGCCGGCCACCGCGTGACCGACATTGGCCTGCTGTGGCAACGCAGCGCCAGCCCGCCGCAAGGCTGGGCGGCCGAGCGTTCTGCGCAGGTAAAGGAGGAGCCCGCAACGCGGGCGGGGGACACGGAGCAGAACGCTCTGCCGCCCAGCCGCCCCACCGGAGAGGAGCACTGGCCCCTGGGAAGAGCCCTGGCCCAACTGCAAGGCATCTACATCCTGGCCGAGAACGCCCAGGGCCTGGTCATCGTGGACATGCACGCCGCGCACGAACGCATCGTCTACGAGCGGCTCAAGACCCAGATCAACCTGACCGCCCCGGACGGCACCGTTCACCCGCTGGCCAGCCAGCCGCTGCTGATTCCCGCCACCTTTGCCGCCACGCCGCACGAGGTGGCCACCGCCGAGGCCCACACCGCCACGCTCCACACCCTGGGGCTGGAGATCACCCCGTTCTCGCCCAAGACCCTGGCCGTGCGCGCCGTGCCCACCACCCTGGCCCAGGGCGACGCCGTGGAGCTGTCGCGCAGCGTACTGGCGGAGTTGGCCCAGCACGACGCCAGCACCGTAATCCAGCGCGCGCAAAACGAGTTGCTGGCCACCATGGCCTGCCATGGCGCCGTGCGCGCCAACCGCCGCCTGACCCTGGACGAGATGAACGCCCTGCTGCGCCAGATGGAGGCCACCGAGCGCAGCGACCAGTGCAACCATGGCCGGCCCACCTGGCGCCAGCTGAAACTGCGCGATCTGGATGCGTTGTTTTTGCGCGGCCAGTAGACACCCCGGCGACTGCCGCACGCGGGCGACCGCGAGACAATGACCCATCCGTGAAAACCAAACACTTTGCGCAGCTGGTTGCGCTGTCCGCCCTGTGGGGCGCCTCCTTCATGCTCATCCGCATTGCCAGCCCCGCACTGGGGCCCAATGTGCTGGCCGCCCTGCGCATTGGCATGGCCACGCTCACGCTCGCCGTGCTGATGCGCACCATGCGCCACCCGTGGCCCACCGGCCACTGGCGCGAACTGGCGCTGCTGGGGGGGCTGGCGGTGGCGCTGCCCTTTTTGCTGTTTGCCTGGGCGGCGCTGCAATTGCCCGCCGGGTACAGCGCCCTGCTCAATTCCACGGCGGTGGTGTTTGGCATCATCGCGTCGGCCTGGATCAAGGAAGACGCCCTCACCCTGCGCAAGCTGGCAGGCTGCATCTGCGGCTTTGGCGGCGTGGCGCTGATCGTGGGCCTGGGGCCGGTGGCGCCATCGGCCAAGGTGTTCGTTGCCGCGCTGGCCTGCATCGGCGGTGCGGCCGGCTACGGCTTTGCCACCCCCTTGATGAAGCGCGCACTCAGCCGCATGGAGCCGCTGCAGATTGCCGCCGGCATCCATGCTCTGGGCCTGCTGATGCTGGCCCCCCTGGCCGCCTGGAGCTGGCCGCAGGCGCATTTCACGCCCGGGGCCCTGCTGGCCGTGGCCATCATGGGGGTGGTGACCTCCGGGCTGGCGTACTGGATGCACATCCGCATCCTGGCGGAAGTCTCGTCGGTGGCGGCCATGAGCCCGACCTTCATGATTCCCGTCTTCGGTGTCCTGTGGGGCCACCTGTTCCTGGGCGAGCAGCTCAGCACCGGCATCTTTGCCGGCGGCGCCCTGGTGCTGCTGGCCAGCGCATTGATCACCGGCTTCAACCCCTGGCAGAAATGGCTGGACGCCGTGGACGCCAAGCCCTGAGCGGCCCCACTCCGCCCTGCCCGCATCAGCGCTTGCGGGCTGTCACTTCCATCTCGATGCGCATGCGCGGGTCCAGCAAGCCGGCGGAGATCATCATCGCAGCGGGACGTACCGTACCAAAGTAGCGGCGCAACACCGGCCAGCACTGCGCAAACTCGCTGGCCACCGGCACCACATAGGTCACGCGCACCACATCAGCCAGGGTGGCGCCGGCCTGCTGCAGCGCCGCCTGGATGTTTTGCAGGCACTGCTCTGCCTGGGCCTCGATGCCCTCGGCAATGGTCATGCTGGCGTAATCGAAACCGGTGGTGCCCGAAACAAAAATCCAGTCACCGTCCACCACCGCACGGGAGTAGCCGATCTCGGCCTCGAAGGTGGAACCCGAACTGATCAGCTGGCGCGACATGGTTTTCTCCAGAGCCCGAAAGCACCCACTATAGCCGCCACGTCCGCGCGCAGCCTGCCGCAACAGCGGCGCCGTCCCTGTCCATCCTGACATGTTTGTAAGAAAACTTTTACCCGCGAACCCCTGTACCGAAGGAAAAGACCGTGTCTTTTCACCTGTATATTCAGACCCTGTAGAAGGGAGGCGGTCTCCCCTCATCACGCCGGGATCGACTCTGTGCACGTCTGTGTTTCTTTAGCCGTTTTGCCTTCTTCGACCGTGCCATCGGGCACGCGAACGCCGGATTTGCAGTGACATGCCCGCGTTGCCTTTTTTCCCACTCCCCTGCGGCTCCCGCGCGCTGTGACGGTCACGGGCCTGAGCTTCTTTGACGGCGTAGCCATCGCGTCGAGTTGCGTCTCCTTGGTGCTGGCATGGGCCTTCGCGCGCCTGCAACGCCTGGACGACAGCCCGGGAACGGGCCTGCTGTCCCTGGCCATGGCCCTGGGTGGGTTTGCGTGGTTCACTTCGGCGGTCTACGGCCACTTCGTGTACCACGGCTCCCCGGTGCGCTATGTCATCGTTATCGTGCCGGCATTGCTGGCGGTCTCCTGCCTGCTCGCCGGGGTGCTGCACTTCATTAGCCGTGGCTACACGCCGTGGAAGCGGCTGGTGGCCATGATGCTGGCGCAGATCTCTCTGGCCAACCTGGTCTGGGCCCTGGGAGGCCCCCGCTGGATCACCGACTCCATCCTGACCCTCATCGTCGCCAGCGGCGGGGTGTATTGCCTCACGCAGCACCGCAAACGCCCGGATGCAGGCTACCTGCCCATCGCCGTCGCCCTGTTCTTCTACCCCCTGGCCGGCATAGCCGTTTACGCTTTGTCCATTGGCGTGGAAGACCAGCGGCGCCTGCTCGGCATCCCCTTCGCACTGATGGGTGTCATGGTGCTGTTTGTCGGTTTCTTCCGCACGCACGTGGTCATGTCAAACCAGCTGCTCCAGATCCAGAATGCCGATCTGAAATTGCGCGAACTGGTGTACTACGACGAGGTGACCGGCCTGCGCAGCGCCCACAGCCAGCGGGTGCGCATGGAAGACCTCCTGGAGCGCAAGACGTCCTTCGCCCTGATCACCGTCAACCTGGACAAGTTCCACTTCGTCAACGACAACCTGGGCCCGGTGGGGGGCAATGCCATCATTGCCGAGGTGGGAAAAATCGTCCGGGATGCCATCGGCCACTGGGGCGAACCGGCACGCGGGGCTGGCGCCGAATTCACGATTCTGGTGAAGAACATCACCGAAAAAACCACCCTGATGAACCTGGCCAACAGGATTCTGGAGCGGATGGCGTCGCCCCTGCATTACGAGGCGTCCAACATCTTTGTCACGCTCTCCATCGGCATCGCGCAATACCCCGCTGACTCGACCAATGCGGACGACCTCCTGCGCATGTCGGAAGTGGCCCTGCACGAGGCCCAGCGGCTGGGGGGCAATTGCGTGTGCGAATACGACTCCTGGATGGACCTGGTCCTGCAGGCCCACGTGTGGCTGGACCACAATATCCGGGCCGGCATGGACCTGGGACAGTTCGAGCTGCACTACCAGCCCAAGCTCCTGCTGCACAACGGCCAGGCCGACGGCGTGGAGGCCCTGCTGCGCTGGAAGCATCCTGTGCGCGGCAACATCAGCCCGGAGCAATTCATCAGCCGGGCCGAAGCCAACGGCATGATCATTCCCCTGGGGCGCTGGGTCATCGACACCGCCGCCCGGCACGCCGCGGCCTGGGCCGCGCAGGGGCGCCCTGTCCGGGTGGCCGTCAATGTCAGCGCCCGGCAACTCAACGACCCGGGCCTGCTGACGATCCTGCAGGCCGCACAAAATACGGCCTGCGGCCTTCTGGATATCGAGCTGACCGAGAGCTGCCTGGCGCACAACGAAAGCGAATCCATGAAGTTCATCTCCCACTGCCGGGACATGGGTTTTGGTGTGCACCTGGACGACTTTGGCACCGGCTATTCGTCCCTCTCGCGCCTGCACAACCTGCCGCTCACGACCATCAAGCTGGACCGCTCGTTCATCGCCCCCATCGGGACGGACGAAAAGGCCCACGCGCTCCTGCGCGCCATGGTCAGCATCGGCAAGGAACTCGATCTGCAGATCGTTGCCGAAGGCGTGGAAACCCAGGAGCAGGCGGACTACCTCAAGGCACTGGACGTCACGTACGCGCAGGGCTGGCTGTATGCCCCCGCCATGGCCGCCGAGGCGCTGACCACCTGGTGGCACGACAACCTCCAGCTGACCGCCCACACCGCCGGGAGCTAGGTCGGAGCGCGGGTACGCAAACGTAGAATCCGGCAACGATGTCTGCCGCCCGCTCCCAGCCTTTTTCCCCCTCCCTGCGCACCGAACTCCACGCCCTCTGGCTGCTGGCTTGGCCCATCCTGGTCGGGCAGCTGGCCAACGTAGGCATGTCGGCGGTGGACGTAGCCATGGCCGGACACGCCTCGGCGCAGGACCTGGCCGGCGTCTCCCTGGGCGTGTCGATCTGGAACATCGTCATCATCACCCTCATGGGCGTGATGATGTCGGTGAACCCACTGGTGGCCCACTACGTGGGCGCGCGCGCGTTCGACCAGGTGCCGCACGTGGTGCGCCAGGCGCTGTGGAAGGCACTGGGCATGGGCCTGCTGGCCTTTGTCGCGGCCAACCTGTCGGCCCGCGTGTTCGACCACATGGCGCTGGAGCCGCTGGTGCGCGCGGTGGCCCAGGGCTTTGTCCACATCACCAGCTTCGCGCTGCCTGCCTTTGCCGCCTACCGCGTGCTGTACGGCTACAGCGCCAGCCTGAACCAGACCAAGCCCATGATGGTGATTGCGCTGGGCGCACTGGCCCTCAACGTGCTGGTCAACTGGCTGCTGGTCTTTGGCCACTGGGGTTTCCCGCGCTTGGGCGGGCTGGGCTGTGCCTGGGCCACACTGCTGTGCGTGTGGTTCAACCTGGGCGGCCTGCTGTGGTGGATGCACCGCAGCCCGGCCTACCGCAGCACCTGGCCCTTTGACCGCTTTGAAGCCCCGCACCGCGAAAAGGTGGGCCGCCTGCTCCGGCTGGGCCTGCCCATCGGCGTGACTTACTTTGCCGAGACCACGGCGTTTGGTCTGATTGCCCTGCTGGTGGCCCGCTTTGGCAGCACGCAGATCGCAGCACACCAGATTGCGCTGAACTTCACCTCGCTGGTGTTCATGGTGCCGCTGAGCCTGGGCGTGGCGCTGCTCACGCGCGTGGGCCAGTCGCTGGGCGCCGGCGACCCGGTGGCGGCGCGCTTTCGCGCCTGGGTGGGCGTGGGGGCGGCACTGGGTCTGGCCGTGGTGTCCGCCGCGGGCATGGCACTGTTCTCGACCCAGATTGCCGCCGCCTACACCACCGACGCCACGGTGGCCGCAGCGGCGGCCCAGCTGCTGTTCCTGGCGGCCGTCTTCCAGCTGTCCGATGCCACGCAGGTGGTCACCAGCAGCGCCATCCGCGGCTACAAGGTCACCCGCTCGCCCATGGTGATTCAGCTCACGGCGTTCTGGGTGGTGTCGCTGCCGCTGGGTTGCGCCCTGGGGCTGGCACCCGCATGGCTGCCCTGGCGCCCGGCGCAGCCCCTGCAAGCCCAGGGCTTCTGGATTGCCCTGGTGGCGGGCCTCACGGTGGGGGCCGTCGGCCTGGTGCTGCTGCTGCGCTACGTAACGCACCAGCACCTGCCACCCGGCGAATCCGTTACGCTGTAAGCCATGCGCACCCCCGCCCCGCTCCCCTACCACCTCTGCCTGGCCGGCCCCACCGCCGCCGGCAAGACCGCCGCGGCGCTGGCCATTGCGCAGGCGCATCCGTGCGAGATCATCAGCGTCGACTCGGCGCTGGTGTACCGCGGCATGGACATCGGCACAGCCAAGCCCAGCGCGGCCGAGCAGGCCACCGTGCCCCACCACCTGATCGACATCCGCGATCCGCTGCAGGCCTACAGCGCCGCCGAGTTCGTCACCGACGCGCAGCAGCTGATCCGTGCCATTGCCGCACGCGGCAGACTGCCGCTGCTGGTGGGCGGCACCATGCTGTACTTCAAGGCCCTGTTCGACGGCATAGACCCCATGCCCGCAGCCGACCCGGCCGTGCGCGCCGTGCTGGAAAGGGAAGCACAGGCCAAGGGCTGGCCCGCCTTGCACGCCGAGCTGGCGCAGGTGGACCCCGTGACAGCCGCGCGGCTGGCACCGGCGGACAGCCAGCGCATCCAGCGTGCGCTGGAGGTCTACCGGGTATCGGGCCTGCCCTTGTCGCACTTCCACGCCCGCCAGAATGCTACCGAAAACAGAGCTGCAGGCGCAGGCTCCATGCCGTCCAGAACCCTGATTTCCCTGGAACCCGCGGATCGCGGCTGGCTGCACGAGCGCATTGCCCAGCGCTTTGACGCCATGCTGGCGCAGGGCTTCCTGGACGAGGTGCGGGCCTTGCGAGCGCGCGGCGACCTGCACCCCGACCTGCCGTCCATGCGCTGCGTGGGCTACCGCCAGGCCTGGGAAGCCCTGGACGGCAGCCTGCCCATGGCCGAGCTGCGCGAACGCGGCATCGCGGCCACGCGCCAGCTCGCCAAGCGCCAGATCACCTGGCTGCGCTCCATGCCCGAACGCGTGGTGGTGGCCTGCGACCAGCCGGGCGCGCTGGCCACCGTGCTGCAGCACGCCCGCGCGGCGCTGGCAAGCCAGCGTCCCCCCCCACCATGAGCCTGCAGCTGCACCAGCTCAGCAAACGCTACGGCGACACGCCGGTGTTTGCCAACGTGTCGCTCACCGTGGCGCCGGGCGAGTTCGTGGCCATCGTGGGCGAGTCGGGCGTGGGCAAGTCCACCCTGCTCAACTGCATGGCCGGGCTGGACCACTGGGACGGCGGCAGCGTGCACCTGGACGGCACCGACCTGGGCCCGCTCGACGACGATGCCCGCGCCCTGCTGCGGCGCCAGAAGGTGGGCTTTGTGTTCCAGGCCTTCCATGTGCTGGGGCATCTGGACGTGACGCAGAACGTGGCCCTGCCGCTGCTGCTGCTGGGCACCCCGGACGACGCCCGCGTGCAGGCCATGCTGCACGCCGTGGGCCTGGAAGGATTGGGCCAACGCCTGCCGCAGCAACTCAGCGGCGGCCAGCTGCAGCGCGTGGCCATTGCGCGTGCCCTGGTGCACCGCCCCACCCTGCTGCTGGCCGACGAACCCACCGGCAACCTCGACCCCGCCACCGCCGCCCGGGTCATGGACGCCCTGGTGGCGCAGACCCGGCTGCACGGCACCGCGCTGGTGCTGGTGACGCACTCGGAGGCCGCCACCGCCCAGGCCGACCGCGTGCTGCGGCTGCGCCCGGACGGTTTCGAGAACCGCACGTAGAGCCCCACGCCATGGCAGCCCCCACCGCCTCCCCGCTGTGGCCCCTGCTGCGCAGTTTTTCCTGGCAGGAATTGCGCCACCACCCCTGGCGCAACGCCGCCGCCGTGGTGTCGGTCATGCTGGGCGTGGCGCTGGCGTTTTCGGTGCACCTCATCAACGCCTCGGCGCTGGACGAATTCGCGCAGGCCGTGCGCGCGGTTGGCGGCCAGCCCGACTGGGTACTGCGCGCCGACCGCGGCGTGGACGACGCGCTGCTGGCCCGCGTGGCCCACCACCCCGATGTGGCGCTGGCCAATCCGGTGCTGGAGCTCAGCACCTACGCCCTGCCAGACCCGCCCGGCGCCGCGCAGCGGGTGCCCTTGCGCATCCTGGGCGTGGACACCCTGCAGATCGCGCAGATGGCACCCGACCTGCTGCCCGTGCCCGCAGCCGGACAGGACCGCCTGGCCCTGCTCGCCCCCGACACCGTGTTCCTGAACCCCGCCGCCCGCAGCCGCCTGCCCGGCGACCGCCTGCAGTTGCAGCGCGGCCTGCAGCTCGGCCGTGTGCACGTGGCCGGCAGCGTGGGTGCCGCCGGCAGCCCGCTGGCGGTGATGGACATTGCCGCTGCGCAGGAATTCTTTGGCCAGCTGGGGCCGCTGTCGCGGGTGGAGCTGCGCCTGCGCTCCGGGGTGGACCGCTCGGCCTTTGCCCGCACGCTGCAGGGCGCACCCGACTGGCCCGCCGGCGCCCAGCTGGTGGAGCCGGGCGACGCGCTGCAGCGCATGGACACCCTGTCGCGGGCCTACCGCGTCAACCTCACCGTGCTGGCCCTGGTGGCGCTGTTTACCGGCAGCTTCCTGGTGTTCTCGGTGCTGGCCCTGAGTGTGGCCCGCCGCGCGCCGCAGCTGGCCCTGCTGGTCGGCCAGGTCGCGCAGCGCCTGCTGCAGCGCTGCCAGGTCGGTGCCGGGTTCCACCCAGAACGCGAGG